>CALJKJ010000043.1 GCA_937973685.1 uncultured Flavobacteriales bacterium | reverse complement strand
AACTTTTTAACGACAAAAATTTGATTTTTGTCAAAACGAGTGACTCGAGTGAACGAGTTGTAAAAGTGATGGAAAAATACGACTTAGTATCTGTTCCTGTCGTCGACTTTCAAAACAAGTTAGTTGGGCGCATCACCATCGATGACGTTGTCGACATCATCAAAGAAGAAGCCGACAAAGATTTCCAATTAGCATCTGGTATATCTGAAAAAGTAGAATCCAATTCGAGTATATGGAAAATTATTCGCGCCCGCATACCTTGGCTAATAATTGCTATGCTTGGTGGAACTCTTGGTGCTCAAGTTATTTCTAGTTTTGAAGGTGGCATAACCAAAGTCCCTGCTTTGGCATTTTTTATTCCACTCATTACCGCAATGGGTGGAAATGTTGGTGTACAATCTTCCGCAATTGTCGTACAATCACTCGCCAAAGGAAGTGATATGTTTGGAAGTATTCTTCAAAAATTATACAAAGAGTTCCTAATCGCACTTTTAAATGGAATCGTATTATCTGCGTTAATTTTTGGAATTGCATATTATTTTGAAAGCGCAACGCTTGGGATGGTCGTAAGTATCTCACTTTTCACTGTAATATTATTTGCTGCGATATTTGGTACCTTGATACCTTTGGTGTTGAATCATTATAAAATAGATCCTGCATTGGCTACAGGTCCATTTGTCACAACTTTAAACGACATTGTTGGACTGTTTATTTATTTTACAGTCGGAGTCATTTTATTCAATTAAACCTTTCGTAACGTTCGGTATCTAAAGACATATGTACTTTCGTTTGTGTGTCCTGTTTTGCTGGTTCTTTTCTTTTGCTCGAGCGCAAACGACAATTGAATTTATACCAACCTTTCAACACAAAACAGTCACTTTTAACCAAGTTTTTTCGGATTCCATTCAATTGCACGCGTTTAGTTTTTATGTTGGACAGATTGAATTGCTGCATAAAGACAAGGTCGTAAAACGATACGATACTTATCATTTGTTGACACTCAACGATTCCAGTAAAACGACAATTACACTGAATCAATGCAACAACCAAGCAGTCGATGCAATCAGAATGTTGATCGGTGTGGATAGTGCAACTGTTGAACATGGCGTATTAGCGGGCGATTTAGATCCGATGAACGGTCATTTTTGGACGTGGCAAAGCGGATATATTCATTTGAAAATGGAAGGCGAAATCATCCGTAATCAATCCGAAAAAAAATCGTTTGCCTATCATATTGGAGGTGCTACTGCTCCAACTAACACGCTACAAACCGTAACTTTTCCTTTTGTTAAACGAGGAAATAAACTGGTTGTAGAACTTACAATCGACCCGTTGCTAAACTGGATAGCAGCTACAAACGATTATGAAATCATGTCGCCCTCACCAGCAGCAGTTGCTTTTTCAGGCTTATTCCAGCAACTTTTCAAACCTATAATGCCATGAAAAAAGAACTGCTGTGGATATTTTTTGTCGTGGTAATAAGTCTCAGTTACTTCAAAATCCCTGCATTGATCAGTTATCCAAATTATTGGCCAAAACCAGTTTATAATTTCAATAACAATCCAATAACAGCTGACAAAATACTATTGGGAAAAGTATTGTTTTACGATCCGATTTTATCGCAAGACAGCACGATTTCTTGTGCAAGTTGTCATTCTTCCTATGTTGCATTTACGCATGTAGATCACCCAACAAGTCACGGTATTAACGATGCAATAGGCAACAGAAACGCCCCAGCTTTATTCAATTTGGCCTGGCAAAAAAAATTCATGTGGGATGGCGCAATTTCTCATTTGGATTTTCAGGTACTTGCTCCGATTGCAAACAAAACGGAAATGGGAAGTGATTTAAAAACGGTGTTGCAACGTGTTAACAAGAACAAGCGTTACCATGAATTGATTGTAAAAGCTTACAAAACAGAACAATTAAGTGGCGAACAATTACTCAAAGCAATGGCACAGTTCTTATTATCCTTGATCAGTGCCGATTCGAAATACGACAGGGTGCGTGCAGGCAAAGAGCAATTTACGGAGCAAGAAGCAACCGGTTATGCGCTGTTTAATGAAAATTGCGCCAGTTGTCACACAGAACCATTTTTCACCAATCATGACTTTGCAAAAAACGATTTGCCAATAGATCCAAACTTAAACGACTTGGGTAGATATGAAATCACTAAAAACAAAAAAGATTCACTTCATTTCAAGGTGCCAAGTTTGCGCAACATTGCCTTCACCTACCCCTACATGCACGATGGTCGTTTCAAAAAACTAGCCGACGTATTGAACCATTATCAAACGGGTGTATCAAATGGTGATGCGCGATTGCCCGCTAAAAACCACTTGACATCCCGAGACAAAATAGATATCATCGCTTTTTTAATGTGCCTATCCGATAACGGTTTTGTACAGAACAAAGCATTTCAATTTCCAATCAATAATTTTAAACAACAAAACCCATGAAAATGAAAAAAATCAGTGCTACTGCGCTCTTATTCTTTGCGTTAAACGCAATAGGGCAAAGTCCGAGTGTCACATCTTGGCTCCAAAACACGACAATTAATGGAAGTCATTACGTACAAGGAAATTCAACGGCAATTCAAGATAACGTAAAAGCAAATGTCCAAAAAGTAGAATATTCCTCAGCATGGGTGTATGTGACAACACATGGTATTCCAGCATATACTACTGGGCCTTTTTTAGATGGTAATCCAAGTTTGGCTAGTGATCAAAACGCAATTTTTAAATTGCCCTTAACGCCTGTTCAAAATACGGGAACGCCAACAGCAACTCAAGGAGGAAATATCGGTATTTTCATCAATGGTACAGCAATGTTTGATTTCAGAGACGGTGTGGCTTGGAACACTACAACCAATAGTTTGTGTGGCGGACCTGGAAATCCACCTTGTCCCGGAGGACCTGCAACAACACAAGCTTGGAACAGGGATGCAATTGTTGCTGAAAAAGCAGGTTTTGACTGTTCCAAAGGTCACCCAGCTCAAGGTAATTATCACCACCATCAGAATCCAAGTGCATTTGATTTAGACTTAACTGTCATTTCAACCATTTGTACGTTGTACGATGCAGATGGCTTGTACGCTATTGACAATACTGTTCATTCACCTTTAATTGGATTTGCTGCAGACGGTTTTCCTGTATATGGTGCGTATGGTTTTGCAAATGCTGATGGAACGGGCGGAATTACACGTATCAAATCGAGTTACCAATTGCGCGCAATCACAACACGAACAGTTCATGCCGATGGAACAGATGTTGCAGACGGACCTGCTGTAAGTGCAACGTATCCTTTGGGATATTTTCGCGAAGATTACGAATACATTCCACATGTGGGACAAGCAGATTATTTAGACAGCCACAATGGTCGTTTTTGTGTAACGCCAGAGTATCCAAATGGTACTTATTGTTATTTTGCAACGGTAGATGCCAACTGGAATTCCGTTTACCCCTATTTAGTTGGTCCAACCTATTACGGTGTCGTTTCTGCAAGCAAAGTAACGAGTATTACAGAGCCAACAACCGTTTATTCTTCTACCGCAGGAATAACACAAAGCGAGTTGGATCAGTTAACAATACAATTGGTGCCAAATCCAGCATCCGAAATTGTCGCAATTCAAGTAAAGGGATTGGTTGATGAGCAGTTGACAGTTACCTTGTTAGACTTATCGGGAAAAATCATTGCAACACAATACATACAACCAGGAAGTACCATAACGTATTTTGATACTCAAACCGTTTATGCTGGAGAATATATCGTCAACATTGCAAGTAAAACAGGAATTTCACACAAAAAACTAAGTGTTATAAAGGATTAGGAGATAAAAAAAATACGATTTCGCACAATTCATTCGGTCGGTTATTTTCTTTAACTACCTTTGCAGAAATATTTTTCCATGACATTTCGTGATTTAAACTTAAAAAAGCCGCTTTGGAATGCCCTCGATGACTTGGGGTATGAAACGCCAACAACGATTCAAGCGACTGGTTTTTCTGTCATGATGTCTGGAAAAGATACCATTGGTATTGCGCAAACTGGAACAGGGAAAACATTAGCTTATCTCTTGCCAAGTTTGTGCATGTGGAAATTCTCCAAAGAACCACATCCGCAAATATTGATCATCGTGCCAACACGCGAATTGGTGGCGCAAGTGGTGCGTGAAGTCGAAAAGCTAACACCGTACATGAATGTTGCCGTTGGTGGTGTTTATGGTGGTGCTAACATCAATACGCAAGCTGCAATGGTGTTGCTCGGATTGGATATTTTGGTAGGTACTCCTGGTCGCATCTTGGATTTAGCCGCAAATGGTTCACTGCAATTGAAACATGCGAAAAAAGTAATCATCGATGAAGTTGATGAAACTTTGAGCCTTGGTTTTCGACCGCAATTGTTGCGCATTTTTGAATATTTACCCGAAAAACGCCAAAACATGGTGTTCTCGGCGACCTTGTCAGAAGAAGTCGCACAATTTTTAGCGGATAATTTCACAGCGCCAATTCGGGTAGAAGCTGCTCGTTCAGGAACGCCACTTGCTCAAATTGACCAGGTTGCATACGCTGTTCCAAATTTTACTTCGAAAGTCAACCTCCTGAAACATTTGTTGGAAAACAATGCCGATTTTTCAAAAGTATTGGTCTTTGTTTCCTCGCGTGTGCAAGCCGATTTATTATTCAACGAAATGGAACCGCTTTTACAACACGAAGTGGGCGTTATTCACTCCAACAAAGCGCAAAACTTCCGTTTTAATAGTGTGAATCACTTTCAAAGTGGAATCTACCGCGTATTGATCGCAACCGATTTGATTGCGCGTGGTATTGACGTTACAGATGTCACACACGTTATCAACTTTGACATTCCAGAAAATACCGAAAACTACATTCACCGTATCGGTAGAACCGGTCGTGCCGATAAAAAAGGAAATGCCATTTCATTCGTCTCAGAAAAAGATGCAACTGCTTTGAAAAATGTGGAAGCATTAATGGAACAAGCACTTCCTTTCGTGAGCGTTCCCGATCAAGTTGAACTAAGCGATATCTTGCTTCCTTTTGAGCAAACGCAATTGTCAATGCCTGGCAACTTAGTAAAACTACCGCGTCGCGAAGATGTAGGACCAGCTTTCCACGAGAAAAAAGCGAAAAACAAAAAAGTAAATGTCCGCTACGATCACAAAAAAGCAATGATGGACAAATACGGAAAACCGAAAAAGCGCCGCAACAAAAAATAAGCTGCTTTTTACATTCGTTTTCAATTAGTTACAAAGTGCTTCCTTAGCTTTCTGCCGTTAAAAAACGTTAAGCTTCACTCCCGTTTTAACATTTCGGTTACATTCGTTTCCAGAAGCATATGATAAAAATTAGAATAAATTTGATTATTACTGCGGTATGGTTAGCCATGCTTGCATTGTTATTGATTCAAGTGTACCAAACGGTGCAGTTGTACGACCGAAAATCAAGTGATTTCAAATCAAAAGTTGCATCCGTTTTAAACCGTGTTAGCGCTATTCACGAACGCCGTGAAGAAGCAACGCAACTTGCACGTCTAAACAAAGCTTGTTGCTCCAAAGAATACCAAGCCTTGCTCAATAGAGAAATGAACGATTTGTTTGAATTGAAAGAATTCATTTCAATTCGCGATACAATGGTAAGCATCAATGGCACCTTGGAAAACTACCTCGTTGTTTATGGTAGAACCTACGATTCAATTTCAGGAGTACATGCGCACCAAGAGATTTTAGTCAAAGATGTGCGTCAAATCAGACGACTAATGGGTTCGAATAATCAATTGGACTTCAAAAACGACTCCATTCGAATTGCAGTACACAACGACCAACGTGTGATGCACAAAATTGTCAAAAAAGCGAAGTATATCAATGGCATGATGCTGGAAACTTTTCTAGACAACAGTTACCTGAGTCCTTCTAAACGCATTCATTTACCGCTCTTAGATTCGATTATTTCTGCTGAATTGACAGCTGAAAATCTCCCAGATAACTTCACCTTTGTTGTCTCAGAAGAAAACAGCAAACCAATTGCATTTACACAGAATAACAACCGCTATAATTTAGATTTAGACACCTCAAAAGCAAGCGAAACAATTTTGTTTCCGAATAAAATTTTGGAAGACAAATTGCTCTTGCACGTATACTTCCCCAATCAAAAATCAATTGTCTTGCGCTCTATGGGAAGTCCACTGATTATCAGTTTGGTCCTTGTTATTCTTATCATTATCACCATTTCATACATGTTCAAAACAATCTTAACCCAGAAAAAATTATCTGAGTTAAAAAACGACTTGATTTCGAACATGACCCACGAGTTTAAAACACCTATTTCCACTATTTCATTGGCTTGTGAAGCAATGGGAGACCCTTCCATGATGGGAGAAAACGCTAACGTTGCGGCGCCGTTCGTAAAAATGATTAGTGAAGAAAACAAACGCTTGGGGAATTTAGTAGAAGCAATACTACAAAGTGCTGTGATCGATCGCGGTGAATTAAAAGTTCGCCAAGAAGAAGTTCCGTTGGTTGAAGTTATTCAAAGCATTGCAAAAACGGCAACTTTCCGTATCGCTGGTAGTGACGGTGAGCTTGATTTGCTACTGCCAAACGAAGAAGTTTACATCACTGCAGATCGCATGCACGTGACCAACATGATTTCAAATTTGATTGATAATGCCATCAAATACAGCAACGAACACATTCACGTCACCGTGCGTTTGAGCGTTGAAGGAAATAAAGTAATCTTGTCAATTAGCGACAAAGGGATTGGCATCAAGAAAGAACATATTTCAAAAATATTCGATAAATTGTACCGTATTCCAACAGGAAACGTGCACAATGTCAAAGGTTTTGGACTTGGACTAAGTTATGTGAAAGCATTGGTTGACCTATTTGGTTGGTCGCTCGATGTTACTAGCCAGTTTGGTGAAGGGTCCGAATTTCGTGTAACTATAAACCGATAACGATGAACAAACAAAAATCAATCTTACTCGCAGAAGACGATGACAACTTAGGTCAATTACTGCAAACGTTCTTAAAGGCAAAAGGATTTCAAGTTGAATTAGCACGTAATGGAAAACATGCTTACGAACGCTTCAATGCAGGTCGCTTCGACTTTTGTATTTTCGATGTCATGATGCCAGAAATGGACGGTTTTACTTTGGCAAAAGAAGTACGTTTGATCGATCCAAACATTCCGATACTTTTCTTGACTGCTAAAAACATGAAAGAAGATAAACTGGAAGGTTTTGATACTGGTGCAGATGATTACATGACAAAACCGTTTGTAATGGAGGAATTGATAGCACGCATTCATGCAATTCTGCGAAGAAGCGGTGGTGTAGAACGGGAAGATGATGATGTACAAACGATTGGCACCATCACATACGATCCAGTTGCACGTATTTTGCACTTGAAAGAAGAAGATAAAAAGTTGACAACTAAAGAAGGACAATTATTGAATTTGTTGTGTAAAAACCGCAATGACGTTTTGGACAGACAAGCTGCATTGCGCGCGATTTGGGGAGATGATAATTATTTCAACGGTCGTTCAATGGATGTTTACATTGCTAAATTGCGTAAATTACTGAAAGAAGATGAACGCATCGAAATCCTAAACATTCATGGTAAAGGTTTCAAATTAATCATTCACGAATAATTGATTCATTCGTAATTAATATAGAATTAACGAAAAGGTCAGTGGAAACTGGCCTTTTTTTGTGGTGAAATCGTATCTTTGACACTCAATTTCATGCTATGAATCGAATTCAAAATTTCATCAACGGATCTTATTGCGACCCAGCAAAAGGAAATTATGTCGACAATTACGAACCTGCTACTGGATTGGTGTATTGCCAAATTCCGGATTCAACTGAAGAAGATATCGCACTAGCAGTAGCAAGTGCCGAAAAAGCATTTCCTATTTGGTCGACGATGAGTGGTGAAGAACGCGGTGCTATTTTGATGCGCATTAGCTTGGGAATTGAAAAACGAATGGACGAATTTGTAGCAGCTGAATCACGCGATAATGGTAAACCATTATCACTAGCTGCACATGTCGACATTCCACGCGCGGTTTCTAACTTTCACTTTTTTGCAACAGCATGTGAACACGTTTCTTCAGAATCACATTTGATGGAAGGTGTTGGTGTGAACTTCACAACCCGCAAACCAATTGGAATTGTTGGCTGTATTTCACCGTGGAATTTACCCTTGTACTTGTTTTCGTGGAAAATTGCACCTGCATTAGCTGCTGGAAACTGTGTCATTGCAAAACCATCCGAAATCACTCCTTACACCGCTTATTTATTGGGTGAAGTCATCAAAGAAAGTGGTATGCCTGATGGTGTTTTGAACATCGTTCACGGAACAGGAGGAAAAACTGGTGACGCTATTGTTAAACACCCGAAAATCAAAGCAATTTCGTTTACAGGTGGAACAAAAACAGGCGAATACATTGCTCGAACAGCAGGACCAATGTTCAAGAAGTTATCGCTTGAATTGGGCGGGAAAAATCCGAATATCATTTTTGCTGATTGTGACTTTGACGAAATGATCAAAACAACAATACGCTCATCGTTTGCGAACCAAGGTCAAATTTGTCTGTGTGGATCTCGTATTTTCATCGAACGACCAATCTACGAAAAGTTCAAAACTGCATTTGTGGAACGCGTGAAACAATTAACTGTTTCCTACCCAACAGATAAAAACGCGAAAATGGGCGCACTAGTTTCATTACCGCATTTGGAAAAAGTCATTTCCTACGTTCGTCTTGCAGAAGAAGAAGGAGGAAGCGTTTTAACGGGTGGTGAGCGTGTTTTCTTGCCTGAACCATACAACAATGGTTATTACCTCGCTCCGACTGTTATTGAAGGCTTAGCATACGATTGTCGCACAAACCAAGAAGAAATTTTTGGACCTGTTGTAACGCTTACCCCATTTGACACCGAAGAAGAAGTCTTGATGATGGCAAACAGTACACAATATGGATTAAGCGCAACTATCTGGACGAACGACTTGAAAAAAGCGCACCGAGTTGCAGATAATGTTCAAGCTGGCGTTGTTTGGTTGAATTCCTGGTTAGTACGTGATTTGCGTACCCCTTTTGGTGGAGTCAAAGCTTCTGGCGTTGGAAGAGAAGGTGGATGGGAAGCCATGCGTTTCTTTACAGAAGCAAAAAACATTTTTATCCCCTACTAATAACAATATTTCTTAACGCAAGGCTTTGTTCCGCTTCAATAAGTAGTGAACTGGAAATTGAATAGTTCCAAACACATCACGGCGTTTCATGGAATCTATTTGGAATTCGAATGGTGTACGTTTGTACATCCAAACCCCCGAACACGCGCTATTCGTTGCTGGAACAGGCATCGTCTTAGAAGTATATGCACTAACCATCGTATCTTGAATCGACAAACGTAATGGCGGCGAAAACAAAAAACGATAATTGCTTCCTTGCTTGGTCAAAATACCTTTTGCAAATAATTTATTGATAAACTCTTTGCCGTATTCATTAACTGTCATCATTGCTCCAAAACCTTTGACGGGAACTTTAACAAGTTTTCGAATTTCCACTTGGTTGAATTCGTCGTCGTATCCCATTTCAACTTGTTCTTGATCAACGAGTTGAACACCACCTTCACGGTAACACAAATCTCCATCCCAAGCTTCAAAAAACGCGTCAATTGGAAAACTAATGCGTTTAGCCAATGACGCTAGCCACGAATACAATGGGTGTTCTTTGTCTTTTTTAAATTCAGAGACATCTAAATGTAGATTTAACAGTCTGCTAGCTGTTCCATCAGGAACAATTGCTGGGCCGTTTTTTTTTAGTTTCACCTTGATATCGTAATTCGCGTGCAAAACGGTTTTCAATTTGAAGTTGGCAGAATCACTATCGTGTGCCATAAGACCATAATCAATCCCTTTTGCGGCTAATTTGTCGGAATGAGCAAAAACAACCAAGTTCTCATCAGAGAAAGTGGTGATTTCGTTGAACTTTTTCCAAGAAGACTCTGCTTCACCATTTTTAGCAAACAATGCTTTCCCAAGACGTCGTTTCAAGTGTTTGCCATTATAAACAAACAAGTACTTATCGCTGTAGTAAAAATAAACGCCGAGTTGAGGAATTTTCTTGACATGTTGATCAAAAAGCAGGGTGTCACGAACTGAAAAAAATTGTTCCAATCGTTGAATACCACTGCCTATTTTTGAACTATCTGTGACGGAAACAAAACTCCCCCATTCTGCTTTTCCATCGCTGAAAAAATAACCTGGTTTTTGTAAATCAAGCCCAAAGTTTTTAGCTTGTGTCAACAAGAAATCGTAAGTCAAGTATTCACGAAAGGCAACTTTCTGTTTGAACAAAAGTCCATTCGTTTCACGTGCAATATCGAGCAATTTGAAGCGTCCAATAATCTCCGCTTCGGGCAAACGATCCATCAAGCGCGCTTCGGGTTCTGGTGCAAAAATTTGTGGTTTGAAATACAAAAACAAGCCCAAAGCAATGCAAAGCATCGCGATCAACACTACTTTATTTCCTATTTCTTCTGAACGCATTATTGACGAGAAAGAATGTACGCAGAATTGATTAAGTCCAATAAATATTTACCTCCGTTTTCAAACGAATTGTTGAACGAATAGGTCAAGTGGTAAACGGTGTTTTCTTTTGTCGTTTTAGACGACGTCAAGACCATTTCACCTTGTTTGCCTTTCATTGATTCCAATAATTCATAGCGTTTATCAGTAAACATTTCACGTGGTAAATCGTTGATGATAGCTTCCATGTTTACAAAACCGTACATCGATCCACTTTTACGTGCTGCTTGTGCTTGTTTTTTGCCAACTGCATTTTTACCGTATCCATTGGAGTGATTTTTAGCTAAATCTTCGTCGTTTGTGAAAATAAATAAGCCGTTTTTGTTGATCATGTACAAGGGAACTGAATTCAAAATAGCATCCTCGTACACCCAATAATCACCCATGTTTTTAAATTGTGACGTCAAACGTGCCATGTGATTCAACACTTTGTTTGGTACATCTGGACGTGCCGTTGAAAATCCCAAAGTAAAAATTGGCATGTCTTCTTCCGATTCCACTTCACGCTCACCATATTCAAACGTTTGTTCGTCGTAAAAGAAATCGATTCGTTTTGTTTTAACACGTTTGATCCCGTTAAATGTGCCAAACATACTTCCTTTGTACGTGTTAAACACCTCATCAGTATTCACAAACTCGTTGATTAATTCGAGCATTAAAACATTTGCAGAAATGCGCGGATTGCGTTCGTGACTTAAAATGGGTAAAATCACTTCGTATGCTTTTTCGTATCCTTTTTTCAGGTCGATGTTGTAAGTGAAAAACCCTGAATTAGAAGCAGGTATGTAATCCAATACTTTTTTGTCAAATTTAGCATTACTTAAATCGTGGTAAATTTCTCCCAACTTTTCGCCATAATTCGCTTGCAAATCAATGTCAATTGAATGTGCATTCAATGCAATGTCGCCCAACAACACGTTTCCAACGTACAATTCACGTAAGTCTTTGTACAAATCAGGGAACATCATTTTGAAGTAACCAAAGTTGTTCGAGTTTTGAAAGTTACGGCTGTTATCCAAGTAAAAAATACCTTCTGAAGTATGCGTTAATTGTGCTGCTAAACGCGGATCGTTTTGTTTCAAATTAACGTTATTCATAAACAGTTCTTCCACAATTTGTTGCAATTGAACCAAGGCATATTCAGATTCCAAGCTGTCGCGTAACTCGTAATAGTTTTTCAACACATCATCTTCCACCGCAACGGGTGTTTCTTCCATCGGTGTTTCAATGACTTCTTCAACGATTTCACCATCTTCGGGAGCATCTTCCAAATTACCTTCTGCTTCGATAGGTAAATCATCGCCTTCGTAATAGTCATCGCCTTCGTTCATCCACGGCAATTTATTTCCGCGCGCTAGCCACAATGAATCAGCAATTTCCGAGAATTTTTCTTGATTACCATCAACGCGTAAAAGCACCCCGATGTTTCCTCTAATCATTAAATGATTGAAGTAATTATTGTAGTATTCAACTCCTGGAACAATACTTTCTAAGCGATCAAAATCATCGAATACTGTAAATAATTTTTCTTTATCCGTTATTCCAAAGGTGAATCCTGACAATTCATAATCGGCATTTTTACCATAAAAAATGTTCATTTTTTGGTTGAAATCAATTCCAGAATCTTTGAACGATTTTCCTGCAGTCGACCCATCAAACAACTCCGATTGAAGTGCTGTCATAAAATCATACGACACCAACTCATCCATCGATACTTTTTGTAAAATGGAAATATTGTTCAAACTGAAAACAGTGACTGCGTCTTTAGGAATAAAATCCTCAGATTGTTGCCCGAAAACGATGGAAGAAAAAGCCAAAAATGGCAAAAGAAGGTAACCTCTCATAATTCAAAACGAAATAGAATACTACGAAAGTAAAGCCAATTTTTGAATTCTGTTTACAAAAAATGATGCGAAATAAGCTTTAGTTGATAACTTGTGTTAAAAAGGGGTTTTTTAGCTGTTTTCGTGGATAAAATTAGGCTGTTTTAATCCGCTGAAACAGAAATTTCGTTCGTCAATAACGCAGGCTTTACAGCGACTGAATAGGCGCTAACTTCTAATTTTACCGCTTTTTTAGTCGGGGAGATTTCTGCTTGGGTATTTTCGCTTTTGATGACCTCTTTATCGAAGCGTGCAACTGAAATGTATTTCCCTTTTTTCAACGCTTCCTGATCCTCTACTTTCAATTTACTCAATGGAATTGCAAAACTTGGAATTGATCGGGTCAACGTCTTTCCATCCCATGACAACCACGAATCCGTTAATAAAGGGTCGTTTTTATCTTTCACTTCTTCTCTGACCACTTCTCGAATCCCTTCTTGCAAAGCAGTTACATTGGTGAAATCACAACTGAATTTGAAAATGAAATCGATGTAATTCGCTTCGACTTTCACGTTTGAAATCCCCTCTTTTGCCTCCAGTTTTTTTATGTAAACCGCAATTTTTTCTTTGACCTCTGGAATTTTAGGCACACGTTTCCCATCAATACTATCTAACGCTAAAATAGAATTGATTTTAATTTTACTCGCACTTAAATTAACCGTGTACTTGTAGGTTCCACTTCCATCGTTGTGCACAATAATTTCATCGAAAATTTGGACACACGACTGTAGCGATAACAAAATAACGAAGATGAACGAAACGAATTTTAAATTGCGCATGAGTGTATTAGCTTTTGGGTACAAAAATAATGTGTAATCACTTACAAAAACAATACCAATTCGTTGAAAAAGAATTATTGTTCAAAACGAACGGCTTCGTCAGTGACATTGAGCTGGGAGTAGCGTCCCACAATGACTGCACGATTATCGCTTATATGACCAATTGGCGCGTTGAATGCAACGGGAATAGATCGGTATTGCACGTGTGATAAAATCATGGAAGTAATATCAAATCCAGTTGGGATAGCGGTGTCTTTGATATCGGTCATTCCACCCACAATTAAACCAGCAATTTGATCGAAAGCACCCGCCATTTTTAACGCATGAAACATTCTATCCAACTGGTACAACTGCTCACCAATATCTTCAATAAACAAAATTGCGCCTTGAAAATTAGGACGCAACGGTGTGCCAAGTGCCGCATAAAGAATGGATAAGTTTCCACCAACCAATAGTCCTGAGGCTTCACCAATACGGTTGATTGGTTCGTTTGGCCATGCATGTTGCACCGTTCCTGTTTTCAAGACCGTAAGCATTGAAGCTACGGCTTCCGGAGAATTTTCTGAAAAGTTTAACGGCATGGTACAGTGCACCGATTCGATATCCAATTGCATGGCATGCAAATGGAAATTCGTTATATCTGAAAAACCGAGTAACCATTTTGGTTCGCGCAAAAAATTGGCCCATTGCACCCTGTCCAACAAGCGAACAGCTCCATATCCGCCACGGGCACAAACAATTGCTTTGACAGCGGGGTGATCAATTGCCCACTGCAGATCTGCTGCGCGTTCGTCATCAGTTCCTGAAAAATAATGGTGTTGCCCTTTGGTGTGTTTTCCAACCAACACTTTGTAACCAGCAGTTTCTAATAACACTACTGCCGCATCAACCAAATCTGGTTCGATTGCTTTTGCAGGTGCAATGAGTGCGATGGTGTCTCCTGGTACTAAATTTTCTGGACGGATCATGTCGTGTGTATTAATTATCAATAGGGATGAATATCCGAATTTCGCGGCATTTCAAATATCCTACTTGATTGCAACAATAAATAAACGGGAACTGCAACAAGGTTTTCAAGGCTTGGTCGTTCGCTTCCACCCTGCGGTTCTTTTGTAATAAAAAAACGGTGAACACTTGAGGCTACTGGAAATGGTTCAGAAGTTAATGCCAATTCGCCACCATCAAACAAACCAAGCATGAGCGTGTCATTATGAACGTTTACGCCCCACAATTGAAATAATTCGTTGGGTTGAATTTTTGGGGCTTGTTCACTAAATAAAACAGCTTGTTTTTTTGTTGGATTAACATGCATTTGAAAACTGTTTTCAGGTTTGTCGTTTGTCCCTTTGAGTGTAATAACTTGTGTTTTGTAATGATTGATAACACCTGTAATTGCTTGTAGATGCTCGTGTTCGGTCAACAGCGCATCTGTAAATTGCTTGTTCTGTTGCTGCTCCGTTTGAAGTTTATTCAGCTGCTCTTGTTGCGCATATTGCCTGTTCAACGAAAAAATGAAAAGTATCGTTAAAAAGACGACCAATAAAGCAAGCGCCACTAAAAGTGTTTGTCGTTGTTGTTTTACAGCTTTCACTAATTAACCAATTAAAGAACGTAAGCATTCAACGAAATGGCAATGAGCATCCAAATCAAATAAGGCAATAACAATAATGCAATTTTTGATTGATGCTGCAAAGAGATGCGAAATAATTGTATTAACAGGATAAACAAAGCGATTAAAAAAACCAACCCTATGACTACGTAATGATGTACAAAGAAAATCGGATTCCAACAGACATTGAAAAAAACCGATAATCCAAATAACCATTTGATTGACTTGCTATTATCGCTCTTCGTTTTTAAGAGTTGCTGCATGAAAATGGAATAAAACAACATGATGGAAAACCAAGCTGCGCCAAATACCCATCCTGGCGGTGTCCAAGGTGCTTTGTCGAGCGATTGATACCATTCATTTTCTGCTGGATTTCCCATTAAAAAAGAACCAAGCGCCAATCCGCCAAAGTTGATGAGCAAGAATAAAATGAGTTGTTTCATGAGTACAAATTGTTGGTGTAAATATCGTTAATAAGTCGTATTAATCAAATTTTAAGTGACGAACCGTATTGCCATTATTGATTAATTGTTTGAGGGAATCGATGCCAATTTTTATATGCGCATCAACAAAATTAGTGGTTACTTTATTATCACTTTCACTAGTTTTCACGCCATCCGGTGTCATGGGTTGATCGCTCACAAGTAATAATGCTCCTGTGGGAATTTTATTGGCAAAACCAACCGTGAAAACGGTCGCTGTTTCCATATCTATTGCCATTGCACGGATGCGGCTTAAATACGATTTGAATGCTTCGTCGTGTTCCCAAACCCTTCTATTCGTCGTATAAACGGTTCCTGTCCAATAATCAAATCCTGCGTCGCGAATGGTTGTTGAAATAGCTTTTTGCAATGCAAAGGCTGGCAATGCAGGGACTTCTGGCGGAAAATAATCGTTACTAGTTCCTTCACCACGAATGGCTGCAATCGGCAATAAAAAATCGCCTACTTGACTTTTCGTTTTTAATCCACCACATTTTCCCAAAAACAAAACAGCTTTTGGTTCTATCGCCGACAGTAAATCGACACACGTTGCTGCAGAAGCGCTTCCCATTCCGAAATTAATCATGGTAATTCCATTCGCTGTTGCGCATTGCATCGGCTTGTTTTTACCAATGATTTCAACGCCAAAGAAAGCAGCGAATGTATCGATGTAATTGTGGAAATTACACAACAAGATGTACTTGCCGAAATTTTCTAACGACTCACCTGTATAGCGGGGCAACCAATTTTCAACTATTTCTGCTTTTGTTTTCATCTACTTCCTAATTTGGGTAAACCTACCATTTTACCGATGTAAAGTAATAGAAATTTCACTGTTTTCCAAGTAAAAACACGTGCAATGACTACTAAATCGATTTATATAGTAACCAAACTTTACTTTTTCTGGATGAATGTCCAAAAAGTGGAACGATTAACGCCAGTAACTTTGATTGCTGGATATGCTTCCTGGAACGAACTCGGTATTTTGATTGCTCGTTTTTTGTCCCATTGCATTTTGTAACCAATTGCTATTTCACCTGTGATTTCAATGTAATCAACTTCTTGTTTGGTATGCGTCAACCAAAAATACGTGTCGGGAGTACGGTTGGCGTATTTGTTGGCTTTTCTGCGTTCTGAAATAACCCAATTGCGCCACAATTCGGGAATATCGTTGCGGTATTCAAACGGTTGGAAAGCTCGAATTAATGCATTGCGGATACCATTGTCAACAAAATAAACAACGTGGCTTTTCTTTAATTCATAACGGTGTCCGTTATTGAACGAGGTCAATTGAAACAACAAATCGGCTTTTTCGAAAAGTGACACATAACGCTCAACTGTTTCGTTGTCCAAATCACATTGTTTTCCTAATTCATTGTAACTAATGACTTTTCCAATGTGGAACGCCAAAAGACGCAATAATTTAATCAGTTTTTCTTTTTTATTGATGCGTTCTGTTGCGCCAAGTTGTGTAAACACACTCGACTCCAAAATATCGTACAACCGTTGTTCGACCTCATCGGGATGCATCACGATTTCAGGATAATAACCATAAATCAAACGTTGTTCAATCAACTTCTCTTCCTGCGCCAAGCCCAATGACTGCGCTGTTTCCGTATAGGTCAGTGGATACAAAGTCAATTCCAATCCTTGGTAACGCAACGCTTCCCACAAATCTTCTTGTAAACTTGGCTCAAACGAACACAATAAAATCACATTGAATATGGACTTGCTTTCCAAACATTCGTCAATTATTGCTTGCAGTGAAGTGAACAATTGCGCTTCTCGAATGACAATCAGTGATTTTCCATGACTCAATTCACGGAAACTTTCCAAGTTATCGAATCCTTTTCGAACTTTTTTCTTTTCACCATCGAGCACCAAAACGCCAGCAGCGGATAAATCCGTAATGGTTTGTAACAAGGTCAAACGACCTGATTTTCTTGGCCCTCGTAAGACAACCAATTTGTTGTCGTTGAGTTTGTCAATCAATGTTTGCGTGAGAATTCTTGGAATCATAATTCAATTTTCGTACCACACAAATAACGTAATTTTTCGTGTGTTTTCATTGATTATTGCGGAAAAACTATGCAAAAATTTGCTTTTTGCTTGAAAATCAAGCGAGTTATATAACCAACATTTGATTTAAAAAATCATACGATCCACGTGATTTTCGCCAAACGCATAAGGAATGTATGCTAAGTTTTCGATGGATTTGGTCAGAATAATTGGAGTGCTTTTACCCAACGAAATGGTTCCGTGCGTTGCTGAAATTCCCATGGCATAAGCGGCATTAATCGTTAATGCATTGAGCGCTTCTTCGGGTGTCATTTTCATTTTCACACAAGCCAAGGAAAAGATTTGTTGCAAATTGTCGCACGGTGTTGTCCCTGGATTATAATCGGAAGCGAGTGCAACTGGCAATCCTTCGTCCATGAATTTGCGCGCATTGCCATAAGGAATGGAAATAAAATGGGAACAACCTGGCAAGAAAGTTGGCATACAACCGCTTCCTTTCAACGCTGTAATGTCCTCATCGGTTGATTCTTCCAAATGGTCAACTGACAAGGCACCAAAATTTACTGCTGCTTGCACACCGCCTAACACAGAAAATTGATTCACGTGTACTTTCGGAACCAATCCGATCGCTTTTCCAGCAGCTAACAATTGATTCATTTCTTCAACTGAAAAGTAATTGCGTTCACAAAAAACATCCATGAAATCCGCTAATTTTTCTTCTGCGATAACTGGAAGCATTTCATTGATAATCAAATCAATGTAAGCTTGGTGATTGGATTTGTATTCCATTGGAAACGCATGCGCTCCTAAAAAAGTAGCTTTGATGGTAATTCCTGCTTCGTTTTTTAAGCGTTTGATTACGCGTAATATTTTCAATTCTGCCGCAACTGTTAAGCCATAACCCGATTTGATTTCAAGCGCTCCTGTTCCATTGGCTTTCATTTTCTCTATGCGTATCAAAGCAGCTTGAAACAATTCCTCTTCCGACAATTCGTTCAAGCGTCGTGCAGAATTTAAGATGCCTCCTCCTTTCAGCGCAATTTCTTCGTAGGTCAACCCATTGATGCGGTCAACAAATTCTTCTTCGCGGGTACGCGCAAAAACGGTATGCGTATGCGGATCACAAAAAGCAGGCAGAACAGATTGACCTTCTGCATCAATCACTTCAATTCCGCGCCAATCGGTGATTCCCTCCCAATCTTCCATGCGTCCATAAGCCACAATAATGCCATCTTCCAACGCTAAAAAAGCATTAGAAATAGTAGGAATGGTTTTCATTGCACTGCCTGCAACAAAGCTTGGGAAATCTTCACCAACTTGGTAAAGCGTTCGAATATTTTTGATCAATACTTTTGCCATAGTGCAATGTTAAGGAAAGAAAATAAAAGTAAAACGAATTGCCAAAAAAAAGCTATTTTCGTTTTTCAGACTTGAACAATGAAATTAATACTACTTCTTTTCTTAACGGCACTAACGAGCATCAGCTTTACGCAAACTTTTACAGGTGGCGGAGGAGCAATCAACGATTACCAAACGACCACTATTCCAATTGTTGTTTCTGGTTTACCAACAACTATTGACACCACAAGTTTTGGTCTTGAAACAGTTTGTTTTACAATCAATCATACATACGATGCTGATTTGACCCTTGCGCTTGTCTCACCGAATGGAACTGTTGCGCAACTTTTTTCGGGAATTGGTGGAGGTGGACAAAATTTCACTGCTACTTGTTTGAATACCAACGCAACAAGCAGTATTTCAAGTAACGCTGCACCTTTTACCGGAACATTCCGACCAATCGGTCAAATGGGATTGGTGAATAACGGTGCAAATCCGAACGGTACTTGGGAATTGCGGGTAACCGATTCCTATGGGGCTGATCAAGGAAATGTGATAAGTGTTGCTATCAGTTTTGGTTCAAATCCTGCAAGCTATTTTTCACTTACTTCTTCTCTATTACCAATTGTTGCTATCAACACAAATGGCAATACCATAGCAGATGATCCAAAAGTAATGGCTGACATGAAAATCATCTATAATGGTCCTGGTATTCGAAATTACATATCAGATACAACAACCGACTATGAGGGAACAATAGGTATTGAATACCGCGGAAATTATTCTGCTACATTGCCACAAAAACCATTTGCTTTTGAAACATGGGATAGTTTGGGAAATACAATTAATGCCTCCATTTTAGGAATGCCTGCAGAAAACGATTGGTTGTTGATTGCAAATTACAACGATAAATCATTTGCGCGCAACATCCTGCCGTTTCATTTTTTCGATGCAATGGGTCATTATTCCGTCCGTTCTAAATTAGTAGATGTGGTTTTAGATGGTGTTTATCAAGGGATTTATTTGTTGTGTGAAAAAATCAAACGCGATAACAATCGTGTGAACATAGCTAATTTAACGCCAACTGAGATTTCAGTACCAGATGTAACAGGAGGTTATCTCCTAAAAATTGATTACTGGGATAATAGTAATTCGTGGCAATTGAATTACAGTCCCCTGAATTGTCCAACATCGGATGTGCATATGGTGTATGCATCGCCAACTGCAAGCGAACTCGTTCCACAACAAACAAGTTACATCCAAAATTATATCAATGATTTCGAAACGGCTCTTTATAGCGCAACGTTTGATGATCCATTCATCGGTTACCGCAAGTATATTGATGTGGGCAGTTTTATCGATTATTTCTTGGTCAACGAAGTCACACGCAATGTGGATGGTTTCAAGAAAAGTCGTTATTTCTCAAAAGACAAAGATTTGATTGATGGAACAATAAGTCGTTTGAAAGCAGGGCCGGTTTGGGATTTTGATTGGTCGCAAAAAGATATTGATGCGGGTACACAAGATGGTTCTGGGTTTGTTTACCCTGTTTGCAACCAAGATGTCGTACCACCAGGATGGTATGTACGTCTTTTGGAAGACCCCGCTTTTGCGAACGAAGTACGCTGTCGTTACAATGCATTACGAGAAAGTATTTTTGATACAATTGCTATTCAGTCAAAAATTGATTCGGTTGCACAAGTGGTCAATGAAAGTCAACATTGGCATTATTTGGTCTGGGGGAACATGGGTGTTGCAACAGGAACAGGAGAAGTGCAAGCGCCGAGTCAAAGTTATGCTGCGGAAATTCAAAAATTGAAAGACTGGTACACCCGCCGTTTTGCGTGGTTGGATAATAACATGCCTGGTGTTACAACAAATTGTACCAATGCTATCACGGCAAACTATTTGGAACAAAAAATCAGTTTATTCCCCAATCCTATTTCCGATCAATTGACCATCAACTGGTCGGATATTTCGTTGGCTGGTGCAACAGTTTCGCTAACAGATGCGACAGGAAGAACTGTTATAACAAGTGTAATTGGTTCCGCTGAACAAGCAATCCAACAACTAACGATTAACGAATTGGGTAGTTTATCACCTGGCTTTTATTCACTCATCATTTCGGATGGCGTGCAGCAAGTTGTTGTAAAAATTTGCAAATAAACGTTGGTGTAGTTGCTGAATTAAAATAAATCCTTATTTTTGCACCTGCTTAACGGCAGAAAGCATTTTGAATGCCTCGGTGGCGGAACTGGTAGACGCGCTGGATTCAAAATCCTGTTCTTTCGGGAGTGCCGGTTCGATTCCGGCCCGAGGTACAAAAAAGCAGAGTGAGATTTCACTCTGCTTTTTTTTGATAGAAAAATTATTCTTATTTCCCTAACAAGCGATTCGATAATTCAGGGAAACGGAACATAGCAACTACCCCAACAAATACAGCTATCACCAACGGTGCAACAACAGATTGGCCGTGTTCCAAGTGCGTTGCAATAGCACCACCCATGTAGGCTACCAATAAGATCCCGCCCAAAACTCCTGTACGTTTGGATGCAAATAACAAAGTGATGATGATTTCAATAATACCAATGTTACGCATGGTTGCTGGTGTTAATCCCATTGCTTTAGCACCTTCGATGACTTCTTTCGTACCTGCAATTTTTCCAACAGCACTGAAAATAAATAAAGCTGATACTAAAATTGTAAGTATCAGAGAAATGGTTGTTTTTGTTTTAATTGTCATGTTCGTTTGTTTAGTTAATGCTGTAAAGAAAACAAAAAAATCAATTATCCAGCTTTTTTGTCTGCTTTATTTAAGTGTTTGCTTTTACCAATCCAACCCAAATGTGTGTGGTCAAAACTATCCGAATACTTTAATCCGTAACCCATTACGCGGTCAAAATTTGAATGTGCAAGAAATATTAAACTTACTTGCATTATCCAATCAGTTGCCATCCAATAACCAAGTGCCAATAAAACGGCAAACAATCCTTGGTGATGACTCACGTTATAAGCTATTGTTGCAAATTTCTTTGAAATTAAATACGCTGCAAACGAAACATCTGGCACAAAAAATAAGGCCCAAAATACACCCCAACTTTCTGGAAAAAAACTGTTGTAACAAAACAACAAACAAAGCAATAAGCCTAAACCTTCCAATTTTAATGTTGCATTCATTCTTTTTAATTTAATTTTGACAATAAAGTTAACTTTTTATGCAACTCATTAACACGGCATCATTATCAGCAAATCAAATCCAACAAATTGATGTGTTGTGGAACCAAGAATATCCAAAAAATCTTCAGAATCGCTTTGCAATTTTATTGACAGATGCTAGCAATTATCGGCATTTTATCCTAGAAAACGATGCGCGCGAAATTGTGGCTTGGGCCGTCTTGTTTGACAAAGAAAACGAAACGCGTTTTTCAATCATTGTCGCTGAGGCAACCAAAGGATTGGGACTTGGGGGACAATTAATTGACGCTTTGAAACAAGCTTGTCCGTGTTTTTATGGCTGGGTCATCGACCACGATAACGACCTGAAAAATGATGGCACCAACTACCGTTCTCCAATAACGTTTTATTTGAAACACGCTTTTGAAGTGCTCACTGAGCAACGCTTGGATACACCAATAATAAAAGCTGTGAAAGTAAAATGGTCCGTTACGAATCCTAGCGTTTGAAACTGCAGAAAATAAAGTTTTGAATTGCACCACTTGGTGTTGCGTGATCAACGTTGACACACTTTTCAGCAGTAAAACCAACGCCTTCGAAAAGATGTTTCATGGATACCTCATCGTATTGTTGGATGGTCAAACCACTGCATTTCAATGGACCTGAAACAGAAAATGTCCCTATGACAATATGTTTCGCATGTGCTGCAACAGTTTGAGCATATCGAGCTATTGGTTGTGCTGCTGTCAAGAAATGAAATGCTGCACGATCGTGCCAAAAATCATACGTTTCAGTTGGATGAAAATCGTTGATGTCGCTTTCAATCCAGGTAACTTTTTGTGCAAACTCACCCAATCGTTCTTGTGCACGTTCCAATGCTTTTTTGGAAATATCTAACACCGTTATGTCCTCGAAACCATTTGCCAATAAGTAATCGACAAATTTACTGTCCCCTCCACCAACATCAATAATTTTAGCCGTTTTCGGCAGATTAGCTGCTTCAAAATAGGCAATTGAAGTAACAGGAGTTTCTTGTGTCCAAGAGACTTGATGGGGTTGTTTTGTTTCAAAAACAGTTTCCCAGTGAGCTTTTAATGAATTCTCCATCTAACAAAGGTGCAGAAGATTATTAGAAAAGTATGTTATTTTTGTTACAATACAGAAAATTAGTCGTTCTAGACATAATAACAGATGAGATTCATTCAAGCACATGAGAAAGATTTGACTGATTTGCAAAAAATTAGTTCAGAAACTTTCATAGAAACGTTTTCTGCTGAAAATTCAGATGAAAACATGCGCCAATACATCGAATCGCGTTTTTCAACGAATCAATTATTGTCAGAAATTAACAACCCTTCTTCACGTTTTTATTTGGTATACGACAACGCAGCAATTGTTGCCTATTTAAAATTGAATATTGGAATTGCTCAAACAGAAAAGCTATTAGAAAACTCAATGGAAATTGAACGGATTTATGTGCGACAAGCAGCTCAAAGGAAAAAAATTGGACAATTTTTACTTCAAAAGGCGATTGACTTAGCACAACAACAGGAGTTAAAAGCTGTTTGGTTGGGAGTTTGGGAACACAACAAAAAGGCAATCGGTTTTTATCGAAAAAATGGTTTTGAAGTTTTCGATCATCATGTTTTTGTGTTAGGTAATGACCATCAGACAGATTTATTAATGAAAAAAACAGTATGAAACAGATAGTGAGAAACCCTTATTTTTTGTACTCAGTATTTATTGGAATTGCCTTAATAGGAATTCTCTATGGGAATTATTTAAGTAAAACATCCAATAATTTACGCATTTGGGGATGGGAAAATATAACATGGCTTTTCATCGCTTTTCCTTTTATTTATCTTTTACAAAAAGTACAGTTAAACTTTATCTCAGAAAAAAATGATAGCTCATTTATCAAACTATTAATTCCAATTTTAATTGGACTTTCTTTCGGATTGTTAGATTTGATTATTATTGAAATTATTCTGCCTCATCCTATTCATCAATCTTTACCTCCATATACACAACCATTCCCTTATTCTATTTTCTTATATTTTTCAGGTGCATTAGAAATAGAGGTTTTTTATCGACTCATTCCAATAACATTAGTCTTAATCTTAGCTAGTCGGATAAAAAACGGAAACTATTTGAACCAAACATTTTGGATAATTGCAGTTTTAACAGCAATCCGCGAACCGTTAGAACAATGGCCAAGCGGACCAACTTGGTTTGTATTTTATGCCGTTGTTTCGGGATTTGCAATGAACTTGATCCAAGCTTATTACTTTAAAAAGAATGGATTCTTTACTTCGTTGACCATTCGATTAAGCCACTATTTTATTTGGCACATTTTAAATGGCATTTTTATTTCATCTAATTTAACAACGACTTAAAATTTAATAATCTTTCCCCTTCTCCATCAACAAAGCAAACGCCTCTTTTGGATTGGGCACAAGTTCGGATTCATAACCAAACGTTCTACCCGTTGCAATGGAATGAAAGTGTTTCATCGCTTTTAAATGTGCACCACTGCGCATGAAATCAAGCATCACCTCACGACTTTCCCAAGCTGTAACGGTACACTGGTAACCATTGATACGTTTAGCAGAAACGGAAATATTTCCTTTTGCAGCCTGCGCTTGCGCAAATGATGGAATTGCTAGTCGCCAAAATTTCAAATACGACCAAAAGTTTTTTGGTTTTAAACCTGTGAGTGAGATATACATCTATCAAATATACTTTTTTTCGTCAAAAAAACGGATTTTACTTTTCTTTCAACTCTTGTTTTCGTTTTTCAATCAATTGGTCGATTTCAAGCACTTGATTTTGAACAAAGGTTTCGTCTACTGTAAAAAGCAAAGCACGTTTTTTAGACTTCCCATCGGGATAGAAATAAACTGATTGCCCAATCGCTAAGGTGATACCACTTGTTGAAAGCGGATTCAAATTCGGGTTCATAACAGTAGGAATGTCCAAAGGAATCGACTTCAATGACCCATTGTGAAATGTGAAATTGATATCTTGCGCGAAGGAATCATGACAATTAATAACTAATACAACAAAAAGGGCACTGAATAACTTTTTCATAATTTGATTTCCTAATAAACAATGCGCTTCGCTAATTTGTTTAAAATAAAAATGTAAGCCTTTATTGAATGGTTAATCATTCTTCAATAAACCCAAAAATTCTGCTGGTTTGAAATAAGGATATAGTGGTAGCTGTTCAATTAAAGACTGAACGTCTGTTTCACTTCGGTCATTAAACATGATAACTGCTCCATTTCTACCTTGACGCAAGTACAAATCATGTATTATTCCCTCGGTTTTCCATTGATCAACCATTTCTTGTTCGTGTTTTAAAACTGCTCCGAGTTCAGAAAGGTTGACGCCCTCTTTTAGGGTTAAAATTACTGCTGTTATGTTCATCTTTTTTTTCTCAAATGTACACAGACGGTTTCATTTTAAAATTAAATGGTACATTTGATTAGGTATTAAAAAAGATACCTTTAAAAGATGGACGTGAAAACAAAACAACAAGGAATAAAAGTCGTTGCGGATGTATTGGATATCATTGGTGGAAAATGGCGTGGACCAATCTTGTCGTATATCTGTGACAAACCCCGAAGATTTAATGAATTGAAGTCCGTTCTTGGCAGAATCACTTCCGCGACGCTAACTAAAGAATTGCGCTATTTAGAGAGCTTACACATGATTGAACGCGTGGAAATACAAAAGACATCCTCGCCTATTATTGAATACCGCATGAGCAAACATGGAAAATCGATTAAAACATTAATCCAACAAGTTGTTGAATGGGGACTTCAACACCGCAAAGTTGTTTTGAAAGATTGATAGCTTGGTTGTCGTGTTTTTCTGTAAAACTAATTCATTTTCAAGCGTTCGTTACCTCAATTCCCTTTCGAATAGCAGCTGCCAAAACAGGTAAATCCAAATCAGCTAGTTGCTTGAATTTGATACAATAACCCGTCACTTTCGCTTTACCGAGTTGTGCGCCGAACTCGCGCGCAAGATCCATTTTGTTCCGTATACCGATAAAGTAGATGGAAATCCCAGCAGTATTTGCACTAATTCCTATTTGGAACATTTCTCGTGACTTTCCTTTCGCCAGTAATATGGTTTGGTTGCCATATCCAATAGTTGGATTCGTCACGACCTTCCCTGCTTCATTTTTACCATCTTCTAACCATAATTTTCCAGCTGGTAATATCGTAAGCATGAGTTCATGAAGCTGCAACAAATCACTTTGTTTGGCGCTTTCCTGCATTAATATGAAATGGTGTATTTGAGTAGTGATATCCATAATCAACATGCGAACAGTTATTGTTGAGTAGCTTTGCGATGATTGCGATAAAAATTGGCAAACAGAACAATTAACAAAACAAGGGTCATCGCTTGATTTTCATTGAAATGTATCAATTGACTGCCAATGAGAAAAACCAAAGCAATTCCTGAGACCCCTAAATACAGTAATTTATTTTTATTCCATAAAAACGTCATCGAAAAGAAAACGATTAAAGTTGAGGCAATGATAATTAATGGAAGCATCTATGTGTGATTAATTTGTTTGTGCTAAAATATCAAAAAGAAAAATAAAAAGATGGTATATATTGAATTTACCTGTTAACACAAATGGAAAACGAACAAACTAAAAGTAATAACAGACGAAATTTCTGTAAGGCTTTCTGCTCCCTCTCCTGTCCCGAAGCGTCGTCCCGATACTTCGGGATCGACCAGGGTCCAAATATAAATTGTTGTTAACTGTTAATCAAAATAAGTTGACAACTAAAACTTTTTTAAAACAAAAAAGCCCTACATTTCTGTAAGGCTTTCTGCTCCCTCTCCTGGGCTCGAACCAGGGACCCTCTGATTAACAGTCAGATGCTCTAACCAACTGAGCTAAGAAGGAATCTTGCTTTCGCGGTTGCAAATATAGATAAAGAATTGTTTTTCCAAACAAATTATTGGAAAAAAAATAAGGAAAAAGTATGTTTTTATACTATTTCATTGATTTTCAAGCATAAAAAACACTTGAAAAAAGCGGTTCACTTATCTGGATATGATGATTGCATCTTTAAATCCACTTTTTTGGACTTTCTCAATGTATGCTTGTGCCTCCGTTTTTGTTTTAAATTCACCCACCAAATAACGGTACTTATACCCTGTTTGCGCAACCTGCTCGCGAACAACTGGTTTGTCTAATTTTGTAAAATCACCTTTTTCAGTGTCCAACCATTCTTTTGAACTCATGATTTGTATTGTGTACCCACCTTTTCCTTTTGCGGCAGTTGTCGATTCACCCGAACCCGATTGTGGCGGTACTGTTTTATTAGTCGGTGCAAATGAAATTTTTGGGTAACTTTCAATCAAATAATTTTTAACGCCACGGTATATCGCTGACGCAAGTACGTCTTGACCAGAAAGTGTGTTGAGATAATTCGCTTCTTTTGTGTTTGTCAAAAAGCCACATTCAACTAGAACTCCTGTCATTTGGGTATATTTCAATACCTGCAACGAATATTCTCGATCGTCTGTATCTTTTACGCCACGTGACTTTCGTCCAGCTTTTCCTTTGAATTCCTCTTCGATTTTTGTCGCTAATTTCACCGATTTTACTGCGGTCATGTCGTGCACGTGCGTCTCTGTTCCGTGGGTATTGCTGTTACTACTTGCATTACAATGTATGCTCAAAAATAAATCAACTCGTTGGCTGTTTGCTTGAGCAACTCGTTGATCTAAGGTGGGATAAGTGTCGTCCGTTCGGGTATACAAAATGTTCACATGACCTAATTTCTCATTCAAATAAGTCCCCACTTTTTTAGCGATTAACAAATTTAATTCCTTTTCCTTTAAATGATTGGGGTTGCTCGATTCATGTCCTGGGTCTGAACCACCATGACCTGGATCAATTAATATCGTTATCGTCTGAGCTTGAACAAAGGTCAGACAAAACATGGTAATAAAAAGTAATAATGAACGGTGCATGTTACAAAACTAGCTGAAATGCTTACATGATTTTTACACTGAAAAAAAGGTTACTAAAAACAAATTGTTAATTGAAAAACAAGTCCAATTGCGCTATTCGTTTATCTTTGTCCTGTGAAAGCAACTTTGGTCATATCCGTTTATAACGATGTAGCAGCACTAACTGCTGTGCTGAAAACTGTTGACTTACAAAGTGAAAAAGCGTTCGATATTATCATTTCACAAGATGGTGATAGTAATTGTTTTGATGTTGTCATTCAAAAATACAAACATCAACTTTCCATCACCCACCTTCAACAACCTGATACCGGGTTTTTGAAAAACAAAATGCTCAATAAAGTTATTGTAAGTGCTCAATCAGATAAATTGATCTTTATTGATGGTGATTGCATTTTGCACCCGAAATTTATTGCCAATTATATCACCCATATTCAAAAAGGTTTGATTTGTATGGGCAGAAGAATTGACTTAGATAAAACGACAACTGCACAAATAAAATTTGGCCAAATGCTTTTACCAACTTTTTGGGGCATGCTTAAAAACAAAACAACACGTATAGAAGAAAGTTTTTATTTGCCATTTTTAACCCAAAAAATGTTGAAAACACCAAAATTACTTGGCTGTAACATGGGTTGGCACAAAGCAGATTTACTCTTGTTGAATGGCTTTGATGAAAACTATACATTCCCAGGTTACGGAGAAGATACCGACATTGAATTTCGTGCAAAATTAGCGGGGATTCAACCATTTTCTATGCGTTTCAAAGCGATTCAATTTCACCTCGACCACACCAGACCAGGACGTGAAAATGAAATATCCCGCAGTCAACAAGTATTTGAAAACACAAAAAAAAGAAGTGATTTTCGTTGTCAGAATGGCATTGAAAAATTAGACAAATAAATCCGCTGCAATGGCATCAGCCAACAAGCGACCTGCTGTAGTCAACAACAAATGTGTTTCCGTTTCAATCAGCATGTCCTGTGTTAAATACTGATTTTTTATGCGCAACCATTGTTCGGTCAACGGTTGTAATTCAGCTAATTGCGCTTTATTGACCCCCCATTTGGTGCGAAGTCCCAACATAATCAATTCGTTGAACTGATCGGTTAAACTCAGTGTTTCGCGGGTTTCCAATAATTCGTTGTTTGCTAAGGACTGGATGTATTGTGCATTATTGGCTTTGTTCCAATAGCGTGTTTTTCCATCAAAACCATGTGCAGAAGGACCCACCCCTACATATGGAATTCCTTGCCAATATGCTGTGTTGTGTTTGGAATAGCGTTGTTTGCTTGCAAAATTTGAAATTTCGTATTGTTCAAATCCATTTGCAGCCAATTCGGCAACCAATAATTCAAATTGCTCCGATTGCAAATCATCTGAAAGTGGTCGAATTTTACCCGATTTTACCCAAGCTGCCAAGGTTGTTTTCTGTTCTACCGTCAAGCAATACGCTGAAATATGATCGACTTCTAAAGCGATGACTTGTTGCAATTGCTTGCGCCAATCTTCGGCTGATAAATCAGGCAAGCCATAAATCAAATCCACGCTGATTTCGTTAAAACCTACTTGCCGCGCTAACTGAACAGCTGTTGTTGCTTCTTCACCAGTGTGCTTGCGGTTCATCCAGGCTAATTGCTCCGATTGAAAGGACTGAATACCAATGCTTAAGCGCGAAACCCCTATCTGCTTCCAAGCAGTAAGTTGTTCTAATGAGCAATCATCAGGATTACATTCAAGGGTAATTTCAACAGCAGCAGATAAGTGATAATGTTGTGCAATTGTACCAATTAGTTGCTCCAGTTCTTGGTAAGTTAAAATACTTGGTGTGCCTCCACCAAAATAAATGGTCGCGATTGTTTGCTGTTCATTTTCCGTTTTTCGCAAACGAATTTCAGCGCAAATCGCAGCAATCATCTGAGAACGATACTTGTCAAAAGTCGTTGAGAAATGAAAATCGCAATACGTGCATTGTTGCGCGCAAAAAGGAATATGTATGTAAAAACCAGCCATCGTTTATAAACAGCAAAGCCCGCTAAAAAACGGGCTTTGCAAGTATAGCATTGTTTATTTATTTTAAATCGGGCATTTCACGTGTAAATGCTGGAATACCTGTTACATCCATTCCTGTAATCAACAAGTGAATGTCGTGTGTTCCTTCATAAGTCACAACTGACTCTAAGTTAGCCATGTGGCGCATCATCGAATATTCACTTGTAATACCCATTCCGCCATGTATTTGACGCGCTTCACGAGCTATGTTCAATGCTATTTCCACATTGTTTCGTTTGATCATTGAAATCATAGCAGAAGTAGCTCTACCTTGATTACGTAATTCACCTACACGCAATGTAATGCATTGCGCTTTGGTAATTTCAGTAATCATTTCAGCTAATTTCTTTTGTATTAATTGAAATGCGCCAATCGGAACATTAAATTGTGTACGTTGTTGAGAATAACGCAATGCTTGATCGTAACAATCCATTGCTGCACCCAATGCACCCCAAGCAATACCAAAGCGAGCTGAATCCAAACAACTCAATGGAGCTCCTAGTCCGGAACGACCAGGTAAAAGATTTTCTTTTGGAACTTTAACATCAACAAAGATTAATTCACCAGTTGATGATGCACGTAACGACAATTTCCCATGCATTTCAGGTGTTGAAAAACCTTCCATGCCACGTTCAACGATTAATCCATGTATTCGACCAGTTTCATCTTTTGCCCAAACAACTGCGATATCTGCAAAAGGAGCATTAGAAATCCACATTTTAGCACCATTCAACAAATAATGGTCGCCCATGTCTTTAAAGTTGGTGATCATACCACCTGGATTTGAACCGTGATCAGGCTCAGTCAAACCAAAACAACCCATCATTTCGCCAGTTGCTAATTTTGGTAGGTATTTCATTTTTTGTTCTTCTGAACCGTATTTCCAAATAGGATACATTACTAACGAACTTTGAACAGAGGCTGTCGAACGTAAACCGGAGTCACAACGCTCCAATTCTTGCATGATCAAACCATAAGAAATCTGATCCAACCCTGGTCCACCGTATTCTTCCGGAATATATGGTCCAAATGCACCGATTTCTCCCAACCCTTTTAATAAATGCATCGGAAAAACTGCTTTTTCATAAGCATCATCAATGATTGGAGAGACTTCTTTTTTAACCCATGCGCGCGCCGCGTCACGAACTAACTTTTGCTCATCGGTCAATAATTCATCCATTAAGAGGTAATCTGGATGTTGATATAAATCAGTTCTCATCGAAAAATTGTTTGTTATTTAACAGGACAAAAATAAGCATTCATGTCGAATCAACAAAAAGCATAATGGCAATTCTTGTAAAATACTACCTTTGCAATTAATTAGAAAACAAATAGCTAGCATAAATGTTTGAAAACAACCAAATAGTGCAACAAATGGACTTGATTCCACGTTATTCGAATGGGTCGACTTGGTTCGTATTGTTGCTCTTTTTGTGTGTCGTTTTTATTGCTTTAGCTCGTGTTGTGCAACAATCTATTGTATCTATTTCAATTCAAAACACACTTTTTTTTGAAACGCAAGAAGATCAAATCGGTAAAGGAGTACGTCCCAATGCGCTGAGTAGGTTACTGTTAAATCTTCAGTTTGTTGCTGTCAGCTGTATGTTTATTTATTGGTTTATTGACAAAAACAAGACGGACAATCAACAACTTTTCGCCACATTAATTCCAGTTGGGTATTTATTGTATCAACTTTGCATCAGTTTCATAGCAGGAAATTTAACGGGGCAAAAAAAAATAGCGCGCGAAGAAATTTACTTTACGCTCGCCCTCTACAACGTATTGGGTCTCGTATTGTTAATTGAATTTTTTATTTTTTACTTTCAATCGGGACCGCAAACAACTGCGCTTAAAATAGTTGTGGCTACCTATTCCCTTTTCCTCATTTTTCGAATCCTAAGAAGTGTTTTTTTAGGATTGTCTTCAAAAGTAAGTTGGTATTATATTATTTTGTACTTTTGGACCCTCGAAATTTTACCGATTTTGATTGTAATAAAGTTACTTTTCGATGGTGAAATAAGCGGGATGATAAATTGAGCATGTATTACAAATAAACTACTAATAAATTGAGTATCAAGACTATTCTGGTTTCTCAACCAAAGCCTGAGGGAGAGAAATCACCTTATTTTGATTTAGCTGAGAAATATAAACTGAAAATTGATTTTCGACCGTTTATTCACGTTGAAGGAATCGGTGCGCAAGAGTTTCGAGCACAAAAAGTAAATATTCCAGAACACACAGCCATTATTTTAACATCAAAAGCTGCAGTAGATCACTTCTTTCGAATTGCTGAAGAGATTCGTTTTACTGTACCAGATACAATGAAATATTTCTGTATCTCGGAAGCAGTAGCCTTGTACCTTCAAAAATATGTTACTTACCGCAAGCGAAAAATATTTTTTGGAAAACAGACCATTGAGGATTTAATTGATCCAATAAAAAAACACAAAACAGAAAAGTTTTTATTGCCTTGTACAGATATTTTGAGAGATAAAATTCCCGAAACATTAGAAGCTGCAAAAATTCCATTTAGTAAAGCGACTTTGTACCGTACAGTTGCTTCTGACTTGAGTGATTTGGAAGATGTTTACTATGACATGTTGGTATTCTTTAGTCCAGGTGGAATCGAATCATTATTCAAAAACTTTCCTGACTTCAAACAAAACAAGACCGTCATTGCGGCTTTTGGTCCAACAACTGCAAGTGCCGTTGAACGCAATAACTTGCGTTTGGACTTACATGCACCACAACCAAATGCGCCAAGTATGATTGCTGCAATTGAGAATTATGTAAAAGCAAGTTTGAAGAAAAAATAACATTTATTACCATTTAAAAAAGTAGTAAAAAAGTATTTTTGCACCTTTTAAAACTTATAGTTTCACAAGATGAGCCGGATTTTGCTTTTGTTTATTGTGTTATTTGTTCATCAATTACATGCACAACAAAATTTCATAAATGTCCCTTCTTCAGAAGTAACAAAAGCAAAAAAAATATTTTTCCAACAACAAATTAATTTTAACGAAATAATTCAATCAAATTCAACTATTGATTTTGGCTTAGGGAAAGGTTTTGAAATTGGGTTAAATGTCTTGGGGTTAAATTTTAAAAGCAATAGTAAATCATTTATTCATAACGATACAAACGACAAAGATCCGTATAACCCATTACTCATGATAAATGGGTTGAAACAATTCGAATTCACGGAAAATTTATCTATGTGTTTTGGTACTCAGTTTGGTTTAAATTATACTGATAATACCATTTTACAAAATGCAACTTTAATATATAATAACTTACTGATCAAAAACCTCTTTATCAAAAAAAGCTCATTTGTAATGGGTTATTATTACAACTCTATTCATTATGGCGGTAGAGAAGGAAATCGAGTAGGAGCTTGGTTTGGAAGTGAGATTCCTATAAATAACAAATTGCATTTTGTAGGTGAAAGTATTATAGGTAACAATGCCTTATCTTTCACTTCATTAGGACTCATTTACTTCCCAAAAAAAAGATTGCCAATAACCTTTGGTATTCAAATACCTAACACAAAAAACAACGCATATTCTTTGGTCTTCGAATTGACTTTTGTTCCATAATTTTCTTTTCAATATTTAATAGACTCGTCAATAGAACAAAATTTTTAGTTTTTTAGCTAAAAATTGTTAGCAACTATCTGTTCATCCCACCTATGTTTGACTACATTTTACGATATTTGTTCAACAGTTGATTAATTTTTCATTCAATTCATTGATATGGCATATACAAGCAAGGGAAATAACTCCTTTACTGAAAAAGAACACAAACGAGCAACTTATGCTTATTGGTTAATTGCTACGTTTCCACTTTATTTTGTAGCTGCTTTGTTACTATTTCAATCGGAGGATGACTTACCTCCTGTAGCAATGTTGGATAACCCACCAGAACTTTCTGCATCTGTTATTTTAGCTGATGATGGTGAAACAGAACTTGGGCGCTATTGGAAAATCAACCGAACAAGCGTTGAATACCGTAAAATCAGCCCCTATGTTACAGATGCGTTAATTGCAACTGAAGACGAACGTTTTCACGCACATTCAGGACCTGATTTTAAAGCAATTGGGCGCGCTATTTTGAATGTTGGTGGTGCTGGTGGTGCTTCTACAATTACTCAGCAATTAGCAAAACAATTGTTTACATTACAAATACGAGAGCGCGAAGAACTCGCGCGTGCAAATGGATTAGAAGTTGAACGCGATTCGGAAGGAAGAATTGGAAGAATGTGGCGCCGTTTGAACGAAAAAGCACGTGAAAACATCATTGCAACTCGTCTCGAAAAACGCTTCACAAAAGAAGAAATTATCACCATGTACTTGAATCAATTCGATTTCTTGTACAATGCAGTTGGTATAGCTAATGCTGCAAAAGTTTACTTCAACAAACGCCCAGCGGATTTGAAAAAAGAGGAAGCTGCTATGCTTATTGGGATGTGTAAAAACCCAGACTTGTACAATCCGTATTCGTTTACTATTCGCAATTACCGCCAACGAATTGCTGACGAACAAGGAATTTCACCGAACAAAGTAGATCAAGTAGCAATAAACGAAGCTCGAGCAAAAGACAGTTTGCGTGCTGTAAACAGAAGAAATACCGTTCTAAAACAATGGTTAATCAATTCTGATAACGGAAACGAAGCATTACGCCACAAATTAACGCAAAAAGAATACGAAGTATTGTGCAAAAAACCGCTTGTTACCGATTACCAAATCGTTGACCATAAAAGAGGTTCGGCTCCATATTTTAGGGAACAATTACGTAGTGAAATCTCCAAATTATTAAGTGAGAAAAATGAAGATGGTTCTTTGAAATACAAACGTCAAGATGGCATGCCTTGGGACATTTACAGCGATGGATTAAAAATCTATACAACCATCAATGCCAATATGCAAGAACATGCAGAATACGCTTTGGAAAAACATTTGAAAGAAACGCTACAACCGCAATTTAACTCAAATAATAGAGGTCTACGGAACTGGCCTTTTTCTGATAAATTGTCTGATAAAGAAGTAAATGATATCATGATATCTTCCATGCGTCGTTCCAACAGGTACATCAACATGCAAGCGCAAGGTTACTCTGAAACTGAAATAAAAAAAGCATTCGAAACAGAAGTAGATATGCGTGTTTTCTCTTGGAATGGAGAAAGAGATACATCCATGACTCCAAATGATTCTATTCGCTATTACAACTCGTTTTTACAAGCTGGATTAATCTCGATCGAACCAAGCACTGGTTTTGTGAAAGCGTGGGTAGGTGGCGCAAATATTGACTACTTCGCTTACGATCACGTGCGACAAGGAAAACGTCAAGTTGGTTCAACTATCAAACCGTTTGTATACGGAGCAGGTATTATGCGCAATGTGGTACAACCAGGTATGGTGGTTCCAGATATTCAATACTGTGTTGATCTGTTCGACCCAGCTGGAAATCCGGATGGGCAGTGGTGTCCAAAAAATTCGGACGGAAGCGGAAGTGGTGGAACAGTTTCCATTAAAAAAGGATTGGCAATGTCTAAAAACAATGTTGCTGTTTATATCATGAAACAAATGGGAATGGCTGGCCCATCTACTGTTGCAAAATTAATGCGCGACATGGATATTGAACTCAACGATCGTGATGTAGTTCCTGCCATGTGTTTGGGATCAATGGATTTATCCTTGTATGAATTAGTTGGTGCACAAGCAACGTTTGTCAACAGTGGAATTTATAACCGCCCAGCATGTATTTTGCGCATCGAAGACCGTGCAGGTAACGTAATTTACAGTGCTAAAAATTATTCCAAAGAAGTACTCAACGAAAAAGTAGCTTACACCATCTTAAAAATGATGAAAGGTGTGGTTGAAGGTGGAACCGCAAGTCGTTTACGCGGTGGTTCTGAATATGGAAACATCATTTATCCAACTGCAGGTAAAACAGGAACAACCCAAAACAATTCCGACGGTTGGTTCATTGGACTTACTCCAGATTTGGCGACGGGTGTTTGGGTTGGTGCCGAAAACAGAGGTGTTCGTTTCCGATCAACTGATCAAGGTCAAGGAGCGCGAACTGCCTTGCCTATTTATGGCTACTACATGAATAAAATTTACAAAGATCCGAAAATTGGAATTTCAACAACTGATTTCAAAGTTCCTAAAGATTATGATGAATCGGTATTCAACTTAACAGGAACAGAATATTCTCCTGCTGAAGAAGATACCACATTAACGAATTCGGGAACGATAATTTTTGAATAATGAACAAAGTAGTAAACAATGTCGAGGAAGCAATTGCTGGAATCGAAGATGGAATGACTTTAATGGTGGGTGGATTTGGATTATGTGGGATTCCAGAAAATGCAATCGCCCAACTTGCTAAAAGTGGCATCAAAGACTTAACGTGTATCTCAAACAATGCTGGTGTAGACGATTTTGGTTTAGGTTTATTACTACAAAACAAACAAGTCAAAAAAATGATTTCCTCTTACGTAGGAGAGAATGATGAATTTGAACGCCAAATGTTATCAGGTGAATTGGAAGTTGAATTAATTCCACAAGGAACATTAGCAGAACGCTGTCGTGCTGGTGGCGCAGGTATTCCTGCTTTCTTCACGCCCGCAGGTTATGGGACAGAAGTAGCTGAAGGCAAAGAGGCGCGTTTATTCAATGGCAAATGGCATATTTTAGAGCATGCATTAACTGCTGATTTCTCATTGGTAAAAGCATGGAAAGGTGATACTGAAGGAAATTTGGTTTTCAAAGCAACTGCACGCAATTTCAATCCCATGATGGCGACAGCTGGTAAAATAACGGTTGTAGAAGTGGAAGAATTAGTTCCAGCAGGAGAACTCAATCCCAACGAAATTCATACTCCTGGTATTTATGTTCAGCGCATTTTTAAAGGTGAGAAATTTGAAAAACGTATTGAACAACGTACCGTTCGTCAAAAATAAACGCGAATGCTGAGTAAGCTTTCAACCAAAAACATCCTATTCGGAACGTTTTTCATTTTCTTAATGTCCTACTTTTTGTTGCGCGCATGGTTTGTCGCACCTATGCACGACGAAGTAGCTACGTTTTATCATTACATCGAAACAGGTGAAATTTGGGGTGATCAAGCCTTGAAAGATGCAAACAATCACTTATTTAATAGTTGGCTTGGATATTTCTTTTACAGGAATTTCGGCGAACACTTTTTTTTATTTCGCTTACCCTCCCTATTGGCTTTTATCGCTTATTTTTTTGCTACTAAAGGAATCATCGAAAAATTTACTTTTGGAAATTGGAAATACCTCGGTTTTATTGCACTCAATACAATCCCTTGGATAACAGACTACTTCAGTTATACCCGGGGTTATGGGCTAGCAATTGGACTGTTTTTCAGCGCATTGTATTATCTAATCAACTTTCTGGAAGAAAAAAAAATTAAGCATTTCATTAGTTGTTTGTTACTGCTAAATCTCAGTGTTTTTGCCAATCTCACCTACTTGGTCATCAGTTTATTAATCATTTCTTACTGCATTATTTTCATTGGTTTCCATTGGACGGAGTGGACAAAAAAACAACGGATAAAACTTGCGGGTTGTATTGCGCTGTGCTGTTTGTTACTACTTCCGCTCATTCAATTTTCATTCGAATTAAAAGAAGCCGGCGCACTCTATTACGGAAGTCTCGCTGGTTTATGGGAGGTTACTGGGAAAACAGTAACGAAGTACGTGCTTTTTTATAACAAAAATTGGTTGAAAATCGCATTTATTTGCAGTGCATTTATTGGTGCATTTATGGTGATTCGAAACATCCGACGCACGTCGTTTAAAAATGCGCTTGCAAACAACGAAACACTCTTATTGTACTTAATCGGCGGCAATATTATTGGCATCCTATTTTTGGCAAAAGTAATGCACGTGAACTATCCTGAAGATCGCGCGGCTATGTATTTTGTGCCGCTTATCATCTTACTTTTCATGCAATTAATTGGTCAACATCCTAAGACAAAATTTGCACTTGTTTGCTTGTTGTTTTTTCCTCTCAGCTTCCTATACCAAATGAATTTAACAACTTCTGTTTTTTCTCCCGATGACAGAATGACTCCTGAATTTTTCAAGAAAATACGTGCGCAACTTCATGCAGGTGAAACGCTTGGTCTTTATCCAATAATGCAATTAACCTACTCCTTACACGAACGAAATAACACTAATTCCACCAAACAAATTGGACAAGCTATTGGAGCATTTGCACCTTATTTTGATGTCGTGGTAACAAAATCAACAATCTATCACGACCCAAAAACAGCTGTAAACTATCAACTATTTGCTTCGGATAAAGAAAGTACTTATTGCGCGTACAAGAGAAAAAATGATTTTTCTCAGAAACTCTTATTTGACACACTTGTCAAGGGCAAAAAAACAACAGCCGAGTTTGTCGATTGTTACCATTGTACCATTGATCCTTCCTGGAGAAATAAATTAATAAAAGTTGTAATCGAAAGTCGTTTTATTACAAATAAACGAATAAACACCGCAAATTTTGTCATCACAACAGAAGACGAACAACAACAGCCTGTTCGTTATGATACTCAAAACCTGCGTTGGTTTTTAGGTAATAAACCTCAAAACAAAACGTTTCAACAAACGTATTCGTTCAAGAAAATAGGAGAAAATGAAAAGCTGCTGAAAATTTATATTTGGAATCCCCAAAAAGCAGCAATTCAACTTAAAACTAGTAGAATCAAATTCTTTGAATTAAATTAGCAACATGGCACTAGATAAAAACGGTATAGCAAAACGCATTGCACAAGAAATACAAAGTGGATGGTATGTCAATCTTGGAATTGGTATTCCGACATTGGTAGCGAACTTTGTCAATAATGATATTGAAGTCGAGTTTCAATCCGAAAATGGCGTACTAGGAATGGGTCCTTTTCCATTTGAAGGAGAAGAAGATGCAGACCTAATCAACGCTGGCAAACAAACAATCACCACCTTGCCGGGTGCATCGTTTTTCGATTCAGCTACATCGTTTGCAATGATTCGTGGACAACACGTGCAATTGACAGTTTTGGGAGCTATGGAAGTAGCTCAAAATGGAGATATTGCCAATTGGAAAATTCCAGGTAAAATGGTAAAAGGCATGGGAGGAGCGATGGACTTAGTCGCATCAGCTGAAAATATCATTGTTGCCATGATGCACTCCAACAAAGCTGGAGAATCTAAAATCTTAAAAGCATGTACACTTCCGTTAACTGGTGTAGGTTGTGTGAAAAAGGTTGTCACCGAATTGGCTGTTCTCGAAATCAAAGACAATAAATTTCATTTAATAGAACGAGCACCAGGTGTTTCTGTCGAAGAAATTATTTCAAAAACTGAGGGCGACCTTGTAGTTCCAGATTTTGTACCAGAAATGACTCTGTAAGCGATGATTCAAAAACTTTCGATATTAATTCCCGCATACAACGAGGGAGCTACCATCCATTTAATTTTAGATAAAATCAAAGCAGTTGTTCTTGACAATGAAATTGAAAAAGAAATTATCATCGTCAATGATTGCTCTTCAGACGATACCGTTGCTAAAATTGAAGCATACATGCAAGCAAACGACGGGATGATGATTCGTTTGTTCAATCAGCCAACTAATCAAGGCAAAGGTGCTGCTATCAACAGAGCAATACAAGAGTGTTCTGGCGATTACTTAATCATCCAAGATGCTGATTTGGAATACGATCCATCAGAATACAACTTGCTATTAAAACCAGTATTTGTTGATAATGCAGACGTTGTTTATGGTTCCCGTTTTATCGGTCATCAACCGCACCGCATTCTGTTCTATTGGCATTCTATCGGCAACAAGTTTTTAACGAATTTGTCAAACATGATGACGAATTTGAATTTGACTGACATGGAAACATGTTACAAGTTGATCCGCACAAGCATTGCGAAACAATTAACAATCAAGGAAAAGCGTTTTGGTATTGAACCAGAAATCACTGCGAAACTGGCAAAAATTAAACCAATTCGTATTTATGAGGTTGGGATTTCCTATTACGGAAGAACGTATGATGAAGGTAAAAAAATAGGCTGGAAAGATGGATTTAGAGCTATTTATTGTATCCTAAAATACAAATTCAGCAACTAAAAAAAGCATGCCAACCGACATGCTTTACAATAATTATTTCGAATAAGATTAGTACAACTCTTCTTTCAAAGCTGTTCGGTAATCTTTGATCTCTTCGCGGTTAATCTTGTGCTCTGCGTTTTTCAACAAATTCAACAAATACAAGAAATTTTCTTTGTCTTCAATTTCAATTGGGTATTCATTTTCTTCTTCGTCTTCTTCGTATTGCGCTTGCACATCAAAAGCATTTCTGTCTTGTAAAAACTCATAAGTAAGACGTAACACTTTCACAACCAAAGGGTCTTGTTCTTTCAAGGCTTGCTCACGCAATTCTTTCAAATCTTCAATCACACCTGAATATAAAATCCCGTCTTTTTCCACACTGGAAATGATTGCTTCTAATTTTTTGTTGGCAATGCCCGTTTTCATACTTTTTGCTTTTTCGAACTGTTATCTTAAAATTCAATGAATCAAGACGTGCAAATGTAATGACTTCATTTGAGTTTCTTTCAATTCAGCGAACGAAATTTACTACTTTCCTGAAAAAAAAGACCGTAAACGGCGCCAAATGACACTTTTGTTACCCCGTTCATTCATGAAAATACCATTTTTTGGTTATATTTGTGAGGAACTCAAAAAATAGAGATTTGTTAGATTTAATCGTTAAAGCAATTGTTACTGGCTTTATTTTGAGCATTATGATTGGACCTGTGTTCTTCATTCTTCTTGAAACAAGCATCCGAAAAGGTATCCGAGCAGCACTTTCATTCGACTTGGGTGTGTTGCTTTCTGATCTGATTTACATTGCTATCGCTTACTTCTTCTTTGCGCAAGTTTCCAGCCTTACATCTGGTGATAATTCATACTTGTTTCGGGTTTTTGGCGGTCTGATTTTTGTCGGATTTGGTATAGTAACCTTGATAAAAAAACCAAAATCTGACATCCAAGAAGAACAAGAAGTAATCAATCAAAAGAAAGATTATTGGATGCTTGGACTAAAAGGATTTTTTCTCAATTTTGCGAATCCAGCAGTGATTTTTTATTGGTTTTCTGTTATTACTTTGGGCGCGAAAAAATCAAATGACAGTGCACTTGGCGAACACATTTTAATTTATATCGCAGTAATTTTAATCACTTTCTTTACAATTGATGTCCTGAAAATTATTGGCGCCAAAAAACTACGTCCCTTTATCACAGAAAAACTTTTAACATTGTTAAACCGTTTAACAGGGCTTATTATCTTGGTCACTGGGGTTTTTCTGTTTCTAAAAGGATTGCTCGAATGGATCCAATAATACCGTAACAAAACACGACTTTTTTCATTATACACACAACTTATTCAACAGTATGAAATACTTATTGCTACTTTCCTTTTTGATCAACCTTACAGTGTTTGGACAAGAAATCAAACGCGAAAACACGACCAAAGAAGTCCGTTTTTACTACGATTTCGAACAGAAGAAAGTCGCATCAAAAGGTTGCTATTACAAAGATTTGTTAGGTGAAACGACCGAAAAACATGGTGTTTGGATGTATTACGATAAAGATGGAAATCTAGTAGAAAAAAGAGCATACTACCGCGAAAAATTGAACGGTCCGGTACTTTCCTACTTTGCAAATGGTAAATTACACAAAGAAGGTTATTTTAAAAACGACTTACAAGATAGTGTTTACCGCGAATGGTTTGAGAATGGTACATTGGCAATTTCAGGAAATTATACCAAAAACGAACCTGTAGGTCAATGGCAATACAACTATGTAACCGGTAAAACAAAATTAATCGAAGAAGTAAAAGACAGCATCAACTATATCATGGCTTTTTGGTTGCCTGATAGTTTACACACACAAACTGTTAGCGAAGGAAATGGTGCGCTTTACACCTTCTTTAACACCGGAGCAGACAAAGAATGGTACAATTATAAAAACGGTTTAAAAAACGGACCCTTTGAAGAATATAGTATTTACGGATACAAACTGATTGCCGGTAAATTTACAAATGGCGAAAAAGATAGCACGTGGACGTATTGGTACTATACTGGTGATTTGGAGAAAATTTCAAATTATAAAAACGGAGTTCTGCAAGGAAAATACCAATATTACTTTGATAAAAACCGATTAAACGTCGAGGGATATTACGAAGCTGGTAAAAAATCGGGCATCTGGACATGGTATGCCAATAATGGCAAAAAAGACATGGAAGGGACGTTCAAAAACGATTTACAAGATGGCAAATGGACCTATTGGTATCCAACCGGTGAAGTTTCCTACTATGCAAATTATGAAGCCGATAAAAAAACAGGGACTTGGACATATTATTACAAAAATGGTACGTTGTTTAAGCAAGGTACTTTTGAAAACGACTTGAAAAACGGACTTTGGGAAACGTGGTACGAAGACGAAACGCTTCTCATGTCAGGAGTTTATAAAAACGGAAAAGAAGAAGGTCTTTGGAAAAATTATTGGGAAAATGGTAAACTCAAAAACGAAACAACTTTCAAAAAAGGCTTGCTCAATGGACTCTGGAAATCCTATTATCCTAGCGGAAAATTAAAAGCAACTGGAAATTATGAAGATGGATTGAAAACGGGAGAATGGACAGAATTATTTGAAAATGGAAAACCAAAAGATGTTGGTTCGTATAAAATCATTACTGTTAAATCTAAAATCGAATACGGCCCGTTGAAAGATATGGAATCGATTGAAAGCGTAAAACACGGAGAGTGGATTTCTTTTTCTCAAAAAGATTACAAGCGAACGGAACAAGGCACCTATAAAAACGGGGAAAAAGACGGCGAATGGATTGCTTATTACCCAGGAGGAAAAATCCCCAACAACATCACGCATTTCAAAGACGGCAAATTAAACGGATTGATGGCAGAATACGATCGAAAAGGCGCGTTGATTTCAGAATGTTTCTACAAAAACGGATTGCGTGATGGCACTTTTCGAATGTATGATAAAAACGGCAAAGTAATCGTTGAAAAAGAATTCAAAGAAGGGCAACAAGTAATCATGGGAGGTAACCAACAATTCAATCCACGATAAAAAAACTCTCATTCTTTGAGAAAAAAACCAATATTGATTTGTTGATGGAAAACAACTTTTTCGCTATCTTAAAGTGAAAAAGAACCATGACAGATCACGAATTAGGAGTTTTTGGCGAATTAATGGCGCAAAAACAATTAAAAGAAGAGGGCTACATTATCAGACAGACCAATTTTCGGTATTTGAAATACGAAATTGATATTGTTGCTGAAAAAGGTAATGAATTGGTTATCGTTGAAGTGAAAACGCGCCAAACAGCTGAAATTGGAGAACCTTGGATGGCGGTTACTAAGAAAAAACAACGGCAAATTATCCAATGCGCCAATTTTTACGTCCAATCAAAAAACATTCAAACAAGTGTGCGTTTCGATATAATGTCGATTGTTCACAACAATTACCGCACAAAAATTGAGCACATCACCGATGCGTTTTCGACCTAATCGATTCGATACAAAGTAGTTTTATGCTTAATTTACAATAATTGAACGTATCTTTGCAACTTACTACTGTGACAGTAGAAATTTAATTATGCTCGTGATGAACACAAGAAAACCAACAGGCAGCAAAAGCCGCCCAACAACTAAAGGTGCTAAAAGTACCGATCGTCCAAAAAAGACATTCACTAAAAAAACAGTGACTTCCGATTCCAAACCGCAACGAACAGGTACAGGAACAAAAACGGAGAAATACGCTGAAAAAGCGAAAAACTACGCTTTCAAAAACAAGGAAAGAAAAGGCGATCCATTGCCATCATTCAACGAAGATGAAATCCGTTTGAACAAATACTTGTCAAATGCTGGAATATGCTCTCGTAGAGAAGCAGATGTATTAATCCAAACGGGGGTCGTTTCAGTAAATGGCGAAATTATTACCGAATTAGGTTACAAAATCAAGCGTGGTGATAAAATTCAATACGATGGTGAAACAATCAATGCGGAAACAAAACGCTATGTATTGTTGAATAAACCAAAAGATTTTATCACCACAATGGATGACCCTTGGGGTAGGAAAACCGTAATGGGTTTGGTTTACAAAGCTTGTAAAGAACGAATTTATCCAGTTGGTAGATTGGACAGAGATACAACAGGTTTGTTGTTGTTTACCAATGATGGTGATTTATCAAAAAAATTAACGCATCCAAAATTCGAAGCAAAAAAAATATACCAAGTTGAAACCGACAAACCAGTTACTTCTGAGCACATGGAAATGTTGTTAAAAGGTATTGATTTAGAAGATGGTCGTATCAAGTGTGACCACGTAGAATACGTAAAAGACACGAAAAATTCACGCGAAGTGGGCGTGGAAATACATTCAGGCAAAAACAGAATTGTACGGCGCATGTTTGAAAAATTAGGATACGTAGTTGTGAAACTTGATCGTGTTCAGTTTGCTGGACTTACAAAAAAAGACTTGCCGAGAGGTTTTCACCGCCATTTAACCGAAAAAGAAGTCGCTTTTTTAAAAATGACAAAATAACAATACAATGAAAATTAGTGCGCTTATTTGCTGTTTGTTAATGGGTTTTACACCATTATTTGCTCAAGTGAAACACAAAACAAAAAAAAGTACAGCAGCTGGAACTTTCTTTTTTTATTGGGGATATAACCGCTCTTATTACACTAATTCGACGATTCGTTTTGTTGGTGAAGATTATGATTTTCGTTTAAAACACGTCAAAGCAAGCGATCGTCCTGATAAATTTAGTCCCGATGTGTACTTCAACCCAACTACTATCACTGTCCCGCAATACAATGCACGCATTGGCTATTATATCAATGATAAATGGGCACTATCCTTTGGTGTAGACCATTACAAATATGTAATGAACGATCAAAATCATGTATTGCTGGATGGTAAAATTGGTGCTGGAATTGATACAAACTGGACAGGAACGTATTACGACCAACCAGTTATCACCGATCGTGAAAAATTTCATTACGAAAACACAAATGGCGTTAATTTCCTCCGTATAGAACTGATGCGTTCATTTGATTTGTTGTCTATTGGACAAAAACGTCAATTGGCAATTACAGGAAATATTGGGGGTGGGATTGGCCCAGTATTAACCTTTAATGATTTAAACTTTGGACAGATTCACACATTTGCTACACCTTCTATTTCAGGATATGGTCTTGGATTGAATGGAAGTATTCGTGTTGAATTTTTCAAACACTTTTTTATTCAAACAGAAACAGGTTTAGGTTTCATACACCTGCCTCATGTTCGAACACGACCAAACGATAAAAATCAATTTGCTCGTCAACAATTTGGATTTTCATCCTACTTTGCAGCTGCAGGAATGCTCTTTTACTTACGCCCAAGAAATGGTTGCGATAGCTGCCCACATTGGTAAATTTTAGACTGAAAAAAAGATAAATATGTCACACGAACTTTCAGAACAAGAAATACAACGTCGTCAAACGTTGGAACAAATTAGAAATGCAGGCATTGATCCGTATCCAGCGGCATTGTATCCTGTAACTGCTTATTCAACTGCTATCAAAAACAACTTCGAAGAAGGAAAGGAAGTTTGCTTAGCAGGTCGCTTAATGAGCCAACGCATCATGGGGAAAGCCTCTTTTGCTGAAATTCAAGACGCCGAAGGCCGTATTCAAGTGTACTTTAACCGCGATGAAATTTGTCCTGGTGAAGATAAAATGTTGTACAACGATTTATTCAAAAAATGGTTGGATCTTGGCGATTTTATTGGAATCAAAGGAACAGTTTTCAAAACGCAAGTAGGTGAAGTTTCTGTCCATGTGAAAGAATTTTCGTTGCTCAGTAAATCCTTAAAACCGTTACCGCTTCCTAAAACAGATGCGGAAGGAAAAATTCACGATGCGTTTACCGATCCAGAATTGCGCTACCGTCAACGATACGTTGATTTAGTGGTTAATCCGCAAGTTAAAGATATTTTCACCAAACGCACGAAACTATTCAATGCCATGCGTCAGTTTTTCAACGACGCAGGATACATGGAAGTCGAAACACCTGTTTTACAAGCAATCCCAGGTGGTGCTTCTGCACGACCATTCATCACGCACCACAATGCTTTGGACATTCCATTGTACATGAGAATTGCGAATGAATTGTACTTAAAACGCTTAATCGTTGGTGGTTTTGATGGTGTTTACGAGTTTTCGAAAAACTTCCGCAACGAAGGAATGGACAGAACGCACAATCCAGAATTTACTGCGATGGAAATTTATGTTTCCTACAAAGATTACAACTGGATGATGGATTTTACAGAACGCTTGCTCGAAAATTGTGCAACGGCTGTAAATGGCACAACTGAAGCAACCTTTGGTGCACACAACATCAACTTCAAAGCACCATACAAGCGCGTAACGATGCGTCAATCAATCATTGACTTTACAGGATTTGATATCGATGGAAAATCGGAAGACGAATTGCGTGCTGCTGCACTAGGAATGGGTATCCAAGTGGATGAAACAATGGGGAAAGGAAAACTCATTGATGAAATTTTTGGTGAAAAATGTGAAGGAAATTACATCCAACCGACATTCATCACAGACTATCCAAAAGAAATGTCGCCTTTGTGTAAAACACACCGCGATAATCCTGAATTGACAGAACGATTCGAATTAATGGTTTGCGGTAAAGAAGTCGCAAATGCATATTCCGAGTTAAATGACCCTATCGATCAACGCGAACGTTTTGAAGAACAATTACGTTTACAAGAAAAAGGCGATGACGAAGCAATGTTTATTGATCAAGACTTCTTGCGTGCGTTGGAATATGGAATGCCGCCAACAAGTGGACTAGGAATTGGTATGGACCGTCTTATCATGTACTTGACAAACAATCCTTCGATTCAAGAAGTGTTATTCTTCCCGCAAATGCGCCCAGAAAAAGTAGTAAAAGTTGTTTTGAATGAAAACGAACAACAATTGTTTGACATCGTTCAAAAAGAACAATCGATGGAATTGGCTGCATTAAAAGAGAAAGTTACCATGAGTAACAAACAATGGGATACGAGTATCAAAACATTGACGAAAAATGGGTTGTTAAAAGTGATGAAAACGAACGATGTATTGTTTGTTGCATTAGTTTAAGAACACCTCAAAAAATAGTAAAAGCACGAGAAATCGTGCTTTTTTTGGTTAAAACAAGACGAAAATCATCTTTTTTGGTGATTCGGGTCATTTCAAACTTTTTGCATTACTACGATTTTTGTTTTCTAAAACAATAAAAATGGAAACAAAAAATACTTCTTTTGGAATGTGGGGTAGCCTAGGAATATGGGCAGATGAAAACAGATTTGGAGTTATATCGATAGCACTACTAATTGTTGGATGTTTGGGAGGCGTTACCATGAACCTTGGAGCTGTAAAAGAAACGTGGTCAATGATCGTCGTGATTATTCCAACCATGTTAACCCTCAGTTTACTTTTAGCTGTTGCTCCAATGAAATGGATATTAAATGCACTTGCTTTATCTGTTATTGTTGACCTGCTGGTATTATTGATTATATAAAATTAAGCATGGCGACTGGTTTACAAATAAGCAGTCGCTTTTCTTTTAATGCGCATCATTACGTACCTTTGCAAACTTATTTGCAATAAATGATATCAATTGATGCTTTAAAAGTTGAATTTGGCGGAAGAATCCTCTTCAGTGATGTTTCTTTTGTCGTCAACGAGAACGATAAAATTGCCCTCATGGGTAAAAATGGTGCTGGTAAATCAACCTTGCTGAAAATATTAGCAGGCTTTAACAAACCTTCAGCCGGATCTGTTTCAGCACCAAAAGATTACGTCATTGCGTACTTACCACAGCATTTATTGACCGAAGATAATTGTACCGTTTTTGAAGAAACAAGCAAAGCTTTTTCAAGTATCTTCAAAATGCGCGACGAAATTGAAGCGATCAACCAAGAATTAACCGTCCGAACGGATTATGAATCTGACGAATATTACAAGTTAATCGAACGCGTTTCCGAAATCAGTGAAAAATTTTACTCCATCGAAGAAATCAATTACGATGGTGAAGTAGAAAAAGTTCTCAAAGGAATGGGATTTGAGCGCGAAGATTTTAATCGACCAACTGCTGAATTTAGTGGAGGATGGCGCATGCGCATTGAATTAGCGAAAATACTTTTGCAAAAACCCGATTTGATTTTATTGGATGAGCCAACGAATCACATGGACATTGAATCCATTCAATGGTTAGAGGACTTTTTGATCAATAGCGCTAAAGCTGTCGTTGTAATTTCACACGACCGGGCATTTATCGATGCGATTACAACGCGTACTATTGAAGTGACGATGGGGCGCATTTACGATTACAAAGCAAAATACTCGCATTACCTCGAATTACGCAAAGACAGAAGAGCGCAACAACAAAAACAATTCGAAGAACAACAAAAATTCATTGCCGAAACAACCGAGTTTATTGAACGATTTAAAGGAACTTATTCCAAAACCTTACAGGTTCAATCTCGGGTAAAAATGCTCGAGAAACTTGAAATAATTGAAGTAGATGAAATCGATAATTCAGCCTTGCGTTTGCGCTTCCCTCCTGCTCCGCGATCAGGTAAATATCCAGTAGTTGTCAATGAACTTTCGAAAACTTACGACGAACATATCGTGTTTAAAAACGCTAGTTTTTCGTTGGAGCGTGGCGAGAAAGTAGCATTTGTGGGGAAAAATGGTGAAGGTAAATCGACCATGGTGAAAGCATTAATGGGTGAAATTGAATTTGAAGGAAGTTTGGAATTAGGTCACAACACCCAAATCGGTTATTTTGCACAAAATCAAGCCTCCTTATTGGACGAATCGTTGACTGTTTACGAAACGATTGATCGCATTGCTGAAGGTGACGCACGTTTAAAAATTAGAGATATACTTGGTGCTTTTATGTTTGGCGGTGATAATTCAACTAAAAAAGTGAAAGTACTTTCAGGTGGAGAAAAGACGCGTTTAGCAATGATCAAACTCTTATTAGAACCCGTTAACTTGTTGATCTTGGATGAGCCGACCAATCACCTCGACATGAAAACAAAAGACATCATCAAAGAAGCATTGAAAAACTTTGATGGCACCTTGATTCTTGTCTCTCACGACCGCGATTTCCTTGATGGTTTGGTGACCAAAGTTTTTGAATTTGGGAATAAAAAAGTAACAACGCATTTTGACGATATTAATGGCTTTTTGCACACCAAAAAAATGGAAAACATGAATGATATTGAACGAAACGATTAGTTGTGCAACTAGCTGAATACATATCACTTATAATAGATGCTTGTCGTAATACACAACCAATAGAATGGTTTGCCGTTTCCACAAGTTTGACGTATGTTTTTTTAGCGGGAAAACAACAAATAAGTTGCTGGATTTTTGCTTTTGTAAGTTCCATTTCATACGTCATTATCAGTTACACGACCCTACTTTATGTTGATGCCCTATTGAATAGTATGTATGCTTTACTGGCAATTAGTGGGTGGATCAATTGGAAAACAAAATCCGACCAACAACACATCAAACAATTATCCTGGAAATTTCATGTGTTTATTGTCCTTGGAAGTGGAATTTTAGGAGGTATTTCAGGCTATTTACTCGATAATTATACCAACCAAGTTTTCCCTTATTTGGATGCCATTTTATTCTTTTTGAGTGTCTCAGCTACTTGGATGATAACGAAAAAAATACTCGAAAACTGGATTTATTTTATTGTCATTGATTTGGCAATGGTTGGCATTTATTTCAATCGTACGTTGTATCTAAGTAGTTTACTCTTTTTATTGTACGCGCTATTCGCAGTTATTGGTTATGTAAAATGGCGTAAAGAAATTGTAAAATAATCTGTGATAATTGCCAATAAAAAAGCAAAATAATTTCTTCTCATTTTTATTTAAAAATCAACTTAAGTTATTTACTTTTAATTAGTTAAAAAACTAATTAAATAGTTTTAAAGTTTTGTTTTATTTAACTAATAATTACGTTGAATTAATGTAGGATCGTTCGAATTACTTCGATAGATTTTAGTGTGCGCATGCCATTCAAATGCAATGAATAATACGTTAACCAATGAGCCAGTAACTCATTGCGATCAGTTTTAGGAATAGCAAGCGCCAAAAAATTTATTTTATCGTTATCCAACATTGGTTCAAACCAAGAAATGGACTTGTCTTCAATAAATTCGACATGATTGGGACGAATTGTAGTGAGTTTTCCCTCTTTGATATCAAAAACGGTTGGTGAGTGTTGTTCGACAGCTGGCGTGATTCCGCAAAAACGCGTATAGGCAGCTAAAAACCATAATGGATAATTGGTTAATTCCTTTGTGTGATTGAGCCAAACAGCTTCTTGCCAAACAAAATAGAAAAGCGCTATTTCTTTGTTGCCTTGTTGTTGTGTTTTTTGTAATAATTCAACAATAAAGAAACAAATACTTGATTTTACTGGATCAAAAGGTAATTCATTCAGTGATTCAGCTAATACAATTTCAGTTAGCTTACCCATTTGACTATCCGAACGACGGTAATAAGTTATGTCAACGGTAGCTAAGGGGAATAAAACCAAGCCTTTTTTCTTTTTAGCTCCTTGAAATAAAAACGTTTGAACGCCGTGTAACTCAGTGAAAAGCGTGACAATTAAACTTGTTTCAGAAAAAGGCGCTCGGGATAAAACAATTCCCCTATCTTGAAATTTCATCGAACAACCACTACTTTACCAACTTTTCTATCTTTTGATGATAAGTTTTCATTTGTTGCTGTCCAAATAAAATATACACCCGTCGCAACGGGCGTGCCAGTTATTGTTTTACCATTCCAAGTTGCTGTTCCGCCATTTGAAGTCGTTTTATAAACTAATCTCCCTGCAGCATCAGTGATGCGCACATCGCTATCGTAACGTATGCCTTGAATTGTAATTGGTCCAGTATAATCTGGTTTAACTGGATTGGGGAAAACAGTTACAGCATCGTACGTTGCATCTTCTGCTGATGCATCAGTGCGTAATGAAACCATTCCTAAATCAGTCACAACAAAAAGTTCACCTGTTTTACTGTTGAACTCCATGTCCATGATTGCATTGGAAATCAACGCACTATTTTCCTTCGTATATTGTTTGATTACATCTTGTCCATCAGCTGACAATAAGAAAATTCCTGTGTTTGCAGTTGCAATCCATTTGCGGTTACCACCATCAATTTCAATATCAGTAATTGCTGTTCCATTCAACAACTCTTCAACATTGCCTTCAAAATTGACCAAGATACGAGACGCATCGATGTAATTTGAATTAAAAATACCGTTAGAATTATACAATACAACAAAGCCATTTTCTGTACCTATCCAAATTTCATTATCAAAATCAACTGCAATTGCTGTTATGTTTTCCGATGGTAAATTTCCATATCCTTCACCCGACTTTAACAATTTATACATATCATCAGCTGTATTTTCAGGTGTTTCATTGTCGTTGTATCCCAATAATCCTTTCCCATAAATCCCCATCCATTTGTTTCCATTGTAATCAATGGCCAATTCAGAAGAAAAAGCACCATTTGTTTCAGTACCTGACTCCATACTTTGCCACGTTCCATCTTTCAAAAGCACTTTTAATGGTTTATTGGAATAACAATTACTTATCCACAAATTACCTTTTTTATCGTATTCAATATTAGAAATACAAACAAATCCATTGCCCAAAGTTGTTGGTTCCAACGCTGAATTTGAAGCGTTGTAAAGCGCAGAAACTTGATTACCCGTTACAATACTCAAGGCATCCACACAATATCCTGCCAATGCAAGCTGGTTTTTATTTTTTGGATTAATTGCAGCTGTTCCAATATCCCAAACATTTGCGCCATTCCACATGGTTTGATTTTCACGGTCGTACAATGTCCAATCTTCGTCTTGAAAAACATATGCACCGGAAACATTGTAGGTGAGCTGAACACGGTCAAGCAATCCACCAGTTACCACAACTTTATCGTCCAAACTATTGAGTGAAAAGAAACTGTTTTTTGGTGGCCCAGATTGATTCACAAAACTAAAAGATGCCGCATTGATTGCTTTCACGAGACCTTGTTTTCCATCAGCAATCCAATAGCCCCCTGCAGCTCGTGCAAATACTTTTTTTGGAACTGCAACAACACCATTGTAGGAATTTACAGAAAAAATAAGTTGTTCATTTGTGTCAAACTGTGCAAATGCATCGTTATAATAAACATAAATATCATTAGCAATTACAGAAAAGTTTACGATTTCCATATCGAAAACAGTTCCAATTATCATAGTAGTGCCTTGTGCAGTCATTTTTAAAATCGAATCAGAGCCATATACTTCGTTTTTGTACAAGATCAGTAATTCGTTATTTAAAACTGCTAAAGCACCTAATTTTGCAGAACTTATTGGATTAATTCGATTATCAACAGCCCATTGTGTTGGTGCTGCCAAAAATGGGTTAGCGAAATTACTACGGTACAATATACTGTCTGTTAAAGCGAATATAGTATCGTTGATTATTGCTACATCGTTAAAACTCTTTTGAACAGCTGTAGGATAATACGTATCTTTGATTTCACTTTTGTGTGGATCAATCACCACAACTGAAAATCCTGTAGCAGCATACACCAATCCATTGTGAGTAGTTAATTTATTGATTCGTTTATTTCCAATAATTTGTGCCAATTTAACTCCAGGGATGTTGATTACTATTCCATTCTTAAGGATTTGATCAATATTACCATTATCATAACCAACAAAAAATGAAGCGCTAAGTGGTTCAAAAACAATACAAGTTACATTGATATCAGATAATCCGTTTAATCGGTTGTACACTTTATTTTCTCCTGCTGTTTCATCGTATTCGAGAATACCAGCTGAAAGGGCAGTCATGACTACATTATTTCCAATGGCTAAATCGATTGCACTTGTTGTTGGGTGATGCATACGCCATTCACCAGTACCAATTTGTGCATTCAATTGATAAGTTATTCCTATGAAAAAAGCAATGATAACAAAACGCATAATACCGAATTTGTTTTAGTAAACGGATTTCTTTCAAAATTATTGGAAAAAATGAATTCTTCCTTGAAAAAACAAGTAAATTTGCACGAATTGTTGCGGATTTTTTACCAAAACATGAAATTGATAGGGCGGAGCAACCTTGAAAAAGGATTTTTGCACCACTCGCCAAAAACGGCTCTGTGGCGCAACCTTCAAAAAGGATTTTTGCACCACTCGCCAAAAACGGCTCTGTGGCGCAACTGTATAGCGCACTGGATTTCGGCTCCAGCGGTTGGGGGTTAGAATCCCTCCAGGGTCACAAAAGGAACCCAGCACGAAAGTGCCGGGTTTTTTGTTTTTAGGAGCAAATAAAATTTATTTTGAATTGCGGATAAAACAAAAAAGACGACAACTGCGCAAGCAGTTTGGGTGCTCTATTTAGCAAACACTAAATTAATTGGAAACTTACTCCGTCTCATATGAATATTTTAATCTCATTTTTGTTGCGGGGTGAGAAAAATGAGAGAAAGAAAGTCACTCTTGTATTCACATTAAAGTTTTCTTCATTTTCATTTTGCTTACCTCTTTTTTAATTATTGATTGATTTAACAAATAATATAAGTTGCTAGTTTTCATGTATATAATCAAGTTGCAAGAACTAAAATCATAAGTCTACTTTTATTTTGTCAACACAATTTTTTTTATTACATTTGAATATGATGAGTTTTTTCAAAACCTTCGTTTTAGTATGTTTCACATTGGTTTATTCAGTAACTATTTGTGGCTTTTCGATTACTTCTCATTATTGTTGCGGTAAACTAAAAAGTATATCATTATTCACCCCTAAAAGTTGTTGTAAGAGTGAAAAGCAATCAAACGGATGTTGTCATAATAAAACAACTTTTTTTAAGTTAAAAGAAACACAAATACAAAGTCCTGAAGCGCACGATTTTCAGCAAGTAATTGCTATAATTGAACCTATTAACTCATTTCTTTTTCAAACAAACACCAGTTTCACGTTTAAGAAAGTTTTATCTAAAATTTATGACCCTCCACCTTTACATATAAAGACATCCGTTTTCATAAAAAATAGAACTTTAATAATTTGATTTATTGATATTTCGGGAGAAATCCTACTGGAATACAACGCACTAATTATAGTGTTTAAATTATTCTTTATTAAAGTCGATATTAAATATTTTATTATGAAAAAGTCAATATTATCTGTAATTGCTTTTGTTTCAATTACATGTTCTTTACATGCCCAAATCCCAAATTCTGGTTTCGAAACTTGGATAAATATGGGTACTTATGAAAATCCTTTTGGGTGGGCAACACTTAATGATTTAACAACTGCTGAAGGTGTTTATACAGCGCAAAAAGGAACACCCGGTAGTCCAGGGATGTCTTATTTGAAATTAACATCTAAAACAGTTGGAGCTACTGTTGTTAATGGTATTGCAGTGAGCGGTGTTATTAATCCAACAACCCAACAACCCGTTTCTGGATTTGCATTTAATCAACAACCATCTGCGTTTACAGGAAAATGGCAACACATGATTTATGGATCTAGCCAAGGCTCATTAAATGTTCAGCTTACACGATGGGATGCTACAACAAATGCTCGTATAATTGTTGCTACTGCAAATAAAAATTTGACTGGAATGGCAATGAGTTGGGCAAACTTCTCTATTCCATTTGTTTATACTGATACGCAAGCACCTGATTCATGTATCATCGTGTTAAAAGCGAGTGGGAATAATCCAACTAATCAAGACTACTTATGGGTTGATAATTTATCTTTTACTGGAAATGTTGCAGGTTTAAATGCTTTAAACATTTTTGCTGATGTTGCGATCTATCCAAATCCTACAACTGAAAATTTTAGTGTAAATCTTCAATCTAAGCAATCAAAAGTTATTGCATTTGAGTTAGTAAATGGTGTAGGTGATGTGCTTTTTTACAAAAATGAAGCTATTAAGGAGGGTCTAAACAAATTAACGATACCAACTATTGGTTTAGCGAAAGGTAGTTACCTTGTTCGAATCACTTCAGAAGGAAAATTTTCGACTTTCCCGGTCGTAATCAACTAGAGAATACCCAATTTACATGTTTATGAAGACGATAGTATCAATCAGTCTGGCGCTTTTGTGTTTGAGTACAAAAGCCCAGACTCAATTAGTTGTTCCCGATACGTTGATGGGACCGAATATTTCATTAACGATGCATAAGGATAGTGTTCAATTTTTTCCAACTGGAAGTAAAACATACACTTATGCCTACAACCAATTTAAGTATTTAGGACCAACGCTAATTTTTGATCAAGGCCAAAACATGAATATTACTGTGACCAATGATATCAATGATACAACAACTGTACATTGGCATGGTATTCATTTACCTTCCATTTGGGATGGTGGACCTCATACTGAAATCATGGCTGGGGATACTTGGAATCCTCAATTTACGGTGATGGACAAGGCGGCAACTTATTGGTATCACCCTCACCTACACAGGAAAACAGCATTACAAGCCATAAAAGGTGCTGCTGGCTTTATCATTGTTCGCGATCCAAATGAAGCATCATTGTCTCTACCAAGAAAATACGGTGTTGATGATTTCCCTTTAGTAGTTCAAAGTCAGCAATACGATGTAAACAATCAAGCGATGCCTTTAGGAATGCAGGATAGTACAATAATGGTAAATGGTGCACGAGCAAATAATGGTTATTCGGTTTATGGAAATTTTCCTGCTCAAATGATTCGTTTACGTATTTTGAACGGATCTGGTGAAAGAGCATTTAATTTTGGACTTTCTAATAATTTCCCATTTAAACAAATTGCATCGGATGGGGGGTTGCTCAATCTACCTTTTGATACAACAAGAGTTCGTTTAGCACCTGGAGAAAGAGCTGAAATTGTTGTAAATTTAACAGGTCTACAAGGTCAAACACTGTACCTTATGAGTTACGCTAGTGAGCTACCAATGGGCGTTCAAGGAGGGCCAACTATGCCAATGCCTCCTGGAAGTCCTCCTATGGACAGTCCATTGAATGGAATTGATTTTAATATCTTGCAAATTAATGTTATTGCACAAACGACTGATGCAATTACCTTCATTCCAACAATGCTTGAAAATAATTTACCTTATGATCCAACAACTGCAGATATCACACGAACTATTCGGTTCACAGCAGATAGTATGATGGTAATGGATGGGCCATTTTATTTTAATGATAGTTCATTTAACATGGATCGAATTGATTTAGTTATCCCAATCAATAATATCGAGGTTTGGAAATTGGTAAATGAAACAATGGTTGGACATCCCTTTCATATTCATGACGTTCAATTCTATTTATTTGATAGAAATGGTAGTATACCGCATCAAGGAGAAAGAGGTAGAAAAGATGTTGTGTTCATTCCAACCGGTGATTCGGTTTTGTTTGTAACGAAATTCGAAGATTTCGCTGATTCAGTAATTCCTTTCATGTACCATTGCCATATTTTAATGCATGAAGATGCAGGTATGATGGGGCAATTTATTGTTGTACCACCTGAATATGTTGGGTTGAACGAAAATCTTGTATTGACTAATCGTATAATGGTTTATCCAAATCCAACAACTAATATACTGAAATACACGTTGACTAAAATTGATGAATTAGTTGATATTCGGATTATCAACAACATCGGACAAGTAGTTTATAAACAAGATAAAAGTGCGGTTGGGCAAGTTGATATTTCGTTCTTAGAAGATGGAAGTTATCAGTTATTAATCAAATCAAACAATCACTATTACAACGCTAATTTTATTAAGAACACGGAAAATTAATTCCCTTTGTACCAGGGAAATTGAGTATAAAATAGGAACTGTAAACCTTTTGGGAAATTGTGCATCTGCAAGGAAAAAATTGAAAAATAGCCTACAAAAATGGGGCATGCGAAAAGCTTGTTTCAGAGATGGTCTATTTCATTTTAAAATCTTGATGCCAATTTTAAAGAAGAAAGGGATTGAACACTGTTTTTAAGTTTTTAACCTCCAAAGTCACAAAAAAAACCCAGCACTAAAGTGCCGGGTTTTTTGTTTTCTTCACCTTTTTTTCGCTCTCTATCAAAATCCTTTTAACAAATGATCAAATGCATCATTAAAAGACAACCCATCTGCTGTGCGTTTCTTCGATAATTGCTTCAATTCAACCAAGGACCAAAGAATAAATTCCAACAAAAACGGAATATCAGCAGTAGCTACATTTGATTGGTATTTTTTCAGTAATTGAACCAATGGCGTGATTGAGAGCAAAGCTGAAGTGTACGTGGTTTCATCAGCTTCATCAGGTAATTCGAAAGCATCTGCTGTGATGAACCAATTCAAAACGGCATCGTAAGGAGTTTCTTGATCTTGTTTTTTTAGCTTCTCAATTTTCGGGAAATACTGAAGGAAAAGCGTTTTTGTTGCTTCACTTATTAAATGATTCGCCACAAAAGCGGTTCCTTCTTGTTCTCCTTCGTATACCAATTCCATTTTTCCAGTTAGCGAAGGAATCATACCGATTAAATCGCTGTAACGAACTGTTGTTTCCGTTTCATTGGTCAACAAGGCGCGACGTTCAGCAGTACTTATTAGATTCTCGTAAGCCGTTATGCTCATGCGTGCACTTACTCCGCTTTTGTGATCAATGTATTCGCTTTCACGTGCTTCGAATGCTATTTGTTCCAAAATATCTCGTGCCAATTCAGGAACATGAACCGTACACGATCGGCTATCCATTTTTTCAGATTCTTGTTTGGTTATTTTTTTGGCTGTTGCAATATCTGCTGAATAATGCGTCAAAATTTGAGAACCAATTCTATCTTTTAATGGAGTAACTATGCTTCCACGATTGGTATAGTCCTCTGGATTTGCAGTAAAGACAAACTGAACATCCATGGGTAAACGCAATTTAAACCCGCGAATTTGCACATCGCCTTCTTCAAGAATATTAAAGAGTGCAACTTGAATACGTGCTTGCAAATCGGGTAATTCGTTGATGACAAACAAACAACGATTTGCGCGTGGTATCATACCAAAATGAATGACACGTTCGTCAGCGTAACTCAATTTCAAATTGGATGCTTTTATAGGATCGATGTCGCCAATTAAATCTGCAATTGTTACATCGGGTGTCGCCAATTTTTCAAAGAACCTTTCAGAACGATGCAACCAAGAAATTGGCGTATCATCACCTTTTTCTGCTAATAAATCTTTTGCGTAACGACTAATTGGGTGAAAAGGGTCGTCGTTCATTTCACTTCCTGAAACATATGGAATGTACTCGTCCAAAAGGTTTACCATTAAACGAGCAATCCGCGTTTTCCCTTGTCCGCGCAATCCCAATAGGTTGATATTGTGTTTCGACAAAATAGCCCGTTCCAATTGTGGAATAACCGTTTGTTCGTATCCGTGCATTCCTGGAAACGTTTCTTTTCCCGATTGAAGTGCTGCAATCAAATTGTCTCTCAATTCGGTTTTTATACTTTTTGATTGGTATCCTGACGCTTTCAAAGCGCCAAATGTCGTACTATTGTTCATCTGTTTAGTTAATTCGTTTTTTTCTATTCGTTTCGTAATCGTGAAAAATCATTTCTCCCAAGCCTTTTAAGCCTGTGTAAAAAGCTTTTCCTTTGTTCGATTGTGTAAATTGTTCTACAAAAGACTGTAAATAAGGATCTTGTGCAATCATAAAGGTCGTTATTGGAATGTGCATTTTTCGTGCTTGCGCAGCCATGTTGTAGCATTTTTCAACGATCATTTGATCAAATCCATTACTGTTTTTATAGTATTGACCATCTGGCAAACGCAAACAACTTGGCTTCCCGTCAGTAATCATGAAAATCTGTTTGTTGGTGTTTCGTTTTCTTCGGAGAATGTCCATTGCCAATTCAAGTCCTGCAACTGTATTGGTGTGGTATGGACCTACGTTTAAATAAGGTAAGTCTTTGATTTTTATTGGCCACGCGTCGTTACCAAACACAATCACGTCCAAGGTGTCTTTGGGATAACTGGTAGTGATTAATTCGGCAAGAGCCATGGCAACTTTTTTAGCTGGCGTGATGCGGTCTTCACCGTACAAAATCATGCTGTGACTAATGTCAATCATCAGCACGGTGCTCATTTGCGATTTGTGGTGGGTGTCTTCGATCACTAAGTCTTGTTCCGTCAATCGAAATTCGCCAATGCCATTATTTATTTGTGCATTCTTCAAACTTTCAGTAACAGCGATGTTTTCGAAGGAATCACCAAATTGAAACGCGCGAAATTCACCCGTTGCTTCATCTCCGACACCGCTTTTTTTGGATTTGTGATTACCTGCACCACTTTTACGGATATTACCGAAAATTTGGTCCATTGCATTTTTGCGAATGACCCGTTCAGTTTTTGCTGTTATGGACAATTGTCCTTTTCCATCTGGTTGGATTTCTTCGCGCAAATAACCTTTTTTCTTGAGGTCTTCGATGAAATCTTCCATGGTATACTCATCGGAGGTAAGTTTGTATTCTTTGTCCAATACATTTAACCAATCCAACGCTTCGTCGACATCACCTGATGTATGCGTGACTAATTCACTAAATATGTCGAATAAATACTCAAACGGCGTTTGATTAGGCGCTTCATAAGGAGTAAATACATAACCCGGTTTTCGCATGTGATGAGTGTTTGTAGTATAACACTAAAACTACGAAAAAGTTTAAGGCGCGCGAAACATACCGTTGAAACAGGACGTTTTACCAAGAAATAAATCAATTACTTCTGCCCAATCACTTGAACGACTGCCGCTTGACCGTGGTGAAAGGCACCTTCATTGACTTCTCGTACCGTTTCTTCAATAGCAATGGTAGAAAACGCTTGAAAATCAGTTGCTAATTCTTCTTTGGAATAGAGCATACTTGGGTTCATTGGTCCGCCAGTTTTGTAGTCGATTTGAGCTTTTCGATAAGCTTCCAAGATTAATCTACCACCTGGTTTTAGCGCTTTGTAAAGTTGTGGATGAACGTGCTGACGAATAGCAGGCGGAAAATGACCGAATATAATTACTATTGCATCCCATTCATTTTCTGCAAGGGTAACTTCTGCCAAATCAGCGCAAATAGTAGTTATTTCAACACATTTTTCGTTTGCCAAATGATTCATTTTCGCAATACCTGCTTCCGAATAATCGATACATGTTACATCGTGCCCCTGTTGCGCTAAATAAACAGCATTTCTTCCTTCTCCCTCTGCCAAACAGAGAATTTTACGTGCCGGCTGAAACGCTTGAGCAACAACAAAATCGTTCGCTTGTTTACCGTATGCAAAGTCTATTTCGCTGTAGCGTTCATTCCAAAAATCTTGATTCATAATTTATCTACAATTATGTGAATATGTTCAATAAAAAACCCAGCTAGTTGCTGGGTTATATTTCATTCCTGATTTCTAAGTATTTTAAAACACTTTGCTTTGACAAATAAAATCTGTTACTGGGATTGCTGTTTGAGCGATTGCATTAAAACCTCCTGCTATTTCAGTGAAATTTCGAATGCCTCTTGCTTGTAAAATACTTGCAGCAATCATACTGCGATATCCTCCAGCGCAATGAAGAAAAAAGTGTTGAGTTGGATCTATATCATTTATCCAATTATTGATTGCCGCTAGTGGTTTGCTGTATGCCTCTGCAACATGCTCAGCAGCATATTCCGTTTCTTTTCGCACATCAATGACAACTGAATTTTCTAACTCAAATCGCTCCGCAAATGTTGAAGCTGTAATTCGATCAATTGTATCAACTTGTTTTCCATCGTTTTTCCACGCGTCAAAACCACCTGCTAAATATCCCAAAACATGGTCAAAACCCACTCTACTCAAACGGGTAATTACTTCTTCTTCCATCCCAGAATCAGTAACTAACATGATTTCTTGTTTGACATCGCCGATTAAAGCGCCGACCCAAGGAGCAAAATCACCTTTGATGCCAATATTGATGGATTGAGGTATGAAACCGTCTTTGAATAAATCACTGTTTCGTGTATCCAAGATGAGCGCATTTGTTGCAGTTGCTAATTCTTCAAATTGAGAGCTAGACAAAGGGTTCATTGCTCTTTCTTTTACTTTTTCAAAGTTGTCATACCCCATTTTATTCATAGCGACATTGAATCCAAAATACGGAGGGGGCGCTAATAAACCATCTGTTACCGCTTCAATAAAAGCTTCTTTGTTTGGTTGATTCAACGCGTAATTCATCTTTTTTTGATTGCCAAGCGAATCAACCGTTTCCTTCATCATGTTTTTACCGCAAGCAGAACCAGCGCCATGAGCAGGATAAACAGTAATGTCATCTGCCAGAGGCATGATTTTAGTCATTAAGCTATCGTACAATAACCCTGCTAATTGATCTTGCGTCATATCAGCAGCTTTTTGTGCTAAATCAGGACGACCAACGTCGCCTAAAAACAAGGTGTCCCCTGAAAATAGTGCTGTTTCTTTCCCGTTTTTATCGATTAGTAAGTAAGTGGTACTTTCCATCGTATGTCCAGGAGTGTGTAATGCTTTTATAGTTATATCTCCAATTTGGAAAAGTTGACCATCGGTTGCAATGAGCGCTTCAAAACTTGGTTTTGCGGTAGGACCATATACGATTGTTGCTCCTGTAGCTTGACTTAAATCCAAATGTCCAGAAACAAAATCAGCATGAAAATGCGTTTCAAAAATGTATTTTAATTGAACACCATCATTTTTAATGCGCTCCAAATAAGGATTTATTTCTCGTAACGGGTCAATAATAAATGCCTCATTATTACTTGTAACATAATATGCTCCTTGTGCTAGACAGCCCGTATAAATTTGTTCTATTTTCATAATTGATGCATTTAATATTTGTCAAATTTAAACAGTCTTTTTTAGATAAACTGTAATTAATGTTACAAACTTCCAATATTATTAGACCTGGTGTTTTAATATTGACTGACATTTAATTTAACAACGATTTTATTCATGTTACATTTTAAAATTTATTGCATGACATGTTATCTAAATTAAGGAATTCTTAAAATTGAATTGTCTGAATAGAATGCTGTATTAAAAATAATCTTTGTAACTACTCAAAACGATAAAATGTATTTGGAAAAAACAGTAATAGGATTTGAATTGTGAAAAGTAACGTAATTTTAATTATTTATAATATTATGCAAAATTACATTGTAAATTTACCACATAATGAAAAATCTATGATGCCAAAATTAGTAACGCGTCTTATCGTTTCCATTTGCTTGTTGTCAATATTAACCAATTGTTCGCAAGCCAATGTAAATGAAAACAAAGAGAAAAAAAGTAACACGCGTCAAGCAATTACTGTATTATTAAAAAAAGCAAAGCACACCTTAAAGATTGACAACAATGTAAAAGACGCAATCCCACTTTATAAAAAAGTAATCTCCTTAACTCGAGCAAACAATGATTGTAATCAAGAGTTTGATGTGTATTACGATTTAGGGAATTATTATTTCATGATTTCTCAATTTGATAATGCTTTAACATGGTATGAAAAAGCACTTGAAAATAAAAAATGTGCAAATGAATACAAAAATATCTCGGGAATCAACAGTAATATTGGCGTCATTTTTTTACGAAAAGGCTATTTGAAATCCGCTATCAACTATTTTATTTCCGCACGAAAAGCGATGGAAGCAATTGGAGATAAAGATCAAAATTATTGGGTGAACTACCTAAATATTGGGGTTGCATTTATGGAACTAGACGATTTGGCTTCAGCGGAAATTATTTTCAATAAAGTTGATCGGGAATTTTCGCCAACCATTTCTTTTTTAGTACACATTAACTTAGCAAAAATAGCTGGAATAAAAAATGATGAACTTACGTTTAACAAACATATTTCATCTGCAGAATTTTTAGTAAAAACGCTTGAAACTTATAAAACTACACTTGATGAATTGGAATTAGAATTTTTCTGCCAATTTAAAAATAGGTCTCGCCTAAAAAAATTGCTTGCTCGGAAAATACCTGTTTATCATAACGAATATGTTTATACTAAAATACTTTTACAAGAAGCAAATTTATTAGTAAATAAATCAATTATTGGAAATCAAAAAACACTTTTTTCATTAAAAAAAGAAGCATTTTCTGTTCACGATATTTCTAGTGAAATTGCATTTTATGATTTATTGAGCAAAGTTGAACTACAAAGCAAGAATTATAAGGGCTACGCTGAAGCAATAGCTATGAAAATGTTGCTTTCGGATAAAAAAAGATCTGAAAATGCTACAACTGCATTGAAAGATTATCAAGTATTAACAGAAAAAACATCTTTAAAAATAGAAAATGATAAACTCAAAAATTTAACAAAAATCAATCAACTAAAAATTAAAAACCAACAGTATCTTAATTTTTTTCTGATCATTTCATCGTTGTTTTTGTTTGTTTTAGGTTTATACCTATATAGCTATTTTCAACGAAAAGAGAAAACAAAAACGAATGTTATCGTTGAAATATCAAAGAATTTAGAAACATCTCATGAAATGCAATTTAGTTTACAGCAAAAACTAAAAAATCAAGAATTGCGCATGGAAGAAATTTTAAAAACAGTTGGGAAAATTGCTATCCTCCGAAAACAAATTGAAGCATATTTCAATAATAACAAATTGAAAAACACTTCACCAGAGGATGCTGCGGAATTAAAACGAGCAAAATTAGACGTTGATCTCTTTTTCAATAACTATACAGAACTTGCTATTATTGCTTCTCAAAAAGAGGCCTATTCCTTTGAGAAATTACGAATAAACAACCTGTTTAAAGACAAACTGTCTGATAAAGAACTTACTGTACTTTCGCTCATTATGAATAGTTATTCGAGTAAAGAAATTGGAATATTGTTGAATAAAACAGAAAAAGCAATTGAATATACACGCAAGAACATTCGCGTTAAATTAGGAATTGATAGCGCAATTCCAATTGATGTTTTTGTGAGAGATGTATTAAAAACAGTAGCTGACTAAACCGCGTTCATTTGATGAAATGAATGAATAATCGCGCGCGTTTTTTCTTCGTTTGGAAGGAGCAATGTAGTCGAAAAAAGACTTCCCTTATCTACAATTGTTGTGCTTGTTCCAGAAAAATGAATTGCATTGACACCTGTATTTTTTAAAGCAGATAATAAGCTGTTAGTGACGCCTCCTCCTGCCATTATCTCAATGCGTCCTGCCGCATAAGTTACCATTTCTGATAAACGGTCTAGTCCATCAGAAACAGTTGGTTGTTGTCCACTCGATAAAATGCGTTTAAAACCCATTTTCACCAATTGATCAATCCCTTTTTTCCAATCTTTTACATCATCAAATGCACGGTGAAAGGTGAGGTCCAAATTTCCTGCTGCACGTTTCCAAGTTTCAAGCGTGTCTACATCAAGTTCATGTTCGGGAGTTAATGCGCCAATAACTACACCAGCTACTCCAATTTCACGCATGGCGCTTATTTGGTCGCGCATAATCAACAATTCATCGTAATCGTAACAAAATCCACCGGCTCGTTGACGAATTAATACATGCTGTTCCAATTGAAATGTATTGTGAATCCAAGAAACCATGCTTTTAGTAGGCGTCAGCCCACCTTGTTCCAATGCAATACATGTTTCGATCCGGTCAACTTTGTATTCACTTGCCATACGAGCGGCTTCTAGTGAACCAACACACATTTCTAATTTCATCGGGTCAAAATTAGTTCGTCCACAAATGTCCACGGCACATAACCAGCACCCGGATCTCCTTCTGGAATTAGCGGTAAATTGATAAGGGTAAAACGTAGGTAACGTGCAGACTTTGTTTTTGTTACAGTCAGCTTATCTGTTGTTTGTTGAGTGTTCGAATACTGCTTGAAGTTTTTTCCATCATTACTTATTTCAACTTGAACAGATTTCGGACGGTAAATCCATGAATTTGGTTCGTTTAACATGCCCATTTCGAGTTGCTTAAACTCAGTAACTGCTTCCAAATCCAAGGTAAAAACAACGGTATCGTTCAAGAAACCAAGCCATTGGTCACCACGCCAAGGTGTTCCACCAACAACTCCATCCGTTAATGCCAACTCCCCGCGATAATTGTATTTTTCATCTGGTGGTGTTTGAAAAGTCACTTTTCTTCCTGTTGCTAGGTGTGTCCAATAACTAAAATTAGCCGTGCGGATTGCGCTTCCTTGGTACCATGTAGTGATTGGAAAAATACGATTTATTTTTGAAGCAGTGCGCTCTAATGGCAGTTGTTCAAAAGCTTGGTCGCCATATTTTAAAACGACACCTGTTAAAGGAACATTTGCACTAAGTTCAAATCCATTTGGAACAGCTGTAAGTGATAAGTTCGGATCTAAAAAAGCCAAGGAATAATTGATTCCCCGTTGTTTTAATTGAGGTAAATATGACCGATTCATTGCTTCGACAAATCGTTCGTAACTTGGCTTCTCCATTGTCCAATTAACTTCTGCCATCGCAATCAATCGTGGAAAAGTATTGTACAATACATCTTTGAATTCGGGTAAATATTCGGTCCAAATATTGGCTTGAGCACCTAAAATAAAAGCTGCCTCATCGGGGGAAAGTTCTTTTGGAATTGGTTCGTAACTGTACACTTTTTCTAAGGTCAATAAGCCGCCAATTGCCAAGGGTTCATCGGCGTGACTGCTTTGATAATAATCAAAATAACAGTGTGAAACCGGACTCATTACAACATGATGTTTTGTCTTAGCAGCTGCAATTCCTCCGTCAACACCTCTCCAGGACATCACTTGGGCATTTTCCGCCAATCCTCCTTCCAAAATTTCATCCCAGCCAATGATTTTTCTACCTTTCAAACGCAGGTGTTGTTCCATTTGACTGATGACATAGCTTTGTAACTCGTGGGCGTCTTTTAATCCATGTACTTCACGTTGGTGTTTACATTTTTCACAATTATTCCAGCGGGTTTTAGGCACTTCATCCCCTCCGATATGAATTGTTTCTGAAGGAAAAATAGCCACTACCTCATCCAATACTTTTTTCAAGAAGTCAATAGTTTCATCAGTTGGACAAAAAACATCGTCAAAAACGCCCCACAATCCTGGAACAGGTAATTGTTGACCAGTACACCCTAAATTTGGATAGGCTGCTAATGCGGCACGCGCATGACCTGGTAATTCGATTTCAGGAACAATAGTAATTCCACGCATTGCAGCATATCGAACCAATTCTCTCGCTTCTTCTTGTGTATAAAAACCTCCGTAACGCTTTTTTTCATAAACTCTAGGAAAGGCGCTGTAATGCCCAACAATTGTACTATCACGCCAAGCACCAATTGCAGTCAATTTAGGGAATTGTTTGATTTCAAGTCGCCAACCTTGGTCGTCTGTTAAGTGCCAGTGAAAACGATTGAATTTCAACCGTGCCTGTTCATCAATAAATTGTTTCAATTCTTGAATTGAATAATAATGTCGGGCACAATCCAAATGTGTTCCTCGGTAGGAAAAACGGGGAGAATCGCTGATGATTACACCTTGAATTTTTTGTTTGTTTGTTATCCATTGATTCAAACTTTGAAACGCATACAACAAGCCATTTTTATCCGCATACGCAATGGTAATTCCAGTGGATGAAACCGTTAACTGATATGCTTCACTTTTCAATTGATTGTTATTGTGTAAAGAGACCGAATAATTAGTTGCCGCTGGTGTTAAAGAAATGCTGTTGTCATGAGCAAACAATTGTTGAAGGTAGGGCACAACAGCAATAAAATCAGAGTTGTTTTGAATTGTTAACGATCCATCAAATAAAAATGCTTCTGCTGTTTCAGTTAACTGATTAGGCTGCGGGAAAATACGACTTTGTTGTCCAAAGGACACAAAAGAAAAGAAAAATAAAAGGAAGCTGAGTAGTTTCATTGTTTCAATATAAAAGGTATCAATTGTTCAAAAACAAGTGGAGACATTGTCTCTTCTAAATCACCATATTCTTTAAAATTACAGGTATTACATTGCTGAAATAAATGGTTTAATTGCGGAAGAACCGTTATTTGAGCTCGCTTTAATTGACTAGAGGATAGCGCACTTCTAAATGCTTCACTATTGATGATTGGATTTACTTGAATATCCTTACTGCCGAAAAGAGCAATTAACGGTACTTCAATAGTTTTTAAATATTCTGTTGGATTAAATGCTAAAAATTGTCTGCCCCATTGATTGTTTAAAAATGCAGCATTATTTGCTACAAATGTTTCTTCATTCATTGCCTCCGATATGGCTCCTTTCGGCGCTTTTGCATACATTTCTTTTAAGAATGCTTCTATGTTAAACGCACATTTCACCAAATCCGATTCTGCCAAAACACGTTCTGATAAGCCTTGAAATAATGTTTTATTCCACAATGCAATTTCTTCGTTTAAACCTTCTGCTAAGGGCATTTCATATTGTTGCTGAACAAGCACATCTTTACCTGAAACACCACATGCCGCCATAAAAACCAAAAAATCAATTTGTTCTTTTGTTTGCTTATATGCTTCCATGATATGCATTCCACCTTCAGAATGTCCTAATAATCCAAAAGGATGCCCTTTTAATTGTTCATCTTGGGCAAAATAATTAATGCTTGTAGTTAAATCACTTACAAAATCAGACAAAGCAGCTAACGAAAAATTTGCTTTTGATTCTCCTGCACCACGGTCATCAAAGCGAAAAGTTGCTATTCCTGCTCGAGCAAATTGATCTGCAATCAACAAAAAAGATTGGTGACCAAGAATGGTGCAATTTCTATCTTGAGGCCCCGAACCTGAAGCTAAAAAAACAATTGGATAATTACTATTTTTATTGATGGGATAGGTGAAAGTCCCAAAAATTTGCACGTTATCTTTCGGGTTTTGGAAGGACACTTCTTGGGTCTCATAAGGGAATGGTTCCTTGGGTGTTTGCGGTCGGTTTACTTTGTTTTTCTTCTGAATGGTGCGAAAAAACTTAACATCCCAAGTTATCCCTGATTGGTTCATTACACCAACGATAGAATCCCCTTTCGGAAAAAAAGTACCTTTAAATTCTAGGCCAATAAACGCGACATTAAATGACAATTTGTTTTTTTTAAACACAACATTTCCGCCTGGTATTTGTGGAGCTACCTCCATTTCAGGATTGCTAATTGCAACTTCTTTTCCACCAGATTTTACTGTTAAATCGAGCAACATGGCTTGTCCCATGACAGTAAATGAAGCGTGCCAAACACCATCTATTTTGTTTTTTCCAAAAAGAGGTGATGTACAGAATAATAGGATAAAAACGACTTTGATACATGTATTCATTGGTTGCCTAACTTTTGATTTTTAGTAAATCTACAAATTAAGTCCCTATATTTAAACCTTTGTTGAAAATCTGCTAATATGAAATTATCTACGATTATTATCGCTTATTCATTTATTATATTGTCTTTCAATTTGTTAGCTCAAAAGAAAGTCATTGACCACACTGCTTATCCGTTATGGAAACGAATTGGCGAAATTCAACTATCAGCAGATGGAAAATATGCAGCTTACACCATTCGTCCGATGCAAGGAGATGGTTTTTTGTATGTTGTGAATAACGAAACAGGAAAAAAGGATTCCATTGCCAGAGGAATTGACGCGCAGTTTGCTGGAAAATCAAATTTTATCGTTTTTCGCATTCAAGCTGGCTACGACACCATAAGGAAGGTCGAATTAGCTAAAATTCCAAAAGAAAAATGGCCGAAGGATAGTTTGGGGATTTATTTCTATGAAAAAGATTCGTTGGTGAAATTTCCGAAATTAAAAGAATTCAAACTGGCAACGGAGAGTGATTTACTTGTATACTCCTCCCATACAAACGAATGGCCTGCAAATTATTTATCCAAAAAAGAAAAGCGAAAGGAAAAGAAATTAATAGCTAAAAACGGAGCGTGGAAATCTGATGGGAAATTGACAACAATTTGGCAGCCTGGCACGAAAAAAGTATGTTATAAAAATATTACAGGATTTGAAGTTGCTAAAAATGGGCAAGGCTTGGTGTTGTTGGAACATCAAAAGTTGAAAAAAGATTCCGTTCGTTTAATTGTAATTGAACCTGGAAAGTCAGAGTGGAAAAGTCAACGTCGTTACACAGAAATTACAGGAATAAATTTTTCAGAAAACGCTTTTAAAATCACTGGTTTATATGCTACAGACACCAGCGAATACAAACGATGGAATTTATGGTTGTGGGAAAAAGGAAATTTCTCGAAATTAATTGATACAGCTCAACTTTTTGAAACGAATCGCGTACTTTCAAGTCAATACAAACCACGTTTTCATGCTGGTGATGCAGCTATTTTATTTGGTAGTTGGAACAAACTTGAGAAACCTGTAAAAGACACGCTATTAGAAAGTGAAAAATACAAATTAGACATTTGGCACTGGCAAGACAAACGCTTACAACCGCAGCAATTAGTTGAATTAAAGCGCGATTTAGCTCAAGTGAATCAATATTCATATAACCTGTCAACAGGAACAAAAACACAATTAGGAAGAGATTCCCTCTCCATGGATATCGATCCTACAAGTACTGAAAAATATGTGCTTGCTAGCTGCGATGAAATGTATCAATTTGAAACATGGCAATCACCACGCCCTGCTAATTACTACCGCTTAGAACTAGCAACAGGTGACTTATTGCCCTTACGGAACAAAACCTATTTTGAAACAAGTTTATCGCCAAGTGGTAACTTTTTCACTTATTGGGATGAACAAAAAAACGCCTATTTTCTATTAGATTTAACGAGAGGTACAAACAATTGTATCACATGTGGAGTGAAAGCAAATTTCTTAGTTGATGGAAATGGAACGCCAGAACTACCAGCTACATTAGGTATCATCGGATGGACAACTGATGAAAAAGGATTGTTGTTACAAGCTGAAAAAGACATCATCATTGTAGATGTTAGCACCAAAAAAGCTGTCAGTATGTTAAGTCAACTGCAAGCACAAAACGACACAAATTACCGTTATTCGTTGACACACCTAACGCGCGATTCGTTGTATTTAAATGCGGAAAATTGCTTGTTAACACAAACACATGTAAAAACACGTTATTCAACAGTATATCAATTATCTGGAAATTTATTTGCGCCAAAAGGAACAGTTCTTGATGCCGCTGCTATGGAATTTTTAAGTTTAAAAAGAGCAAAAAATGGCGCGTCTTTGATTTATCAAAAACAATCAAATGATGCATATCCCGATGCTTATGTTATTACAGCTGGTAAAAATCCACTTAAAATAGCTTCAACAAATCCCCAACAAGGATTATACAATTGGTCAACAGTAGAACAAATTAACTGGACAAGTTACAAAGGCATTCCACTCGAAGGATTGATTTACAAACCTGAAAATTACGATTCAACAAAATCATATCCGTTGTTGGTTTACTATTACGAATTGCACTCCGATGATATTCACACACACTATGCACCTAGACCAACGGCTTCTGTCATTCATCCTACAGAATATGCTTCAGCAGGTTATTTTGTGTTTATTCCAGATATTCGTTACCAAATTGGGCATCCAGCTAATGGAGCATACGATTGTATCATGAGCGGAACAGATGCTGTATTAAAAAAATATCCTGCCATCAATGAGCAAAAAATGGGCTTACAGGGTCAAAGTTGGGGAGGTTATCAAACTGCTCAATTGATTACTATGACAACGCGCTATGCAGCTGCAATGGCTGGTGCTCCTGTTGGTAATATGATTTCTGCATATGGTGGAATTCGTTGGGGAAGTGGAATGAGCCGCCAATTTCAATACGAACACACGCAAAGTCGTATAGGTAAAACAATTTGGGAAGCGCCTGATTTGTATATCGAAAATAGTCCCGTTTTTCATTTAACAACAGTCAAAACACCATTGCTTATCATGCACAACGATCAAGATGGCGCTGTTCCATGGTATCAGGGAATTGAATTATACACAGGTTTAAGACGATTGCAACAACCAGTTTGGTTGTTGAATTACAATGGAGACGATCATAATTTGATGAAAATCCCAAATCGGATTGACTTAAGTATTCGAATGCGTCAGTTCTTCGATCATTATTTATTGGATAAACCAGCGCCAATTTGGTTGTCAGAGGGAATTCCAGCGCTTCAAAAAGGGAAAGTAACTGGGTATTAATCAATTTAGAAGCGAATTTTCGATTGTAATTATCTGATTAACAGTTATTAATTGTGTCTCCGTGGTCAGTCTGCAGCTTTACCACAAATTACCCGGGTAACTAATTTGGTCGCTCTTTTCTAAAATCTGTAAAACGAAAAATGGCCAGACAAACCTGACCATTTCATTTCGAATTCTCCGTCTTTTCCATTAATAAGAACTGATAGATATCGTTCCGGGATCAATTAATAACACGACGAAATACAAATTACAAATTTTAAACTGTCTATGTATGAAGAACAATCTACTATAAACATAAAACAGTTTGCTAGACAAGTAGTTACTAAAAAAGCAAATAGAGTTTATAAGTGAATATTTGCTGGTATCCAACGAAGAATGAAATGATTAACAACAAAAAACGCAACTCGGAAAGAATTGCGTTTTGAAAATTATTATAATACGGAAAGCTTACTGAATAAATATTATTTGTTCAGATGTTGTCTCCGCTTCAATTTTTATAATTCCTTGACCTGTTAACAAGCCTTTTTCAACTTCAATGTCTAAAACAGCAACACCTGCTTGCCCTAATTGATAAACATCATTAAAATTAAAGATTGCTTCTCCAGCCATATTAGTTGACGTTGTATCAAACAAAACTACTGGTTGAGAAGGAGTCGTTGTCGATTGCCCTTTTAAGACAACTTGTGCACCTTGAACTGGAGCGCTAAATTCGTCTTTGACATATATTTTTGCAATAGTATCTTTTTTCTTGCGACATCCTGATGAACTAACAATAAGTCCCGCTGAAATAAGAGCTAGTGTATAAATTGCAGTTTTGAAATACGTTTTCATGGTGTATTAATTTATGGTAACAAATAAACTGTTTTCACATTGGTAATGTGAGCGCGTGCACGAATGTAACCAGTACCTTCGTCTGCACCTTTTCTAGCTAAGATATCAAAATAACCTGTTGTAACATCTTTATCTAAGTTATCAAAAAACGGTTCCATTTCGAAATAGGCATAACCAGATGAGTTAGTTACTAAAGTATCAACATATGCTGGTGTAGCCGGCTCAGACTGGACATCTGCAATGATAACTACTGTTGCATTTGCTTGTAATTCATTATTTGCTGAACGGACAAACACCTTCATGATAGAAGGGTCCTTTTTCTTACAAGCACTTCCTAGCATCATCAAAGACACTAGCGTAAATAAACTGAGAATTCGCATCGTTTTAGTCATTGTAATAGCATGCATTTTGTTGTAAAGATAAACTTTTTCTCTTTATATTATTGTTCTATTCAATTTTGTACCTTCGTAAATTGAAACTTGCTTTGAAATTTAAACGGTATTTTTACGAAAAAGTTGCGTTTTAACGGTGTTTACGACACTATTTATTATTGTAATCGTTTCAAATTGAAGCATTTTAGTGCATTATGACAGAAAAAATTAACGAGGTAAAAGTTGCGATTGAGGCCTTTAACATCTCCGATGCAGCAACATTGGAAACATTTCGCATTCAATTTTTAGGATCGAAAAATGTGATCAAAGATTTGTTTGGCGGATTGAAATCTGTTCCAAATGAGGAAAAAAGAACTATTGGTCAATTGCTCAATGAATTACGCTTGCTGGCAGAAACAAAATTTGAAGCAGCAAAAGAACAATTGGAAACAAGCTCAAGTCAAACTGCTTCCATCGACACAAGTCGACCGGGGGAACCGCAACCATTGGGAAGCAGACATCCCTTGTCTATCATTCGCAGTGAAATCGTTGCTATCTTCGAGAAAATCGGTTACGCCGTTTCAGAAGGACCAGAAATTGAAGACGATTGGCACAACTTTTCAGCACTTAATTTCCCTCCTGAACACCCTGCACGCGACATGCAAGATACCTTTTTCATTGAAAAAGGAGAAAGAGAAATGGCGCTTCGAACACATACCTCATCTGTTCAAGTGCGTGTGATGGAAAACTCAACACCTCCAATTCGCACTATATCTCCTGGAAGAGTATACAGAAACGAGGCGATTTCAGCTCGCGCACACTGCTTTTTCCATCAAATTGAAGGCTTGTACATTGATAAAAATGTATCCTTTGCCGATTTGAAACAAACGCTCGATTACTTCGCAAAATCATTATTTGGAGAAAAGGCACGTATCCGTTTACGACCTTCCTATTTTCCATTTACAGAACCAAGTGCTGAAGTAGATGTATCGTGTACGATTTGTAATGCAAAAGGTTGTAATGTCTGTAAACACACAGGTTGGTTGGAAATATTAGGCTGTGGAATGGTCGATCCGAATGTGTTAAAAGCATCGGGGATTGATCCAGAAGTTTATTCAGGTTTTGCCTTCGGAATGGGTGTTGAACGAATTGCACAATTGAAATTCAAAGTCAACGATTTGCGGTTATACTCCGAAAATGATGTGCGTTTTATCAATCAATTCAAAGGCGTTAATTTATAATTATGGGACTTTTTACAAACTCTAAAACAACAACTTTCGATTGGGTGAACTTGACAAGTAGTGAACAATTACACGAATTGATCAAGGAAGCGGCAACAACTCCCGTTTTATTGTTCAAACACAGTACCCGCTGTAGTATTTCAGCAATGGCATTGAATCGTTTTGAACAAGAATGGGATGATTCAAAACCAACATGTATTTGTGTTTATTTGGACTTAATTGAATACCGTTCAATCTCCAATGAAATTGCTTCACTTTTAAAAGTTGAACACCAAAGTCCACAAGCTATTTTAGTTCAAAACGGAACAGTAATGTATGCCGAAAGTCACAATGGGATTTCCGCTAGTAACATTCAAGCATTAATTTAAGATGAAAAAATACGCCATCATTGGACTACTTGTCCTCATAATAGGTGCCTTTGTTCTTGTACCTTTGTTCCAAGCTTCGGGAGAAGACGAAATTGCATTTGCAGATTTTGAACGTAACGAAGACATTCAAACAACCTTTGGTGCAGCAATTCCTTTGAAAATATTAGTTCCAGAAGGAATAGAAAAAATAGAATTGATTTACAACGATTCCATCTTTAAAACGTGGGAACAACCAACTGCAAAAATAAATTTCGCTTTAGATGCTTCGTTTTTTGGTGTTGGTACACGCGTAGTAGTGGTTCGCTCCTACTTATCGGATGGAACAACGCAAGATGCAAGTCACATGATTCGTGTGGTTTCTGATATTGCGCCGATACCAATGTTGGTGAAAGTGTCAAAAGAATATCCGCACAACACACTGAATTACACGCAAGGATTGGAATTCAACAACGGAAAACTATACGAAGCAACTGGAGATCCAAGTCAACAAGGCAAAACAGTTGTCGGACAAATTGACCTGAAATCTGGCGCATTTACCGCGCTAAAAAATGGTTTAGATCAAACGTATTTCGGGGAAGGAATTACCCTGTTTGGCGATGAGTTATTTCAATTAACTTGGAAAAACGGGAAATGTTTTGTTTACGATAAAAACACGATGATACTCAAACGTGACATCAGCTATACTGGTGACGGGTGGGGATTGTGTAACGATGGAAAATTGTTGATCATGTCCGATGGAACTGAACGTGTTTATTTTAGAAATCCGAAAACGTTTCAAATAATACGCACCATTGATGTGTACGACAATGTAGGTCCTCGCACCAATATCAACGAATTGGAATACATCAACGGTAAAATTTACGCGAACATTTGGCAGACAAACACGATCATTGCTATCGACCCATTGACAGGAAAAGTAATGGAAGAAATTGATGCAAGCGCGTTGGAAATCAGTGGTAAAAGTGGTGGCGATGTCTTGAATGGAATTGCTTACAACCCACTAACAAAACAAACACTGTTAACTGGGAAATACTGGTCAAAACTATTTGATGTTCAATTCATTCCTGTTAAATGATCACGCCCTACAACGACGAATATTACATGCGCCAAGCCTATCTAGAGGCACAAAAGGCATTCGAATTGGGCGAAGTTCCCGTTGGTGCAGTCATCGTCAGTAACCAACAAATTATTGCACGCGCTCACAACTTAACGGAGCGCCTAACAGACGTGACCGCTCACGCAGAAATGCAAGCTATCACAGCAGCTGCTGAATATCTGGGTGGAAAATACTTGAAAGGTTGTACGTTGTATGTTACCTTGGAACCATGCGTCATGTGCGCTGGAGCGCTTTATTGGTCACAATTGGACAAAATTGTCTTTGCTGCACGTGATGAAAAACGAGGTGCTGGCCGATTTAAAAACGAACTATATCACCCAAAATCGATTGTGGTGAATGGACCGATGGCCGAAGAATGTAGCGCATTGTTAACTGCTTTTTTTGCGAATAAATAAGGAAATGAAACAAACAACTATTTGTGCGTTATCAACAGCTCCAGGCATGGGGGCAATCGCTTTAATTCGAATTTCAGGTCCGGAAGCAATTGCAATTGCAACAAAAATTACTGGGAAAAATTTTGAAAGTTTTGCCTCACACAGTGCACATTTCGCTCGAATCAAAAGAGCCGATAAATCAATTATTGACGAGGTTGTCGTAACCGTTTTCCACGAAGGAAAAAGCTTTACTGGTGAAGCTACCATTGAAATAGCTTGTCACGGCTCTACCTTTATTCAGCAAGAAATACTGCGCTTGTTACTTGAAAATGGTTGTTCCATGGCAGCGCCAGGAGAATTTACCATGCGTGCTTTTCTCAACGGTCTTCTCGATTTATCTCAAGCAGAAGCAGTTGGCGATTTGATTGCATCAGAAACAGCTCGTTCGCACGAAGTAGCTATGAATCAAATGCGCGGTGGTTTTTCAAACGAACTAAAAGTACTGCGCGAGAAATTAATCAACTTTGCCTCTTTGGTCGAATTAGAACTTGACTTTGCTGAGGAAGATGTGGAATTTGCAGATCGAACACAATTAAAAGCTTTAATTGAAGAAGTCTTGGCATACATACAACGCCTCATCCGTTCGTTTGAATTGGGAAATGTCCTAAAAAATGGCGTTCCTGTTGCCATCGTTGGCGCACCAAATACTGGAAAAAGCACTTTGTTGAATCAATTGTTAGGTGAAGAGCGTGCCATTGTCAGCAACGTAGCAGGTACAACCCGCGATGTAATCGAAGAGACGTTGAACATTGACGGCATTTTATTCCGTTTAATTGATACTGCTGGGATACGTTCAGATGCCGAAGCGATCGAAGCAATGGGAATTGAGCGTTCGCATGAAAAAATCAAGCAAGCGAAAATCGTTTTATTACTGAGTGATTTCAGTAATGCTGCATCGGCTACAGAAGGTCATGCTTCCATGTCGCCAACAGAAGCTGGAGCATGGGCAGAAGAATTGCGTGCAACTTATCCCGATAAGCATTTCTTGATTTTGGGCAACAAAGTCGATATGCGCGCTGCAAGCAATGAGTTTGAGTGGGAATTTGCTACTCCATTTTTACCAATCAGCGCAAAGTCGGGCATTGGCATCGTAGACGTAACTGCTTGGTTGGTCAAACAAATCACACAAGACTTCAACAGCGGACAAGAAACCATTGTCACCAACCTCCGTCACTTAGAAGCATTACAACGCACAGAAACAGCTTTGTTAGCAGCAAAAAACGGCGTAACCACCAACATCACTGGCGACTTCATTGCCATGGATATCCGCCAAGCCATGTACGATCTTGGAACTATCACAGGTGATATTTCAACTGAAGACTTGTTGGGGAATATCTTTAGCAAGTTTTGTATTGGGAAGTAGAAATTAATACAACTTCCCTACCACTTCAACTGAATACCCATTGTGGTTGCGTAATAATAGTTGTCGATTGGTAAGGGACGGAAGGCATCAAAGTTGTGATCGTAATGGATAATGAACGTCCAATAATTAGAGATTGTAAAATTCACATTCAAATCTAAAAACCACCTTGGAGATAAGAAATGATTGTTCAAGGGAAATTGCACAAAAGTAGTACCTATTACATCAACTGATTTACTGAATTTCAAAGCAAATTTTGCCATCGAATTCAAACGAAACATGTTACGATTTACTGGTGTTAATGAATCTTTGCTAAATGCATAGGCTGTTAAATTTGGATTCCAACGCTCTGACTCATGGAAAACACCAATACTTATAAATAAATCGGAACGCTTTTCTGCAAAGAATTTGAACCGTGCATTCGCTCCAAACAATAAACGGTGTTCCATTCCTTGAATTCCATTCCATTGGTACTGTGCAAACACATCTGGACTAACTTTTCGCGTGTCATTATCGCGGTAACGCAATTGAAAAAAACCATTGTTTTCATTGATTGTTTTGCCATTAATTGCAACATCTACTTGACCTAATAAGCCAAAGAAATAATTGTTTTTTCGGAAATAATACACTTCCGTTTTATTAGTAAAATCTATCAAGGATTTTTTTTGCTTTTCATTAGAAAAACTCAAAGCCGTATACGCTCGAAATTTTTTGGTTATACTGTCATTTTCTGAAACACGATCAATGGTCAAAACTTGAGAAAAAAGACTGAAAAAGGACAAAAAAGCGCAAAAAAGGCTTATTTTTTTCATAAAATTGACAATTTTGATTCAATATGAGCTAAAACAATATTCGCCAAGCGTTCGTTTTGAACCACCCCTTTCATATGCTTGTAGCGTTTGTTTGATACTATTTTTGCTTTTGCTCCATTCGCTGCACCCGAAATATGAGGTGAAGCAATCAACGGGATGGAATTATTCCATGTATACTGTTGGAAATCATCGCCCCAATGCGTTGGTGGTTGCAGGTGATTGTTCAATAAGAAATTGATTGCTAATAATTTATCTCTTGCGGCATTCCCCAACGTTAAAATTGCACATGGGTTGACAAGTTCAATTTCTTTTGCCAATATATTTCCGTGGAAGGATCGCCCATTTTCCCCAAGTAATGAAGTATATTCCTGAATGGCGTTGCTTGCAATATAGTTGCCCGATTGCTCAAAACGAAAAAACAATTTGTAAATATCCGTTACATACAAGTTGTAGTTGGATAACAAGGTTTTAAAAAAAGAAATGTTCGTTCGCATGGAACCTGTTGGGTGATTCCAATCGTCTATCAAACTAAAGGGAGCCCAAAAGCCGACTGTTTCATTAAATTGAACGTTTTTATTGTGCCAAAAAGCACTAGTTGGTAAAGGAGGTAAGGGATCCATCGCACAAATCATGATGGTTTTTGCAGTTTCTTTTTGTGCTTTCAAAAAAATAGGCACATCAATTGCCATCGTTGTTAATTGGTGTTGATTTGCTTGTAAAAATGAGCGGAGAGGTTCGTTAAAGTCGCTTATACTAGCAACATCAATTGCAACGTTTTTGGGAGATTTTGCATACGCTATAAGCTGCTGTACAATGGGTAACAATCCATTTTCAGGTTTTATTAAGTCTGCTTCAATTAATTGAATAAAATGCTGCTGTTTATCCGAATCTTCCGCAAACATGTTATGTGATTTTATACAACATTTTAATTACCCAATACCAAAAAGCAACAAGAATCGCGATACCAATGATTATTCCCGCAACACCTACCACTTTGATCAATTTGATAGAATAGGAATCCAAATCGCGGTTTAATGTTGCGTCGTGTTCGTAGTTTTTATCTGCTATTTTTCGACGAAACAAAGATAATACAGGTTTTTTTCGTTGTGTCATTTTACTGTTGAATGGATTGGAATTCGAAATAATGCACTTAACAATGCGCCAATTGCAGTTTCACCTATTAATCTTCCGCGAACAGGATTTGTATACTTATTCGTTGGTGATAAAAAAAACTTAATTACCTGAAACCAGCTAAATGTAGTTGCAAGTATTCCGATTATTACTGCTATCCAATGAAAAATTCCGAGTTGAATGTTGCCGGATAAGACCATCAAAGTCAGTTGAGGAATAGCAATACAATCAATAAATTGAAAAACCGCATTGATAACTGCATACGGTAATTTAAAAACAGTCACCATGATTTCTGGAGTTGGAAAATCATAGTTCGCTTGATCAGGCAACGGAATTACCTCATCTACTAATTCACGTAATAATCCCATTTCGTTTTTTAAATAGCGTAATAAAATTTATAAAAAGTGCGAAGCCATTTGCGGACAAAGTGCTTAATCCAAGGTAATACCAACCTGCGTCATGAGCAGGGCTGGATGTTTTCACTAAACTATATGCGATGATTCCAAAAAAGGCAATACCACAGAGGGATAAAAACATCCACCCGAATCCGTATTTACCACGGTTTCGAGCACGGAAAGCAAAGACACTAAAAACAAGTCCCAAGAAAAATGACAACAATAAATAAACGACCAAAAAGCGCAGTGAACCAGATGCCGTAGTGTGGTTTGTTTGCTTCATTTTTTTGGTTTAAAAACAGCCAATATTGTTCTGCCAATTTTGCGTTCCAACCCACCTTTAGTTGTAGGAATTCCCGTTTTTTGTGCAAAACTACTTTTCATTCCTGTGATTCCTAACAAGCGTTTCAAGGAGAAAGAAATGCCATATTTACCCTTAAAACCGAACATTTAAATTTGTTTTTGCGATAAATTATTAAACGCCTCCACCAATTGTTGCATTAAATCAGCTGTTAAATCGGCTGTTTGAGTCAACTGAGCTGTTTTACCGGCATACTCGAATTGCACGTTATTTTTCTTGAATCGAACAAACAAAAATGTTTTACTTCTACCCTTGGGTTGCGTACAAATAAAGGTGATAAAATTTGGTGTGTAATTCACTTGAATGAGCGAAGAGAAATGATGTTGAATCGCATCGTGTATTCCTTTTAAGTTGGCTATATAATCCGCTGAAAATTTATTCGCTTTCAAAATTTCTGCCAATGCAGCAAATCCTTCGTAACGCACTTTTTCTCCTTTAGCTGTAGGTTTTGGAACAGCATCTAAATTGACACTTGTTACAGCACTATAACCAATGATTCGTGCGATTTCTTCTGAAAAACTCAGATTATCCGGAACCAATTCAATAATGTAATTTAATAATTGAGAAAGTTGAAATGCCCTTGAAGCCATGTATGGATCTTGTTGACATTTACGGAAAAGCACTTGCTCCCATTCTTCATCAAATTCATGTGTGCTATTCAATACTACTAATTGCGCCTCTGTTAATTCAGATAAGCGTAACTTCTTAGCTGTTTGATCTGTCCATTCTCTAAACGCGGGTTCTTGCGTTAAGAGTTCGTATATTTTTGGATAAGCAATTTGAATACAAACCAGTGCGTAATTGATGAGTAATTCATGAATTTCTTTCTGATTATTGTCTTCCATCTTGCCTATAATGTTGAGCAAGGAAAGTGTGTTTATTAATCGTTTGAGTGACCGTGGATTTGTTCCTACAGAAAGTAAGGTTAAATCGGCTAATTTCTCTTTCAGGTAATCGTCTTGTACAATACGCTCATCAATGTATCCAATTGCTTGAAGCGATTGCATTAAAAAGGTCGTTACATCATATTGAGCTACGGGCATTGAAAAAGGTAACTGAATAATTTTATCGAAAAACGAACGGAATTCACGTTCATTTTTTTCGGTAAGAGGTCCGAATTTTGGTTCCAACCCTTTTACAACAACTTCGTAATCGATAGCGAGAATAAACAAGCAGTTTTCAACTTCAAAAATGTTTTTAATCAATTCTAAAATTTCAACAGCAACTGGTGGATCAATACGGTCCAAGTCGTCAATAAAGAAAATGAATCCTTGGTTATTATTTCCTTCTTTACGATCTTCTTCCAAGCATTCATTGATAGCATCTTGTAAAGCAGTTTTGAATTGCAACAAGTTCACCTCGTTTTCTTGTCCATCAAACAAAGAATCAACAATATCACCTTCCAAACCAATAGTACTTGCTGCCGCTTTTGCTCCAGCTTTTCCAAGTTTAGCAAACAACCCTTTTACTTTATTGATTGTTGCTTTTGACTTCGTTTCGTGCTTGTCTTTGATAATGGACAAAATCTCATTTGTCAAGCCTCCAATTATTGCAATCAACGCTTCGTCTTTGCTTTTCATCAACGAATATTGCCAGGTATTCACCCAAATTCCATAATAGGGTTTCAGGTCGTTTTCGGCTTTTGTATTCGCTCCTGCCTCACACAAGCGGTAACGAATTTGATTGAGTAAAGACGTTTTGCCACTTCCCCATTCGCCTTGAATAGCAAGTGTAGTTGGCATTTGCGCTGATTCAATGAATTGGATCAGCGCATCTGTGTATTTATCTACACCAAGTAAGTCGGCAGCGCCTTCTTTTCTTGGTTTGTCGATTATGTTGGATGGTGTTTGCATGTGTGTACGTTATTAAAAACAGCTCATGCTACAAAAGAAATTAGCTAACACAATTTATTTTTGTTTGTTGTAGTATTCTTCCAATGATGCACAATTTTCTTTCGTTAAAAATTCATCTATTGAATTAATACCGCGTTCAGAAAGCCAATCAATTAAATCTTCTTTGCGAGAAGCTTGTCCTAACGTGTATTTATTATTAACACAATAAGAATCAAACTCATTAGCAACTTGAATAGTTAACCCAAAATGATTTTCAATTAGCTTCTCAAATTCACCAATATTCAAAGAGGCCTTGATGGATAAATCAACATTATTTGCATGAATTTCGCTGCTTGTTTTTTTATTCAAACCTGCGATGGTCATTTCAGGATCAGCTAATTGTTTCCCTTTGTAAATACGCAATGTCAGACCAAAATTTTCTTTGAATTCTGCTTGAATAGTTTTTAATTTTTTATTTGCAGCAATGTGAAAATCTTTCGCTTTGAATTTATCAGTTAAATTGGAAAAGAACTTCAACATCTTATTTACAGTTTGATTAATTCACCGCCATTTTCCATCATTGACTTATTCAATGCCGTTAGGGTTAATTTATCATGAGTTTCATTTGTTTTGGTCAATTTACCTCCTTTTTTGAAACACACTTCACAATCCATACCAAATGCTGCTTTGAAACGTTTTTCAAATCCGCCTACAGTCAAATTACCATTAATAGACAATTCAGATTCGCCTGATGGCTTGTATTCCCCAATAGCTTTTGTACGAGCACCTGCGATAGTTAATTCATTATCAATTCCTTTCCCATCTGGTGTTCTCATAGTTGGAACTAAATATGGAAATTTCTTTAAAAATTCAGATTGAAAAGTTTTCACTTTTATGCGTCCGTTTACAGTAATATCAGCCATAATTCAATTTTTTTAATCAATCAAATATACTGCATCTCTATACTTAGATTCGGTTTAAGTTAGTTCAAGTAACGCGCTGAGTTAAAACTGAAAAATTGAACTGTTTTTATTGAAATAAGGGACTATTTTGTCTAATTTTTGGTCGAGTACCCGATTGGGTAAAAATTGAAACAAATGTGCAAACAATTCTTTCAATTGCTGGTGTTGAACAGGCGTAAATAAAGTGCTCATGACCAACGCTTCTCCCAAGGAATAAAACAGGATTCGCTGCTCTTCAATTGTTAAACGAGACATTTTGGAAGAAATATCTTCACAAATCGAATCGAATAATTCATGTGCTTGCTGAATCTGCTGTAGGAGTTCGAGGTACATTAAACGACAAGCTAAATAGCGTGCGACGGGAAATATGTGAATCGCTGCTAGGAGATCAGGAGTTAAATTTAGTTCAGCAAACAAGAAACGACCAATTTCCTTCGCTTTTTCAAGTTGTTTGCTTACATAATAATGACGAAATAAGAGGCAATTTCCAAAAACAAGATCTTGCAAATCTTTGGTTGAGGTTTCGTGATTTAAATCTTTCAAATAATACTTGATTCCAGCTTCGTATCCTGGAATTGAAAACGTTGGATCGGCCAAAATTTCAAAGAAATATTCGCGAATAACTGAAAAATGGTAAAAGCTTTTAAAAAATGTTTCGTTGTTTTTATTGGTTAAAACAGCTTGAAAAATTTCTTCCGCAAACTTTTCTTTGAAGTGTTCTGCGGTTGTATCTTCAAATTGTTCGGTATACATCTCCAATGGTTTTAATTCATCCGAATGTATACAAATTGCAATAAGACTTTTGAATTGATTGGATTTTGTATGAAATTTTCCGAAGCCATTAACAAAATCTTCAGTTTCTGTTTGCACATTTTCAAAATCGGCCCAATCATTGAATCCACAAAACTTCGCAAAGATATTTAGGGTATGTAGGTAAGGTTGATTGGTGTATTGTTTGAGTAGAAATAATCGGTAAATAGTGCTTTCAGATACACCTGGCAATCCTGCTTGCTCTATTAATTCGCTGACTTTTTTGCAATCTAATTTTGTGCGAATTGGAAAGCCAACTTTGATACACAATTTTTTAAACAATTCATTTTTCTGAAAATCAGTAATAATAAAATTGGGTTTTGGCATACACTAAAATTACGCCTAAAAATAAGAACAAAAGGAAGGTGAAACTTCAACCCAAACAACTTGAACTAAGTTGAACTAATAAATTTCCTTATTGCCATTCATACTGACCAATATCATACGACAAGCGAAGTGTATAATAGTTCATATGATAATCTGTTACAATACTATTTTCATAACTATGCCCTAACCGCAATACTTGTTTATTCACGCCAATAGTAAGACCATTACTAAATGCATATTGCAAGCCAAAAGGGGTTTTGTTGATGGTGAAATCACTTATTTTAGAAAGTTCTGCAAAACCATTACTGTTTTCAGATTCATATTTAGAAAAATATTTACTGAAACTAATACCAGAATAAAAACTTAATCCCCTCCAAACTTTTAATGACAATTGCAATGGGATATCGACAGATTTTTGAGTAATTTTTGTTTCAGAATAATAATCACCAAAAGTTGGTTTATATAAATAGTCTGTATGTTTATTGTTGTGCACTAATAAACCACTTTGAACGAATAATTTTCGAAAAACACGATAATTGATATGAGCACCTACACCGAAATAATTGGAGTTTTTATATGCTTCATTATAATAACTCCCAGAGAAATCATCTTGCTTTTTCATAGCCGCATCTACCGTAAAACCCCACATCAAATCTTGTGCGTAGATCATCCCCGAAACACTAAGAATAATAATTAAAACTAATTTTTTCATAAAAACATCTATTAAAAAAGCGGTCTGACAATCAGACCGCTTACTAAAATTATTTAGAGGTGTTTAGTTTAATTTTCAAGGCTTCGTTCAATTCTCTTTTGCCCATTTTTCTGCCGTTATCGGTAATGAAATAAAGCATTTCGTTTTTATCCGAACTAAAGACAACGTATAAATTACCTTCGTCTTTGTAGACAGATTGACCACCGCGTAAGTATTGCTCGTCATTTTTTGCTTTTAACGGCACGATTTGGTAATTCAAACGGTATTTGTATACAACAATTTTTGTTTTTGTTTCAATGTTTGAATAAACGTCTTTCGGTTCTGATTTCAGCGTAGCAGAAACTTCTGGCAAGGTCATTCCTTGTTCCAAGTTAAAAATTTGCTCTGTTGTAGTTGCGTAATTGTTCGATACATTCGAAGAACGAAAAAGTCCACAAGAAGCTAAAACTACCGATAGTCCAAGGATATATAAGTATGATACTGTTTTCATGATTATTTATTTAACGATTTCTATTAATTTGTTTTCACTAATTTTTTCTTCAAATTGGAAATTGGATTTCCTTTTTTCTCTGTAGGTTGGGCTGGTTTTTTAGTGTCTGAACCTTTCGTGTTAGAAGATTTAGAAGTTGAAGAAGTTCCTTTTGCTGCAGACCCATTATCCGATGGTAAACTAACATTGATGTTCACATTAGCATTTGTTTTAGACAATTTGTCTATCAAATCACAATTTGTACATCCTGGATCGTTATTTTGAACTTCAGTTTCGATCTTCACACATTTTTGATTGCAATCTGAAACCGGACGGTTCGGGTTATAATTAGGATTTGGAACAGAACCACATTCACAATACGTACAAGAACCATCGTCAATTACCGCATTCGGATTATAAGACAAACTCGCAGGATCTGTACATCCTTTCAATCCAGACTCATTGCATAGTGCTTGTGCTGCTGCTATATCTTGCATCAATTTGATTGCATCAGCTTTTCCAGCATTTGTCACAACAGATGCTAATTTTCCAGCTTTGTAAATTAAAAACACATCAGATTCGTCAACAAATTGTTTTCTACCCTCTGTTAAACCATCTTTTTTGTCAGCTCTTGAAGGAGTTACTATTTTTTCTGGAGTTTTGTACTTGTACTGGTGAACTTCACATCCACCTTCTTGTGCCATCAAAATGTCGTGTGGGTTTAAATTACCTAAAGCACTTTTTGCTTCTTGTTTTGTCATGCCCGTTGTTAATGATGCAACTTCACTTGTAGTTACATACATAGGTTGAATAACAGTTTTACAACTTACCAATGAAACTGTTAAAAGACTAATGTAAACTAATTTTTTAAACATCGTTTTTGTTTTTTTATTGCTCCTACTCTTTAAGGTTTTTCGGAAACCACCTAACTTTTTGGTTGCAGAAAAGGCATCTGCTTTGCATTAGTTTTCACAAATATTAACAAAACAGTTAAACAAAAATGGATACAAGTTGATACATGTTAATCGACTAATGTTGCCTGATTAAAAAAACACTGAAAACATAGGGCGTTTAACGATGGGTTATAAAAAAAGGGGTGAAAGTTGAACTAACTTGATACAAGTTGATACATATCTTCGCTTTACAAAAATGTTACTTTTAAAAAACTATTTTTGCTTAACATCTTTGCCCCACATGACTGATTACGATTTGATAAAACAATCCATTGAAAAATATTTTGATAAATCGATTCGAAACAGACGCGACTGCGAACAATTGAGTGTGTTGATTTATGAAAAGACTGGGAAAATCATAAGCTACAATACTATTAGACGTTTTTTCAATCTAGCAGGTGAAAAAAACACGACAAAAATATCAAATGCAACGTTGGATATTTTTGCAAATTATTGTGGTTTTCCAAACTATGATAAGTTTTTGATCGGGAAAAATCAGTCTGATACAGATCTAGAATTTATCCGGACATTATCCTTAAAATACCAGCAAGAATCTGTAATAAATAGTGAAGAAATCAAGTTATTAGCGGATCAATTCTATGATAATCCATTGTTTTACAATTTTATCAACGACCTTGTTTTTCATGCCTTTTTAAAAAAGGATTGTGCATTTATAAAAACACTCTTTTCAATAACTGTTTTATTTGAAAATAAACATTATTTATACAAACACATTTATTTCTTGATTCAAACAATTGGCATTCAACTGCGCAATTATCCAGAAATACAAGATGCAGTTTGGGAAGAATGGGCAAAAAGCACCTATGGCCGGCAAATGTATTTTGAGTTATTTGTAGACATGGACTATTTATTTGTGCAACATTACAAAGGAATGGAAGCATATTTATCACATGCTAAGAATCCAGAAGAATTGCTCTTTTCACACGTACTGCTTTTTTGGAAAAGTTACTTTTTAGGTGAAGAAAATCAACTAAATTACCATTATGATGAGCTGAAAAAAATTAAACTAACTACTGCAATTCATCCCATTCCTATTGCACGCAGTTTGTCCTGTCAATGTGTTTATGAAAAATTAAAAACGGGGAAACTAACTGAACAAACCAAAAACGAAATTTCTTATTGGACAACTTCTGTTAAGTCATCCCTTTTAGAAGGGAAACAAATTCCAAATTATCACTTCTGGTTGTGTGAAGGGTTAATTGTAGCCGATGAAAACGAGTTGGTTTTGACTTTGATTCAAGATGTCAAAACAAATTACTTTAATGACAGAACTTATTTCAATAATGGCGGTTATGAACGCTTAAAAGTTTATGAAGCTCTTGCTTATGCACGTTTAAATGAACGCAACAAAGCTTTGGCTCTTGGTAAATTAATCGATAGGAATCAATTTTTTGCATTTAGTAAAACTTACGACAGTTGTTTTTATTACTCCTTACAAATACTAACAGGAGAAAAAACGAAAGCACAAATACTATCATCAGAAGACGGTAGTTTGGTGACAAAATTGCACCTTGAAAAGGTTATCGATGTATTAATCACCCGTCGATAACGCAGCTTCTGACACAGCTTTCTTCGCCTTTTTATCAGAAAAACTAAAACTCTTTTTGAGCATGATTG
>CALJKJ010000042.1 GCA_937973685.1 uncultured Flavobacteriales bacterium | reverse complement strand
TCTGCTTCAATTGAATTGATTGTTTGACGAGAAACATTTACAATATCTGCTAATTGCTGTTGTGTCATATCCAACTTTGCCCGTTCGACTTTGAGTCTATTCTTCATTATCTTGCCCGTTTTTTCTGGTAATACACAAACAAGTAATAAAACAACATCATAATTACTAATGGGTGAGCAGTAAATTCAGAACTAGTTCCATGAAATAGAAAATCAAATGATGATCTAACTACAACTAATAAAACTGCCCATAAAAATGTCCATGCCATTGAACTTAATCTTATAGACATAGTCATTTCATCTTCTATCTTGTCACGTGACCATGCTATAAAAACCATTCCAAGGATAAGAATATTAAGCGTGAGTGTCTTAAATAGTTCTTTTTGAGATTTTATCAATTCAATATCGAATGCTTTTACAATTATTAAAGGTAGAAAAGATAATAATATTACAACAATCCCAATTTTTTTAAAATAGACTGGAAGTAGCGTATATTTTTTTTTGTTTGTTAAGAATTCCATAGTGACAAGTTTACTTTTCTTAATGACAAATATACTTTACATTATTGTAAAATAAAAAAGATTATTGAAAAATATAATCTGAAAAATATAAATTACTTTTTTATTTGAATTTTTGACATTTCTTTATTCTACATTTTTGAGAATAAAAAAGCTTCATTTCGGATGTACGTTATTTGGATTAACAAGGAAAACCAATTTGCTACGCAACCTTTTTATACCTATATCCTTAATTCAACTCTTCGGCTTGATTAAATATAAAACAAAAAAAACCTGAGCCATATGACTCAGGTTTTAACTTTGTAGCGAGGACACGACTCGAACGTGCGACCTTCGGGTTATGAGCCCGACGAGCTACCAACTGCTCCACCCCGCAATATATCGTTAATAGATTGCTATTTCAATGTTTTGATCAGACGTTTCTGATAATTGTGGTACAAAGATACGCATTTTTTCTTGTTTCGCAAGTCACAACGTGTTTTTAGGTGATAAAAAATGTGAAAACCCCAATTAAATCACAATTAAACAGTCCAATCAATGCGGGGAGACACCCAATAAAAAAAAGAACCGTATCTTTGCACTAAATTCAAAATTATATGTCTCACAAATCTGCTTTTGTAAATATCGTTGGTAGTCCAAATGTTGGTAAGTCAACGCTAATGAATGGATTAGTGGGCGAAAAATTATCAATTGTTACCTCAAAAGCACAAACAACGCGTCACCGTATTCACGGATTGGTAAACGGTGATGATCACCAAATTGTGTTCTCCGATACGCCAGGTGTAGTGAATGCTTCTTATAAATTGCACGAAGCGATGATGAGTTACGTTGAAGCATCGTTCAAAGATGCCGATATTTTGCTCTTCATTACCGACATGCACGAAACGGAAATGAATCACAAAGAAACGTTGGAACGCATCATTAAATTGAAAATTCCAGTGTTGTTGATTATCAATAAAATCGACTTGGCCGATCAGGAAAAAGTGGTTGCACGTCGCGCTTATTGGCAAGAAAAAGTACCCAATGCAGAAATTATTCCTGTTTCAGCGTTACACAAATTCAACATCGATCGTATTTGGGACCGCATTTTAGAATTAGCACCCGAAGGTCCAGCGTATTTTGATAAAGAAGAATTGTCGGACAGACCAATGCGTTTCTTCGTAGCCGAAATGATCCGCGAAAAAATATTCTTGCATTGCGACAAAGAAGTTCCGTATGCGTGTCAAGTGGAGATCGAATCGTACGAAGAAGGCGATAACATCACCCATATACGTGCGTTGATAATTGTGGAACGCGATTCACAAAAAGGAATTTTGATTGGTAAAAAAGGTGAAATGTTGAAGCGAATCGGACGCGAGTCACGCTTGGACATGGAAGCGTTTATTGGACAAAAAATATTTTTAGAAACGTTTGTAAAAGTCGATAAAGACTGGCGTGCAAGCGAACAAAAATTAAAAAAATACGGTTATTGATTCGTTCGTAACCACAGAATAAGTATATCAAAAGTAGTGCTGGGAAGTACGTCAAATTAAAATAAAATGGGAAATATTATTGCCATCGTTGGCCGACCAAATGTAGGGAAATCAACATTATTCAATCGTTTAACTGAATCAAATCATGCGATTGTAAAAGAAATTAGCGGAGTAACACGTGACCGAATTTATGGTCGTGGTGAATGGAACGGGATTCCGTTCTCTGTCATCGATACAGGTGGATATGTTCATGGCTCCGATGATATTTTCGAAGGCGAAATCAGAAAACAAGTCGAAATCGCAATCGAAGAAGCAACAATCATTTTATTTGTAGTGGACGCAACAACGGGTATCGTCGATTTGGATGAAACTGTTGCACGACTGTTGCGCAAAACAAAAAAGAAAGTATTGGTCATTGCCAATAAAGTGGATAACAATGATCGCGTTGGTTTATCGAGCGAATTCTGGTCGTTTGGCCTAGGTGATGTCTTTGATTTATCAGCAGCGAATGGCTCTGGAACAGGAGAAATCTTGGACGAAGCAGTGAAGTTTTTCGATAAAGAAGATCCACGCGGTGAAGAAGAAGAAAATTTACCACGCATTGCAGTCGTTGGAAAACCAAATGTTGGAAAATCGTCATTAATCAATGCCTTAACTGGTGAAGACCGTAACATTGTCACCAATATTTCGGGCACAACACGCGATTCTATCAATACACGTTACAAGGCTTTTGGGTTCGACTTCATGTTGATCGATACCGCTGGAATTCGTAAAAAAGCAAAAGTAACCGAGGACATCGAATATTACTCGGTATTGCGTTCGGTGCGTACTATTGAAAATTCGGACATCTGTATCTTTATGATCGATGCAACCGAAGGAATTCAAAAACAAGATTTGACCATTTATTACATGATTGAGAAGAACCACAAAGGTGTGGTTGTCTTGGTAAACAAATGGGATTTGGTCGAAAAAGACACCATGACGAGCGTGGAATACGAAGCGAAATTACGTAATGATCTTGCTCCGTACAACGATGTTCCGATCTTGTTTACGTCGGTTTTAACCAAACAACGTATTCACAAGGCATTGGAAAAAGCAATGGAAGTGCACGAACACCGTATTAAAAAGATCTCAACGTCTGTTTTAAACGATGTCATGTTGCCGATTATTGAAAGCAATCCTCCGCCATCATTGAAAGGTAAATACGTTAAAATTAAATATGTGCAACAGTTGCCAACACATGCTCCTGCCTTTGCATTCTTCTGTAACCTTCCTCAATACATTCCGGATTCTTACAAACGCTTTTTAGAAAACAGATTGCGCCAAGAGTTCAATTTTGAAGGGGTTCCAACAAGAATATTCTTTAGAAAGAAATAAAAAAAGAAAAGCGACTTCATTGAGGTCGCTTTTTTTTGGTTAAAACTGCCAAATATAATTGTGAATTTTTTCTTCGCCGATGGTTGTCGTAGGCCCGTGCCCGGGATAAACAACCGTGTCTTCTGGTAAGGTAAACATGCGTTCGTGGATTGTTTTTTTCAATATTTCCATCGAACCCCCCGGCAAATCTGTTCGGCCAAAACTTCCTTTGAAGAGGATGTCTCCACCAATTAAAAGCTTGTTCGGGGCGTTATAAAATGCAACATGTCCAACTGCGTGGCCGGGACCAAAAATCACCTGAAACGCTAATGTTCCAAAACGGATTTCTTCGTTGTCTTCTATAAATACGGTTGGTGTAGGTGAGGGAATAAAGCCTGGAAAACCATACAGTTGTGCGGACTTCTCTGCCAATCCCAAGGTGAACAATTCTTCTTTGTGGGCATACAAATCAACGCCGTATTTTGCTACACAAAAGGCATTACCAAAAATATGATCCAAGTGACAATGGGTGTTCAATACAGCGTGAACGGTTAAATCGTGGCTTGTGATAAAGTCAACTAATGCTTCTTGTTCGTGCTGATCATAGCAACCAGGATCAATGATGACCGCATCTTTTTCTGCTGTGTAAACAATTGAAGTGTTTTCTTGAAAACCATTAAAAGTGAACGTTTCTACCTTCATAGCGAATAAAATAGTAGTTGAATACTCAAACTTGTCGTTAAAAATCCTAACACATATCCCGCAAACAATTGCAACAAATCATGTGCTTTTAACACCATGCGCATTCCAAAAACGATACCGCTGAGGAGAAAAAGCAAGGGAATAAACCAAATCGGATAGTTGTCCAAGTGTGTAAAATAAATGAAAATGGCTCCCGTCAATATTCCCATTCCGACGGCATGCAGGGATATTTTCCAATAAGCTGTGATAATTGTTGCAATGAAAACAGCAAGAAAAGATCCAATAGAAAGTCCTATCAACAGTGCGTAACCACTCATTTCAACTGGTAATAAGCGAAAGAGAATGAGTAACAGCAACAATGCATACACATTGACCAAGATAGAAGGCATTAAGCGTTCTTTTCGATCGGCTAGCATGATGGTGCTTATTTTTTTTTGCAAAAAAAGCACGAGTAATGTGATGGCTGGGGCAAGAAATGACAGGGCAAAAAATAAATTAATAATCAACCATTTTGCATCGGGATTCAAGTTGAGCAACAATAGTTTATCTGAAGCTAAACGCTCGTTTGCAGGGAGATAGAAAAAAATAAGCACGACATACACCGGTGCAAACAAAGGTAAAAACACCCACGAAGTTATTTTTGCGAGTAATTTCATCAGAGTTCTTTGCGTAAACGTGCAACGGGAATGTTCAACTGTTCACGGTATTTAGCAATCGTACGGCGGGCAATGTTGTAGCCTTTGTCGTTTAATAATTTTGCCAAATGTTCATCCGTCAACGGTTTTGCTTTGTTTTCTGCTTCGATGGCGTCGGAGAGAATTTTTTTCACTTCACGGGTACTGACTTCTTCTCCAGAGTCGGTTGAAAGCGATTCCGAAAAGAAATATTTCAGCGAATAAACACCGTAGCTTGTTTGCACATATTTGCTGTTTGCAACACGCGAAACGGTCGATATATCGAGGGAAACTTTTTCAGCGATGTCTTTTAAAATCATTGGTTTCAACTTGGTGTCATCACCAGATAGGAAAAAGTCCAACTGATAATTCATGATGGCTTCCATCGTTGAAAGTAAGGTATGCTGACGTTGTTTGATTGCGTCAATAAACCAAAGTGCACCGTCTAATTTTGCTTTGACAAAACTAACTGCTTCACGGTCTGATTTCGATGTTTTTGCTCCTTCCGAATAACTGCGCAACAAGTGTTCGTATTCCTTGCTCACCTTTAATTCGGGCGCATTGCGGCTGTTGAGGCTTAATTCCAATCGGCCTTCCAAATCGTTGATGATGAAATCGGGAATGACTTGTTGTTGGCTTTTTGCGCCTTCTTTCATCGATCCGCCTGGTTTGGGATTCAATTTAATGATGGCATCAATTGCTTGTTTTAGGTCTTCGTTTTCGATTTCAAGCTTTTTTTGAATTTTATCGTAGTGTTTTTTGGTAAATTCTTCAAAATGATCTTGCAGGATTTTTTTCGCGGTAAACAACGTGATATTTCCCTCTTGTTTCCGCTCGATTTGCAAGAGCAAACATTCACGCAAATCGCGTGCGCCAATTCCTGCGGGATCGAGTTCTTGTACTAGTTTTAGCACTGTTTCGACTTCTTCGGATGTAACGGTAATGTTGGCTGAAAACGCTAAATCGTCAACGATTGCTTCGATATCACGGTTCAAATAACCCGACTCGTCCAAGTTCCCGATGATGGTATCAGCGATGATGAATTGGGTGTCATCCAAGTACAACAAATGCAGTTGTTCGGTCAATTTTTCTTGAAATGAAGCTTCTACGGATAAAGGAATTGCGCGTTCTTCCTCGTCTTTGCTAGTATTGTTGACTTGTGTTTTGTAATCGGGTGTATCGTCGTCGAAATAATCGCTGAGTTCAAAATCGGTATCAAAATCAGTATCCGCATCTGAAAAGTCATCGTCTTGATTGTCGAATTCGTCTAAGGGCTCTTCTTTTCCTTCTTCTAATGCGGGATTTTCCTCCAATTCTTGTTTGATGCGTTGATCGAGCTCCATAGTTGGAACTTGCAATAACTTCATCAATTGAATTTGTTGCGGTGAAAGTCGCTGCTCTAGCTTTTGTGCAAGGTGTTGTCGTAATGCCATTGGACGGTTTTCAGTGTTTTGTGTTGTAAATGTTTTTCAAATATACGGCAAAAATAATTGTTGAGGTACTTGTATGTGTTCGATAATTAGCAAACAAACAGCCTTTATGACTGTTTGGTTTGTTCGGTTAAAAATGTTTTTCCCTTTGCTGTAATTTGATATGTTTGCAATTTACTTTTCTTATTTTCCGTTTGCGTTTGTGCCAAATAGCCTTGTGCTAAAAGTGGCTGAATAAATTTGCGTTTGTTGTGTGTCTGAAAACTTACTCCGAGAATTGTTTCCAATAGGTAACGGGCGCTTTTCGCTTCTTTTGCGCAGGCTTTCAATATTCCAACTCGAACTTGTGTTGATAATTCCGCTGGTTGCTTCCCTTTTTTCAAATACTTTTCCGCTGGTTCACTGACTAAACTTGACGATTTTTCTTCTGTTTGTTGGTAGTCGTTGAAAAACCAGGTTAAGTATTCGTTTATTTTGGTTGTGTGAAAAAACGGAATGTTCAGTAAATGGATTGTTGTTCCAGTTGCGATTTCGAGTGTGTCGACACTAAAGTTACCACCATAAATACGAATGGCACATGTAACGGGTGCTGTTTCCATGTAAATCATCAATGATTTCAGTGTTCCTTTTTTTCCAGATTTCACTTCAACGGGATAAAGTTTTCCTTCAAAGGGATATAAGTAATCTATTTCTGCTTGCGAACCTCGTTTTTGACGTACCCAAAAATTAGGTGTTTCACTTGGATAACGCAGGGTTGAAAACAATTCTTGACCGATTAAATGTTCGATCATTTTCCCTTTGTAAACGCTGCACAAATCGTCGCTTCTCAAAACGTCTATTTGAATGTTGGCAACAAAGTTCATCAATCCGGTGTCCAAAATGTGCAGGCGTGGCGCTTTTTTACTGTCTTTTTCGAGTGGTAATTGTTGTCCCACAACGGGATAAATCAACTGACACAAGTGTGTCTTTTCGAGTAAGTAAAAAAGTGCTGCTATTTTTTTTACGGGGTAATTTTGACCTCCAAAATTGGTAAAACTGATGCGACTTCCTGCTTCTTTTCCGATTTGTTGGATTACAAAACGCAATTGATTGAGTTGCTCGCTTGATTGCGCATATTTTTCTGCGTCATCGAGGTAGGATTCCAACAGTTCTTCAAATATTGGTTGCAACTGTGTGATGTCTTTGTTTTCCAAATAGTTTTGAATGACAGCTGGCATACCTCCTGTAAATGCATAGAAGATAAATTTTTCGTGCAACAGGTTTTCTGCTATTGGCGAAATGGGTACTTGTTCGTATGCTGTAAGTTGTGCTGTTGTCGCTTGTGCGCGAAAAACTTCTTCGAAACTCAAAGGTCTGAGCATCAGGTAGGATACGCGTCCTACTGGAAATGTTAATCGTTTGCCTAGTAAGGTTTCAAGCATACTTCCTGCTGCGATTACGGGGAGTTCGGGGAGTTCTTCGTAAAAGTAACGCAACATGTTTATTGCACTGGGAACTTCTTGTATTTCATCGATGAACAGCAAGGTTTGTTCGCGTTTTGTATAATCTAAACCGTATGCTAGAAATAATTGCTGTGCGATGATGGTTGCATCTTGGTAACTATGAAAAAAGTTTGCATCACGCTGTTTTTCTAAATTCAAATACAGGTATTGTTCAAATGATTGCGCAAATTGATTCACGATTGTTGTTTTCCCAACTTGTCGCGCACCACGAATTATCAGGGGCTTTCTGCCCGCTCGTAACCGCCATTGCTGCAAATCTTCCAAACGTTTTCGTGTTATCATAGTTACTTTTTCTACAAATATACAAAATTACATAGTTACTAAAAAGCTTTTTACTAATTTTTACATAGTTACTATTTTAATACCTGCTCACTTTTTACATAGTTACAAAAAAAAGGCTGAATTGTACAACCAACTCAGCCTTTATCTATTTGAAATGTGTAATGTTAGAATTCTGCGTTCTGTGGTGTTCTTGGAAATGGTATTACATCACGGATGTTGCTCATCCCGGTAACGAACATGATCATGCGTTCAAATCCCAAACCAAATCCTGCATGTGGAACGGATCCAAAACGGCGTGTATCTAAATACCACCAAAGGTCTGCTTCGTGTATTCCAAATGCAGCGCATTTTTCTTGCAACACGCTCAAGCGTTCTTCGCGTTGTGATCCACCGACCATTTCTCCGATTCCTGGGAAAAGAATGTCCATTGCGGCTACTGTTTCTTTTCCTGGTTCACATCCTTCGTTTGCGCGCATGTAAAATGCTTTAAATGATGCTGGATAATCGGTGATGATAACGGGGCGTTTGTATTCTTTTTCTACCAAATAACGCTCGTGTTCTGATTGCAAATCGGTTCCCCAAGTAACGTCGTAGTTGAATTTCTTCTTTTTGTAGTGATTGGAGTTGCGTAATACGTCGATTGCTTCGGTGTAAGTAATGCGTTGAAAATTATTTTGTGTGACAAATTTCAAGCGCTCGATTAATCCGAGCTCGTTGCGTTCGTTCTGTGGTTTTGACTGTTGTTCTTGCGCTTCGCGGTCGTTCAAGAATTGCAAGTCGTCTGCGCAATTGTCCATGACGTATTGACAAATGTATTGCAACATGTTTTCTGCTAAGTCCATGTTGTCGTTCAGGTCGTTGAATGCAACTTCTGGTTCGATCATCCAAAACTCTGCCAAGTGGCGTGATGTATTGGAGTTTTCTGCACGAAACGTTGGACCAAAGGTATAAATTGCTCCCAAAGCGGTTGCTGCTAATTCACCTTCTAATTGCCCCGAAACGGTTAAGTTAACGGGCTTCCCGAAGAAATCTTCTTTGTAGTTAACTGTTCCGTCTTCGTTTAATGGTGGTTGCGTTGCGTCGAGGTTTGTTACACGGAACATTTCGCCTGCTCCTTCTGCATCTGAACCGGTGATAATGGGCGTGTGGATGTAATAAAATCCCTTGTCATTAAAAAATTGGTGAATGGCAAAACTCACTGCATGGCGAATGCGAAAAACGGCACTGAAGGTATTGGTACGAAAGCGTAAATGTGCTTGCTCGCGTAAAAATTCCAAACTGTGTTTTTTGGGTTGCATGACGGTTTTTTGCACGTCATCTGGATGTGCTTCGCCAATGATTTCGATGCTTGAAACTTGTAATTCAACGGCTTGTCCGCTTCCTTGAGAAGCAATCAGTGTTCCTGTTAATCCTACTGCTGCTGCGGTTGTGATTTTTTTCAAGGTCGTTTCGTCGAATTGTTCAAAGTCGATTACTCCTTGTAAATTATTGATGGTTGAACCGTCGTTCAATTGTACAAAACGATTACTACGGAATGCACGCACCCAACCTTTTACTACATACGTTTCTCCGATTTTTGGATCACGTAATACATCAACAATTTTTGTTCGTTTCATCTTTTTCGTCTATATAAGTACAAAAATAGCAAAGAATGCGTCAAAATAGCTTCGTTTAGATGCTGTTTTTGAAGAAAATGGGATAATTTGAAGAAAACGGTTACCCTGCAGCTTGTGATTCTGAATTTTTCACAGTGTTACGTGCAACTAAGGCCACTGCTTTTGCTGCAATTGCCTGTGCGTCAAATCCGCAGTCTGCATACAATTCTTCAGAGGTTCCGTGGTGTACATATTCATCTGGAATACCCAAACGTACCACACGTGAATGGTAATTGTTGTCGGCCATGAATTCAATTACTGCAGAACCTAATCCGCCAATAATTGTTCCGTCTTCAACGGTAATGACTTTGTCAAATTTTGTGAAGACTTCGTGTAACAAGGTTTCGTCAATTGGTTTTACGAAGCGCATATCGAAATGCGCAGCGCTGATTCCTTGTGCGCTTAAAAGTTGAACTGCTTCTTGTGCAAAATTTCCAACATGACCAATCGTAACAAGTGCTATGTCTTCTCCGTTGCTTACTTTTTGTCCTTTCCCAACTGTAATGGCTTTCATCGGTGTTTTCCATTCGGTCATCACACCATTACCGCGAGGATAGCGGATAGAAAATGGTCCTCCGTGTAGGGAACCGGTCAACATCATGTTGCGCAATTCTGCTTCGTTCATTGGTGCCGCAACAACCATGTTTGGAATGGAACGCATGTATGCTAAATCGTAAGCGCCGTGGTGTGTTGCGCCATCTGCTCCAACTAATCCTCCACGGTCCAAACAAAACACAACAGGTAAATTTTGTAAGGCAACATCGTGCAATACTTGGTCGTATGCACGTTGCATAAACGACGAATAAATATTACAAAAAGGAACCAATCCTTGCGTAGCTAAACCAGCAGAAAAAGTAACCGCATGTTGTTCTGCAATTCCCACGTCAAATGCGCGGTCGGGCATCGCTTCCATCATTAAATTCAGGGAACAACCTGATGGCATGGCCGGAGTAACCCCCATGATTTTATCGTTTTGTTCAGCCAACTCCACAATCGTATGTCCAAATACATCTTGGTATTTTGGCGGCTGTGGCGATTTTGGAACCACTTTGACAATTTCTCCTGTTTCCTTATTGAAAACACCAGGAGCATGCCATTTTGTTGGATTTCCTTCTTCAGAAAATTTATATCCTGCGCCTTTGCGCGTAATGCAATGTAAAATTTTTGGACCAGGGATATCTTTTAAATCTTCCAATACTTTCGCTAATCCAACCACATCGTGTCCATCTACTGGACCGAAATAACGGAAATTGAACGATTCAAACAAATTGCTTTGCTTTAAAATCGACCCCTTCAATGCATGTGATATTTTGGAAACAATCGATTGAGCATCTGGACCAAACTTGCTGACTTTCCCCAACAATTTCCAGACTTCGTCTTTGACTTTGTTGTAGGTATGCGAAGTAGTGATATCGGTTAAATACTCTTTTAATGCGCCTACATTTGGGTCAATCGACATGCAGTTGTCGTTCAAAACAACTAATAAATTGGCATCCTTCTCAAATCCAGCATGATTCAATCCTTCAAACGCCAATCCAGCTGTCATTGCGCCATCTCCAATAACCGCGATGTGTTGACGCTCTTTGTCGCCTTTGTATCGGTTGGCAACAGCCATTCCCAACGCAGCAGAAATAGATGTTGAAGAGTGACCTACGCCAAATGTATCGTACAAGCTTTCGCTTCTTTTCGGGAAACCAGAAATCCCTCCTTTTGTGCGGTTTGTATGGAAAACAGATCGTCTTCCCGTTAATATTTTGTGACCATAAGCTTGGTGTCCCACATCCCAAACCAATTGATCGTCAGGTGTATTGAATACATAATGCAATGCAACTGTCAATTCAACTACACCTAAGCTTGCACCAAAGTGCGAATTTCCAATTTCTGAAATAACATCTACAATGTACTGACGTAATTCATCGGCTACCTGAGGTAACTGATCAATTGACATTTTTTCTCTCAAATCGTGTGGGAATTCGATTTGTTCGAGTAAGGGTCCAGCTTTATATGGATGCATATTCAAAAAGGTTTAAAAGCAAAGATAGCACTTCTGATTTGCTATTCAAACAAACAGCAAGCTATTTTGTTCAACGGTATTTGGATAAAAAAATTGCAGAACAGCAATCAAACCATGTCCCAACCAGCGACAAAAATTGGTTTCATCCGCAAGTCATCGAGTTTCAACGGATTCTTACGCAACACAACAACATCCACCATTGGGTGAGCTGTCATGCGGTGAACCAAGCCCCAATTGATGCGGTTTTTAGTTTCGCGCCAAATTGGTTCGCGTCGGTCAATCCACCAAAGCATCATGTTGCGTTTTTCTATAGCTAATATTCCTTCGAATAATTGAGACAATACTTTTGAATTGGCATCTTTTACCCATACAGATTCAGGCACAACAAAACGGTGTTCTTTTGGACGAATGATACGGCAAATACCAGGTGTGTAAGGAAGTAACTTGGTGAAAATTCCGCCAAAAAAACCAGGTAATCGTTGGATAACCCAATTAGCGCAGGTGATTTTTGTGAAGGCGATTAATTCATTGTTTGCATCAAAAATACCGTAAAAAGGACCTTTTTTTGCATGGTCATCTATGAAATATGCGTGTGTTTTTTTGATCTTAGCTAACACGGAATCAATTGTTTCTTGATCTGTGATAAGCTGAACATTGCCATTGTTTTTTGGATTTGCTCGACTAAATGGTTGCGTGATTAATTGTGCTTCTGTACGAAAGCCAAATTGTTCTGACATCCATTTACTGCGTTCGTTGTGGGGGTCGATGAATGCATAAAGTGCTTCTGGAGCTTCGCCGTGTTGTCCATCAAAAACCTCGTCGTAAAAATCAGCAATTTCTTGTTTCAAACGCGAATTGCTTTTTGCAACCCTGTTTACGTTTTTGGATGCTTGTTTTTGTCCAGAAAACGCGAAATAACGAACATACCACCGATCTTTACGTTGACAAAAGGTGACATTTCCCTGCACTTTTCCATCGCGTTCCAACGAAACAAATACAGGATTGTCTGCTTCCAAAATACGTGTTCGTGTATCCAAATGACGGTAGCAAGCACCGTTTGTTCCTAATGTTGTTTTTGTTAATAAATCAAGTAGGGCAGGTGTTGCCTCATGTCGAACGGTAAATCGAGATGAAAGTCCCATCAAATAGCTTTTTTAACAATTTGTTCAACGTCATCAGGTGTAATGGCTTGTTTTTCACCCATTGCCACCCAATTTCTTGTTTGGAATCTATGTTTAATAATTGCTGGTGTTTCTTGGCAATTTTCAGCGTATTCACTGATGCGTGTTTTTACACCCAACGAATGAAAAAACGCTTCTGTTTTGAGGATTGCTTCGCGTGCAATTGTGGTATCATCACCAGTTAATTGCCACACACGTTTTCCGTATTGAGCAAGCATTGCTTTTTTGTTCTCAAATTGATTTTCGTACAAACGTGGAGCAATAATTGCAAGTGTTTGCGCGTGATCAATGCCGTGTAAAGCCGTTAATTCATGACCAATCATGTGCGTCACCCAGTCGGTTGTCACGCCGCAACGAAGCATGCCATTTAAAGCTTGATTTGCTGCGTACATCAAATGCGCCGCTAACTCATAATCGGTAGGATTTTCCAATACTTCGGGACCAATTTCAATCAAGGTTGCTAAAATTCCTTCTGCAAAGCGTTCTTGAACTTTGTTTTGTCCTGGAAAAGTTAAGTATTGTTCCATGGTGTGTGTGTACGCATCGATGATACCATTTGCCAATTGTCTTTTTGGAAGTGTTGCTACAAAAGTAGGGTCCAATAAAGCAAATTTTGGAAAGAACAATGGGCCACCCATCGCACGTTTTTCTTTTAACTCAGATCGACTGATCACGGCTCCTGAATTGCATTCTGAACCAGTTGCAGGGATGGTTAAAATACAACCAAACGGCACAGCATCGGTGAATACTTTTTCAGTTATTGTCAAAACTTCCCATGGGTCACCAGCATAGCCAACAGCTCCTGAAATGAATTTTGTGCCATCAATAACAGATCCACCACCAACAGCTAAAATAAAGCGGATGTCATTTTCACGAATATACGCAACAGCTTTCATGAGTGTTGTAAACTCAGGATTTGCTTCTACGCCACCAAATAAATGCAGCTCAAATTCGGACAATTCCGCTTTGATTTTGTCAAGAAATCCCGAACGTTCTATTGAACCACCGCCATAAACGATGAGTATTTTCTTTTCGCTGGTGTGTTTTTTTATTTGTTCCGAAACACGAGCTAATTGATCTTTGCCAAAAATGAGTGTTGTCGGTGTAGTTATTTCAAAGTTATTCATGATGTGTTAAAAACGAGCAGGTAAATATAATGAAAAGCATAGCTTAAATAGTATTCAACAAATAAATTAACATCCTTTTTTTTGTGAGTTGAAATCTTGTGTTAACTTTGCGGTTTAACTAAATGGTTAAACCGGTTAATTAAAGTCATGGGAATTAAAGATTCTGGAACGGAGGCCCGTATTTTAGAAGCGGCAAAAACTGTATTTATGAAATATGGTTTATATGGTGCACGCATGCAGGATATAGCGGATACCGCTGGAATAAATAAAGCCTTATTGCATTATTATTTTCGAAACAAAGAGAAATTATTTGATGCTGTTTTTGATGGAGCATTGTCCAAATACTTCGAACAGATGAATGTTTTTGGAGATGTTAGTTTGCCTTTGGAAGAGCGAATTTTTAAATATATTGATAACATTTTTTCTTTTTTGTCTGAATACCCACAAATGGCCATGTTTATTATTAAAGAAATATCTATTGATCCAGCTGTTTTCAAAGAAAAAGTTGAACGAATGAAAACCGTCAAAGGGCCGACATTAATTTCTTCTCTAGTTGAGGCGGTAACAAAGAAACAAATTGCACCAATTGATCCAGTGGTATTTTTAATGAACTTACATTCTCTGTGTATTTACCCATTTTTGGCAGCTCCAATTTTCAAAGCCATTGTAGCAAAGAGTCCTGTTCAATGGGAAGATAATGAACATGAAAAAATGAAACAATCGGTTAAAGAATTTGTATCATTCCGATTAAAAAATAAATAAATAATTATGAAAAAAATTAGTTTTTTCTTCCTGTTTTTTCAGGGTATAATTTTTGCTCAGAATTCTGTAAGTTTGGATTCATGCGTCCGTTGGGCAAAAAAAAATTATCCATTGATTCAACAAAATCAAGAAGTACTCAATCAAACTAGTCTCAATCAATCTGCCATATCTGAAAATTGGTATCCAAAAATTAATTTTTTAGCACAAGCAACATATAACACAGAAGTTGTCGCTTTTAATTTTCCTGGTATGAATGTTTCTTTTCCGCACGATGCCTATGTTACTTCGTTGGGATTTGATCAATTAGTGGTAGATGGAGGTTTAACTAAATTGCAACATCAGGTTGAATCAATAAATGGTTTAATTGAACTTCAAAAAACAGAGATTGAATTATACAAATTAATAGAGCGTATTAATCAACTGTATGTGAACATATTATTAGGAAGAGAAAATGTAGAAATGTTGCAATTATATCAAACTGATTTAGAAAGACGTCGAACTAATTTGTCAGCAGGCGTTCAAAATGGGTTGGTACTTTCTAGTTCACTTGATGAGATTGACGCAGAAATTTTGAAAACAAAACAAACACTAATTGAATCAATAGCTAACTTAACTGGGTTATACCAAACGCTATCTTTTTTTACAGATCATAATATTTCTGATAATACAGCATTAACTCAAACTCCATTAGGAGGAATTGTTGCTAATACAATAATTCAACGGCCAGAACTATCTTTGTTTGACCTTCAAACAGAAATGTTAAACGCACGGTTAAACGCAGCAAATGTTTTTGCGATACCTCGCATTAGTGTTGGTGCCGCTGCAAATTACGGGCGCCCTGGCCCAAATTTTATAAATCAACAATTACGATTTTTTGGAAGTGCAAATTTGACAGTTCGGTGGAATGTGAGTTCTCTATATGGGTTGAATCGTGAGCGCAAAAAATTAGCTGTGGGCAAAAATCTATTGGAAATACAACGATCAGTTTTTCTCTTTAATGTCAATGCCAATTTAACAGCTCAAAACCCTCAATTGGAAGCGTTGTCCAAAATAATAGCAACGGACGATCAAATAATTTCCAAACGACATACGGTCACACAAACAGCTGTTGCACAAATGGAAAATGGAAAAATTACAGTGGCAAATTATTTGACACAATTGAATGCGGAATTACAGGCAAAATTGACTAAAAAAGTCCACGAAATAAAGTTGATGAATACAATTTCTTCAATCAACACAACTTCGGGAGCTATAAAATTTTAAGAATTAAACAATGGAAAACATGGAAAACAAAACAGTTTCAAAAGGAAATGGAAAGAAAAAGAAAATTATATTCAGCATTATTGGGGGTGTTATTCTGTCAATTGTACTCATTATTAGCTTAAGAGGCAAGACAGAGTCGACTGATAATGCGCAATTAGATGCGGACATTATTCCAATTCGCTCAAGTGTTTCTGGATATATTCAAGCAATTCATTTTAAGGATAACCAACAGGTAAAAAAGGGTCAATTACTCATTTCAATTGATGATACCGAGTTAAAAACTCGAGTTGCTCAAGCTCAAGCAGCTCTAACAAATGCTCAAGCAAATCTAAATGCTGTGAAAAGTAGTGCACAAGCAAGTGATTTCAATGCAAGTGCTGCAAATTTCACGAGTGCTTCATCGTTAGAAACTATAAATGCAGCAAAAGCACGCTTGTTGAAAGTGAAAGAAGATTACAAACGAATAAAAAACATGTATGCTTTGAAAGCAGCAACTACAGCTGAATTTGATAGTGTTACAGCAGAATTAGCAGTTGCACAAGCTCAATATGACGCTGCTTTGAAACAACAACAAGCGTCTAAAGCACAAAGTGAGGGAGTACATTCACAAGCAACTGGCCAAGTTTCTTTAGTAGCACTTGCTCAGGCATTGGTTCATCAGCGAGAAGCAGAATTAACCCTAGCTAAAACGCAACTTGAATACGCAACTATTGAAGCGCCAAGTGATGGTATCGTTTCCAAAAGATCGGTTGAAGTCGGTCAGTTTATTATGATGGGGCAACCTCTTTGTTCTACTATCGACAATTCAATAATTTGGGTTGCAGCAAATTTTAAAGAAACTCAATTAACAAAAATGAAACTTGGCCAAACAGTTCGCATAAAGATTGATGCTTATCCTGACATGAATTTAACAGGTAAATTGAATTCTTTTATTGGTGCTACTGGTTCGAAATTTTCATTGTTACCTCCGGATAACGCTACGGGTAATTTTGTCAAAATTGTCCAACGTGTTCCAGTAAAAATCACTATAGATAAGTTAACAAAGGCGCAATTAAAAAAATTGTTCCCAGGATTAAGTGCGTTTGTAGCTGTTAAAGTTGATTAAATCGTGGATTCAACTCAAGCAATACCCGTTCAATATCCAACTGGATCAACGAAGTGGATTCTGGTTCTCACCGCTATCAGCTGTGCCTTACTTGAATTGCTAGATACAACTATTGTCAATGTTTCATTACGCGAAATTTCGGGTAATGTTGGCGCAACGACAACTGAAATTGCATGGGTTATTACTGCCTATGCGATTTCAAATGTTATCATCATTCCACTCACAAGTATGTTAAGTGATTTTTTTGGCAGAAGAAATTATTTTACGGCATCGGTGATCATTTTTACTTTCGCTTCATTGATGTGTGGTTTGTCTACTAATTTGTGGAGTTTGGTTTTCTGGCGCTTTGTTCAAGGTTTAGGAGGCGGGGGACTTTTGTCCACAGCGCAAACGATAATTATTGGTGCTTTTCCTCCCAATAAAATTGCAACTGCCAATGCCATCTTTGGAATGGGAATTATTCTTGGTCCAACTTTTGGCCCTACGATTGGCGGATATATTACAGATAATTTTTCGTGGCATTGGATATTTTTTGTAAACATTCCTATAGGAATTTTAGCAACTTTTCTCAGTTACAATTATGTCACCAACAGACCCGGTGCCGTCAGGCCTAAACGCATTGATTGGTGGGGTATTTTGTTCCTCATTACTGCTGTTGGTTCCATACAATATGTCTTGGAAGAAGGCACCTCACTTGATTGGTTTGAAAGTCATGAAATAGTTGTTATGACAATCATAGGTCTTATTGGATTGATTGCTTTTATTTATCGTGAATTACGTATTGATTATCCAGCAGTGAATATCCGATTGTACGCTAATTATAACATGGCAATGGGAGCAATTATGAACTTTTTGTTGGGTTTAATGTTGTTTGGTACTGTATTTATTTTTCCATTGTTCGTTCAAATTTCATTGGGCTGGACTGCAACTCAAACAGGAGTTTTCATGATTCCTGGAGCAATTTTTACTGCGTTTTCTATGCCAATGGTTGGCAAAATGTTAGGAGCAGGAGTCAATCCAAAACGAATTATTATTATTGGAATTTTAATGACGTTTAGCTTTTTGATGATGCTTTCATTTTCATCTCCGGATGCAACAGAATGGGATTATTATTTTCCCTTTGTTTTACGTGGAATTGGTATGGCATTTATGATGTCGCCAATATTATCGTTGGCTGTCTCTGGTTTACAAGGCAAGGATATGGCACAAGCTGTAGGATTGTCTAATATGATTCGACAATTAGGAGGATCTGTTGGAATTGCTTTGATTAATGTTTTTTTAACAGCTAAAAACAGCGAAGTTAGAGGAAGTATGTTGGGTTACATTAATCAGTATGATGAAGTGAGCAGTAATAGGATTCAATTAATGACTCAAAATTTTATAGCTAAAGGTTATTCAACTATTGAAGCTGAGGCACTTTCAAATAAAACAATGGAAGGTTTTTTGTTCCGACAACAAGCGATGGTCAGCTATAATCAAGGTTTTTTCATGGTAGGTTGTTTGATTTTAATTTGCATTCCTGTTGTATTGCTTATTCGCTACAAAAAAACAGCCAAAGCTTCTGTTGTTGCAGATCATTAAAAAAAATCCTGCTTATTTAAGCAGGATTTTCGCAGAGAGGATGAGATTCGATCGGTTCAAATCTCCAGTTAATGAGACCGTTTTTTTATGACCGTTATGGTTTTTTTTGTTTTGAAAACAACATAAATTAGTTTGTCTGTTTCATCACAAAATGTCCATTCGCCTTTTCTTAAAGCTGAAATAGCATTTATATCAGGCAATCCTATTTCTTTCAACAACTTGATTTGTGAAGCTGAAAAGTAATAGATAACTGAGTTCACAACTGTATCTTTAAACTCAATTCCTATTGAAAATTTCTCTTTATTGAATCTAACATTTTCAAAAAGTACTATGCCATCGACAATGTTTTTTTCTACTTTTTGGTTGCAATTTTGTTCAAATACAATTTTTGAACCTACTGTAAGTTCCTTTAATTCATCCAGCGACCAAATCGAAACATATTGTATCCGTGGTTTTTCAACGGTTATTTGAGAATAACTGTTGAACGATAAAACTGTTGTAAGAATCAATAGGATTTTTTTCATTGGTAATTAGATTAGAATGATCAATTCATTAAAATTATCGATTTTTATTTAGTGTCTAATACAAATATCATAGAATGTAAATTTGTAGGGTATAAAAAAACCTGTAAAAGTTAATTTTTACAGGTTTTAATAATTTGATTTTCGCAGAGAGGAAGAGATTCGAACTCTCGATACAGTTACCCGTATACTACCTTTCCAGGGTAGCTCCTTCAACCACTCGGACACCTCTCTATGTGTTTTGTGGACGACAAAAATACATAAATTATCTTAGTTTCCGATTAATTTTGTTCGCCGCAAAGATTGCTGGTCAACAACTGTTTGATTTGCTGCATGTCACCTTTTGCTTTCCCCAAGACGTACATCATTTTTGTTACCGCTGCTTCCGTTGTTAAATCTTTCCCCGAAATAACTCCGTGTTTCTCAAAAAATGAACTCGTTTCGTATTTGCCTTGCTCGACCATTCCTGTTGCACATTGTGTTGTGTTCAAAACGACTCCGCCTTGCGCGATATATCCCAACACTAATTCCTGAAAACGTTTGTCAGAAGGTGCGTTTCCTGATCCATAAGTTTCCAATACGATTGCTTTGAAAACAGTCGGCTGAAAAAACAACGAATAACTGTTCCAATCCAATCCTGGGAACAATTTGATCAATCCAACTGACGAATCGAAGTCCGTAAACAAAGCAAGTTCACCGCTTCCTTTCAAACCGCTTTCTTTGTAATCAATGTGAACACCTGCAATGGCTAAAGGCTGTAAATTAGGTGAGCGAAAAGCCTCAAACGAGGATGCTGATATTTTGGATGTTCGGTTGCCACGATACAAGGAGTATTCAAAATAAATGGCCACTTCTTGAATTTTTGCAGAACCATCTTCGTTTTTGTCTGCCGCTATTTCAATAGCTGTGATGAGGTTTTCTTTTCCATCTGTACGAATGGTTCCGATAGGCAATTGTGAACCAGTAAAAATCACAGGTTTTTGAATGCCTTGTAACATGAAACTGAGTGCAGATGCAGAAAAAGCCATGGTGTCTGATCCGTGTAGGATAACAAAACCATCAAATTCGTTGTAACGCTGATCAATCAATTCCGCCATCGTTTTCCAATAACTTGGTTGCATTTCAGAAGAATCGATTGGGCGTTCAAAGGCATGGGTTGTCAATTGCACGTTTAAGCGTGCTAATTCTGGGATATGTTTGTACACATCACCAAAATCAAAGGGCGTTAATGAACCTGTTAACGGGTCATTGACCATTCCAATTGTACCACCTGTGTAAATTACAAGAACGTGTGGGGTTGTTTTCATGCACTTTGTTTTAACAGTACAAAGTTGCTTGAATTTCTTGAAAACACAAGTTTATTTTTCTGGTTGAAAAAGGCGCAGTGCATTTTTTGTCGTGAGTGCAGCTAATTCGGTAAGGGGAAGATCTAAAATTGTTGCAACCTTTTCTGCGGTATGAACAAGGTAACTACTCTCGTTTCGTTTACCTCGGTAAGGAACAGGAGGTAAATAAGGCGCGTCAGTTTCCAATACCAATTTATCGCTTGGAATTGCAGGAATAACAGTTGGCAAATCGGAAGTTTTATAGGTTACTACACCGCCAATTCCAAATAAAAAGCCTCCGTAAGCGTCAATCTTTTTCACATCTTCCACGTTTCCTGTAAAGCAATGAAAAATTCCGCGTAACGTTGCGTCATTTTCTTCGTCTAAAATTTCGTAAATCTCTTGAAAAGAATCACGCGCATGAATGACAATTGGCAAATTCATTGCTTTCGCCCATTTTACTTGGGTTCGGAAAGCAGCTTGTTGCTCAGGAAAGGTTGTTTTGTCCCAATACAAATCGATGCCAATTTCACCAATTGCGACGTAAGAACGCTGGTCCAAATATTCCTTCATGGTAGCTAAAACCGCTTCCCAATCTGCACCAACGGAACACGGGTGAAGTCCCATCATGCCAAAACAATGGTTGGGAAAAGCGTTTTCTAACGCATGCATCCCAGCTATCGAAGCGAGATCTACATTTGGGATGTAAAAGCGTGAAACGCCGTCACGAATAGCACGTTGAATAACGTCATTTCGGTCAGTATCAAACTGTTCCGAATTCAAATGTGTATGCGTATCGATAAACATAGTAAGCTAAAAAAAAAGACCTCAAAGTTCCCTTTGAAGCCTTTAGTTGTTTAATAAGTTGGGATTAACAAAATTCGTCGTATGCTGCAGCTAAATTTTCAGCAATCATTGCCGCTGTAACACCTTCGATATTATGTCTTTCTAAAAAATGAATTAGTTTACCATCCTTGAACAACGCCACTGATGGAGAAGACGGAGGAAATGGCAAAAAGTAATTTCTTGCTTGTTGTGTTGCTTCCGTATCAACTCCTGCAAAAACAGTGTATAGATGAGCGGGCGTTTTTTCATTTTTCAACGATAATTTCACGCCTGGACGTAAATTACCTGCTGCACATCCACAAACTGAATTCACAACGACTAACGTTACTCCTTCACTTGTTGGGATTGCTTGGTCAACAGCTGCTGCTGTTTCTAATTGAACAAAACCTACATTCGTAAGGTCTTCTTTCATTGGTTTTACGAGTTCTGCCGGATACATATCTATTATTTTTTACGCAAATTTAATTCATTTAATTCGTTTGTTTTCAATTTTTACTGCTTTTAACCAATTTTATGTATTTGTCGTAATGCATGCAACTTATTCCCCAACTTTCTCTGGGAATTGAAACCGTTCGATGCGTGTTTCTGGATGAACCGGAGCCCCGTCAATTAGGTGATTCAACAATTCTTCTAGGATTAACGGTGCTAACATGTATCCTTTTGCGCCTAATCCATTTCCGATTGACAATTTTGGAAAATGCGGATGCCTTCCAAGTACAGGTCGGCGATCTTTTATGGTTGGTCGAACGCCAGCATGATGCGAAGAGATTGTGTAAGCATCAGTTAAGATGGATGCTAAATTATCGGTGATTGTTTTTTTACCAAGTTCTGTTGGAGTAGTATTGTCTACATCCCAATCATAGGTCGAGCCAACGCGAAATTGGTGATTGCCAATCGGCATCATGAAACATTTACGGTTGTAGGATTCTTCTTGTGAAGCTTTCGCGCAGTCAATTGTTAACACTTCTCCTTTTGTTGCTTGAAGTGGAATGGTTCGAAACCAGGGATTGTACAGCGCATCTTTTCCTTCACAAAAAAGAATACAGTCATAAGCAACACCTTTGTAACTTCCAGCGACGGGATCTAGTTGCGCGTAATCCATTTTCTCTTTGCGTAAAACACCGAGCTGCTCAAAAAACAACCGATTTGCTTCCGTGTAACGAGCGGCATCAACATAACCACTTTGTAAAACAAGACCAGTTCCATACGTATTGTTTGGATTTGGAAAAGCTGCATCGAATGCAGTTTGTTGTTGCATGTATGGCTGAAAGTCAGGTAAGGCTTGCTTTTTCAACCAAAACTCTCGTTCTTGTTCACTGGCAAAAAAACGTCTTATTGGAACTGCATGATAAAATTGTTGGTTCATTTCTAGCGTACGTTTTTCAAAAAAACGGAGTGCAACCGGTAAAAATTCATCCAAGCGCCAACTCAAGGTCATGCGCCTAAAAACAAGCGGATTGATAATGCCACCTGCTACAGCAGAGGAAACATTTTCACCACTATCTAGTAGTTCAAAAGTAAAGCCACGTTCCCGTAACAAGTGTGCAGCTGTTGTTCCTGCTAATCCAGCTCCGACAATTAAAAAGTGCATTGCATCAATTTTGACACAAAGTTAATGTTATTGCGCAACAGCGATTGTTAAGATGCTAATTTGTACGTCAGGAAATTGTTTCCGAAGGATTTGTATACACGTTTCGATAGTTGCACCAGTCGTCACTACATCATCTATCAACGCAATGTGTTTGAATGCCTTCCCTTTGTTGCGGTAGCTTTCAAAACGATCTTGTACGTTGTCCCAACGTGAAAGGCGCCCCTTTTTAGTCTGGCTTTCAGTGAAGACAGCACGTTTTATTAGTTCTGAGTTTACGGGGATGTTAAGAATATCTGCAATGCCATCTGCAATTTTTTCAGCTTGATTGTATCCGCGCATAAATTCTTTTTTTGGATGTAATGGAACAGGAATTAGCGCGTCTAAATCTTGAAAACGGGTCATGTGTTCGATTCTGCGACCAATTTCGCTTCCCATGTATTTGGCTAAATCAGCGCGATCTTTGTATTTTAATGTGTGTAGTATTTTTTGCGTTGCACTTCCTTTGCCAAACAACAACAAGGCATACGTGTGATGTACATGCGTTCTTCCCCAGAAAATTTTATCTAGGGGCGTAGCTTCCAAATAATTTTCATAATTTGAATAGTGAAGTTCACTACTACAAACGGGACAAATTGTCGCTTGAATTTGTGGGGTGTCCATGTTGCAAATAATGCAGTACCGTGGATACAACAAATGGAGGAAATCATTCTTCCAAATGTTAAATTTTTGAGTGATTTTTTTCGTCATCTCTGCGTCTAATGTGTGTTTTGGATTAATCAACAATTGAGTGTTCATTAACTCTCGAAAAATAAAAAAAAATACGTAAAATACAGTCGTAATTTTATAAAAGTTTCGATAGGGTTACAAAACTGTATCATTTCTAAAAACGAAAGAAATAGTTGAGTTTTAGTGTGAATATCTTTAATTCAAATGTTGATAAACTCGTTAAGTGTTCATGGTAAAGGCTTTTAGCCCGCACATGTTGAAAACCTTGAGGGATTGTGAATTTCTTTAGTTGTGAAATGAAAGAATTTTAACAACTTTTGTATGCCCCGATTGACACAAGTTTGCGCATTCTGTTGCAAACCAATACAATGAGGGAAATAAACAGTTTTTGAATAAAAAATACCAATAAGCTACGATAAATTACACATCGTGGATTATAATTTTTGACATAATTTTTTAACACAATTAAATGGCACAATTAGAACCAATTTTACAAGAAAACAACAATCGTTTTGTCTTGTTTCCAATTCAACATGATGATATTTGGTCATTTTACAAAAAAGCAGAAGCAAGTTTCTGGACGGCAGAAGAAATCGACCTTTCTCCTGACTTAATTGATTGGGAAACGAAATTGAATGATGACGAACGTCACTTTGTGAAACATGTCTTAGCATTTTTCGCTGCTTCTGATGGTATCGTTAACGAGAACTTAGCAGAACATTTCTTGAAAGAAGTGCAATACACAGAGGCAAAATTCTTTTACGGTTTTCAAGTTGCAATCGAAAACATTCACTCCGAAACATATTCGTTGTTGATCGATTCGTACATCAAAGACTCAAAAGAAAAAGCGCATTTGTTCAACGCGCTTGATACAATCGATTGTGTTCGTAAAAAAGGGGAATGGGCGTTGCGTTGGATAGACAACGGTTCGTTTGCAGAACGTTTGGTTGCGTTTGCAGCAGTTGAAGGAATTTTCTTCTCAGGTTCGTTTTGTTCGATTTATTGGTTGAAAAAACGCGGATTGATGCCAGGATTGTCGTTTTCTAATGAGTTAATTTCTCGTGACGAAGGGTTACATTGTGATTTCGCATGTTTGTTGTACACCAAACACTTGGTGAACAAATTGCCAAAAGAACAAGTACGTGAAATCATTTTAGATGCTGTTGCAATCGAAAAAGAATTCGTAACTGACGCACTTCCAGTGAAGTTGATCGGAATGAACGCAGATTTAATGCAACAATACATTGAATTCGTAGCTGACAGATTGTTGGTAGAATTAGGAAATGACCGTGAGTTCAACACATCAAATCCATTTGATTTTATGGATATGATCTCCATCCAAGGAAAAACAAATTTCTTCGAAAAACGTGTAGCTGAGTATCAAAAAGCAGGCGTTATGTCTGGTAAAGAAGCTCAGCCATTTAGCTTAGACGAAGATTTTTAAAGCATAGAATTACTAATAGAATAAATTAAGAGCGCACCATGTACGTTATCAAAAGAGACGGAAGAAAAGAAGCAGTGAAATTTGACAAAATCACTGCACGCATCATCAAGATGTGTTACGGACTCGACCCTCTTGTTTCGCCAGAAGCAGTGGCAATGAGAGTTATCGAGGGAATTTATGACGGTGTTACCACCACCGTTTTAGATAATCTTGCAGCTGAAGTAGCAGCAGGAAAAACAATGGATCATCCAGATTATGCTTTGTTAGCATCGCGTATTGCGGTTTCTAACTTGCACAAGGAAACGAAAAAATCGTTTTCGGAAGTAATGGACGATTTATACAATTACATCGATCCGAAAACAGGACAAAATGCATCGTTGATTGCTGAAGATGTGTATGCGGTTATTAGCGAAAACAGAGATTTACTTGATTCAAGTATTATCTATGACCGCGATTTCCGTTACGATTACTTTGGTTTCAAAACGTTGACAAGAAGTTACTTGTTACGTGTGAACGGAATTATCGTTGAACGTCCGCAACAAATGTTGATGCGTGTTGCATTAGGTATTCACAAAAATGACATGCCTGCTGCTATCAAAACATACAACTTGATGTCAGAAGGTTGGTTCACGCATGCAACACCAACATTGTTTAATGCAGGTACACCAAAACCTCAAATGTCTTCTTGTTTCTTGTTAACAATGAAAGAAGATAGTATTGAAGGTATTTACGACACATTGAAATCGTGCGCTCAGATTTCTCAGTCGGCTGGTGGAATTGGTTTAGCTATTCATAATATCCGTGCTACAGGATCATACATCAAAGGAACAAACGGGACATCAAACGGTATCGTACCAATGTTACGTGTATTCAATGATACTGCTCGTTACGTTGATCAAGGTGGAGGAAAACGTAAAGGTTCTTTCGCAATGTACATCGAACCTTGGCATGCAGATGTATTCGATTTCTTGGATTTGAAAAAAAATACAGGAAAAGAGGAAATGCGTGCACGCGATTTGTTCTTCGCGTTATGGATTCCAGATTTATTCATGAAACGTGTTGAAGAAAATGGCGAGTGGACGTTGATGTGTCCGCACGAATGTCCAGGACTTTCTGATACGTACGGGGATGAATTTGAAAAATTATACTTGTCGTACGAAGCAGCTGGAAAAGGACGTAAAACAATTAAAGCGCAAGATTTGTGGTTCAAGATTTTGGAATCTCAAATTGAAACGGGTACGCCTTACATGTTGTACAAAGATGCTGCAAACAAAAAATCAAATCAGCAAAATCTAGGAACAATCAAATCATCGAACCTTTGTACTGAAATCATGGAGTACACTGCACCAGATGAGGTGGCTGTTTGTAACTTAGCTTCGTTGGCATTGCCAAAATATGTAACGGAACAAGGTACGTTTGATCACGATAAATTGTTTGAAGTAACGTACCAAGCGACGATAAACTTGAACCGCATTATCGACGGGAACTATTACCCAGTTCCAGAAGCGAAAAACTCAAACTTACGTCACCGTCCAATTGGATTAGGCGTTCAAGGTTTGGCAGATGCATTTATCATGCTTGGATTCCCGTTTGAGTCGGAAGAAGCACGTGCATTGAACCGCGAGATTTTCGAAACAATTTATTATGCGTCAATGACGGCTTCTAAAGATTTAGCTATCGCAGAAGGTCCGTATGAATCGTATGCAGGATCACCTGTATCTCAAGGAATTTTCCAATTCGATATGTGGGGTGTAACACCAACAAACAGATGGGAATGGGATTTATTGAAAGAAGAAGTGAAAAAACACGGCGTTCGTAATTCATTATTACTTGCACCAATGCCAACTGCTTCTACTGCTCAAATCCTAGGAAATAACGAGTGTTTCGAACCATACACATCAAACATTTACACGCGTCGTGTATTGTCAGGTGAGTTTATTGTGGTTAACAAACACTTATTGAAAGACTTGGTAAAAGAAAACCTTTGGACAAATGAAATGCGTCAAAAATTGATGGCATCGAATGGTTCAGTTCAAAACATCAATGAGATTCCACAACGTATCAAAGACTTGTACAAAACAGCTTGGGAAATTTCTCAAAAAGCAATCATTGAACAAGCAGCTGATCGTGGCGCATACATCTGTCAATCACAATCGTTGAATATTTTCATGGAAAATGCCAACTTTGGAAAATTGACTTCAATGCACTTTTACGGATGGAAAAAAGGCTTGAAAACAGGTATGTATTACTTGCGTACAAAAGCAGCAACGGATGCGATTAAATTTACTGTGAACAAAGACATGGTAGAAGAACCAACTGCTCAATCCTTGGAAGATCAGCAAGCTGCATTAGCTTGTTCATTAGAGAATCCAGACAATTGTGAAATGTGTTCAGGGTAGAACTTGATCAAACATTATAAAACGAGTGTGATGTTAATTATTGTGCCGTTTTAATGAAACATACACGACAAAATCCCTTCTAATCGGAGGGATTTTTGTTGTTTATATAAGTCGTTTGTTCAATTTTATTGAGTGAACATTTCTTCAAATAATCAGAATGAAAGAAGTAATATTACTTTTTTCCTTTATTGGAAATTTCCAAAATGACGAGAGGTTTATCCTTTGGTTCTTAAAGAAATCTCTCATTAATATACTAAGCTCTTTTCCATTTCGTTAGTATCTTAGCAAAATGCGTTTCAAACAACTTATTTGGATGATATTCTTGGTCTTTTTCTCCCAATCAATTTGGGGGCAATTGAGCTCGTTACGCACAAAAAAAATCGCTTATTCTACCGCTAGTATTCAATTCGACACCTTATCCATCTTACCCCATTCACTGGTCATTCGTTGTGGTGATGCGGTGCTTTTACCTAGTTACTATCAAATAGATTATGCAAAAGCACGACTAGTTTTGAATCAAAAATGTATAGACAGTCTCAGTTTGACATACCGTGTCTTGCCCATTTCTTTCGCCCAAATGCAACAACACCGCGATACCAGTCAATTGTACCGTGTAACAAAAGGAAACCGCGATTTATTTTTGATTCCACCGACTGATGATCCAATTGATTTGATGGAAACAGCAGGCTTAAAGAAAACAGGGAGTATAGCCCGAGGGGTGTCTTTTGGAAACAAACAGGATTTGTCGGTAAATTCTAATTTAAACCTAGAATTATCTGGTTACATAGCACCTAATTTGCAAATATTAGCTTCAGTAACCGACAATAATCTTCCCATACAACCAGAAGGGAACACCAATAAATTACAGGAATTTGATCAAGTATTTGTTCAATTATTTAATGATCAATTTAAAATGACAGTCGGTGATTTCTGGTTGAGTAAACCCGAAGGTTATTTCATGACGTATAAAAAACGAGGTCAAGGTTTAACAGGCGAATACACGTGGAAAACAAAACCTACTAACACCATTAAAACACAAGTCAGTGGTGCGTTGTCTAAAGGAAAATTCAACCGGCAAATAATTACAGGAATAGAAGGGAATCAAGGACCATATCGTTTGCGCGGGAATGAAAACGAACCATTTATTGTGGTGCTTTCAGGAACTGAACGCGTTTTTATTGATGGAAAGCTCATGAAAAGAGGTCAAGAATTCGATTATGTCATTGATTACAACACTGCCGAAGTAACATTTACTGCTCGTAATTTAATGACGAAAGACATTCGAATTGTCATTGAATTTCAATATGCCGATCAAAATTATGCCCGCTCGCTTTTTCAATTTTCAACAGTTGGGACAACTAAAAAAATGGATTGGTGGTTCAATGCGTATTCGGAACAAGATGTTAAAAACCAGCCCCTGCAACAGAATTTAACCGATCAACAGAAGGGATTGCTTGCAGCTATTGGTGACAGTTTGGAATTGGCTCAAAGCTTCGTCATTGATTCCGTTGGTTTTTCCGAAAACTTGGTCATGTATCAATTAGTCGATTCATTGGGATTTGATACCGTTTTAGTTGCATCTATCAATCCAACACTAGCTATTTACAAAGTGACTTTTTCATACGTTGGTCAGGGAAATGGTGATTATGTTTTTGAAAAATTCAATGCGCTTGGGAAAGTGTACAAATGGCTTCAACCTGTTGGTGGAATTCCTCAAGGAGATTATGCGCCAGTTAAAATGTTGATCACTCCAAAAAAGCAACAATTAATTGCGCTAGGCGGAAAGTATCGTTTTTCAGATCGCCTGAGCCTACTGACTGAAACCGCTATGAGCACGACCGATAAAAACACGTTTTCTTCGAAAGATAAACGAGACGATAAAGGATTTTCTTTTCGGGCACAACTAACTCATTCCGTACCTTTCGGTAAAGACACGGTTAAAAAATGGTCGTGGAAAAACCAACTCGAATGCGAATTATTGGATCCGTTTTTTAAACCAATTGAACAATACAGAGCTGTTGAATTTGACCGCGATTGGAACACAAGAAATCAACATTACGAAGGGAATCAGATTTATACAACCTTCAGAACAGCGTTGAAGCATCAACAATATGGATCCATTGAATGGAATGCACAAAACTTTAAAATTGGAAATGATTTTTCGGGAGTAAAAAGTCAAGTCTTAGTTGCTTGGTATAAAAACGGTTTGCGCATTCAAGGAGATGGAAGTATGTTAAGCGCAACAACAGTAGCGAGCAATCGGTTTTTTCGCCATAAAGTAGATGTGTCAAAAAGTTACCGTTGGCTAAAAGTTGGCTACAAAGCCGATCAAGAATGGAATGCCTATAAATCCGCAACAACATTGACAACAGCGTCGTATTCATTTTTCGATTATCAAGGGTATGCCGTATTTGGCGATTCAACATCAGGTGAATTTCGATTGTCGTACCGAGAACGGTTAGATGGACGCTCCAATTTATCCCAATTTGCAACTGCAGCAAAGGCAAAAACAGCAAGTATTGAGTGGTCAAAGAAAAATTGGAAAAACCAACGCTTATTACTCATTGGTAATTACAGGGTACTTGCAATTGTTGATAGTACATTAATCAATCAACAACCAGAAAACACAACAAATGGTCGGATTGATCACGAATGGCGCTTTGCAAAGAATGCGGTGCAATTGACAACTTTTTATGAAGTAGGTGCGGGATTAGAATTGAAAAAAGCGTTTATTTATATCAAAGTAAACGATGGTCAAGGGGTGTATACTTGGGTTGATTATAATGGAGATAATATCAAAGATTTGAATGAATTTGAAATTGCTGCGTATGCCGATCAAGCTAGTTATATCCGTGTTTTTACGCCTTCGAATGAATACAGCAAAACATATTCGAATGAGTTTAATCAATCGTTAACCATTCGACCAGAACGTTTGTGGGCGTCTTCAAACAACCGATTGAAAAAACAATTAGCTCGATTTTCAACACAAAGTCGTTTGCGGATTCAACGGAAAACAGCTTTTTTTGAAGGCATCAACGCGTACAATCCTTTTGTAGGACGTATTGATAACCAGGATATTATTTCTGCAACGACCAATATGAAACATACGGTTTATTTTAATCGCACGAGTGCGGTTTTTAGTGCAGATTATTCGTACGATGTTTCTCAATCAAAACTATTGTTAGCCACTGGTTATGATGGTAAATACAAAGCGAGTCACAGTATCAATGGTCGGTATACGTTTCACAAAGAATGGAGTGTATTGCAATCGTTTGAAACGGGTGAAAAACAATCTATTGTCGATTATACTACAGGACGTAACTATCAATTAAATTACTTTATTTGGAAACCATCACTTGTTTTTCAACCATCAACAACTTTACGTTTGAGTTTGGATGCGCGTTATTCGAAGAAACAAAATGCAATTAATTTAGGGGGAGAATCAGCTACGGTAAAAGATATTGGTTGTACTGTCAAATATAACCAAGCGCAAAAAGGAAGCCTTCAAGTTCAATTAAATGTCGTTCAAATTGATTTTATTGGCAATGCAAATTCTCCATTAGGTTTTGAATTATTAGAAGCTTTAAAAGCGGGTAAAAACGCAATATGGTCCGTTGGGTATCAACGAACCATATCAAAAAGTTTGCAATTAGCCATTCAATATTCCGGCAGAAAAAGTCAGCTTTCACCTTTTGTTCATGCTGGCGGAATGGAATTAAAAGCGTTTTTCTAATTAATCTTCTTTATTTAAAGTATTTAATATGCTTTCATAATCATGCAACAATGCTTCGGCTTCTATTCTTTTTCCATTTGCAATTGATTCTGCATTGGTATTTCCTGATTTTTTAGCTTGTGCTTCTTTGTCTTTCAAATCAACGATACTATTTGTTAATGCATCGGATAAGTAGCCAATAAATTGCGGATAGAACATTTGTGCATAAATCCCACCATTTTTACCTTGATCTTCTAAAATCGGCAAGTATTGACGTTGCACTAAAGCATCTTGTTTTGCTAAAAGTACGGTAAACCCAAACAATGCTTCCAATTTATCTGAACCTTGTAATAAATTGTTATTAAATGCAGTTTGAAAAAAAGGTATGTATGTTGTTGTTCCTACTTTTCCATATAAACCACAAATACTACCAATCATTTTAGAAGATTTTTCTTTTTCTAATTGTTTTGCAAATTTGAGTGCACTTGACACATCAATTTTAGCAAGTTCTTCCAATCCTTTGCTAATTACAGCATAAGAACGATCATTTTTAATTCGATCTTCAAGATAAGCAGTCGCTTCTTCCGTTGATGCATTATTACTTACGATTGTTAATGCACTTTCACGCACGCTTGGCGAAGCATCATTTTGAACAGCAGCTTTAATGATAGCCATTGCACGTAATTTTGCATCACCCGATAAACGTGCATAATTACTCATTGCAACAGAACGAATATCCCAAAATGGATCTTTTAAACCGTCCAGGATTAATTGATCTGTAGCAGCAGATTGTGTCGTCAAACCAAACTGAAATGCATTTTTACGATGAATATATTTTTTTCCATTGTAGTATTGATGAATGTACCACTCTTGCGGTTTTTCTTCTACTATACGTGCCAAAACCATCGCTTGGTTATCAAACAATACGTTTTTAAGTGTTCCTACTACTGGAAAAGTAAACACTTCACTTTTTTTATCAATCCAAATACGTTGCGTCGTTTCACCTCTGTCATCAAATACTGTTACGTTAACAGGTAATGTAAACGTTCTGAATTCAGCTGCTTGAGTTTGATCTACAGTCAAGCTTACCGTTTTTTCAGCAGCATTGAAAGAATATTTCAAGTTCAAAGTCGGATGACCCTTGTCCAAATACCATTGGTTAAAAAACCAGTTTAAATCTTCTCCAGAAACTGACTCAAATGCCAAACGCAATTGGTTGAATTCAGCAGGTTGATATGCATTCGTTTTCAAGTAATTTTGTAGTGCTAAAAAGAAAGCTTCGTCTCCAAGGTATGAGCGCAACATGTGTAAGATACGCCCACCTTTGTTGTACGAGTGACCATCAAACATGTCTTCTTGCGAATTGTAGTCGAACCAAATTAAATTGTGGAAACCACCTTGATCAGCAGAGGCATAATAACCTTCAGCTTCTTCAATTGCACGATAATCTGCTTCGTCTTTTCCAAATTTAAATTCATCCCATAAGTATTGCGAATAATTTGCAAACGATTCGTTTAAAGATAAATTCGACCACGATTCACACGTTACTAAATCGCCAAACCAATGGTGAAACAATTCATGGGCAATCGTCGATTGATCGTTACCATCTAACAACTCACGCTCGGTTTTGTAAGCGTAGTCTCCAAAAACAACAGCGCCGGTGTTTTCCATCGCCCCAGACACATAATCACGCACAACAATTTGGGAATACTTGTCCCAAGGATATTCTACCCCCAATAACTTGGAGAAATAGTCAATCATTGCAGGTGTTTCACCAAAAATTGCTTTTGCACTTGATTCCCACTCTGGTTCAACATAATAATTGACTTCCATTTGGGTTCCATTCTGGCGTGTGTAATAATCTTTCACCACTTTGAATTCACCAATTCCCATCATGAATAAATAAGGAGCGTGCGCCAAATCTTGTTTCCAATGGTCAACACGTGTTCCGTTTCCATTTTCTTTCGAAGAAATTAATTTACCATTCGAAAGTGTAACATATTTGTTGTCAACGGTAATAAAAATTTCTTGTGTCGTTTTACTATTAGGTGCGTCAATTGTTGGAAACCAAACTGAACTAGCTTCTGTTTCACCTTGTGTCCAAATTTGCGGCATTTTATTGTTTTCCAATCCTTTTGGATTGATGAAATATAGTCCTTTATCACTTGAAATGGCTGAAGAACCAGAAGTTAACCGTTCATCTGGTTTTGCGATATAATCAATAACAACCGTATATTGTTGTGTTCGTTGATAGGTTTTGTCAAGAGTAATAGTTAACACATCATTGCTGTAGGTATATTTCAATGGTGCTCCATTTAAGCTAATAGCTTTGATTTCCATTCCTTTTGCATCTAAAATCAACTCGTTTGTAGCATAAAAATGTGGTTTCGCAGTCAGTGTTTCTTTACCATACATCCACGATTTTGTCCAATCAAATGACACTTCTAATTTGGTATGAATCAAATCTGTTAAAAGTGTTTCACTTCCGTGGTAAATCTTTTTGTTTTCAGTTGTAAGTTGCTCATTTGTAGTGGTAACAACTGTATTTACTCCATCTTTTCCATTCAATTTCCCTTTTGTTGAATGACAACTAATCAAGGATAATCCGATGAAGAATAGTATTTTTTTCATACTCATTTTTAATTTTAAGTTTCGAAGATACCAATTCAAATTATTCATTTCAGTGATTTTGAGAGAAATTTACTTCAATTGCATAAAATTGTTTTTAAATTTGTTTCAAAGCTTAAAACAATGCAAACTTCAAATTGGCAGTTAGACGGAAAAGACTTCATCACAAATACAGATGGCGTAAACCTGAAATGGGAAAATCAACAGTTTTTCTCCATCACCTACAAAGGAAAAAAATACAGAGGTGAAGTCATGTCAAATCGTCAAGAAGAAGGATTATTGACCTTGAAATTAAACCACCGCGTTTTTGAAGTTAAAAAAGGACAACCTCTCGATGCATTAATTGCTTCAATGGGATTGGACAAACCAAAAGTGCGTAAGTTGAAACAATTGAAAGCGCCAATGCCTGGAAGAGTTGTTGGCATATCAGTTCAAATCGGACAAGAGGTTCAAGTTGGTGACCCATTACTAACATTGGAAGCAATGAAAATGGAAAATGTGTTGAAGGCTGAAGGAATAGGCGTCGTTAAGCATATTTCAATCAATCCACAAGATGTAGTAGAAAAAGGTGGGTTATTAATCGAATTCGAATAATAATAGATTACAATAGTTTAAAAAAATGCTGTCTAATTAAGACAGCATTTTTTTATTCAATTATTTCGTGTTCAATGACTTGATAAATTTCCATGGTTGTTTTGTCGTAGACATAAATCAACACATGCGTATTTGTCGGATCATAAGATGCGGGCAATTTGTAGCTATAGTTCAAATAGTAGTTGCCATTCGTTGAAAGGTTTGAGGTTGAAATTGTTCTTCCAAAAGCTTTTCCATCGATACAACTTCTCATCACATCACGGTGAACATAAGTAGGATTGTGTGAGTTATCAGACATTTTTTGATCGCCGATAATAGAATCTTCTATCAAATAAACAACCATACCTAACTGGTTTGCAACAAGTGAAGCATCTAAAAGAGCAAGTTCTGTATGCAAAAAGTAACCACGTGTACTTGCAAAATAATTACTGTGTGCTTGAACATTTACTTTTAAATCGTTTGCAGCAATAATACTATTGACTTTACTCGTCCAGCCAGATGGATGTAATGTTAATTGTCCGCCATTATTTGTCCGATTGATTGTTCCTCGTGGATTACCTTGAAAAGCTGAACCTGGTATTGACCCAAAATACTTACCAATTTCTAAACCTTGTGGATTTGTCCAATTTGTAGGATAGTCTGGTAATTGGACAGCTTGTAAAGGTCCCATTCCTGTTGGTCCAGTATGAATAGTTGCCGTAAATACACGTGCTGGATTGTTCGTTTCTAGGGTATGTGCTAGAGTTGCTGCAGCAGGACAACTGTTACATGTATGACCTGTAAAATCTTCTATGAGTACATTGCGCAATGAATTTGTATTAGCAATAAATGTTGGCCATTTATTTTGCGCATAATGAGCAGAATCTCCATCCGGATATAAACTCCAGTCTAGTTCACCATTTCCTCCACTGGTTGGTGGATAAGGATTTGTTACTTTATCACAACTTGAAATAATAACTAGCAAGAGAATGAATCCTAAATATATACTTATTTTTTTCATGATAATAAATTAGAAACTATGAGAAACAGTCAATGTTAAACCATTGGAAGCTGGAACAAATCGACAAACACCTCCAACACAAAATAACCCTGCACGTTGACGGCCATAATTAACTGCTATACGTGTTGCATCTTTCAAATAACCAACAGTTCCGATTAAATAATGTAATCGTAATTCAGGATTGTTGTTTCCATAATTGTATTGATCCATTACAGCAAAGAACCAATTTGGCGAAATAGAATATTCAGCTACAACTGTTGCCCAATTTCCCTTGTCATTACTCACACGAGAAATCGTTTGGTCTTCATTAACCTTATCAATTTTATTAGTGAATAATGCTTGGAATTCCATGCGTAAATTATTGTTTTTATTGATTTTCCAACCCAACTCAGCTACTCCAATATTTGAGCGGATTAACCCATGCGCATCTCCTGATATTTTAGAGACATCATTGTTAATTGAGATGTTGTAATAAGCAGCAATTAAGTAGAATGTTTTGGTGAATTTATAAGTAACATTCACATTGAAATCTCTCCAAAGTAAAGAGTCGCTCATATTAAATGGTTTACCTACATAATTAATTCGAGATGAGTCATTTGGATTAATTCCTGAAGTAGATTTGATAGGTAAATAAGCTGTTGAAAAATTGACATTGATTGGCACACCAAATTTCTTGTTGATTTTCCCTTTTGGAATCATGTACAACACTTCACCTTGAAAAGCAATTTCACCAACTGGACGAGTTGCATAGGGGTAAAGAGTAGCGACAAGATTATACGAGTGAGTTTTGTTTAATGCAGGTAAATAATTAATGATTAAGTCTTGTAAATCTTTTGTTCTGTCTGATCGAAAGCTCATGTTGTCTACTGATTTTGCAGAGAAAACAATACCTAACCCTTTTTTTGAGTAACCAACATTTAATATCGCAGAGTGACCTGGATTATAACTGTAATTGTTATCAGCTGATGGGTCATTGTCTTTGTGAGTAAACTCGGCATTTAACGTCCATTTTTTATAACGAATGTCTGCACGACCACCATAAACACCTACGTTTTGCGGTAATATATAATCGGGATCGTTGTCAACTTGGTATTTACTTACAAATGAACCGCCAAGCGTTATGTCTAACCCACTTTTTGTTAATGGTTTGATGAGGTCGTTTAAATGAAATTGAGCATCCGCTCCTCGAGTAATACCAGCTGAATTAACAACACTTCCATTCTGGAATGAATAACGTTGATAACCGTAAACACCTTTTAATTGAACACCTTTTACGGGTTTTAATATTATGCGTGCTCCATCTAACACATTATCATAGCCTAAGTTGCGGTCTTCATAAACACGAAGCGCAGTACCTTGTCCAAATTGTTCATAGAAATGCCCAAGTGTAATGTCAATGAAATCATTCGCATAACCTATATAGCGCATTCCTATTCCCGTTCCATCAAAACGATTCGGGTAACCTTGAATTCTAGGTAAGTACGACTCAACACGCATTCCTGCTTTGAAGTTTCCATTGCGGTAAAATACGTTCATGTATGAACTCATCAATCCTTTAGATTCAGGTTGAGTTGCACCGATTAAAGAATCTGCATTTAAGTACTGAAAGGTTGTTTCCATGTTTCCAGTTAACGAACCATCATTGGTGGTTTGACCAAGAGTTAACTGAATACTACAAAATGTTGTTAATCCGAATAACCAATTTTTCATACGGCTTATCTGTTTTTCAACATTTTTATTTCTTCCAATAATTTTTCTTCGTCACCTTCAGAGTATCCTGTGTGTGAGTAAACGATATTCCCTTCAGCATCTATTAAAAATGTATGTGGAACATTTCCAACGCCCATTGCACGTTTGAAATCCCAGTTTGGATCTAGTAAGACAACATATTCCCAACCTTTTCCATTTACATATAATGGAACTTGTGCTTTTGTTTTTTCATCGTCAATAGAAACAGCAACGATAGTAATACCTGTTTCTTTTTGCCATTCTTCGTATTCCTCGTGAATAGTGTTTAGTTCACGTTTACAAGGAGCGCACCAAGTTGCCCAAAAAGAAATTACAATTGGACCATTTTCAAAAAGTTTCGCAGTATTAACTGGTTTTCCATTCAAGTCTGTAAGTTGAATAGCAGGAACTTTTTTACCATCGTTTTGGGAGAAAATGCTTGACATCACTGACAAACAAACTACTAAAAGTGCAATTTTTTTCATGTTTCAAATTTTATTGTTAGCATTTCAATTTTCATGCCGTAAATCAAAGATACATTCAAATGTTGATGTTTTAGCACTATTTTGAAAAATAATAACAACTAAATCAATATACCTTTTTTTCTTTTTTAACGTATTTCAACAATTTAGGCAAGTGTGAATACATTTTTTTATTAAATTTGTTGGAAACACAAAAGAATGAAACAACTAATACTTTTATTTGCAGTGATTGTTGCAATTGCACGATTTGGACATTCACAAGTTGAAATTACGAAACTGGGTAACACGACTATTTTAAACGGGACGCAACTTGTTCATGTAGTTACTTCAAACGGTGATTCAAACATTGAGTTGTTGTTTAAAAATATAGGAACTACAGATAAATCTTGGAAAATAACGCGTAAACACTTAACAGTTATACCTTCTAATTGGGAAGATTATATTTGCTGGGGAATCGAAGGTGAAGCAGGTCAATGTTATTCGTCAAGTGCAGCAATTAATTGGACTACTCCTGATCCATTAACTATTTTTGATAGTCAATTCAATCCTGTTTCAGGACTTCCAGTAGGTCAATCTGGTTCAGCTGCAATTCATTATGTAGCTCAAAATTGTGGCACTGCTACATACAGGTATTATGTTCACGAAGAAGGAGGGGCATACCTTGACTCGGTTGATGTACGTGTCATCTTTTCGTGTGCTTCAATTGATGAAAAAGAACCAGTTTCAATTTCTGTTTATCCAAACCCGGTTTCATCAGTTTTAACAATAAATGCTGAAGGGCTTGATAAATTTGATATTCGAATTGTTGACGTTTTGGGTAAAATAATTTACGATGAAACAGCAACAAAAACAAAAAAAGTTGATGTTTCAGAATTGAAAAATGGCGTTTATATCGTTTCAATCATTGAAAAAGGTGTTGCTATTCAAACAAAACGCATTGTTATAAAACACTAATTTATTTCAAAACATAGTTATTAAAGGAGCTTACAGCTCCTTTTTTTATGTGCTAAACTTTTAGTTTTGTGCGAATTAGCATAATTCATTAAAAAAAGCAACAGATATTTGCATTGGTCAATAATCAATGTTATATTTGACTATTCTAAAATTAAACCATGAAAAAAATAGTACTTTTTGTTTCTAGTTGTTTATCACTATTTGTTGTAAACGCACAGAACACCCCTGTTTCTCAAACTCCATTAAACAAAAATGTTGTTTTAGAGGAATTAACAGGTATCCACTGTGGATATTGTCCAGATGGACACAAACGTGCAAATGATATTGCTGCTGCTAATCCAGGGCGTGTTGTTTTAGTAAACATTCACGCGGGTTCTTATGCTACTCCAGGTACTGGTGAGCCAGATTTAAGAACTACTGATGGGACAACATTGAATACATTTTTTAATCCAACTGGTTACCCAGCAGGATCAGTTCAAAGAAGACCTCATTCATCTGACATGACACGTATTTCTACAGGTCGTGGTAACTGGGCTGCCCAAGCAACAACTGTTCTTGCAGAGCCATCTCCAGTAAACTTAGCAATGAATGCAACAATTGATGCAGCAACGCGAGTTGTTACAGTTACAGTTGAAGCGTTTTACACTTCACCTTTTGCTGCAGGTACAAATCATTTTTTAAATGTAGGTATCTTACAAAACAATTTTGAGGGTCCTCAATCAAATTACGGTCCTTACAATACTGCTGCGATTTTACCAAATGGTAATTATTTACACCAACACATTTTCCGTGGATTTATCAATACTGGAGGAACTTGGGGAGAATCAATTGATGCTTCATCAACAGGTGTAATTACTAAAACGTATACGTATACATTACCTGCTTCTATTGCTGGAACAACATTGGAAATTGGTCAATTAGAGTTTTTTGCTGTAGTCCACCAAGGACATAATGCTGTTACAACTAGTGAAGTTTTCACAGGTGCACAAGTAAGTCCTACTTATACAAATGTTCCAGTTGCAACTTTAACTAACATGGGTATTACAAATACGTTGAATCTTTGTGCAGGTGAATCAGTTGCTCCTAAAGTAAGAGTTTCAAATTCAGGTGCTGCAATTACTTCAGTTAACTTTTCTACTTCAGTAAATGGTGGTACTCCAGTTGCTTATACTTATTCAACACCAATTGCACAATTTGGTTCAGCTGAAATTCAAATTCCTGCCGTTGCATTTACACCGCAAGGTACAAATTCAGTAGTTGTTACAATTACTGGTGTAAATGGTGGTACAAGTGGTATTGGTGCAACAGCATCAGCTACGAAAGCAATTGATATTGCAACTGTCGCAAATGGAACAGCTGCAACTGTAAAAGTTACAACTGACCGTTACGGTTCTGAGACAACTTGGGCTGTTAAAAATGGTGCTGGAACAACAGTAGCTTCTGGTGGTCCTTACACTGATGGCGCTGCAAATGGTGCAATCGTTCAAGCGGATGTTAATTTTAACTTATCTGCTAACGAATGTTATACATTAGAAGTAAACGATGCTTATGGTGATGGATATGATTCTGGTTACGGCGATGGAAACATTGAAATCCAAGTAAACGGAACAGCTGTTGCAGGTGTCCCTACTTTTGCTACTGGTAAATTTATGTTTGATAAAATGAAAGCTAGCGCAACTGCTTCTATTAACGAAGTTACTGCAGCGATCGCTATGGAAGTTTTCCCTAATCCTGCTACAAGTGGTTTAGTAAATGTTAACTTCGATGCACAAGGTGGTGATTACATCGTAACTATTACAGATTTAGCTGGACGTCGAGTTGTTACAGAAAATGTAAACAATGCTTCAGGTAAAACGACTGTTACTTTACCAGTTGCTGAATTGAAAGCTGGTAACTACTTAGTTTCAATCTTAAACAATGGTGCAACTTACACACAAAATTTAATTGTGAAATAAGCTTGTTCTAATACATTGAAAGCCCGAAAGATTTTTCTTTCGGGCTTTTTTATTATCCATACTTTTCTTCATATTCGCCATAGTTTTATTAACTTTACCATCCTACAAAAACGGCACTATGGCAAAAATACGTAAACAAGACGCGCTCGATTATCATGCATCTGGTAGACCTGGTAAAATTGAAGTTATACCTACGAAACCGTATGCTTCACAAAGAGACCTGTCTTTGGCTTACTCTCCAGGAGTTGCTGAACCTTGTTTGAAAATAGCAGAAACTCCAGATGATGTTTACAAATACACTGCAAAAGCAAATTTAGTTGCAGTAATTTCAAATGGAACAGCTGTTTTAGGCTTAGGAGATATCGGACCGCTTGCATCAAAACCAGTAATGGAGGGGAAAGGTTTGCTCTTCAAAATTTTTGCCGATATAGATGTTTTTGACATTGAAGTTGATGCAAAAGACCCTGAATTATTTATTCAAACTGTTAAAGCAATAGCGCCAACTTTTGGAGGAATTAATTTAGAAGATATCAAAGCTCCAGAAGCTTTTGAAATAGAAAGAAGGTTAAAAGCTGAGTTGGATATTCCCATCATGCATGACGACCAACACGGAACAGCAATCATTTCATCTGCTGCCTTGTTAAATGCGTTGGAACTTGCTGAAAAGAGAATTGAAGACATTAAAATAGTTATTTCTGGTGCGGGTGCAGCAGCAATTTCATGCGTTAACTTGTATGTTGCGTTGGGCGCACAATTGCCAAATATTTTCATGTTCGACAGCAAAGGACTAATTCATGCGCACCGAACTGATTTAGATGAGATGAAACAAGTATATGCTGTTCATCAAACTGATATTTCTTTGGAAGATTCATTCAAAAATGCTGATGTCTTTTTAGGATTGTCAAAAGGAAATTTAGTATCTAAAGAGATGATTGCAGCGATGGCGGAATCACCAATTGTTTTTGCTTTGGCTAATCCTGAACCTGAAATTTCGTACAAAGATGCAATGGCTGTTCGTGGTGATATCATCATGGCAACAGGTCGATCGGACCATCCTAACCAAGTGAATAATGTACTTGGATTTCCCTACATATTTAGAGGTGCTTTGGATGTGCGTGCAACGTGTATCAACGAGGAAATGAAATTGGCAGCTGTGAAAGCCATTGCTAATCTTGCAAAAGAAACAATTCCTGATGAAGTTATTGAGGCTTATGGTGAAAAACATATTTCATTTGGCCGCGATCAAATTATTCCAAAGCCTCTCGACCCACGTTTGATTTATTATGTAGCTCCTGCAGTTGCTCGTGCAGCAATGGAATCGGGTGTTGCTAAAAATCCGATTGAAAACTGGGAAGCATATGAAACTGAATTAAAGAAGCGTTTGGGACTTGACAACAAACTTGTCCGACAAATGACTTCAAAAGCGCAACAGAATCCAAAACGTGTTGTATTTGCTGAAGCTGATCATTTAAAAATATTAAAAGCCGCCCAAACGGTCACGGAAGAAGGTGTTTGTACGCCAATTTTATTGGGCAGACGTGAAGTAATTGAAAGTTTGATTGAAGAATATAACATAGAAATTCCAAATCTTGAAATTATTGATCCAAAGTCAGACACTGAAAAAGAACGCAGACAAGCATATGGAAATGTGTTTTTTGAAAAAAGAAAACGAAAAGGTGTTACTGAGTTTGAAGCAATTCAAATCATGCGCGAACGGAATCACTTTGCAGCGATGATGGTTGAAACAGGTGATGCAGATGCAATGATTTCTGGCTTAACTCGGAATTACCGTGATGTTGTCCGACCTGCTATTCAAACAGTTGGATTAGAAAAAGATGTAAATACAGTTGCTGGGTTATATATCTTAATGACCAAGCGTGGACCAATGTTCTTGGCTGACACAACGATAAATAAAAATCCAAGCGCTGAACAAATTGCTGAGATAACTGCGAATGTCGCTAAAATGCTTAAGAAATTAAAGGTTGTTCCGAAAATTGCATTATTGAGCTATTCTAACTTTGGTTCAGCTCCAGGTGAAGATGCTCAGAAAATGGGTGATGCTGTTAAGATTTTGCATGAAAAACATCCTGCATTGTGTGTAGACGGGGAATTACAAGCAAATTTCGCATTGAACCAAGAATTGATGAATGAGAAGTTCTCGTTTTCACATTTGGCAAATAAACAAGTAAATACATTGATTTTCCCTAATTTATCAGCAGGTAATATTGCTTATAAGTTATTGCAAGAAATAACAGAAGGCGATGCGATTGGTCCAATTTTAGTTGGATTGAAAAAATCAATTCACGTACTTCAAATGGGTTCATCAGTGCGCGAAATAGTAAATATGGTAAAAGTTGCTGTGGTTGATGCACAAACAAAATAAGCTATGATTGCACATCTAAACGGAAGATTAGTCGAAAAAAATCCTACAAATGTCATTATTGAGTGTGGCGGAGTAGGTTATTTTGTGAAAATTTCATTGAATACATTTTCTGCATTAGGTTCAGAGGAACAATTGAAATTATACACGCAACAAATCATTCGCGAAGATGCGCACCTGTTGTTTGGATTTGCTACTACGGAAGAACGCGACATATTCAATTTATTATTGAGTGTTTCTGGTATAGGTCCGAATACGGCCATTTTGATGTTGTCATCGTTACAACCTGTTGACATTGCTCAAGCGATTCAAACAGATGATGTGATGACCATTCAATCCATTAAAGGGATTGGAGCAAAAACAGCCCAACGTGTTATCATAGATTTGAAAGACAAAATGATTAAAATGGAGTGGTCTGGAAATGCAAATATTTTCAATGGCCACAATACAAATCGATTTGATGCGTTAACAGCATTAATATCATTAGGTTTTGATAAAAAAGCAGCTGAAAAAGCAATTGAAAAAATTGCAACTGGCGATGAAACTGTTGAAGTTCTCATCAAAGGAGCGTTAAAAATATTATAAGAGCATTGAAACAGGAAGAGAAGATTTACGGGAATTTGTTAGGGCAACTGTTTTTGACAGTTGTTTCTTGCTTTTTAGTGAATATATCTTGGTCACAGCCGGATACTGGGAATGTACAACTTCCTTTTCCGATAACAAACCCACTTGATCCAACCCAAACGACACCGCAAAGTTTCGATTTAGGAGATCCGTCATCGGTTCAACAAACGATTGTTTATGATCCAGCAACAGGCACTTATATTTTCAAGGAATCAATTGGAAAATCGAATCTGATGTATCGAAATCCTTCCATGATGACTTTGGAAGAATACTTGGAATACGAGCGCAAAAAAGCATTAAAAGAAAATTGGAAAGATAAAATTGATCAACAAACGGCACAAAGTAGAGCTCTAGAGTTTCCAATCAAAATCCCTTCCAAAACTTTTGAAAATTTCTTTGGATCAGATGAAATTACTATTCGACCGCAAGGATCAGTTGAGTTGTCATTTGGAGTAAATTCATCTCGTTATGACAATCCAATGTTACCGGTTCGTCAACGAAAAATCACACGATTTGATTTCCAACAACAAATTCAAATGAATTTGGTTGGGCAAATAGGAACCAAATTAAAATTAAACACATCGTATAATACCCAAGCAGCTTTTGATTTTGACAATATAACCAAATTGGGATATTCTGGAGATGAAGATCAGATTTTACAACGGATTGAATTAGGAAATGTAAGTTTTCCATCTTTTGGATCGTTGATTCCTGGTTCTCAAACGTTGTTCGGGGCGTATACCAAAATGCGATTTGGAAATTTGACAATAGATGCGATTGGTGCTTCTGCAAAAGGTAAGCGAACAGAAATTAATATCACAGGGAAAGCACAGGTGCAGCCATTTGAGTTTTCTGCAGATAATTACGAAGCGAATCGCCATTATTTTTTGAATCTATATTTCAATAATACCTATAATTCCTCCATGGCACAATTGCCAAATGTTGCATCGGAAACGAGTATTACACGGATGGAAGTTTGGGTAACAAACCGAGTTAATAGTACTGAAAATGCGCGAAATATTATTGCGTTTTCTGATTTAGGTGAGGCAAATGCAGCAAATTGTCAAGGAAATCCAGGAACGTATAATCCCGTTTCTTTTCCAGATAACGATGCAAATGGCTTGTATAATTGGGCGCAAAATAATTCTGCAATTCGCGGATTTAGTGGAGCTGTAGCTACTTTGAGTACACAGACAGCAACTCCTGGGCCATTTCAACAAGCAATTCATTATGAGAAAGTTGAAAATGCACGAAAATTAAGTGAGTCTGAATATTCATACAATGCACTTTTAGGGTTTATTTCGTTGAATCAACCTCTTAATAATGACGAGGTTTTAGCAGTTGCTTACGAATATACGTATCGAGGAACGACCTATCAGGTTGGGGAATTTTCAACAGATGGAATCAGCGGTCAAGATGCATTGATTTTGAAATTGATAAAACCAACTATCACCAATCCAACATTGAAGATTTGGGATTTGATGATGAAAAACGTTTATTCAATGGGAGCTTACCAAGTGGATAAAAACGGATTCAGACTAAATGTGTTTTATAACGATCCAAATACCAGTGTGTTAGCGCCTATTTTCCCAAATGATTTATTAGGAACAGACCAATTGATTACGATCTTGGACATGGACCGATACAATGTAAATAATCAAGCATTTTCGGATGGTACTTTTGATTTTGTTCCAGTTATTTATAATGGTCAACGTGCTGAAACGGGTGGAACGATTAACACCAAAAATGGACGTGTATTCTTTTCTACGATTGAGCCCTTTGGTCAAACGCTAAAAACAAAAATGCAAACAGCAGGTGTTCCCGATTTGATCATTGATCGCACAGCTTACACTGAATTATATGATTCAACCAAAACTGCAGCGCAACAAATTCCTTCAAAAAACCGCTTTGTTATAAAAGGGGAATACCAATCTTCTGTTTCTTCAGATATTCCATTAAATGCATTAAATGTTCCCGAGGGCGCTGTAAAAGTGACTGCTGGAGGAATTGCATTAAAAGAAGGAGTCGATTACACTGTCGATTATAACTTAGGACGAGTGAAAATCCTAAATAGTGGAATCTTAGAGTCAAACACACCGATAAAAATTTCAATTGAAAGTAATTCGGTATTTGGTTTTCAGTCCAAATCAATGCTTGGTACGCATGCCAACTATCGTTTTAATAAAGACTTCAACATTGGTGCTACTTGGTTACGAATGATGGAACGACCGGTAACCCAAAAAGTAGATATCGGTTCAGAACCTTATAAAAATAATGTAATAGGTTTTGATATCAATTACCGTTCGGAATTGCCATTTGTCACAAAGTTAGTCGATTTATTACCTGTTATTTCAACAAAGGAAAAGTCGTTTATCACGTTTAAAGGAGAATTTGCTCATTTAATTCCAGGTACACCGAAAGCGATTTCAAAAGTTGGTATTTCCTACGTTGACGATTTTGAAGGAAGTCAAAGTACCATTGATTTACGCACTCAAAATGCTTGGAAAATTGCATCCACACCTCAAGGTCAAAACAATTTATTTCCAGAAGGTGAATTAAAAACACTTGCGAATGGTTACAAACGATCGCGCATCGCTTGGTATACGGTTGATAACTTGTTTTATGCGTCAAATGGATATACCCCACAACATATCATTGACAATCCTGAAATGTTATCAGATAGTCGCATGCGATTGGTTTCTCAAACAGATATTTTTCCAAACACTCAATTAACATACGGTGCAATTCCGATTCTTCCAATCTTGGATGTAGCATATTATCCTGCAGAAAGAGGAATGTACAATTACGATACAACAGGTGTTGATATTGAAGGCCTTTTCACAAATCCACGTGATCGTTGGGGAGGCATTCAACGCTCATTATCTACCAATGATTTTGAGCAAGCAAATGTTGAATATATCCAATTTTGGTTATTAGATCCATTTAACTCTGATGCAGAAGCCCAAAACCCAAACAGTAGTCATTCGGGTGGTGATTTGTATTTCAACTTGGGGAACATTTCTGAAGATGTGTTAGCCGATTCACGTAAAAGTATTGAAAGTGGAATTCCTCCATTTGCTGGGGCAAATTTTCCAGTTGATTACACCCCTTGGGCAAAAGTAGCTGATCAACAAATTGTGGTAAATGCATTTGATTTAGAACCGACGTCACTTGTAAAACAAGATGTTGGGTTGGATGGCTATAATAATCAAGAAGAAGTAACAGCATATGCTCAATATGTAAATTGGGTTCAAAACAGTAATTTATCTGCAGCTGCAAAGGCAAGGATGATAGCAGACCCTTCAACAGATGATTATAATTTTTATCGTGATGATGTTTACGATCAACAAGAGTTAAACATTTTACAGCGCTATAAAAAATACAATGGTTTACAAGGAAACTCAGCACCTCAAGAAGTCGCTGACACGTTAAATGCGGATAAATATGCAACACGTGCAAACCAATTACCGGATAACGAGGACATTAATTCAGATAATAATTTGAGTGAGTCAGAAGCGTATTTCCAATACAAAGTCAGTTTAACGCCACAAGAAATGGCTGTTGGCAAAAACTTTATTACATCTGTTGTTACTTTTCAACCTGAGGGTTCTACGAAAGTTGAAAAATGGTATCAGTTCAAAATTCCTTTACGAACTCCTGAACGAGTAGTAAATGGCATTCGTGATTTCCGTTCAATTCGTTTTATGCGGATGTATTTGAAAGGATTTGATGAAGAAGTGCTATTGCGTTTTGCCAAATTAGAATTTATTCGCGGAGAATGGCGGCAATACCTGCATGATTTAACGCAACCTGGCGAAAATATTCAAGTTGATCCAAATTTAACCTTGTTCAACATCGGAGCGATCAATTTTGAGGAAAACGCAGAAAAATTACCAATTGGGTATAAAATACCACCAGGAATAACGCGTGAAATCGATCCATCACAACCTGTTCAGCGACAAATGAACGAGCAATCGTTGACTTTAGATGTTTGTGGGTTACAAGATGGTGATGCCAGAGCAGCTTATCGAAATGTTCAGTTTGATGTGCGGACGTACAAAAAATTAAAAATGTTTGTTCACGGTGAAGAGAAGGTTAACAACACAATGGCAGACAAAGATTTGACTGTTTTTGTACGTTTGGGTACTGACTTCACGGACAATTACTACGAATACGAAATGCCATTGTATTTAACTCCTCATTCTGCTTCTTCACCAGAAGCTGTTTGGCCGGAAGCGAATAACATGGAAATTGTGTTTCAAGATTTATTGAATCTGAAAATGAAACGCAATCAATTAATCGGTCAATCTGGCTCGAGTGTTTCAACTAATGTGGAATATTTTATCACAGATCCAGCAAATCCAGACCGTCGCATCAAAGTGAAAGGAAGTCCCAATTTACAAGGTATTCGCACCATTATGATTGGTGTACGTAACCCAAGTAAATCAGCACAAACTCCTTGGAATGATGATGGATTAGCAAAATGTGCTCAAGTTTGGTTGAATGAATTGCGCTTGTCTGATTTTGTTGATGATGGAGGTTCTGCTGCTGTTGCTCAGATGCAATTACAGGCAGCTGACTTTGCAAATGTTACCATGTCTGGAAATTATTCTGGCGTCAATTGGGGAGCAGTTGATAGTCGTGTTCAAGAAAGACAGCGTAATCAAAAAATCGGATTTGATTTCCAATCAACAGTTCAATTGGGACAGTTTTTTGGATCACGTGCAAAAGTGACGGTTCCATTCTTTTACGGATATTCGGTTGGGGTTATTAATCCGGAATACGACCCGTTTAATCCAGATATTCGCTTGAACCAATACGACAGCGATTCAAGAAGAAGTGTTGCGCGCATTTCACAAGATTTTACGGAAAGACGTTCGTATAATTTTCAAGGGGTTCGAAAAGAATTGGGAGCTGGTAAAAAAGCACACATGTATAGCATATCCAATTGGACTGCAGGTTATTCTTATGGAGAGAACTTCCACAGGGACTTCAACACAAAATATGATCGTGTTAAAACATGGAAAGGAAATTTGGCATATGCCTATACTTTCACAACGAAACCGTTAGAGCCTTTTAAGAAAGTGAAATTCATGCAAGACAAACCTTGGTGGGCTATTGTTCGCGACATGAATTTATCATTAACGCCAAAAACAATTTCGTTTACCAATGACGTGATGCGAAATTATAACGAACGTCAGGTGAGAAACACAATTGACACCAATTCATCTTTTGAATTTACACCAGTATACGTTAAAAACTTTAATTGGAACAGAACATATAAAGTCGGGTGGGATTTCACTAAAAATCTTAAAACAACTTTTAACGCTACTTCTCGTGCCATTTTTGACGAGGGAAATGGAGCTGTAGACAGAAAAAACGATCCTGAAAGTTATCGTGTTTTTAAAGATACTGTTTGGAACCAGATGCGTACATTGGGTAAAACAATGGATTACACTCACGATTATTCGTTGTCGTATAATGTGCCGTTTGACAAAATTCCAATTGTTAATTGGGTAACTGGAAATGTGAAATATGCGGGTACTTATAATTGGCAACGCGCACCTCTTGGTCAAGAATCGTATGGAAATGTGATGCAAAATAGCAGAACAGTGAACGCTCAATTACAGATGAATTTCACCAATTTTTACAACAAGGTTCCTTTGTTTAAGAAAATAAATGGTGATGGAAAAAGTGGTCGTGCAAAGGCAGCTGATTCAAAATTAGGCACCGATTCCAAACAAGAAGACAAACCGAAAGATGCAAATAAACCGAAACAAAAAGCGGAGTTAAAACCTCCGAAGCCAGTTGAAGAAATGACAAAAAAAGAATTGCGTCAATGGGAAAGAAAAAAACGACAATTCGATAGGGAACAAAAACGCAAAGAGCGATTAGAGAAAAAACTCAATCCTGTTGTAGGATTTATAGGGCGATTAGTCATGTCTGTTCGCACTGTATCTGCTACTTATGCGCAAACTGATGGAACTCTTTTACCAGGATATAATCAAGAAACGAGTATATTGGGTTACAATCCAAACTTTAGCCAAGGTCTAGGTGGATTTTTATTTGGTCAGCAATCGTATTCGGTTTCTGGGCAACAAACAGGTTACAATTTTGCTAGAACTGCTGCGGATAACGGATGGTTGACAACTAATCCAGCAATCAATCGCCAGCACGCGTTGACTCACAATCAAATTTTTAATGCCCGTGCTACGTTAGAGCCATTCAAAGATTTCACCATTGATTTATCAATGAACAAAACGTTAACACAAAACACGAGTGACTTTTTCCGTTTCAATCCATTGACAAATGTTTTTGAATCACAAAGTTCAATGCAAACGTCATCGTTAACTTATTCAACGATATCTATTGGAAGTGCTTTTGAGAAGTTATCGAGTAAGGACAATTATTACTCTCCAAACTTTAATTATTTGAGGGACCACACCAAAGAAGTTTCAGCTTACTTGGGCGCTCAAAACGCCAATTCAATTGGAATTATTAATGGTTATGCAAATGGATATGGTCAAACGCAACAAGAAGTGTTGATTGGATCATTCTTATCCGCTTTCACAAATAAAAAAGTAAACGATCGATCTATCAATCCATTCAATTCAGCACCCTTACCAAACTGGACGGTTAATTACAATGGACTTTCAAAATTCGAGTTCATGAAAAAATATGTAAAGAATTTTGTTGTTCGCCATGCATATTCATCATCAGTGAGTATGTCTGGAGTAATGTCTAATTTGAACGCTGTATCAGATGCAAACGGTCATGCTACAGCGCGCGATTTGAATGATAATTTTATTTCGTTTAATAATGTTCAGAACATTACTATATCAGAGCGTTTTTCACCTTTAATCGGCTTAGATGCTACTTGGACAATTAAAAATCAAGGGTTGATTACCAAGTTTGAAATCAAACGTGATCGTTCGTCAACTTTGTCATTAAACAACAATCAATTGACGGAAGTGCTAGGTAATGAAATAGTGATTGGAACGGGATATAAATTTGCCAAAGTTCGTTTTCCATTTAAGATCAATAACCGAAAAGTTGAAAATCCATTAAACTTCCGATTTGACTTTACGTTCAGAGATAATGTTACTGTTATTCGACGTGTGATTGAAGGAACAAATCAAGCAACTGCCGGTCAGAAAGTTGTTTCAATCAAAACATCGTTGGATTACAACTTGGGAACTAATTTGACCCTTCAATTTTATTACGACCAAGTGATTACAACTCCAAAAATAGGGACTTCATATCCAACTGGGAATTTGAGTACTGGATTTAAATTACGCTTCAATTTAGGTGGATTATAACATGCGACTTCGAGAAGCACAACAAGGAGATGAGGTAAAAATTTTGGAGTTAATCCATGCATTAGCAGTTTATGAAAAAGCCCCAAATGAGGTTATCAATACAGCCGCTAATTTGCAGCGTGATTTATTCGAAAAAAAGATATGTCATGCAATTGTAGCAGAAATTCAAGGAGAAATTGTCGGATTTGCCTTGTATTATTTTGCGTATTCCACCTGGAAAGGACAATGTTTGTATTTAGAAGATTTATTTGTTCAACCAACTTTTCGTCAACATGGAATTGGCAAGCAACTTTTCGATGCAGTTGTTTCAGCAGCCAAATCGAATAATGTAAAACGAATGGATTGGCAAGTATTAGCTTGGAATGAACCGGCATTAGCATTTTATAGAAAACAAGCTGCGTTGTTAGACGATGAATGGATTAACGGGCGTTTGTTCTTTTAATTCCTGTTTAATTTTCAGAAAACACTAAATTCGCACTATGATGTTGAGATCGTTTTTGAGTAACCAACCCTTGGTATTAATTTTTTTAATTCCAATCATTGCGTTATTTCAATTACTCAATGGGTATTTTCACTTTCACCAAACATTTCAAGAAATTTCCTTAGGCTTACTCGGTAAAACAGCTTTATTTAACGATTGGTGGACCGGTATTCCTGCAGCATTGGTAATAGGTTTGAACGCATTGCAATTGAACCGGTTGTTTAATGAACACGAGTTTTTGGATAGAAACACTTATGCACCAGCGTTGTTTTATGTGGTATTGATGTCGTTTAGTTTTTCATTTTATCAATTTGACGCCTTACTAATTGTTCATTTTTGCTGGTTACAAGTAATTCGAATTTTGTTTCAAATGCGTTCAAACGAAGATAACCGTAAACAAGCTTTCAATGCAGCATTCTTTGCAGGTATTGGGGTGGTTGTATTTCCTCAATCTGCAATTTTGCTTCTTTTTTTATCCTTTGCTTTGTGGGCTTTGAAATCATTTTTTCTAAAAGAATGGGTCATGTTGTTAATTGGCGCAGCATTCCCAATTTTCAACGGGTTGATGTTTTGGTGGTTTTCAGGTCACTCAATCAATTTAAATGTTTTAAAAGCGACCAATCAACCTGTTCAGTATGAATCAATGTTATATTATGCTTCAGGACTGGCTATTTTTTTCTTATTCTTATTGAGTATTATTGGTATTCGTGTACGGTTGATCAAAAGTACTGTAAGGTTCAAGAAATTAAACAGTGCTATGCTTTGGATTTTAGTAGGAGCTGTACTATTGGGCGCCTCAGATTTAATTTTTTATCAACAACTGGACTGGTTTAATTTGATATTTATTCCACTGTCTTTTTTCTTTACATTTGCCTTTATTCACAAGTTTTGGAAGGAAGTAGCGACTTGGTTTTTTTATGCTACTTTTTTGTTGGCTGTTGTTAAATTTTTCCTTCATTCGCAGTGGTTGTTGTAAACGATTGACTAACTTTGCCAACATTCAAATAATGACACGAATTTTGTGTCGAAAATAGATAGCGATGAAGTTTGGTGTAGTAACCTTTCCTGGTTCCAATTGTGATGAAGACATGGCATATGTCTTGGAAAATATCATGGGACAAAAAGTTGAACGTTTGTGGCATAAAGACACTGATTTAAAAGGTGTTGATTTTGTTATTTTACCTGGTGGATTTTCCTATGGAGATTACTTGCGTTCTGGCGCAATTGCAAAATTGTCCCCAATAATGGGTGAAGTCATCAATCATGCAAACAAAGGTGGTTATGTAATGGGAATTTGTAATGGTTTCCAAATCTTAACCGAATCAGGTTTGTTGGAAGGTGCTTTGTTGCACAACAATACTCAAAAGTTTATCTGCAAAAATGTGTTCTTAAAACCAGCTACTGCTGAAACGGCTATCACAAAAGGACTTGATTTGGAAAAAGCATACAAAATTCCAATTGCTCATGGTGAAGGGCGTTTTTATGCTGCGGATGAAACCATGAAGTCTATTTTAGATAACGATCAGCTATTATTTAAATATTGTTCAGAAAATGGCGAAGTTGCGGATGAATTCAATCCAAACGGTTCGTTGTTGAATATTGCTGGAATTTGCAACAAACAACGAAATGTGTTTGGAATGATGCCTCACCCAGAACGTGCTGCTGACGCAAATTTGGCAAATCAAGACGGGAAACGTTTTTTTGAATCTATTTTGAAATTCTGCTAATATGCGTATTCTTTTATTAGGCTCTGGAGGTCGCGAACATGCTATGTCTTGGAAAATAGCGCAAAGTTCACATTTAGAGCAGTTGTTCATTGCGCCAGGAAATGCAGGTACACGCTTACATGGTACAAATGTTGATATGTCTGCAACTGATTTTCAAGCAATCAAAGCATTTGTTTTAAAAGAAAGTATTTCGATGGTTGTTGTAGGTCCTGAAGATCCACTTGTTTTGGGTATTCATGATTTCTTTTTAGCTGATGAACAATTAAAAAACGTTCCAGTTATTGGACCATCAAAAGAAGCGGCTCAATTAGAAGGTAGCAAAGATTTTGCAAAAGCCTTTATGATGCGTCACGGAATTCCAACAGCTAAATACGCGACGTTTACTAAAGACACACTTGAAAAAGGGTACGCGTTTCTAGAAAGCATGAAAGCGCCATATGTATTAAAAGCAGATGGTCTTGCAGCTGGAAAAGGCGTATTAATTTTAACTGATTTAGCAGAAGCAAAAGCGGAGTTGAAAAACATGCTAGCAGACGCCAAATTTGGGGAAGCTAGTTCACGCGTTGTTATTGAACAATTTTTAACTGGAATTGAATGTTCAGTCTTTGTGTTAACAGATGGTGATTCGTATAAAATTTTACCTGAAGCAAAAGATTACAAACGCATTGGCGAAGGTGACAATGGATTGAATACAGGCGGAATGGGTGCTGTTTCTCCAGTTCCTTTTTGCGATAAAACATACATGGATAAGATTGAAAATCAAATCATTATCCCAACAATAAAAGGATTAAAACAAGATAAAATCTTGTACAAAGGATTTGTTTTCTTTGGCTTAATCAATGTGAAAGGTGAGCCTTTTGTAATTGAATACAATTGCAGAATGGGTGATCCAGAAACAGAAGTTGTTATGCCACGATTACGTTCCGATTTGCTTGATTTATTAGAAGGAGTTGCAACAAACACATTATCAGAATGTGACGTTCAATTTGAAGATAGAAGTGCTTGTACTGTCATGATGGTTGCTGGAGGTTATCCAGAAGCTTATGAAAAAGGGAAAGTGATTCAAGGCATTAATAATGTAACTGAAAGTATTGTTTTCCATGCAGGAACAGCAAGTGACGGACCAGTTGTTATTTCAAATGGTGGACGCGTTTTAGCGGTTACTTCATATGGAAAAAACCTAGAAAGTGCATTAGAGAGATCATATAAATCAATTGAAAAGATTCAATTTGAAAACGCTAATTACAGAAAAGACATCGGATTTGATGTAAAGAAAAATTGATTAACTGAATAATTTATTAAAAAGCTGTTTCTATTGAGACAGCTTTTTTTTATGCGTTTATTCGATATGTAAATGTTTTAAGTTCATTTGCTTTTAACCAATACAACCCTTCTTTTTCCCGATAATCATCCGATTGATTGCTCTTATCGGCCCATCCCCACCATGGTTCAATACAAAAGAATGGGGCATCTTTTTTCGTCCAAAATCCAACTGCATCCCAATCTTCACAAGAAACTGTAACTATTTTACCACGTGTTTTATGCACCAAATCAACCGATTGAAACGGTGGATTTTTAAATACGATGGCATCAGATGCAAACAAGTCATTATTTAGCAGAAGCTCTTTGTTAATCTTCATTACCTCAAATTCATCTGTATAAAGTCCGTTTTCTATCAACCAACGTTTTTCGGTAAATGCATTTGGGAAAACCAATTTATAGTTCTCCAAAGAATCGGCTAAGTGAAATCCTGGATGTCCACCAAACGAAATAGGCAAATCACTTTCGTTGGTATTGTGAACTTCTTGGGAGATTATAAGTCCTGTAGATGAGCATTCATAAGTAATGGTTAATCGAAAGTCAAACGGAAATTGTAGTTTGGTTTCATCCGTTGCAATGAGTTGTAAAACGACTTTATGCGCAAACTGCTCTACAATTTCAAATTGACTATCACGAGCAAACCCATGTTGTTTCATGTGGTAAGTTTGCTTGTTCCAATGGAAGGTATCATTTTTTAATTTTCCAACAATTGGGAATAATACTGGCGCGCATCTATTCCAAAATGCGTCATTAACACGCCACATCAAATTTTCCCCATTTTCTCTTGCAAGATGAGTCAATTCTGCACCTTTTAATTGAATGCGTGCTGATAGTCCGTTTGCTTGAATACGAATAAAATCCATTTATTTTCTTTTGAAAAGCGAAAGTACAATTCCAGCGGAGTTAAAACAAATATTCCAAAAACTTGATTTTCAACAAAAGTTTTGTATCTTTGTACCACATTTTGATTAAAGGATGAGGGGACGCAAGTCCCCTCTTTTTATGAAAGTATGATTACAAAGCAACTAGTACGGACATTGGCAGAGGAGCGCATACAAGAGCGTGACGATAAGTTATTTATTGTGGAATTAAGCATCAGCTCGTCATTTGTTATCCGTCTAGAACTTGATAAAACAGAAGGAAACGTATCGATTGAAGATTGCATGTCGGTTTCTCGAAACATCGAACACAATCTAGATCGTGAAGAAGTTGATTTTGAGTTACACGTGTCATCAGCAGGATTGGACAAGCCGTTACGTGTGCATGCACAATATGTGAAAAACATAGGAAGAGGACTTGATGTGAAGTTGAAAAACAAAGAAAAAACATCGGGAATTCTGACTGCTGTTTCAGAACAAGGAATTGTTTTAGAACGTTCTGAAAAGCAACAAATTGAAGGAAAAAAGAAAAAAGAACTAGTTGTAATCACGGAAGCGATTGCATTTAGTGATATAAGTGAAGCAAGAATTGTTATTACATTTAAATAGGAAGCTATGAACAGCTTGGAATTAGTAGATTCGTTTTCGGAGTTTAAAGAACTAAAAAGCATTGACAAACAAACAATGCAACACGTTCTTGAAGATGTGTTCCGTGCAATGTTGAAAAAGAAATTCAACACTGACGAACACATTGATGTGATTGTTAACATTGATAAAGGAGACGTTCAGATTTTCGTGAATAAGGAAATCGTTGCAGATGGTGAAGTTGAAGATTCAAACACAGAAATCGCGTATTCGGATGCTATTAAAATAGAGCCGGATTTTGAAATCGGTGAAGAGGTATCCGAAGAGTTTCGTTTTAATGACTTTGGTCGTAGAAACATTCTCTCATTACGTCAAAACTTGATTTCTCGAATTTTAGAGTTAGAAAAAGATCATTTGTATAAAAAATACAAAGAGCGTATTGGAGAAATCATTACTGGTGAGGTTTACCAAGTTTGGAAGAAAGAAATCATGGTTTTGGATGATGAAAACAATGAGTTGATTTTACCAAAATCGGAACAAATCCCATCAGATTACTTCAAAAAAGGTGAGTCTGTTCGTGCGGTTGTATCGAAAGTAGACATGCGTAACAGTTCTCCGGTAATTATCCTTTCACGTATTGCTCCAGAATTTTTGGAACGTTTATTTGAATTGGAAGTTCCTGAGGTATTTGATGGTTTGATTACCATCAAACGAATTGTTCGTGAGCCAGGAGAGCGTGCAAAAGTTGCTGTTGAATCATATGATGACCGCATTGATCCAGTTGGAGCATGTGTTGGAATGAAAGGATCTCGTATTCACGGTATCGTTCGTGAGTTGAGAAATGAAAATATCGACGTAATTAATTACACCAATAATCCTGTGTTGTTGATACAACGTGCATTATCACCAGCAAAAATTACCAATGTTGAAATTTCTGAAGAGGATAAACGTGCAAGTGTTTATTTGAAACCAGATCAGGTTTCTTTAGCAATTGGAAAAGGAGGATATAACATTCGTTTGGCTGGAAAATTGACTGGATACGAAATTGATGTATATCGTGATGGTGAAGCAGATGCTGAAGATGTCGATTTAGAAGAATTTGCAGATGAAATCGATAGCTGGATCTTAGATGAGTTGAAAGCTATTGGATGTGATACTGCAAAATCGGTATTAGAAATAAGTGTTGCTGATTTAGCACAACGTACAGATTTAGAAGAAGAAACGATCGAAGAGGTCATGAAAATTCTTCGCTCAGAATTCGAATAAAAGATGAAACAGATTCGGCGAGGTAATTTACCTTGCTGAATTTGTATCAATATAAGCAACAACTGACTATCTTTATCACAAATTACCAGTACCAACGTACTGATTATTAACAAGGAGCAAAATATATGGCCGGTAAAACACAGCGTTTAGGCAAAGCAGCAGGAGAGTTAAATGTGGGAATCGCCACAATTGTCGAGTTTTTAGGCTCGAAAGGCCTTGCTATTGACTCAAATCCGAATACCAAATTGGAGCCAGAGCAGTACGACATGCTTCGTACTCAATTTGCTGCAGACCAAAACTTAAAAGAGCAATCAAAGTTGACTGCAGTGAAACGTGAAAAACGTGAAACAATCACGCTTCGTGATATCAAAGGTGAAGATGAGCCGGAAGTAGTTCCAGCTTCTCCTGTTGTTGCAACAAATCCTACAACACCAAAAGTTGAGGAAGCTGTAGCAGCGCCAAAACCTGAAGCAACTCCAGTTGTAGCGAAAGAAGTGGAAACACCAATTCCTCCAGCAAAAGTTGAAGTTGTTGAAACACCTGTAATTGCAGAAGCGCCTGCACCAAGTATTGATGATGATAAGTCAGCAGATAATGGGGCCGGAATTCAAGTAATTGGCAGAATTGATTTGGATAAGTTAAACACAAAAACACGTCCAGACAAACGAAAAAAACAAGATGGCCCGATTGACAAATCGGAATATCCTAAAGCTGTAACAGCTCCTCCAGTAACAGCTGCTCCAGTTGTGCCTGAAGTTGATTCAGCTAATACGGATGTGCCAAAAGAAATAGAAACGATTCGTGTTGAGACGAGAAAATTAACAGGACCTACTGTTCTTGGAAGAATTGAATTGCCTGTTGAAAAACCAAAATCTGTTGGTTCTTCTCGCCCAGGTGACGATCGTAAAAAACGCAAACGCATTAAGAAAGATGCACCAGGTGGTCAAACACCAGGCGTAGGGCAACCAGGTCAACGACCAAATAACGGTCCAGGAAATAACCGTCCAGGTGGTGGTCCAGGAAATAACCGTCCGGGTGGTGGCCCAGGAAATAATCGTCCAGGTGGTGGATTCAACAAAGGAAAAGTTGAAAAAGCTGCACCAACTGAACGTGATATTCAAAAAGAAATCAAAGACACGTTAGCGCGTTTATCTTCAACAGGAGGTAAATCGAAAGCGTCGAAAAATCGTCGTGCAAAACGAGATGATCGTGCTTCACGTCGAGAACAGGAGCAAATGGCTGCTGAAATGGCAGAAGGAATCTTGAAACTAACAGAATTTGTTACTGTTTCTGAGCTTGCAAGTATGATGAATGTTTCACCTACTCAAGTTATTTCTGCATGTATGTCTTTAGGTATATTTGCTTCTATCAACCAACGATTGGATGCAGAAACAATTCAAATTGTTGCTGAAGAATTTGGTTTTGAAACAGAATTTGTATCTGCTGAAGTACAAGATGCGATTCCTGAAGTGGAAGACAAAGAAGAAGATTTAGTTGATCGTCCGCCAATTATTACGGTAATGGGTCACGTTGACCACGGTAAGACGTCATTGTTAGATAAAATTAGAAATGCAAATGTTACTGCAGGTGAGGCTGGAGGAATTACGCAACACATTGGTGCGTACTCTGTAACATTAAAAGATGGTCGTAAAATGACTTTCTTAGATACTCCAGGTCACGAAGCGTTTACCGCAATGCGTGCCAGAGGTGCACAAATTACTGACGTTGCAATTATCATTGTAGCAGCAGATGATGATGTCATGCCACAAACCAAAGAAGCAATCTCGCATGCGCAAGCAGCAGGCGTGCCAATGGTTTTTGCAATCAACAAAATTGATAAAGCTGGCGCAAGTCCTGACCGTATTCGTGAACAACTTTCTGCAATGAATATTCTTGTGGAAGAATGGGGTGGAAAATACCAATGTCAAGAAATCTCTGCAAAACAAAATTTGAACATCGACGACTTATTGGAAAAAGTATTATTAGAGGCGGAAATCTTGAATTTACGTGCTAATCCTGCTAAAAATGCAATCGGTACTGTTGTCGAGTCTTCTTTAGATAAAGGAAAAGGATACGTTACTAATATGTTAGTACAAGCAGGTACAATGCGTGTTGGAGACGTTATTTTAGTAGGAAGAAACTATGGTCGTGTTCGTGCAATGCACGATGAACATGGAGTTGCTTTGAAAGAAGCTGGTCCTGCTCAACCTGTTGCTGTATTAGGTATCAATGGTGCCCCATCAGCGGGTGATACTTTCCATGTTATGGACGATGAACGCGAAGCAAAATCAATTGCTTCGAAACGCGAACAACTATACAGAGAGCAAGGTTTACGTACAAACAAACACATTACGTTGGATGAAATTGGACGTCGTTTAGCAATTGGTGATTTCAAAGAATTGAACTTAATTGTTAAAGGTGACGTGGATGGTTCTATCGAAGCATTATCTGATTCCTTGTTGCGTTTATCTACGGAAGAAATTCAAATCAACATTGTTCACAAAGGTGTTGGTGCAATTACTGAAGCTGATGTCAATTTGGCTGCCGCTTCGGAGGCAATCATTGTTGGTTTCCAAGTTAGACCATCTGTTGCTGCACGTAAATTAGCTGAAAACGAACAAATTGATATTCGCTTGTATTCTGTCATCTACAAAGCAATCGAGGAATTGAAAGCTGCAATGGAAGGAATGCTTTCGCCAGATATCGAAGAAAAAGTTATCGGTACTGCTGAGATTCGTGAAACGTTTGACATTACTAAAGTTGGTACAATTGCAGGATGTTATGTGTTGGATGGTATCATCAAACGTTCTTCAAAAATACGTGTTATCCGAGATGGAATTGTTATTCATTCAGGTACATTAGGATCATTGAAACGTTTCAAAGACGATGTACGTGAAGTAAAAAACAACTACGAATGTGGTTTGAATATTGATAAATTCAATGATATTAAAATCGGCGATTTAGTGGAAGCCTACGAAGAAGTAGAAGTAGCTAGAAAGTTATGATAAACAGAAAAATAATTGAAACCCTGACATGTTTGTCAGGGTTTTTTTTGGCGATTTTTCTTATTCGAAAAAGATTTTTTCATTCTCATTACAATATTGCCTAACTTTATCAAATGATTGCTCCTGGTTCTAAAGGTTGGATTGCTAAGTACTTAACACTTGTTGAGAAAGGTGAAATTGTTACACAAATTGAACGACCAGCTACTCTTACAAATGAACAATTTAATCACCACTTTTTAGCACAATCAGGTATTGTTTATGGTTATCCATCCCGCTTGATTTTAGGGACGTCTTTCAATCAATCTAAGTGGACGCAAGATGAAAAATTGACCGTTTTATTATTTGAATCCTTATTGTTTACCTATTGCAATTTTAATAAAACGAAACAATTTGATAGCAATCATTTCTTAGATACCTTGTACGTTTTTTATAAAAATCACCGCGTACAATCCTTAGGCTCTTTTTTAGGTTACTTATTCAAAGAAGCGAAAAGTGAAAAATTAGAACGGATTTTAGCAAAACGAACAGATGCACAAGTTCAATTGAGTAACACAAAATCGTGGGCTGGCTTGTTTAATAATGCGTTTATTTACCTGGATATTTTATTGTTTGAGGAGTTTTTGAAATCCGATAAATCTACAGTTGATTATCAATCCCTAGCTGTTTTATCACTGTCAATTATTTCATTATCAGCTTATTCTGATGGAAAAATCGAAGATAGCGAAAAAGCATTGTTTGATGCATTTTTAGTGTCAGCAGACTTAGACCACGACGAGCGTGAATTAGCAAAGTTGCGGTTTAAAAATGGCACTTCATTGAATGAATTAGATGCAGAGTTAATTGCATCTTGGAATTTCAAACGCTATTTACTGGATTTATCTTCGTTAACGATTTATGCAAATCACGACGCGCACAGCGAAGAAAAAGATTTTCTAGAAGAATTGCGCAGTTGGTTGAATTTGGCACCAGAAGATTTGAACCAAGCGGTAATTATGGCCCAACAGTTTGTGCTCGAAAATCACAAGCAAGTTGGTTATTTGAAAGATGCGAATACGGTTGAATTGATGGTGACGAATGTCTCAAAAAGATGGATAAAGATATTGGGACGTAATAAAGATAAGTTAGCAGTTGAATTAAAACAAAGCAAAGAATTAGTTGCTTTGATACGGAAATCAACAGCAGAAGAATTGACCAAAGAAGAAAAAGAAAAAGTAAAAACTCAATTCTTAGATATCGCTAAATCGATGCCGGCTTTGGCAATATTTTTACTGCCTGGCGGCGCACTATTATTGCCTATCGTTTTAAAAATCATTCCAACACTAATCCCTTCTGCTTTTCGTGACAACGAAGTTGAAAAGTAAATCAATCGTTATAAACGTCTTCAATAATTTGCCAAACAAGCGCAGCTGAATTGTCCCACGAGAACAAAGTACTGCGTGCATAACTCTTTTCGCTTAATGCAGCATGAATCGTTTCATTCGTTGCTAGTTCCTGCATTTTAGTTGCAATTTCCTGAACATTGTGTGGATCAACTAATAGAGCCGCATCTCCTGCGACTTCTGGCAAAGCCGTTTTGTTTCCTGCAATAATTGGAATGCCACAACGCATCGCTTCCACTAATGGAATACCAAAGCCTTCGAAGTATGGAACGTAAATGAACGTGTGTGCAGCTCCCATTAATGAAGTTAAGGTTGCTAGCGAAACATGACCAGTAAATTGTATCCGAGATGTTGTTTGTTCGTCCAAAAAGGAAGTGTCAACTTGTTTGTTTTTCCACATTTCGGCGCCAGCAATAATCAAATCAATTTCATGATTGTTTTGTGCAAACGCATGAAAAGCGCGTAATAAATTGGGCAAGTTTTTACGCGGATGAAGCGAACCGACAAATAGGAAGTAAGGTCTGTTTTTACTGAAATGCGCTTTTACAGCTGATTTTTCTTCGTTATTGAGGCGTTTAAATTCGGTTGACGCACCATTCCAAGCAACATGAATTTTAGAAGCATCTATGCCATAAGTTGTACGAATATCGTTTTTTGAAAAATCAGAAACAGTAATTATTGCGGAAGCTTTTTTGGCAAATCGCGGAAAAAATGTACGCAAGTACCAGCGCGCTATTGGTGGGACATCCGTTGGATTGTGTTCAAAGTTCAAATCGTGTATGACACCAATTTGTTTGGTCACAGCACCTAAAGAAAGATAACCATCTGGTGAAAAAAACACATCGATTTGGTGTTTTTTTAATGCTTTTTTTAGGGATATTTCGAACCACCAAACAAATAAAAAAGGATGTCTTGCTGGAGGGAAAAGAACAATTGGTGTGACATTTTTCGCAAAAACAAATTGTTTGTCAAAAGGTCGATCAAAGAAAAACACAAATTCGTGTTCGGGATGTTCAAGGACCATTCGTTTAACAACTTCATAAGTGTACCACCCAAATCCTTCCATTTTAGATGAAAGCAAAAAACGTGTATTTATTCCAATCCGCATACAGCCACGAAAGTACAAAGATTTGCTTTGAAAGTCATGATTTCAATTAAAAGTCCATTTATTTTGTCAAAATCAGTTGTTTGAGACAAAAATCTTGCAAATTAAGGCCTTGAGTTTCCAAGTTTTTCTAACTTCGCATTCGCATGCACGCTATGAAAAACAGCATTCAATATTTTTTACAACGAATTTTAGGGCTACAAAGGTATTTGTACCTCTTTGCTATGTATAAAATCAGAACGCTAAAAATGGATAAAAAAGAAAATGATTTTTTCCTTTTTTTATCCTTACTAGCAGATGGGAAAGGCGCTGTTTTAGATATTGGTGCAAATTTGGGAATAATGACGGTTCATTTAGCGAAGAAATTACCGAATACGGTTATCCATTCATTTGAACCAATGCCTGAAAACCATGAAGTTTTACATAAAATATGTAACGCATTTCAGTTAAAAAATGTAATGATTCATGAATTGGCATTAGGCGAAGAAAAAGGCATTGCAAAAATGATTCTTCCTATTGATAATCAAACGGTAAAACAAGGATTAAGTCACATCAAACATGATTCAATTTCTGATTGGAACGAAGGAAAAGAAGTTGAAGTACCCATTGAGAAATTAGATAATATTATTGGAAGTAATGCTGTTCAAGGGATCAAAATAGATGTTGAAAATTTCGAGTACTTTGCATTAAAAGGAGCAGAAGTGATCTTATCTACTCAACACCCTGTTATCTATGCGGAATTATGGGACAATGATAACCGTAAGCGATGCATTGATTTTTTAACAGCAATGAATTATTCAGTTTTTGTATGTGAGAATAAACAGCTCATACCATTTAATCCAACAATTCATACCACACAAAACTTCATTTTCACTGTTCAATAATTAGCATGCAACGACTCTTTTTAAAAGGTTTGGGCATTACGTTATTGCTCAATTTATTAGTAAAGCCTGCAACAATTTTTTTGGTTGACATTCGCATGCAAAATGTCTTAGGTGCTAATGATTATGGAGTTTTTCAAGTGATGCTTGATTTCACTTTTCTATTTTCAATGATATTGGATATGGGAATGACCAATTTCATGACCCGCTTGATTGCTCAATACCCCCACATGATTCAAAAATATAGTAACCGCTTGTTTACAATGCGCTTGGTGTTGGTTGTGGCTTATTGTTTCCTTTCACTTAGTTTATTTGCATTGTTACAATTCATAGTGCCCACTAAAATCTCAATGGATTGGCTATGGATATTATTGGTGCTCATCATACATCAAATAAACATTATTTCCGTGAATTATGTTCGTGCATATACTGGAGGATTATTAAAATTTGGATTGGATGCTTTATTAAGTGTTATTGAAAGAAGTGTTTACTTTGTTTTGGGCTGTTTATTGTTGTATGGGCATTTTATCGAACCCATTACTTTGCCACTTTTCATCACTGTATTTGTTACTTCATCGTCGCTTTCATTAGTGGCAGCTATCATAATATATGTTCGTTTGGTTGCATTCCCCAAATTACATTGGAACACCGTGTTTTTTCGATCAATTTTTCGTCAATCTTATCCGTATGCAATTTTGGTTATTTTGATGATGTTAACCATACGAATGAGCACGGTATTATTGGGTTCTTTGTCGCCAGATGACCAAGTGCAACAACAAGTAGCTTATTACGTTCAAAGTTTCAGGTTATTAGATGCTTGTTGGATGTTTGGCGTTTTGTTTGGGAGTATTTTGTTGCCAGTCTTTTCACGCGTTCTCAAAGAGAAAACCTCCACCACTGGGATCATGACAAGTGCATTAAATTTGCTTGTTGCGGGTGGATTATTAATGATAGCTTTCACCGTAGGTTTAAAGGAAATCATTTTTAACATGTTGTACAAAGACGTGAGTTACTACTCGTATAATTCATGGATATTTTTATCAATGACTTTTGTCCCAATGTGTTTTACAATTGTTTTTGGCACGTTATTGACCGCAAATAAATCGATGCGTAAATTGAACCAAATAGCTTTGTTGGGATTGATTACCATGGTTGTACTTAATTTTTTATTGGTTCCGAGTTTAGGTGCAGTTGGATCTGCAATCGCATTGTTTTCCTCTCAATTAACAATCGGTGTTCTTCAATATTGGGAAGTTAGGTACAACATGAAGCACCGATTAGCACAGTTTACCTGGATAAAACTCGCTCTTTTATCAGCAGGATTAGGGTCAGTACTTTTTATTGAATTAACAACGGTAATTAGTCCGTTGACATTCATATTGCTGCTTGGTGCTGTTTGGATAATACTCGTGTTTGGATTAAAAATCATTGATATCCAGTCAATGTTAGTGCTAATAACAAAAAAAGATTCTCCCGAAAAAATTCAGTAATTTTAACCAAAGCAATTGCATGAAAAATATTTTAGTAACTGGTGGTGCTGGCTATATCGGATCGCATACTGTTGTTGAGCTTGTAGCCAATGGATTTGAACCGATCATTTTAGATAATTTTTCTAATGCTAGCACATCTGTTATTGAGCGAATAAACGAGTTGTGTGGGAAAGATTTAACCGTTATTACTGGCGATTGCTCGGATGAAGCATTAGTAGCAACTATTTTTAAAACACATGCCATTCAAGGGGTTATCCATTTTGCAGCACACAAAGCAGTTGGGGAATCAGTTGACAATCCTTTAATGTATTACAATAATAATTTGAATGGATTAATAACGGTTTTAAAAACTATGGAGCAATTTGGTGTACGTCAATTTGTTTTTTCTTCCTCGTGTACCGTTTACGGAGTTCCAAAGAATGGAACGCAAGTGAGTGAGGAAACTCAGCTAGAAACACCCAATTCTCCTTATGGATGGACAAAATACATGGGAGAACAAATCATCAAAGATGTTGCTAAAACAGGAAGTATAGATGCCGTTTTATTGCGTTATTTCAACCCAATTGGTGCACATAAAAGTGGGATTATAGGTGAATTGCCACAAGGCGTTCCAAACAATATCGTCCCATATATCACTCAAACTGCAGCAGGAATTCGCGAACAATTAACTGTCTTCGGGTCGGATTACCCAACGGAAGATGGAACATGCATCCGCGATTATATCCATGTGTGTGATTTGGCGCTTGCTCACATCAAAGCGTTAGCAGTTGTACAAGCCAATGAACCAGCAATTTTCAATGTTGGAACAGGCAAAGGTACTTCAGTGATTGAATTAATTGCTGCCTTTGAAAAAGCAACAGGGAACAAAATTAATTGGCAATTTGGTCCCAGAAGAGCAGGAGATGTAACTGCTATTTTTGCACGAGCTGACAAAGCAAAAAAGGAATTAAATTGGGAAGCAAAATTTTCTGTAGAAGAAGCTGTTTCGGATGCATGGAAATGGGAAAAATTCCGTGTCGCAAAAGGCTTGGAATAAAGATTCTTTCAACATAGTGGATAAGTTAACAACAAGCGCGTAAAAATTGTTCATTTATTTCATACTTTTCTATTTTAAAAACGGTTAAACTCACTACTTTTGCAGTATGCGTAATTTGCTTGCTTTTTTTCAGCGTTTTCGAATATTTTTAGTTTTTGTCTTGTTGCAAATTGTAGCATTATCTACATATGTTCGTTATTCTGAATTTGCTCGATTACAAGCACTTTCAACCATATCTGGCATTAATAGCTCTGTAATGTCGGTGCGCAATGATGTGGTGAAACATTTTAATTTGGAAGAAACAAACAAGCAACTTGCTTGGGAGAATGCATGGTTAAAACAGCAATTAAAGCTTTCCAACTATCAATTAAAAAAAGGATTTGTTGCAATAGACGACACTTTGTATAACCAACAATACAAATATATTCCTGCAACAGCAATCAATAGCACTTTTGACAAACGTAATAATTACATGACCATTGACATTGGTTCCAATCATGGAATTAAAAGAGGATGGGGAGTGTTTTCTTCCAAGGGAGTTGTTGGAATTGTGCACACAGTTGGCAAAAGATATTCCTTAGTGAAAACGATTTTGTCTAAAAACATCAACATTGACGTTATGTTGGATAAAGGTGGTGCTTTTGGCTTGTTAAAATGGGATGGTGAAAATGCTAAGTATGTTCAAATTTCAGGTATTTCAAATGATATGCGGATCAAAAAGTGGTCAACCGTTTCGACAAAAGGAGGCTCTGGTATTTTCCCAAGAGGAATTCCAGTTGGAAAAGTAGTTGAAAAACGATTCATGGAAGGAAGACCTTTGTGGGACATTCATTTGTTAACTGCTGTGGACTTTCGAACAGTGCAACAAGTTTATGTTGTGAAGAATATTCATTTGGATGAATTAGAACAACTGCAAGATGCAATTCCTGCAGACAAAGAAGAAGAAGATTTGTAAGATGAATGTAATTGTAAGTAATAGTATCCGTTTTGTTTTGTTAGTACTTGTCCAAGTATTGATATTAAATAATTTGGAAGTTGGCGCGGGTATTTATCCCATGTTATACCCGTTGTTTATTTTATTATTACCGATTGAAATGGCAACTGTCACGTTGATGTTTGTTAGTTTTTTCTTTGGATTAACGATCGATGCCTTTTCAAATACATTTGGTCTACATGCATCGGCAGCGGTTGTTTTTGCCTTTTTTAGACCATTGGTGTTTAAATTATTTGCCCCCCGAGATGGTTTTGAAATGGGTGAAATGAATGCCATGAATTTATTGGCAGTTCGTTGGTTTATTGTTTCATACATTGTATTGTTGTTCATTCATCATACTTGGTTCTTCATTATTGAAGTATTTAAATGGAATGAGTTTTTACTGATTCTTCAAAAAATCATTTTAAGTGTTCCCATTTCTTTTGGATTAAGTTTACTTGTTCGGACAGCTTTCATGGATAAATCAAAAAAAGAAAGATGAATTTAGACGGTCGAAAAAATGTTATCATTGTATTTTTCTTTACCGTTGGTGTGATCTATTTATCGCGCCTTTTTTTCATGCAAGTTATTGATGATACATGGAAATTGCGTGCACAAGAAATTGCTGAAAAGCGCAAAGAAATTACTCCTCCTCGTGCTATTATTTTTGATCGTCACGATAAAAAAGTAGTGACTAATAAGAGCTACTACAATTTGTTGATGTGTCAAGAAGAAATGACCGAATTTGATACCGTTGAATTTGCAAAATTACTCGGCTGGACACCCCAAAAAGTAAAAAATAGATTTTACGAAATCAAAAAAGGTGAAGGGCGCTATTTCAATAAAAACATTGGTAAATACCAAGAAAATTATCAACCACAACGAAAATATCCTTTTATCAAGGAATTAACCAACGATGAAATCACACGAATTGCTCCACATTTAGAAAAATTCCCAGGATTTTTTGAAGATTTAACCTCTATGCGTTTTTATCCTTATGCTGGTGGAGCTAACATATTTGGTTATTTGAGTGAAACAAATCGCGAAGAAATTGAAGCTGACCGTTTTTATCGAAACGGTGATTTGATTGGTCGTGCTGGATTGGAACGTTACTACGAAAAAGAATTACGTGGTCAGAAAGGTATTAAATACGTTGTTACATCTGCATTGAATAATGCAATTGAATCATATGCTGGCGGTAAATACGATACTTTAGCAAAACAAGGCGCTCCTTTGAAATTAGGTTTGGATATTGATTTGCAATATTACGGTGAACGATTAATGAAAAATAAGCGTGGTTGTATTGTTGCAATTGAACCGAAAACTGGTGAAATTATCGCCATGGTTTCATCACCTAGTTTTGATCCTAATTTATTGGTTGGACGAAAAAATATCTCTGAAAATTACCCCAAATTGGCGTTGGATCCCGGGAATCCGCTCTTTCCAAGACCACTTGCCGCAGAATATCCTCCTGGTTCAATTTTTAAATTATTGCAATCGTTAATTGGGTTACAAGAAGGTGTTATTACTCCGGATACTGGATTCCCATGTACTAAAAGCATGGTAGGTTGTCACAATCATCCAACAGCCACAGATTTAAGAAAAGCCGTTCAATATTCTTGTAATCCGTACTATTATTACGCCGTTAAAAAGATAATTCAACAAGGTAAATTCAAATCAAATTTTGCAGATGCAGAAGCAGGATTGAACAAATGGGCGAAATACATGCATGCATTTGGTTTGGGACGTGAACTAGCTACAGACATTTCAAGCGTTCGCCCTGGATTAATTCCTGATGGCGCTTATTATGACAAATGGTACGGTCATCACACGTGGGCTTTTTCAACTATACGTTCCATTGCTATTGGGCAAGGTGAGGTAAAAGTTACACCGTTACAAATGGCAAATATTGCAGCATTAATTGCTAATAGAGGATGGTTTTATACGCCGCATTTTGTAAGAAGTATCGGAAATAAAAAGATAGTTACAAAAAATCAACGGCACCGAACATTGATTGATGCTCAACATTTCGAACCTGTTATCGAAGGGATGCGCCGTGTGGTAAACGAAGATGGGGGAACAGGTAAAAAAGCAGCAGTAAAAGGAATTGTCGTTTGTGGTAAAACAGGAACGGCACAAAATCCTCATGGTGAAGACCATTCCATATTTATTTCTTTTGCTCCAATGAATCGTCCAAAAATTGCCATTGCTGTTTTTGTGGAAAATGCCGGATTTGGTGGAACTTGGGCTGCTCCAATTGCTAGTTTGATGATTGAAAAATACATCAACCGAAAAGTGTTGGATAAAGACAAAGAGAAATACATTTTGGAAGCAAATTTATTGCACATGATTGCGAAACCAAAAAAGAAGTAATGAGAAAGTCAGATTCCCTTACGCAGCATGTCGACTGGTGGTTGTTTGGCATTGTTATCTTGATGTTAACGATGGGGATTGCTAATGTTTATTCAGCGGCATACGATCCAGACTTTCCCAGCATATTTGATTTTTCACAAAAATATGGGAAACAAATCATGTGGGTTGGCATCTCTCTTTTCCTTGGATTTCTTGTTTTTTTGATTGATTCTGATATTTATCGAAAGTTTGCTATTCCCATCTATTTGTTTTGTTTTTCACTATTAATTCTGGTGCTTTTTACGCCCCCAATTAATGGAGCACGTGCTTGGCTTGGTATTGGTTCAATGGGAATCCAACCTGCTGAATTCATGAAGATTGCTACTGCAATTGCCTTAGCAAGTTATATTTCAAGTGTAAACGTGAAACAACAAAACATCCAAACAGTATTGATAGCATTGGCAATTGTTATGGTACCAATGGTTTTGATATTGTTACAACCAGATGCAGGTACTTTTGTCGTGTTTACATCTTTCTTTTTTGTGCTTTACCGTGAGGGAATTACATTTGACCCTTTGGTACTTAAGTTTGTTAATGTTATCCCAGGTATCAAATTCAAACAAACATGGGTTGGTAGCCACTTTATTCCTATTTTGTTTTACGCCCTTTTTCTCTCAATCATCACCTTGTTGATGAGTAAAAATGAGTATGAGTTTATCTTTTTGCCGGGTGTATTGATTCCTGGATTTTACGGGGTACTTTCAGTATTAATTCTTCTAGCGGTCATTGCTTATCTTATTTTTAGTTGGTTTTCAACCCGAAGAGAAAGAGGACGCATTATTTTGATTGTTGTTGTGGGGTGGTTTTTATCTTCCTTGTTAGCTAGTATCGTCAATTTTTCTTTTTCTAGTTTGGCTCAACATCAAAAAGATCGTATTGAGTTGGTTCTTGGAATAAGTGATAAAGATGAGAAAGACGGAAAAGATTACAACAGAAACCGAGCAATGGCTGCAGTTGGATCAGGAGGACTTTTTGGTAAAGGATACCGCCAAGCTAGTGTAGCATCTGTTCGTTCAAATCACGTTCCAGAAAGTGAAACCGACTTTATTTTTTGTCCACTTTCAGAAGAATGGGGATTTTTGGGAAGCGCGACAATTGTGTTTTTGTTCCTATTTATGCTTGTTCGGATTCTCATAATTGCAGAAAGGCAGCGCTCGACATTTAACAGGGTTTATGCGTATAGTGTGGCGATGATTATTTTTTATCACTTTGCAGTAAATATCGGGATGAACATCGGATTTGCACCGGTAATTGGGATTCCACTACCCTTATTTAGCTATGGAGGTTCGTCTTTGATGTCTTTTTCAATAATGTTGTTTGTACTGATTAAATTAGACAGCCAACGAAGAGATGTATTATCATAAAAAAAGGTAACAGTTACTGTTACCTTCTTCTATTATTTTTTTAAAGTAATAGTCCCAATGTCTTTTGCTTCTTTTTTGGAAAGGTCAACAGTCGTTTTTACAGCTTCAAGTGTATAATAATCATCATCATTATTTGTTATGCTTGCCCCTGGATGGAAAACTTTATTGTATCCAAATAAGGTGTATTTACCTGGTCTTAAATTTGGAATCTCAAACGTTCCATCAAAATTACATTCAATTTTATCATCAAAAATCTCATCATCAGTTCCATAAATGATATACACATCTTCACCAGCACCTGCATATGACCCTTCTAAATTTGGAACATTGTCAATATATGACCATTGATTAATCATTATTTTTCCTGAAATTGTTCCTTTACCACCTGGACCTTCAACTTTTTTACAAGCGGCAAGAGCTAAAAACACGAAACTACTAACTATGATTTTTTTCATTTTCATTTTTTTAATGTGTTCACAATATTAATAGAAAATAAAGTTAATCAATTTTATTTCTATAAAAAAGATGATTTATCTTTTGAAATTGCTTGAAAAAAGCAACTAATTCATAAAAATGAAGTATTATTGATACTTGAAAATTAAGTTCATGCATAAGAAAAACAAACACTTACAGTTATTTTTTGCTTTTATCTTCGTCATTTTTGGTTCAAATGCGCAACTGCTTATCAATGAATACTCGTGTTCCAATATTAATGGACCGTCTGATGCATTTGGTGAAAAAGAAGATTGGGCTGAATTAATGAATACTTTAGGAACTGCTGTTAATTTAACAGGATACTACCTTTCGGATAAAGCTTCTAATTTGACAAAATGGCAAATCCCTTCCGGAACAGTTCCTGCGAATGGAAAAACAATGATTTATTTTTCTGGTAGAGGTCTCGTAAGTGGAACTCAAATTCACCCAGCTTTTGGATTGACACAAACAAAAAATGAATGGATTATTTTAACTGCTCCCAACGGCACAACTGTTGTCGATTCGTTAAAAATAATACATCTTACTAAAAATAATCATTCTGTTGGACGTCAAACGGATGGTGCTGCAGTTTGGAAATTATTCACAACTCCCACTCCCAATGCAGTGAATGCTGGAGCAGTAGATTTCTATGCTCCGACACCTGTTTTTAGTGTTGCACCAGGATTTTATCCTGCAACCCAAACCGTTACAATTACCTGTTCTGATCCAACAGCAACCATTCGTTACACGACCAATGGCGCAACGCCAAATGGGACTGCTACGTTATATTCAGGACCTATTACGATTAGTACGACCACCGTCTTACGCGCAAAAGCATTTGGACCAGGGGAATCAAGTTTTACGCAATCCGGGACGTATTTCATCAATGTGAACCACACCGTTCCTGTAGTCTCTGTGGCTGGATTTGGTAATAATAGTGTCATCAGTTTACTAAACGGAAATAGTGGCATCAATCCACAAGGTTTTTTTGAATTATGGGAGGAAGATAAGTCATTTGTTGATAAAGGTGAAGGAGAATTTAACAAACACGGAAATGATTCGTGGGCATACGATCAAAGAGGTTTTGATTTTGTAATGAAAGATCAATTTGGTTATAATGATGAATTAGATCACCAAATTTTTCCAGATACTCCGAGAGATAAATTTCAACGTGTTATCCTGAAACCAGGAGCTAGTGATAATTATCCATTTGAAACAGGGGGCGCTCATATTCGTGATGCCTTTGTTCATACCTTATCTCAAAAAGCTGATTTAAAACTAGAAGAACGAACTTGGCGCCCATGTGTGGTGTATGTAAATGGTCAATATTGGGGAGTTTATGAAATTAGAGAAAAAGTAGACGATGCAGACTTCACAGATTATTATGCTAATCAAGATAAATTTAACCTGTATTTTCTAAAAACTTGGGGTGGAACTTGGCAAGAATATGGATCACCAAATGCCTTACCTGATTGGAATGCCTTGCGCACTTATGTTACTAGTAATAGCATGGCAAACCCAACAAACTTCGCTTATGTTGATAGTTTATTGAATTGGGAATCGTTGGTTGATTACTTTGTGATAAATTCATACATCGTCAACCAGGATTGGTTAAATTGGAATACAGCTTGGTGGCGCGGAATCAATCCCCTTGGTGATAAAAAGAAATGGCGTTATACCCTGTGGGACATGGATGCAACATTTGGACATTATGTCAATTATACTGGAATCCCGGATGCAACAGCTAACGCAAGTCCATGTAATGTTGAAAATTTACCAAATCCAGGGGGGCAAGGTCACACGGCAATCCTTCAGAAGTTAATTAACGAAAATCCCATAGTAAAACAATATTATATCACACGTTATATTGACTTGGTGAACACCCATTTTTCGTGTGCATACATGAATCAGTTATTAGATAGCATGATTGCAGAGATTTCTCCCGAAATGCAACAACATTGTACCAGATGGGGAGGCTCTGTTGCTGGATGGCAAGCAAATGTGTTGGCAATGAAAACATTTATAAATACTCGTTGTGCAACCTTAGCTCAAGGAATGATTAACTGCTACAATTTAACGGGACCTTATCAGGTTGTCGTCAATGTTTCACCACCACTAGCTGGAACAGTAAAAGTGAATTCAGTTTGGGCACCAACATACCCTTGGACAACTACTTATTTTGGTGGAATAAACACGAATTTGATAGCAAGTGCTCAAACAGGCTTTACTTTTTCTCATTGGACAGTAACGGCAAATACGTTATTGCAACCAACTACGCAAGATACAAATGGAATGGTGATAAACGCACCTGTAACAATTACTGCTGTTTTTGTTCCAGATAGTCCAGACATTGATGGTGATGGTATTTTGAATGTAGATGAGGTTATTGCAGGAACAGACCCAACAAATCCAGATACGGATGGTGACGGCGAAAACGACAACCTGGAAGTAGGTAGTAATCCATCGACTCCAACCGATACAGACGGTGATGGCATTATTGATGCGTTGGAATCATCAGCCGTTGATTCGGATAATGATGGTGTAAACAATGAAATGGATCCAGCAAATAACGACCCATGCATACCAAATCCTGCTGCTGGACCGTGTGATCAAGATAATGATGGGTTAATCAATTCAGTGGAAGCGACTTTGGGAACAAACCCAACGAATCCAGATACAGATGGAGATGGCATCAACGATGGAACTGAAAACACAAACACAACAGATCCACTAGATCCATGCGATCCGCCAAATGCAACTCCTGCTTGTAATATTGATACAGATGGTGATGGTCTTTTAGACGCACAAGAAACAGCATTAGGCACTAGCCCAACTAATCCAGATACGGATGGTGATGGTTTGTCTGATGGGAACGAAGTAACAAATGGTTCGGATCCGTTAGATGATTGTGATCCAAATCCAGTTGGAGATAATTGTTTCCTTGGATTCTTTTTGCCAACTGGTTTCTCGCCAAACGGTGACGGGTTGAATGATACGTTCGGGCCAAAAGTTGGGAAGGATGTTGCCTCGTTTAGTTTGGAAGTATTTGATCGCTGGGGCAACAAAGTGTTTACTTCAACGAATAAAAATAATCGTTGGAATGGACATGTTAATGGCGTTAAAGTAGCCACAGGTGTTTACCCAGTAGTTGTAGAAGTGAAGTACATCAGTGGAACAAAAGAAACAATCAATTCAAGCGTAACTGTAACTAGATAGGCATGAAAAAAAGGATCTTATCGACTTGGTTTGTTTGTGCTTTTTTATTCCCTATTCTTGCACAAGACTTGCATTTTTCACAAATCATGCAATCACCAAACCTATTAAATCCAGGTGCTGTTGGAGTTTATGATGGATGGGAGCGTGTGGCAATTCACCAACATAATCAATGGCTTGGCAGTAATACACAATTTACTTCGACTGGGTTGAATGCCGATGCTACTTTTTTTAAAAATGTGTACAAACCAAAAGCTCATATTGGGGTAGGACTTCAATTTTACAACGATGCTATTAGTGTTGCAAATTTCGGAACGCAGACAGGGGCCTTAACTTTGTCGGGAATTCTGCCGATTAATCGTTCAAGTCAATTTTCTTTGGGGATTCAAGCGGGTTTTGGTAGTAAACGTGGAGATATTTCAAAATTAATTTACGATTCACAATGGGCTGGTTCGGGCTATGACCCAACATTGCTAAGTGGAGAAGTGAACGGCTTAAATTCATTTGCCTACTTTGATGCTTCGGCAGGTGTTTTTTATCAGTATGATGGTGACAGGTCTACCTTTGCCCGCAATAATGACACAAAGTTTCAAGCTGGTTTTGCGGTTTATCATGCCAATGCTCCGTTGTTAAAATACCATGTAGGCACCACAGAAAAGTTGGAAAGAAAATATGTATTGATGACAAACTTCACAACCGATGTTCCAAATTCAAGTTGGTCGTACGACATACAAGCAGTGCAATTTATTCAAGGTGGTCATTACGAAACATTATTAGGAGGAATCTTTCGGAGACGATTTAGTGAATCTTCCAAAACGACAGGTTTTAAAAGAGATGCATCTATTGGATTTGGTTGTTACGCGCGTTTAAAAGATGCAATCATTCCAACATTTCAAGTTGATTGGAAGGGATTTCGTTTTGGATTATCGTACGACAATACTTACTCAACATTACGTAAAGCCGCTGGTATGAGTAGTGTGGAATTCTCACTGAGTTACGTCAATTTGCACCACGCACTTTTCAAAGCTAGAAGGTAATAACTTCTCAAAAAAGTTGATAAGTTACGCCGATTGCTAAAACGATTTTTCAACTAAAGTCCGTATTTTTGCGCCTTCGAAAAATAATATTTCGAGGGTAAAACAAAAAAGATGGAACAGACAAAAAAAATCACAGGGGCTTTAATTTCAGTTTATTACAAGGATGGATTGGAACCAATTGTTAGAAAGTTACACGAAAACAATGTGACTATTTACTCAACTGGTGGAACACAGACATTTATTGAATCTTTCGGCATTCCTGTCATCCCTGTTGAAAGTGTTACATCTTACCCTGAAATTTTTGGCGGACGTGTAAAAACGCTTCACCCTGCAATTTTTGGCGGTATTTTACACCGTAGAAACGTGCAAGCTGACATGGATCAAGCTGCTCAATTTGATATCCCAACAATTGACTTAGTGATTGTCGATTTGTATCCGTTTGAAGAAACTGTTGCTGCTGGTGCGGACCATCAATCAACTATTGAGAAAATTGATATCGGTGGAATTTCATTGATTCGTGCTGCTGCAAAAAACTACAACGACGTGGTTATCATTCCGTCAGTTGACCAATATGCAGCGTTTTTATCCATTTTAAATGAATCGGGCAATCAAACGACATTGGCACAACGTAAGGCGTTTGCACGTGATGCGTTCATGGTTTCATCGCATTACGATACGCACATCTTCAATTACTTTAATGAAGCTGATGAGGTGCCTGTTTTCAAACAAAGTATCTTGTCTTCACAATCATTACGTTACGGTGAAAATCCGCATCAACGTGGTTGGTTCCATGGAAACTTTGCTGAAATGTTTGACACACTTCATGGCAAAGAATTGTCGTACAACAACTTATTAGATGTTGATGCAGCTGTTCAATTGATGGAGGAATTTAGTAAAAACGATCCAACCTTTGCCATTTTGAAACACAACAATGCGTGTGGATTGGCTACTCGACCTACGTTGGAACAAGCATACAAAGATGCGTTAGCTGGTGATCCAACCTCGGCTTTTGGCGGAATTTTAATTGCAAACCGAACGATTGATGTGGCTACCGCAACGTTGATCAATGACTTGTTTTGTGAAGTAGTCATTGCACCAGGTTATGACCAAGCAGCTTTTGACATCCTTGCAACTAAGAAAAACAGAATTTTGTTGGTTCAAAAACAAGTTGAATTACCTAAAAAACAATTCAGAACATTGTTGAATGGTGTTTTGGAACAAGACAAAGATTTGCGTTCTGAAACAGGCGCTAATTTTGAATCACGTACCATCAAACAACCAACTGCTCAAGAAGTAGAAGATTTGGTTTTCGCGAATAAATTGGTTAAACACACCAAATCAAATACCATTGTTTTTGCTAAAAACGGTCAGTTGATTGCAAGTGGAACAGGGCAAACATCACGTGTTGATGCCTTGAAGCAAGCAGTTGAAAAAGCACGCAATTTTGGTTTTGATTTGAATGGAGCAGTAATGGCTTCTGATGCATTTTTCCCTTTCCCTGATTGTGTTGAAATTGCACATCTTGCTGGAATTACAGCAGTTGTTCAGCCTGGTGGTTCAATCAAAGATGAATTGTCTATTGCTTATTGCAACGAACACGGCGTAGCAATGGTGTTTACAGGCAATAGACATTTTAAACACTAATTTGCAAAACGGATCGATAACTTTCGTTAAAAAAAAGCGATTTCTGAAATAATCCAGTGTAATTCATTTTGCATTGCAAAAATTTCATTTTTTTACCCTATTTTTGTAACCATTTCCAAGATTTTACGAATAAGGAAAGTGGACACGCATAATTTCGCGCAATAAATGGGATTATTTAATTTTCTGACACAAGAAGTTGCTATTGACTTAGGTACTGCAAACACATTGATCATCATGAATGACAAAGTGGTTGTGGATGAACCGTCTATCGTAGCAAAAGACATACAAACGGGTAAGGTTGTAGCGATTGGTAAAAAAGCACAACAAATGCACGGTAAAACGCACAAATTGATCGAAACCGTTCGCCCATTGAAAGATGGTGTGATTGCGGATTTCCAAAGTGCGGAACAAATGATTCGTGGATTCATCAAAATGATCAATCCAGGAAAAAGAATGTTTAATCCTACGTTACGTATGGTTGTTTGTATCCCTTCAGGAATTACGGAGGTGGAAAAACGTGCTGTTCGTGACTCTGCTGAACATGCAGGTGCAAAAGAAGTTTACTTGATTCACGAACCAATGGCAGCTGCAATCGGTATCGGTATCGATGTAGAAGAGCCAATGGGAAATATGATCATTGATATCGGTGGTGGTACTTCAGAAATTGCAGTCATTGCACTTGGTGGTATCGTTTGTGATAAATCAATTCGTATTGCTGGTGATGATTTCACTTCGGACATCGAAGAATACATGCGCCGTCAACACAACATTCTTGTTGGAGAGCGTACTGCGGAACAAATCAAGATTGAAGTAGGAGCAGCTTTACCAGAATTAGACAATCCACCAGCTGATTATGCCGTTCGTGGACGTGATTTAATGACGGGTATTCCAAAAGAAATCATCATTACTTACTCAGAAGTAGCACATGCTTTGGATAAAACAATTTCTAAAATTGAAGAAGCGATTTTGAGTGCATTGGAACAAACACCACCAGAATTATCTGCAGATATTTACAAAACAGGTATTTATTTAGCTGGAGGTGGTTCGATGTTACGTGGTTTGGACAAACGTATTAGCGAGAAAACCAAGTTACCGGTGCACATTGCTGAAGATCCACTAAGAGCAGTAGCACGTGGAACAAGTATCGCATTGAAGAACTTAGACAGATTCCAATTCTTGATTAGAGACTAATCATAGAATAAAATAAGTATTTATTGAAAACGCTGTAACGAAAGTTATGGCGTTTTTTAGTTTACAGCCTCAAACAAAGCGGCAATGTTGGTAGTAAATAATTTGATAGCAATTGCTAAGAGAATGATACCAAACACCTTTTTCAAAATTGCAATACCACCTTCGCCCAATAATTGTTCAATTTTCTTCGTTAATCTCAACACAGCATAAACAACGATGATATTGATGAGTATAGCTATGATAATATTGATGCTTGCAAACTCAGCACGCAAGGCAATGATGGTTGTCATTGTTCCTGCCCCAGCAATGATTGGAAAGGCTAACGGAACGACACTCGCTGTTTTACCAGAGACACTATCGCGAAACAAACGCACACCTAAAATCATCTCCAAACTCATTGCAAAAATGATGATGGAACCAGCTACAGCAAACGAACGAACATCCACACCAAACAATTGTAAAATACTTTCTCCTAATACAAAAAAACCAATCATGATTCCCAATGAAACCAAGCTCGTTCGAATGGGATGAATATCACCCGATTGTTCTTTAATTTTTATGATCATTGGAACAGATCCAACAATGTCAATTACAGCAAATAATACGGTAGCTGTTTTGAAAATTTCATAAACATCAAAATCATTAAAGAAAGCAATCATTGTTGTTGGTTTTTTATGGTGCGTTCTACAATAGTAGGAAAATTGGACAACTCCAACAAACTTATTTTTTGTGCGATCAACGCTGGAGTATCTGCTGGTGAAAGTGGCGTTTTAAATTGTGCGAGTATTTCCCCTTTGTCAAATTCTTCGTTTACTAAATGAATAGTAATTCCTGTTTCAGTTTCTTTTGCGTCGTAAACTGCTTGGTGAACAAAGTGTCCATACATACCTTTACCGCCAAATTTGGGTAACAACGATGGGTGAATATTGATGATACGGTTTGGGAATCCATTGATTAAATTGGTAGGGATTTTACGTAAAAAACCTGCTAAGACGATCCAGTCAATTGCACGGTAATCGAGTTCTTGCAGGACGGTCAATCCATTTTCAAACGCTTCGTTGTCAAATACAAGCACTTCTACACCGGCATCTGTAGCTTTTTGAACAATTGGCGCATCTTTTTTGTTACAAATTAATACGGCAACATGAATCGTTGGATTTTCTTTGAAATATCCAATAATATTCAGTGCGTTTGACCCATTTCCGGAAGCAAAAAGTGCAATTGAATGATTATTCATGGTGCAAATTTAAGGAATCTATTTCACTCAACACGCCCAAAAACAGGACACTTTTTAATAAAAAATACACAAAACAGATAATTAGTTGCTTATATATTTTGTTTTTACGGCATTTCCTCTTTTCTTTGCAAGCTGAATAAACTTATAAACGTATTTGAGATGTCTGATATCAAGTCAAAAGTAATATCTATTATTGTAGATAAATTAGGAGTTGAAGAAAGTGAAGTAACGCATGAAGCAAGCTTTACAAATGATCTAGGAGCTGATTCACTTGACACTGTTGAGTTAATTATGGAATTCGAAAAAGAATTCAATATTGCTATTCCGGATGATCAAGCTGAAAACATCCAAACAGTTGGTGACGCGGTTTCTTACATTGAGCAAAACGCAAACTAATTTGAGTTACTTGATTTATCAAGGTTAACAAACAAAAGCTAATTTATGGAGTTGAAAAAAGTTGTTGTTACTGGCTTAGGCGCTATAACACCTATCGGTAATACCGTTTCAGAATTTTGGGAAGGATTGTTGAGTGGAAGAAGTGGAGCTGCACCAATTCAACAATATGACGCTTCTAAATTTAAAACTCAGTTTGCTTGTGAAATCAAGAACTTCAATGTCGAGGATTTTATCGACAGAAAAGAAGCACGGAAATTAGATCAATTTTCACAATACGCCATGGTTTCTGCATCAGAAGCCATGGCTGATTCTATGTTAATGGAATCAGATCCAAATTTGAATCGTATTGGAGTGATTTGGGGTTCTGGAATCGGAGGATTAAAAACGTTTCAAGACGAAGCGGAAAATTTCTTTGGTGGTGATGGTACTCCTAAATTTAATCCGTTCTTTATCCCAAAAATGATTTCGGATATCGCTGCTGGTCATATTTCAATCAAATATGGTTTGCGTGGTCCAAATTATGTAACCGTTTCTGCATGTGCATCTGCCACTAATGCAATTATTGATGCCTTCAACCTCATTCGTTTAGGGAAAGCTGATGCGATTGTAACGGGTGGTTCTGAAGCTGCAGTGAACGAAATGGGAATGGGTGGTTTTAACGCCCTACGTGCACTTTCAACAAGAAATGAATCTCCAGAAACTGCTTCTCGTCCATTCGATTTAGATCGTGATGGATTTGTGTTAGGCGAAGGTGGTGGCGCATTAATCTTAGAAGAGTACGAACACGCAATCAAACGTGGTGCAAAAATTTACGCTGAAGTTATTGGTGGCGGTATGTCGGGTGATGCTTATCACATGACTGCTCCTCATCCAGACGGAATTGGCGCAATTAACGTTATGAAAGCAGCATTAGAAGATGCAGAAATTGCTCCAGAAGCAATCGATTATGTAAATGTTCACGGTACATCAACTCCATTAGGGGATATTGCTGAAACAAAAGCAATTTTGAATGTCTTTGGTGAACATGCATACAAATTGAACATCAGTTCAACAAAATCAATGACAGGTCACTTGTTAGGTGCAGCAGGAGCTATTGAAGCTATTGCGTGTATTTTATCTGTAAAAAATGATGTTGTTCCCCCAACAATCAATCACTTTACAGATGATCCAGAAATTGATAACCGTTTGAATTTTACATTCCACAAACCTCAATACAGAACTGTTGATGTTGCCTTGTCCAATACATTTGGATTCGGTGGGCACAATACCTCTGTAATTGTTCGAAAGTATAAGGGATAATCCTTCAAGCTCTATAAGTGCGGCTTAAATTTCCATTTCTTGCCCCAAAAAAGTCTGATGAAGACTTGCAATTAATTCGATTTTTTATCGATCGCTTTGGCTATCGTCCAAAACAATTGAAACACTTTCGGGAAGCCGTAACACATTCGTCTATTACTTATGTGGATTCAACAGTCGAACTATCGAACGAACGGCTTGAGTTTTTAGGGGACGCTATTTTAGATGCTATTATTGCCGAATTTCTCTATCAAAAATTTCCCGATCAAGACGAAGGTTACCTGACGAAAGTCAAGTCAAAAGTCGTTTCGCGTAAAACGCTTTCTGAAATTGGTGAAGAGTTGGGATTGCGAAAAATACTTCGATACAGCAAAGGTCGTTCGATCAACCTGTCTTCCTTAGAGGGAAATGCCTTCGAAGCGATTATTGGCGCTATCTATTTGGATGGTGGTTATGACGTCACCAAACGGATCATTCATCAATACGTTTTTAGAAAATATGTTGATTTGAATAAAGTGTTGGAAGAAGAAATTGACTTCAAATCCAAGTTATTTATTTGGTGCCAAAAACGTAAATTGACCATCGAATTTTCAGTAATTACCGAAGAAAACAATCACGGAAATTGGAAATACGAAGTTGTTGCGTTAGTAAACAATAAAAACTACGGCAAAGGAATCGGAACATCCAAAAAAGCAGCGGAACAAGCAGCCGCAAAAGAAACCCTGATTTTGGTCGGGGAAATTTAAGCCAAAAGTACGCACGCGTATTATTTTTGAGTTAATTCCTCGTTCCCTACACGTGCTTCGTTTGTATTTACTTAAATTAATGTGTAAATTTGACACTAATTACAAGTGTATGAGCAAAGTAAAACGCCATGTCCTTGCGTTAGATCAGACCGTTGATTTTGAAATGATTGGAATTTGTTCCCATCACAGTGATTATCGGCTAGTTTGGGGTCTCAATCAGCAACTAAAATTGCACCTTGCAAAAGCAGATGATTTGTTTGTAATACATTCAAAAAAAGGCACAACTCAGTCCCAACACAGTTATTATTTCTGGTCTGATGAGGCGAACCACATGGAATATTATCTGATAAAAAATAAATACGAAGGAAAGTTTTTGATTCCAGAAAAAAACCAGATTGACTATTTTTTGTTTTTGAGAGAAAACGTTTTTTTTGAGCTCGATGACATCTTGGATAACGTAAAAAAAGTAACCAGCGTAATGGCAGCGTTCATAATCGATTCCGATGAAGCGCCGTCTGCGGAACAAATATTATTTTAAATGAAAAAAACTAAAATTGTTGCAACCCTTGGACCAGCAACTGCAGATAGAGCAGTGTTGAAACAAATGATGTTGGAGGGTGTCAATGTATGTCGCTTGAATTGTTCGCACGGTTCGCATGAAGACCATCAAAAAAGTATCGACATGATTCGTGATTTAAACCGCGAAACAGGTTTAAATGTAGCGATATTAGCCGATTTACAAGGTCCGAAAATCAGAACTTACGAAATGGAGAACAATGGCGTGATGATGGAAAACGATTCGATTGTTACCATCGTTACTGAGCGTGTTGTTGGTACAGCGGAGAAATTTGGAATCAGTTATAGCTTAATGCCGAAAGATGTGCTTCCTGGTGAACGCATCTTATTGGATGACGGAAAATTGATGATGGAAATTGTCAGTACGGATGGTAAATCCGAAATCAAAGCGCGTGTCATTCACGGTGGTATTTTGTCTTCTAAAAAAGGGGTGAACTTACCAAATACAAAAATCTCGCTTCCTTCGTTAACGGAGAAAGACCGAGAAGATTTAGCATTTGCATTAACAAATGAGGTGGATTGGATTGGCTTGTCGTTTGTGCGTTCTGCGCGTGATATCATTGAATTGAAACACGAGATTTCACAACGCCAAGCGAAAGCACGTATTGTAGCCAAAATTGAAAAACCGGAAGCAATTGATGATATCGATGAGATTATCAAAGTTACGGACGCGTTGATGGTGGCACGTGGCGATTTGGGTGTTGAAATCCCTTACCAAAACGTTCCGTTGATTCAAAAAATGTTGATTCGCAAAGGACACCAATATGCAAAACCAGTCATTGTGGCAACGCAGATGATGGAAAGCATGATTACGAATATTTCTCCTACTCGTGCCGAGGTAAACGATGTTGCAAATGCAGTATTAGACGGCGCTGACGCAGTAATGCTTTCGGGGGAAACATCGGTAGGTAAATTCCCTGTTGATGTGATTAAAACGATGGCAAACATTGTGCGCGAAATGGAAAATTTCGAAGGAATTTACCACAAAGAACAGTTGCCTGAAAAAGCACAAACACGTTTCATTTCAGACAGTATTTGTTTCAATGCCTGTCGTTTGGCGCAACGTGTAGAAGCAGACGCAATTATTACCATGAGTTACTCGGGTTATACTGCATATAAAATTGCTTCTCAACGTCCAAATGCGCCCATTTTTGTCTTCACAGGTAACAGAGAAATCTTAACGCAGTTGAATTTGGTATGGGGTGTGCGTGCATTTTATTACGACAAAACCGTAAGTACCGACCACACAATTGCCGACATCAAGTATTTGCTTTCCAAAGAAGGTTTATTGAAACAAGGCGACTTGGTCATCAACATTGCTTCAATTCCAATTGAAGAAAATGGAAAAACAAACATGCTAAAATTGAGTTACGTAGAGTAAAACAATCGGATATAAAATAAAACGGAGCGCACAACACGCTCCGTTTTTTTGTTCCTTTATTTTTTGATTATTCTGTTGGTTTGAATAATAACTGTACAAAACTGAAAATCAAGAACTATTAGGTGAAAATTTCGCTACTTTTTTTCTATTTTTGTTAGAATACAATTCAATTTTTAATTGAAAACAAGCCATGCTAAAACAACTGTTGATTTTTTTTTGTTTTTCATTATCACATGTTTTTCATGCGCAAGTAACAGTATATCAAGATGTGTTTCGAGGGGAGGTTACGTATGTTGGCACTTCAACTTCAGATGCCTCAGGACAAGTTAGTTTACCTACTAATTTACCAACGGGAAGTACAATAAAAAAAATATTTCTGGTATGGGTTGCTGTAAAGGGATTTAATTATTCACCCTTTGAACAAACTGTAGAAATAGATAATACCCCAATAAATTTAACGTTAGCAAACGCAAGTTATATCAATAATGGTAATAATACGATTATACCTTCAGGCGCTGATTACAATGGTAATCTAGTTTTATTCAAAGACTTGAGTAATTATATCAGTTCTGTTAATAATACCATCACCATCAATTGGTTACTATCTTCAATTCCGCCATTTGCCTGTCCAAGTTGTCGTCATAGTGCTCCCATGCTGGTTATTTTAGTTGAGAATTTATCCTTGCCTGAAATTGCTATTTCCATCGTGTTGAACAATAAAGACAATGATGATAGCATATTTTTAACCCAGAACAATTTACTGCCTTACACCCCTACTTCCCCAATTGCTTTAGGCATTCATAGCGATCGACTTGGAGGTGGTAGTGATGATGGTTACAGCTTTGTAATTA
>CALJKJ010000041.1 GCA_937973685.1 uncultured Flavobacteriales bacterium | reverse complement strand
GGAACGCGTAACAAGAACAACAAGCCCAAGACAAAGAAAGTTGCAACGGAAACAACCGAGAAGCGCATGTCGTTGAAGGCAATTTCCATCAAACCAAAGAAAAGCGTTCCTAGAACAATACCAATCTTTTCGGAAGCATCGTAAAAGGAGAAATAACTAGCGTGGTCCTCAGTTTCTGGTAAATACTTGGAATAGGTAGAACGCGCAATGGCTTGAACGCCGCCCATTACCAAACCAACTGCTGCAGCCAATAAATAAAATTCCGTTGGTGTTTCAATCACAAATGCCATTCCGCAAATGATGATCCAAATGAAAATCGAGATAATCAAGGTTTTGATGTTGCCAATTTTTAATGAGATTTTTGACATCACAAACGCTCCTCCTGCTCCCAATAACTGAATCAACAAAATAGCAATGATCAAACCGCTATCATCCACTTTTCCATCTTTGATTGGCCAAGCAATTTCTTTTTTGGCAAAATAAGTTGCCATCAACATCACGGTTTGAACACCTGTATTGAAAAAGAAAAAAGCGGTCAAATAACGCTTCAAACGATGCGTTTGTTGGAATTCGACAAATACCTTTTTCAACTCCTTGAAACCTTTCCAGATATACCCTTTCTCTTTGATACGTACTGAAGTGGTGTTGGGTAAAACGCGGTAAGTCAATTGTGAAAAGGAAATCCACCACAAGCCAACTATCACAAAACAATACGCAGCTGGAACGTGAAAGACTTTCATCAAGACCAAACAAATGATCAACAAGGTCATACTTCCAATGTAACCCATCGAAAAACCTTTAGCTGATAATTTATCGTGGTTCTTTATTTCAGCAATCTCCGGTAAATAAGAGTTGTAAAACACCAAACTGTTCCAAAATCCAATGCTGGCAATGAACAAGGACAATAAGCCAATTTCGATCAAGCCAATCTTCAATAAATCGGCAAAAAAGAATAAAGACATTGAAGCCAATGCGCCCATGTAACAGAAGAATTGCAAAAAGCGTTTTTTGTTTCCTCGGTAATCAGCAACGCCCGATAACAAAGGCGACATGAACGAAACAACTAAAAAAGATGCAGACAACACAAAACTCATCAATGCGGAATTGGATAATTGCCATCCGAAGAAATCTACTGTAACCACTTCACCAGCTTTCAAAGTCACTGAATCCGCATTTTCCCACGTTACGCCGTAGTGTTGCGTTTTGTAATATTTAGTAGTTACCGTATCGTAAAAAATCGGGAAAATCGCCGAAGAAATGACCAAATTGTACACTGAATTGGCCCAATCGTACATGATCCAACCGCGTATTACTTTTTTGTCTCCTTTTTTGATCTGATTTTCCATCTGATTTGTATTTAGTTATCCATTCACGTAGTCCTGCAAATATGCAAAATTTGATGTTAAATTACCCGATAAATCTGTTTCACTACCGCGTTCGATGATTCCAGTAGGATCTTCGCCAAACAATGCTGGGAAAACCTGAGCTATCAATTCGTTACCAAAATCTTCTGACGCATCAAGCGGTAATTCGCACGGTAAATTATCGACCGCCATCACCGCAATAACACCTGGTTGCATCCAATCCGCTTCCTGTTGCGTCGTCGTATCGTATCCAAAAATAGGATCCGCGATTTTGGAAGGTCGAATCGTACAAGCAATTGGACCGGCAATATCACACGATATGTCTGCTACAACAGATAATTGCGACGAGGATAAAGCTTCGTTAGTTAATATGTTAGGCGATTTATTGCTCCAATAATGACAAGCGATATAAAGCTGAGCATGTTCTGCATATTTATGAAACGCCGATTGAAACAATTCTGGTGTTTGATAAAAAGTTTGTTTTTCGAAGGGTGTACCATCGATGCGCTCAAAATAATCGTTGACTTCTAATTGCGTGAAAACTGCTGCTTCTCCCTTGTATGCTAAAAACTCAGCTGGTGCAAGTTCTTCTATTGGAACCAATTTCATGATTTCACGTGCACCATTTCCAACGCGTCCAAAACCAGTCAATACAATCTTCGTGTTTTTTGGAAAGGTCACTTTTTTCAATTCGTTTTCCATTTCCACACGATCAGCACAGGCACATGCTTGTTTCAAATCGTATAATTGATGTTTCAAACCAAAAGCTCTAAATCCATTGTAAGCGCCAACAATACCAGCGTACCTACCAAATCCGATAATGCGTTTGTTGGCACTGTTTTTTAGTACTTCGTAATCGATCAATTGAATTTTCTTGTCTAATACAGCGCGCAACAAATTTCGGTTGTACGGTTGTTTCTTCAATGTGTGCGAAAAGAACAAGAATTTTTTACTGGGAATCAAGTCGGAAATATTGACTTCTTTCACCCCCATAATGATGTCGCAATGCGCTAAATCACTCACTATCTCGACACCTTCATCGGTAAAATGTTTGTCCGTAAATGCACGAACAGGACTTGTTTGAACAACTACCTTCACATGTGGAAAAAGCTGCTCGACTTGTTTGCATTGTTTTGGCGTGAGGGGTACACGCTTATCTGGCGGAACTTTTCCTTCACGGATAATTCCTACTGTAATTTGATTCATTTCGATTAAAAATTCTTTATGGGTTCAGGTAATAAAAAATTGTCGATCAATTCTCTTATTGCTCCTTTACCTCCTGGGGTTTTTAAAACTACGTCAACTTGTTGTTTAACTAATTGTACTGCATCGACAGGACAACACGTGAAACCAACTTTTTCCATGATGGATAAATCGTTGATGTCGTCGCCAATCATTGCAACTTCCTGTAAGCTAATCCCTAATTCGTTGCACCAATTTTCGAGTACACCTAATTTTTGGTCTCTGCCTACATAAACATGAGAAATTTTCAATAATTCAGCGCGTTTCACAACCATTTGATCGGTGAATGCAGAAGAAATAATACCAATTTTCAAACCAGCTTCTTGCGCTTTCATGATGGCCATTCCGTCTTTTGCATTGTATTTTTTCATTTGGTCACCCGACTCAGTGTAATACATTCCTGCATCTGTCATCACGCCGTCAACGTCCAAAATCAACAGTTTAATTTGAGCCAATTTGTCGCGCAAATGATCGTAAATAAAAAGTGGTTTGAACAACAAGGCGTAAAAATCTACTTCGTATTCTTCAGCAACGGCCTCCAAATCCAAAATGGACAATTCTGTTACACCGTCGACATTGAAATCGGACAAAAACTGATAAAAATCGACACCAAATTTGGCGCACAATCCTTTGATGTTTTGATCGAGAAACAACATATTAAACGATGCTATATCCAACACTTGTAGCAATTGGTTGAATGGATTTCAACAAAGCCTCAAATTCTTGGTGATTCAATTGTTGCGAAGCATCTGATTTCGCTACTTTCGGATTTGGATGCACTTCAATTAACAAGCCATCTACACCTAAAGCAACACATGCTCGTGTTAATCCCGCAATTCCGTATGCATAACCCATCGCGTGACTTGGATCAAGTACTACAGGTAAATTCGTGTAATGTTTCAACCATTCGACACCACACAAATCAAGTGTAAAACGTGTTCCCGTCTCGAAAGTTCTGATACCACGTTCGCACAACAACACATTTTCATTACCACCAGCCAATACAAATTCAGCTGCTTGCACAAATTCTTGCAACGTTGTTCCAAATCCACGTTTGATCAACACTGTTTTTTGTGTTTTCGCACAAGCACGTAAAATTCCTTGGTCGTACATGGCTTTTGCACCAACTTGAATCACATCTGCATGCTCAATGATTTCATCAATATGCGTCGCGTCACGCGCTTCTGTAACAACTGTAAATCCGTGTTCTTCACGCATTTTAGCCAACAACTTTAATCCGTCTAAGCCCATTCCTTGGAAACTGTACGGACTAGTTCTTGGTTTGTAACAACCACCACGCAACGAGGTCAAACCATTAGCTTTTAACAATGCTGCAGATTCTCTGATTTGTTCTTCAGATTCAACCGAACAGGGACCAGAAATGATAATGGTGTTTTTTGTGTTTCCACCAACAGTTACATTTCCAATCGTCACTTCACGTGTTGTTGGTCGGTACGAACGTGCTGCTAATTGCATGTCGTTTGCAAATACCCAATGTTCGTCTGTGAAATCTTGTAAACCAGTTGGAACTTCTTTCACTCCTGAACCAGTTATCAAGACATTTTTTTCGTCTGAAACAATGTGGAATGCTTTGTTTGCTGCTGCAAGTTGTGCTGCTTGATGTACAGAAACAGTGCTTTTTAAATGTATGATCATCTTGTTATAATTCTCCTTTTATTAAATTGACAAATGTAATAATTCCCTTAGCTATCCCTGCTTTGTCAACAACAGGCAAATAAGAAATTGGAAACGTGTAAGATTTGATTAATTGCAACAAATCATTTACTGTTGCCGCTTCTTCCACAACAATTGGTTGCGTATTCATCAGTTCAGCGATACTAGTGTTGGTTAAATCTCCTTGGTGACGAATCAATGCTTTACGAATATCTGCATTTGACACCAATCCAACTAGTTGTTGTGTTTCGGACAAAACCAATGCGAATCCTAATTTCCCTTTTTCAATCTCATTGAATAATTGAATGTTATCCGCTTGATTTTCGTAAATGAAAGGTGATTCGTCTAACGGAATCATGAAATCTTTGATTTGGAAATGTGAATCAATGGTGCGTTTTGTTAAATCCATCAACGCATGACCAACACTGGGTGCATTGAATAAAAACGAACCAGAAACAGACGAATGAACGCCCATGTTTCTCAAAATAAAGGACACTTCACCATTCACACCACCGTCAACATGAACAGATTTGTTGGGATATTTTTGTTGAAAATCACGTATTTTCTTAAAATTCACCGCATCAAAAACTCCACCACTTTGGCCAGGAATCGTTGCCATAAAGAGAATGAAATCGAAATCACTGTAGGCATCAAATGCTGCAACGGGCGTTGGTGTTATCAATGCCAATCCTTTCTTTCCTGTTATGTCTGATGGAATTACCAATGGCTCTTCCAAATCTTCCAATTGAAACGTAATGTATTCGACAGGAACTTCTTTCAACTTATCGTAATACTTGGAAGGGTGTTTAGTGATAATATGCAAGTCAATTGGGATCGAACACCATTTTCTAATTTGCTGAATATCATCAAAAACACGTAAATCATCGTTACAATCGACATGAAGAAGATCCACATTATGTGCATTTAAATCAGCAATTGTTGTCGCTAAATCTCTTTTTTTATCCGAGTATATTGAAGCAGAAATTCTCATAAAAACAAAAATAAGGAAAGTAACTGTAACAAACAGCACGAAAATTAACTGTTTAACCGAGTATTTGTACTTTTTATTAACAAATAAAGCGGTTTTTCTGTGCTTCAGTTGGCAATGCACATGTATTCTTGAAAAAGCGTTTACGGTTTTTTGCTATGATTTCGTATACAAAGTCACGAATAAAAAGAGGGAAAATCCATGCTATTTTGAGCCAAACAAAACGCGTTTTCAAGAAAGGTATTAATCGAAGTACAGCGGTTGACTTGAAGAAAAAACGTGATCCATCCCAATACATAATGGTATCTAACGATTGTATTGTTAAGTTGTTTTCAATGAAAAATTCATGTGCAGTTTCTGATTGCAAGGCACAAAAACGCAAGGAATTGTCTTTTTCGTTTTGTAACAAAAAAAGTACACTCCTACTACACAGTCCGCATGTACCATCATAGAAAACGATCCTATTTTTCATGTGCTAAATTTACTTCAAATTTATAAGCTTTGTGAACTTTGAACTTAAAATGAATACGTACATTTGAATAAAAATAATTCAAACATGAAAATAGGCGTTTTACTTTCCGGATGTGGTGTAAATGATGGATCAGAAATTCACGAATCAGTATTAACATTATTAGCAATCAAGGAGCAAGGTGCTGAATATGTGTGTATTTCAATTGACAAAAATCAACACGATGTCATCAATCATGTTTCAGGAGAACCAATGAATGAAACGAGAAACATGTTGGTCGAATCGGCACGCATTGCTCGTGGTGACATTCAAGCAATCAACACCATTTCACCAGCTGATATTGATGCATTGATTATTCCAGGCGGATCGGGTAACGCAAAAAACTTAACCGATTGGGCATTTAACGGTCCAGATGGAACCATTTTACCAGAAGTTAAATTGTTACTCGTTAACATGCATAATGTTGGAAAACCAATTGCTGGTTTGTGTGTCAGTCCCGTTGTTATCGCACAAGCATTGGCCGATTCCAATTGTGAACCTTCGTTAACAATTGGCACAACAAAAGCAGCATCTCCTTATTCCATTGACAGTTTTAATAAAGGGTTGGAAAAAACTGGTGCACAAGTAGTTGAAAAAACAATTACAGATATTCAAATAGATGAAGTTAACCGCATCGTTACCGCGCCATGTTACATGATGAATGCCTCAATAGTTGAGGTAAGAGAAAATATTTCTCAAGCAGTCCGCGCACTCATTTCACTTGCAAATTAATTACACCATTTATTGAATGTTAATTGCTTTATCATTTGATTCATAGCTTAGTAGCTAATTTAGAATTAGTATGAATTCAATCTTTAACAACATTTAGTACGTAAATACACCAAAAAATTGATTCAATCCATTAATTTTGCATTAAAATAAGTTAGCATGCTAACTGAAAATCGATTGTATGAATGAATTTGGTAAACGAGGACAAAACGCCGATCTTAAAGCAACTATCGGATTAGAAAACCTCGGAAACGTTTTCTGGAATTTGACCCCTGCAGAATTAGTGGAAGACACTATCTTAAACGGTCAAGGAGTATTAACTGACACGGGAGCATTAGCTATCGAAACGGGAGCATTCACAGGCCGCTCTCCAAAAGATCGATTTGTTGTTCGTGATGAAAAAACTGAAAATTCAGTTTGGTGGGGGGATGTAAACATTCCGCTTTCAACAGCTCAATTTGATGCGCTTTACGACAGAATGAAAGCGTATTTGATTGGAAAAGATGTGTATGTTCGTGATGCTTATGCATGTGCTGATGATGCATTTCGAATGAACATTCGCGTCACAGCTGAATTCCCTTGGTCAAACATGTTCGCTTACAACATGTTTTTACGTCCAACAGACGAAGAAATTGAAAACTTTGATGCGGAATGGAACATTGTATGTGCACCAGGATTTCAAGCAGATCCAGCGATTGATGGAACACGTCAAGCTAATTTCGCTATTTTAAATTTCACACGTAAAATGATCATCATTGGTGGTACAGGATATACAGGTGAAATCAAAAAAGGAATTTTCTCTGTTTTAAACTACGTGTTACCACATGAAAAAAATGTATTATCCATGCACTGTTCAGCAAATGTTGGCGAAGGTGGTGATACTGCAATTTTCTTTGGACTTTCTGGAACAGGAAAAACAACTTTATCTTCTGATCCAAACAGACGTTTGATTGGAGATGATGAGCACGGTTGGTCGAACAACACTGTTTTCAATTTTGAAGGTGGTTGTTACGCAAAAACAATTGATTTATCTGCTGAAAAAGAACCGCAAATTTTCAACGCGATTAAATTTGGTTCAATCTTAGAAAACATCGGATTTATTGATGGTACTTCAACTCCAGATTATACAGACGGAACAATTACAGAAAACACTCGTGTTTCCTACCCTATCGATTTCATCGATAATATCATGACTCCTTCTGTAGGTTCAAATCCAAAAAACATTTTCTTCTTAACAGCAGATGCGTTTGGTGTATTGCCTCCAATTTCTCGTTTAACGACAGAACAAGCGATGTATCACTTCATGTCTGGATATACGGCAAAGGTTGCTGGAACTGAAGTTGGAATTACTGAACCAACAACAACTTTTTCAGCCTGTTTCGGGAAAGCATTTTTACCATTGCACCCTGCAAAATACGCGAAATTATTAGGTGAAAAAATCGAAGGTACTGATATCAAAGTTTGGTTGATTAACACAGGATGGTCTGGAGGATCATACGGAGTTGGAAGCAGAATGAAATTAGCATACACACGTTCAATGATTACTGCAGCTTTAACAGGTCAATTGGATAATGTTGCTTTTGAAACACTGCCAATATTTGATTTATCGTTCCCTACTTCTTGTCCAGAAGTACCAAGTGAGATTTTAAATCCACGTGCTACATGGGCTGACAAAGAAGCGTATGACAAAACAGCTAATCACTTGGCAGGCGAGTTTGTGAAAAACTTCGATCAATATGCAAGTGAAACAGACAAAACAATTTTAGCTGCTGCACCGAAGGTGATGGCATAAGCTACTAGATACAAAAAAGCCTCTTTCAACAATGAAAGAGGCTTTTTTTATGTCTATATTTTTGAAAGTTATATATCTGTTACCAATTGATGCTTTTCTATCATTTTACGCATGTTGATCAACGCGTATCGCATTCTACCCAAAGCTGTATTTATGGAAATCCCTTCTGAATCGGCTATTTCTTTGAAAGACAAATCTTGAAAAATGCGTTTTTCTATGATTTCTTTTTGACTTTCAGGTAAATAATCCAACAATTGCAACATTTGATGTTCCAATTCAGTTTTTGAAACAGCTTCTAAAAAGTTGGCATCATCATGCTTTAAAATTGAGAAAATGGTGAACTCTTCTGACCGAGACGAATTTTCATTGATCATTTTCACACGACCTGATTTACGGAAGTGATCGATCACCAAATTTTGTGCGATGCGCATTGCCCAAGGTAAAAATTTACCTTCCTCGTTGTAATTACCCAATTTTAAGGTTTGAATAATTTTAATAAACGCCTCTTGGAAAATATCCTCTGCAAGATCGTAATCGCGCAGCTTGTTGTAAATTGAACGGAAAATTTTGTCTTTATGACGTAACAATAAGATTTCGAATGCTTGCTCGTCGCCATCAATGTATTGCTTCACCAATTGATGGTCATCTTGAAATTGTATAGACATAATGCTACTATTAAATAGTTTAACTTACTGATTTATAACTTTTTAATGTAGAATTTTGCTATAGGCTTTTCGTTTTGTATATGCCGAATTTACTATAATATTTTGGTTACACAAAATTAATGTCAAAAAATGCTAAACTTTAACAAATAATAATTGTTAGCAAAGAAGGATATTTTTGTGTTTTGACGTAAATCACAAAGAGATTTTACGAAATTTGTAACATGGCAGAAAAGTACATTCATATCAAAGGCGCACGTGTCAATAACCTCAAAAATTTAGAGGTGAAAATTGAACATGGAAAACTGACCGTAATAACCGGTTTGTCTGGATCAGGAAAATCTTCCTTGGCATTTGATACGCTTTTCGCAGAAGGACAACGACGTTACATCGAAAGTCTTTCGTCCTATGCACGTCAATTCTTAGGAAAATTAGACAAACCTGAAACAGATTTCATCAAAGGTATTGCTCCTGCTATTGCGATTCAACAAAAGGTTATTTCGAATAATCCTCGTTCAACTGTTGGAACAACGACAGAGATTTACGATTACTTAAAACTCTTGTTTGCACGAATTGGGAAAACGTTTTCACCCATTTCCAATGAACAAGTAAGAAAAGATAATGTTGCTGATGTCATCAATTACATCCAACAATTACCTGATAACGAACGCTTATTAATTACTGCTCCTTATACACATTTGGCGCGCTATGGTGCTGACAAATCAATCACTTTACTCAACGAACAAGGATACAGTCGATTGTTACTCGATAACGAAATTGTCTCTTTGACCGATTCAACTCCTGAGCAATTATCCGCTGCTAAGTCTGTTCATTTGATTATCGATCGTGTTGTGACGAAAGAAATGGACCAAGATACATTAGGGAGATTGGGGGATTCGATTCAATTGGCTTTTTTGGAAGGTGAAGGAGAATGTGACATTGTTCATGCAACAACTTTTGAATCCAAGCATTTCTCCAATCGTTTTGAACGCGATGGCATGACTTTCGTTGAGCCTAGCCCCTATTTATTCACGTTTAACAACCCTTTTGGCGCTTGTAAAACTTGTGAAGGATACGGTTCTGTAATTGGAATTGATCGCAACTTGGTGATTCCAGATACAAGTTTAAGTGTCTTCGAAGGTGCAATTGCACCATGGAAAGGTGATGTCATGGGTGAATATTTACAACAATTACTCATCAATGCACGAAAATTTGATTTTCCAATTCACCGACCAATTGACGAATTAACTGCAGATCAACTACAATTATTGTGGACGGGAAATGCTCATTTCACTGGCTTAACAGAGTTTTTCAAACAAGTAGAAAGTCAAGCATACAGAATTCAATACCGCGTTCTCCTTTCCCGCTACCGAGGAAAAACCTTGTGTCCTGAATGTGATGGAACTCGTTTACGAAACGATGCAAATTATGTGAAAGTTGGCGGCATCAGTATTCGTGAACTCGTTTTAATGCCAATTTCAGAAGCATTTCAATTTTTTGGCGCTTTAACAGTTGATGAACACGACCAACAAGTGGTAAAAAGGGTTTTACCCGAAATAACGCAACGACTATCGTTTTTGTGCGATGTTGGGTTGGGCTATTTGACCTTGAATCGTGCTGCAAATACATTGTCTGGTGGTGAATCACAACGCATCAACTTAGCAACATCGTTGGGAAGTAGTTTAGTTGGTTCCATGTATATTTTAGATGAACCGAGCATTGGTTTACACCCAAGAGATACCGAACGATTGATTTCGGTGTTGCAACGATTAAAAGCATTAGGAAACACCGTAATCGTTGTTGAACACGAAGAAGACATGATGAAAGCAGCCGATGAAATTATCGATATCGGACCTGCAGCAGGTCAATTTGGTGGTGAATTAGTCTTTCAAGGTGATTTCTCAAAATTAGCCCAAGCAAAAAATAGCTTAACAGCAGATTATTTAACTGGCAGTAAGCAAATTATCGTTCCTGCAAAACGCAGAACAAGCACCAACAAAATAACGATTCTAAATGCAAAGGAAAACAATTTGAAAAATGTGACTGTTTCTATTCCTTTGAACCGAATTGTAGCTGTTACAGGTGTCAGTGGATCAGGAAAATCTACGTTGATCAAAGATATTCTCTACCCAGCAATGCGGAAGAAACTGGGATTGTTTGGTGATTTCCAAGGAAATTTCAAAGGAATCATTGGAGACACTTCTTTGATTGCAGAAATAGAATTGATTGATCAAAACCCAATTGGTAAATCTTCGCGTAGTAATCCAGTAACGTATGTGAAAGCTTTTGACGATATCCGTGAATTGTATTCCCGTCAAAACGCTGCCAAACACAACAACTACAAACCTGGATTTTTCTCGTTCAATGTTGAAGGAGGTCGCTGTGAAATGTGTGAAGGCGAAGGTCAAGTTACCGTGAGTATGCAGTTCATGGCCGATGTACACTTGCCGTGTGAGGCTTGTGGTGGATCGCGTTACAAACAAGAAGCGTTGGAAGTTTACTACCGCGAAAAAAATATTTCTGATTTGTTAAAAATGGACATCTCAGAAGCTCTTGTATTTTTCAAAGGTGGAAAAGATAAAATCGAGGAAAAAATTGTCCAAAAAATTCAGCCATTAGAAGATGTCGGTTTGGGTTATTTGAAAATGGGGCAATCGAGTAGTTCATTAAGTGGTGGTGAAGCGCAACGTGTGAAACTTGCTTCTTTTTTAATCAAAGGAAATCAAACGACTAAAAAAACACTTTTCATTTTTGATGAACCTACTACAGGTTTGCATTTCCACGATATTGAAAAGTTATTGATTGCTTTTAATCGCTTGGTCGATGACGGTCATTCGATTGTTGTTATCGAACACAACATGGATGTCATCAAATCAGCTGATTGGATCATTGATATTGGTCCCGATGGCGGAAACAATGGCGGAGAAATTGTGTTTGAAGGAACGCCAGAAGCCTTGTGTTTGGAAACAACCAATCACACTGGAAAACATTTACGCGAAAAAATGTAAGTTTAGTCGCCTAACAAACCGTTTTCAGCGATTAGTTCATCATCCGAAGCGTTTTCAGTAACGAATAATTCTTTTTCACTGCGTGCAACAACTGCTGAAGCCAAGCAATTTCCAAGTACATTAACAGATGTTCTACCCATGTCCATTAACGCATCAACCCCAAGAATAATTCCAGCTTTTTCAACATCTAATCCAAGGTGTTTGTAATCCATTAATGTGGTAGTTAAAATCACGAAAGAAGCTCCACGAACACCCGCAACACCTTTACTTGTTAGCATTAAAGTCAAACAGATTGCTATTTGCTGACCAATTGTTAATTCAACTCCACACATTTGCGCAACAAAAACAGTTGCCATGGATAAGTAAAGAGTCGTCCCATCGAGGTTAAAACTATAACCAGTTGGAATAACAAATCCGACAATCTTTTTTGGAACGCCAAATTTCTCCATGTTTTCCAATGCTTTTGGTAAAGCAGCTTCACTACTAGCAGTTGCAAAAGCAATCGACAATGGTTCAGTTATTGCACCCAAGAATTTTTTAATTGGAATTTTGAAAAACAATGCAATTGGCAACAAAACGACCAAAACAAAAACGACTAACGAAACATAGAGCGTTCCAACCAATTTCATGAGATTCAATAAAACGTCTACACCCGATTTTGAAACCGTACTTGCAATTGCACCAAAAACTGCAAGTGGTGCAACAAACATGACAATGTCAGTGAATTTGAACATGACTTCTGACAAGCTTTCCGACCAATGCAACATCGTTTCTTTGTGTTTCACATTTTTCAGTAAACTGATTGCAATAGCAAATAATACAGAGAAAATGACAATTTGTAACACTTGGTTTTCAACGATTGATTTCGCGATATTTTCTGGGAAAATCTCCACCAAATGATCTTTTGGTTTCTCCAATTGAGCTAATAACTCAGCGCTTTTTTCTTTCGCACTGGTTTGCACCTCCATTGTTGGTAAGCCTTTTCCAGCTTGTGTAACATTGATCGCTAACAACCCAATAAACAAAGCAAACGTGGTTACTATTTCAAAATACAAGATACTTTTCAAGCCAATTCGTCCTACTTGTTTTAGGTTACTATGCCCAGCAATTCCAACAACCAAAGTAGAGAAAATCAACGGAGCCACTAAGGTTTTTATCAAGCGTAGGAATATATCGCTAAAACGTTTCATTTCACCCGCAAATGCAGGGAAATCGATCCCTACTTCTATTCCAAGCAACATAGCTGTAAAAATCCAATAGGATAACTTTTTGCTTTTATACGATTGACTCAATAAAAAACCGATGATAACAAATCGAAAATAACCAACAAACTGAGCAGATTGCCCTTGGAATTTCGTTTGTAAAAAGAATAAAAATCCAGTTAATGCAAAAGCAGAAAAATAGGCGAATAATTGTTTGCTTGAACGGAATAACACAAATCCCAAACCAGCTCCAATAGACAACAAACTCGGAGCTATGAATGCTTGGAAATTAGCTGGAAAAGCAAACGCACTTCCGATTAAAATAATATTTGCCAGTACAAAAATTATCAGCACTATACTTTTTCCTTGCATTTTCATAATCACTTCATTTGAGTTGTTACAAAATTAGTAGGATATACCTGAAATCAAAATGATAGAAAAAAATTGATTAAAGTTTGTGTTTCATTAAATATTGTTATTTTTACGACGTCTTTACAGACAAATCACAAACAAAAATCGAGCGTATTCAATCGAATACAGTTTATTAGTCCAAGACTTTATATGAATAATCAAGATTTAGAGGGTAAGTTATTACCAGAATTAAGAGAAATCGCAAAAAACTTAGGTGTTAAGCGTGTTGAATCTTTTAAGAAAAATGAATTGTTAGCTGAAATTGCAAAGCAAAATACGTCAACAAGTAATTCAGATACAAAACCGGCAGCTTCATCTGATAATGTTCGTGCTCGCAAAACCGCTTCAACACCTATCGCCACTTCCAATCCTTCAAAACTTGATGCGAAAGTGACTGAAAGTAGTGAAACGGAAAACACAACTACTGATACTGTTTCTGAGGGAAGTGAAAAGAAATTACGTCCACGTAAAAACAAAATGGGGACTAATTTATTAACAGCAAAGAAAGATGGTGAATCTGCAATAGTTGTTCCTGCAACTGCTGGTGAAGAAGATAAAAACACCAATGCAACTGAGCCTGCTGCAAACCCTCAACCAACAGAAAGAAACCAACCATTTGCTAGAAATAATCAAAATGGTCAAAAACAAGGTTTTCAAAAAAATCGTCCTCAGAATAATGCGCCTGTAAAAGAAGGCAATGCAACTCAAGGAGAACGAACAGAACAACGTCAAGATCGTCCAGAAAGACAAAACAATAACCCAAACCAACACAAAAACCAACAAAATCAAAATCAGAATCGTCAGAATAATGGTAACCAACAAGCTCCACAACAACAACACAATCAAGTAGTTGAGGAAAAAGTTGATGAGGACGCTTACAATTTAGTTGGCATTGTTACGGCTGAGGGAGTTTTGGAAGTGATTCAAGATGGGTACGGATTTTTACGTTCATCGGATTACAACTATTTACCTTCACCAGATGATGTGTATGTTTCACAAAGTCAAATCAAATTATTTGGTTTGAAAACAGGTGATACTGTTCGTGGAACAATTCGTCCACCGAGAGAAGGTGAAAAATTCTTCCCGTTAGTTAAAGTTGATTCAATCAATGGACGTCACCCAAGTTATATTCGTGACCGTGTTCCTTTCGAATACCTTACACCGTTATTTCCGGATGAAAAATTCAAATTAACAGGACACAAGGACGAAAGCATGTCAACACGTGTTATGGATTTGTTTGCACCTATTGGTAAAGGACAACGTGGAATGATCGTTGCACAGCCAAAAACGGGTAAAACGATGTTGTTGAAAGATGTTGCAAATGCTATTGCTGCCAATCATCCAGAAGTATACTTAATCGTTTTGTTAATTGACGAACGTCCGGAAGAGGTTACAGATATGGCACGAAGTGTAAAAGCGGAAGTTGTTGCTTCTACATTTGATGAGCCAGCAGACCGCCACGTGAAAGTTGCCAATATCGTTTTAGAAAAAGCAAAACGAATGGTCGAATGTGGTCATGATGTTTGTATTTTATTAGACTCTATTACACGTTTAGCACGTGCATACAATACTGTTTCACCTGCTTCAGGAAAAGTGCTTTCGGGTGGTGTTGATGCTAACGCGTTACACAAACCAAAACGTTTCTTTGGTTCGGCTCGTAAAATTGAAAATGGTGGTTCACTTTCTATACTAGCAACTGCTTTAACGGAAACTGGATCTAAAATGGACGAGGTTATTTTTGAGGAATTCAAAGGAACAGGTAACATGGAATTACAATTGGATCGTAAAATTGCGAACCGTCGTATCTATCCTGCTATCGATATTACTGCATCAGGAACGCGTCGTGAAGACTTATTACTTGGAAAAGATGTGTTGCAACGAATTTGGTTGCTGCGTAAATTCATTGCAGATATGAATCCTGTTGAAGCAATGGAATTTATGAAATCACACATGGACAATACACGTTCCAACGAAGAGTTTTTAGTATCAATGAATTCATAATTTAACTGATGAAAAATAAATTGTTAATTCCAGTTGTTTTCAGTCTCGCATGGATTGGTTACAAATTGGTTACTTTCGGTTTACAGGTACTTCAAAATCCAGAGGATTTGTTTTTGTCTGTAATGATAAACATCTTTTGTTTGTTGGCAACCGTTACATTCAGCCTTTATTTTTACAAAAAAACAGAGGATCAAAGCGGAAGCAGTGCCTTAGGTGACATGAAAAAAGGAATGAGCGCAGGAATGATTTACACATTAATTGTAGGGATCTTCATTTACGTTTATTACCAAAAAATCGATCCAAGCTTTAACGAAAACCGCATTGCGATTGCTGATAGAGAAATTGCAAAGGATGTTTCAAATCCTGTAAAGTTAAAAGCTTACAAAGCACACAATCCTGAATTGCAAAGCAAAACGGAAGATGAAATAGTTGAACAATTAAAAAAAGGACCTCGCATGATGTTTAGTGCATCCTTTACATCTACTATTTCATTTTTAGCTTTAACCGTTCTCACAACATTGAATTCAATTATTGTCACGGCAATATTGAGGAGATTTATATTTCGAACTTCGAATTAACAAAAAAGGCTAGAGTTATCTAGCCTTTTTTGTTGTTTAATACTATTATAAAAACCAACTATTTTTTCTGAAATTTAGTTGTGTAAATATTTTCATTACTTGTTATTTTAGCAAAATAAGTACCCAATTCCAAATCAGAAATATCAACTTTGCTTTGGTTTAAAACATCCACTTTTCTAACAACGTTTCCTAAAACATCAATAATTTCAAGAGTGAAGTTATCGTCAATAATAGAATTCTTTAATTTGAAATTAATAAAATCACTAGTAGGATTAGGGAAAATTTGAATTAAATCATTATCATATGATTCAACATTTAAACCTGTATAAGAAATTTGTAAAACTGGATGCTTTGAAATGTCTGAATGATTTGATGAGCAAAACAACAAAGCATTTGTAGGACTTTCATTAACTAATTTTAAATTAAACCCATAATTACCATAACTTATCATATCTTTTATGAGTTGAGTAACATCAATATTTAAATAGTCTTGAGTATAACTTGTTGATTGAGGCAACATTATTTGATTAGTTGCATTTATAGAAGGGGCTGAACTCCATGTAATTGTATTTTCTAACCATGGAGCGGACACTCTTGAAAGTAATGCATTATTTGCACCAGTGTGACCTAAGAAAACACCAGAAATTGGACCAAATGCATATAAATTTAATTTTGCTTCAAGAATATCATTTGGATTTGAAAATGAACTTAAATCAAAATGAATCATTGCTCGATTCATATTTAAACCTCCACTTGCTCCAGGTTTACAATATGCTGAATTTTGAGTTGCATTTCCGTAATTATTATTTTCAGTACCGTAAAAATCATGGTAACCAAGTGCTGCATCATAATCAGGAGCTAATGTTGTAATGTTTTGACCAAATAAAGTTTGACTTGAAATGATCGACAAAATAAAAAATAGATTTTTTTTCATAATTTAGATAATTAAGTTTTATCAAATATAAAAATAAAATTTTATTGAAAAATTATTTTTTCTTTTATTTCTTTTCCCAATTGATCGTAATCAATACCGTCGAAATTACCAGATGACATCATTAATAAAACGGAATTTTGCCAATCAATCTCATTGATAAATTGTAATACCTCACTTGTTTCATTAACGACAATTACATCGCCTTTAAATCCAGCTTGCACCATTTCTTTTGTGATTGGTGCTAACTTTTTATGCGCAACAACTTTTGGACTGAAATAAACCAAGGCCACATCTGCAGCGTCCATTGCATGTTCGTACAAGGGAAGGAAATCTTGTCGCAACGATGAAAAGGTATGCAATTCCATACAAGCAACGACTTTTCTATTAGTAAATTGCTCCTTCACTGCTTTGGTTGTTGCTTTCAATTTTGACGGTGAATGTGCGAAATCCTTGAACATCGTAAAACCTTTTGTTTCCGTCACTTTTTGCAAACGCTTTCCAGCTCCTGTGAACGTTTTAATAGCAGTTAAAAAATCGTGATTGGAAATCGCCATTGATTCAGCTAAGTGCATTGCCCCCATCAAATTTTGTAAATTGTGTCCACCAAAAACTTGTAGTTCATAAGAACGTCCATCAAGATGTAATAAGGTTCCTGATTCCGTGACTTCGTATTGAGGTGTTTGATATGCTTTTGTTGTCAATTTTGACGCATATTTTTCTCCTAAACTATTCACCGTAGCGTCTTCTGTGTTGTAAACCAATGTTCCGTTATCTTGAATCAAACAACAAAACTGATCGAACTGATCGATGTAATTTTCCCAAGTTGGAAAAACGTTGATGTGATCCCAAGCTATACCCGAAATCAATGCGGTATTTGGAAAATACAAATGAAACTTCGGTCTTCTATCGATAGGTGAACTCAAGTATTCATCGCCTTCTAAAATCATGAATTGCGCATCATCTGTTAATTTGACCATGCAATCATAACCCTCTAATTGCGCACCAACCATATAATCTACTTTCAGTCCCAATTCATTGACAACGTGCAACAACATCGAAGTAATCGTTGTTTTTCCGTGGCTACCTCCAATAACTATGCGATGCTTGTTTTTGCTTTGTTCGTACAAATATTCTGGGTAAGAAAAAATCGGAATTGCCAATTCTTTTGCTTTTAACAATTCGGGATTGTCCTCGCGTGCGTGCATTCCAAGAATAACTGCGTCAAGATCCGAAGTAATCCGTGCTTCATCCCAACCAATGGAAGAAGGCAAAATCCCTTGTTTCTCTAATCGTGTTTTTGATGGATCCAACAGTTCATCATCTGAACCTGTTACTTGGAAACCTTTTCTTGCAAGTGCAATAGCTAGGTTATGCATAGCACTCCCCCCGATTGCGATAAAATGAACCTTCATTTTTTAACTTTATGATTAAAGCAAAAATAAATACATAATGAATGGAACTAAAACAGGATTCAATTAGTTACACACAAGCAAAAGTTAATCGATATTGGTTTAGTAATTTCTCTTTAATAATGCATCTTGTGTTTCACGCTGCCAAACTAATTCGGTGCAAGCTTGACCATTTTTAGAATACGTAATCGCTGTCATGGATTGCGTGCGAACATAAACAGCTCCTCGCCCATTTTTCACAACAATTCTTCTTGTTGCAATTCCAGATACCAAGCCATCGTGACCTAAAATCTCAAATTGATCTTGCGAAACACCTTCTGGATAAATTGAACCTAAATCGTTTGCTAACTTATCAGTAAACTTCGCCTCTTTTTTATACAAAGCATCCAATACTTTTTTCGATTCCAAACGTTTGTCTTGTGCCGCTGTTTGTTGAACTCCAACATTGTTTTCTAAATCTTTTGCAACAGTTTTTAATTGAGAAATGTTATCCGCATCATTCAAGCCAGCAGCAGTTTCTTCCTGAGATGCAACACTTCCTTCGATTGTTTTCTTATTTCCTTGTTGTTTTTCAGCTTGATTCGCTTGAGCAGTTGTAGCACTTGCCTGTTCTTTACCTACTAAATCATTCACTAATCGAACAGTTGCAGCTGCGGAAAGCGTATCAGGAATAATATCAACTTTAGCGCTATTTATACTTGTTTTATTGCCAATCGATTTGTCGTGACTTTCGGTTTGGTCGTTATCATTTTTGTCGGTTAATTCCTTTTTTTCTGCTGCAAGCGTGGTTGCATTGTCCAAACGTTTTTCCAACATTGAATCATCATATTTAGTAATAACTCCAGCTTCTTTGTTTAAGTCTCCTTTGACATTTTGCAGGTAATTCTGACGATTCAATTGATCTACTCCTTGTTGATCTTGACTATTTTTTTCGGTTTTTATAAGTAAATCACTATTTATGCCTGGCAATTTACTGTCTTCTTCTTGTTTTGTCGTAACAACATTTGCAGCATTATTCAACACGTTTTTTACTGCGTATGTAGCTTGTTGCTGTTTGTCTTGCGTCTCAATTGATGCATTTTCATCTGCTTTCTTCAAATCACTAATCTGAGCAGTAAACGCAGCCTTTTCGACTGACTCATCGATTTCTTTTTGTTCGTTTTTCAATCGAATAGTCATGAAATCCTGCGTAGTGTGTTCGTTTTGATTGACTTCCGTTTCATCCTTTTGTATGGTAACATTTTCACGAACGACACGCTCTTTCCGTATAATCTGCTCATTTTCAATACCTTTTCCATAAAGAATACTATTTTGATCGCTAACGGAATTCGTAGCTAAATCAATTTGCTCTTTTTGGTAATACAATTCGGAACGTTCAACAAGTTGATTGTTAGTAGTCACTCCTTGTTGGTATCCGTAAATTGAATCAACTATTGCACGGTTTAAATGACGGGAAACATCTGCTGTGTCCTCCGGAATATCTGCAGCTATTACAATTGCATTAATCGTAGATTTGTTAGTTGAAATATTCGCTTGTTGATTGAGTTGCAAGTCTCCATCATTCGATTGCAAGCCTTTTAATTCCTCTGTTAAATTTGATGCTTTCTTATTCTTACGAGCTTTATCAGCTGCCTCTAATTTTGCTTGTGCATCTTGTAAAGACAATTCAGACTTTACACCTAAATCAGCTAATGGTTCCGGCTCTTTTTTTACTGGAACTTCAACTGGTGGTTGAGTTGTTGATACTGGAGGAGTTGGTTTGTTTAAATTAGTTAATTGTAACAATTGAGCTTTTACAAATTTATCAGTTGGACGTATTTTCGAAGCTCGTTCGTATAATTTTTTTGCGTTTTTATAATCTTTCTTTTTGAAATTCTCGTTTGCTTTAGAAACAATCGACTGATACACTTCTTCCTCTTCTTGTGCTGTTTTCTTTGCTAAATTATCCAAACATTCTTTTTGTCTTTTCAATGCAATAACATTCGATTGATCTTGAAGCAATACATCTTCGTAGATTAGTTTGGCTTCATTCCAATTAGATCCTTTGTACAATACATCTGCTTTTTTCAATAGCGCATTTAATACAGCTTGTTTTGCTTGCTCTTGTTGCTTTTCAATCGCTTGGTTATCTAATAATTGTTTTAATTCAGCTATTTTAGCATTTATCGTTTTATCACCAGGTAAAACTTTATCAGCTGCTTCGTACTGGTTCAAAGCCAAATCGTATTGCTTATTACTTTCAGCAACTTTTGCTTTGTTCACGAATTCCGTTTGTTGAACAATTAGTTGATTTTGAGCAGTGCGATTCAATGCTTCTTTTTCCTGCAATACTTTTACATCTTTGATACGCTTATCCGTGATATCTTGCTCACTATTCAATTCTTTTGCAGCAGTAAATAATGCTATAGCTTCATCATATTTTTGAGCTGTCACAGCATTCTCAGCTTGTTTCATTTTAGTTGAAAAAGCTGTTTGTACAGATTTTTTCAAGTTTTCTTTTTCTAATAAATCCTTTGAAACAGCTAATTTTTCAACGGCATACGAATCTTCTGGTCGTTTCTTTGTAGCCGATTCAAATAATTCAATTGCTTTTTCATAATTACGGTTGTCAAATGCAGATTGCGCATCAGCAATCAATTTCTCGTAATTTTTAGCTTCCAATTGTTGCTGTTGTTCCTTCAATTGTTGCTCTTTCAATTGCTGTTCCTTCAACTGCTGCTCTTTCAATTGTTGTTCTTTCAACTGCTGTTCTTTCAACTGTTGCTCTTTCAATTGTTGTTCCTTCAACTGCTGTTCTTTCAACTGTTGCTCTTTCAATTGTTGTTCCTTCAACTGTTGCTCTTTCAACTGCTGTTCTTTCAATTGTTGCTCTTTCAACTGCTGTTCTTTCAATTGTTGCTCTTTCAACTGCTGTTCCTTCAACTGCTGTTCTTTCAACTGCTGTTCTTTCAACTGTTGCTCTTTCAATTGTTGTTCTTTCAACTGCTGTTCCTTCAACTGCTGTTCTTTCAACTGTTGCTCTTTCAATTGTTGTTCTTTCAATTGTTGTTCTTTCAGTTGTTGTTCCTTCAATTGCTGTTCTTTCAATTGTTGTTCTTTCAACTGTTGTTCTTTCAGCTGTTGTTCTTTCAACTGTTGTTCTTTCAGCTGCTGTTCCTTCAATTGTTGTTCTTTTAAAATCAATTCGGCTTCTTTGTTCGCAACAGTTTGTAAGCCATCTAAAGCTTGCGTATTGTTTGGATCTATTTTTTTAACTGCATCAAACTTGGCTTTTGCTGTTGTTAAATCAGCTTTACCAAGTGCAGCATTTCCTTCTGAAATCAATTGAGATAGTTGTTTTTGCTGATTTTGTTTAGCAATCAATCCGTCAACTTCATTTATTTTTTCTTGAATTCCAGTTTGACTTGGATCTGCACTTTTCGCTTCAATGAATTTTGCTTTTGCCTCCGTTAATTTTCCTGCTTGTTGAAAATCAACCCCCGCTTTATAGGCTGCTTCGAATTTGGCTTTTGAAGCAGCCAATGCATTATTATCATTGATTTTTTTGGTTACGAAATCTATTTTCTCTTTTGCAACAGTTTTTGTTTTATCTAAATCATAAGCTGCTTCAAATTTCGTTTTTGCCAAAGCTAAATCGTTTGCATCCAATGCTGTTTGACCAGATCTAAACAACGCTTCGTATTGATCTGCTTTATCTTTTTCAGCTTTTAATGCCATTTCTTTTTTATCAACTTCAGCAATTCGTTGAGCTGGTAAAGTCGAATTATTGTCAATTGCTTTAGCAGCGTTGTATTTTGTTTTCGCACCTGAAAAATCACCTGCTTTGAATGCTACATCACCTTCATTGATAAACTTTTCAAATTGTTGCTTTTGTTCTTCTTTTTGAGCAAGTTCTCCTTGAGATTTTTCTACTGCATCAATTTTCTGTTTTACAGCTGGATCTTTTATCAAGTCAAAAGCAGCAAGATATTTTGTTTTAGCTTCGTTCAATTTTCCTGTTTTCACAAAAGCATCTCCTTCTGTAACTAACAATTTTACTTTATTCGCTTTTTCTTGTTCGCTTTTTTCTTCAGCAATTTTTGCATCAATGACGACTAGTTTAGCTGCTGCAACTGTGTTTTTATCATCTAATTTTTGAATTGCAGTGAAACTGTTTTTAGCCGCAAGCCATTGATTTTCACTCATTGCTTTGTTACCATCAACAATCAATTTATCAATTGCAACTTGACGTTCTTTATCTTTTTGAAGTTCTGATATTTTCGTGGTACAATCTAGCTTTTTCTTGGTTGCATCAGCATTTCCAGGAAGATGCACTAATGCTTCTTCGTACTTGACTTTTGCTTCTTCGTATTTATTTTGACCAAACAAAGCATCACCAGCACCCATTGCTGTATTGAATTTTGCTTGTTTCGCTTGTTCTTCTTTTTGTTGGTTTAATTTATTGGTAACATCCGTCAATTTTGTTTTAGCAATTGGATCGTTAGGAAGTGCAAGTAAAGCTTCATTGTATTTTGCTTTAGCTGCCTCCCAACTTTTTTGCGCAACAAAACCATCGCCTTGCTTCATGGCTTGGTCGTATTTCACTTTGTTGGCACCTTGACTTTTTTCTGCCTTCAAAGCCAATTCACATTTGTCTATTTCATCT
>CALJKJ010000040.1 GCA_937973685.1 uncultured Flavobacteriales bacterium | reverse complement strand
ACAAAGTGAAATGGAAATTCCGTGTCGAAAAAACAGAAAAAGATGTTTTTGTTGTAGCGGAGGTGAAAATTGTGAAAGGTTGGCACATCAATGCAATTGTATTACCAAAAGGTACTTTTGGATTGAATACCAATTGGACCTTGGCAAAGAATCCAAATTACAAAACGGTCGGAAATGTCATCGAACCTAAACCTCATGTCAAACATGACGATGCGGCTGATGAAGACATCGCATACCATGAAGGAACGGTGTTGTTCAAGCAAAAAATAGTTTTATTGAGCGATAAAGATTTTATCATCAAAGGAACTTACGATTACCAAACATGTAACGAAGTCGGTTGTTTGCCGCCATACAACACTACTTTTTCATTAAAAGTGAAACCTTCATTATTTGCAACTACAGCAGAAGGAACCTTAATTGACACAGCGTCACAAAAAACAGACACAACCAAAAAAGCTGGAACTTCAGCTAGTGCTACTGAAAAAGTAGAAGCAGGAAAACCAACGAAAGATTCAAGTAAAAAAGAAGAAAATCGTTCGATGACTGCTTTGTTTTTCTTGTCATTTATCAGCGGTTTAGCAGCCTTGTTTACACCTTGTGTTTTTCCAATGATTCCAATGACTGTGAGTTTCTTCACCAAACAAAGCAAATCAAAAGCTGCTGGAATTCGCAACGCTTTGTTTTATAGTCTTTCCATTATCGTTATTTACATCTTACTAGGAACAGTTGTAACAGCTGTATTCGGTGCAGAAGCATTGAACAACATGTCAACAAATCCAACATTTAACATCGTTTTCTTTTTGATTTTGGTGGTGTTTGCTGTTTCCTTCATGGGAGCTTTCGAAATTAGAATGCCGAGTTCATGGGTAAACAAAGCAGATCAAGCTTCGGATAAAGGCGGGATGATTGGTATTTTCTTCATGGCACTTGCTTTGGCTTTGGTTTCTTTTTCGTGTACAGGACCAATCGTTGGAACGTTAATCGTTGAGGCTGCAAGCAAAGGCGGAATCGCTCCAATCATCGGGATGTTAGGTTTCTCATTGGCATTAGCGCTTCCATTTGGTTTGTTTGCTGCATTCCCAGGTTGGTTGAATACCTTGCCAAAATCGGGAGGTTGGTTGAATACCGTCAAAGTTGTTTTGGGATTATTGGAATTAGCATTGGCGTTTAAATTCTTATCAAATGCAGATTTAGCATTACAAGCACATTATTTCGAACGTGAATTATTTTTAGCTATTTGGATTGGAATTTTCTTGGTACTTGCCCTTTATTTATTTGGATTTATTCAATTACCTCACGATAGTAAAATCGAACGTTTATCTGTTGGACGTACGCTTTTTGGAACATTTGTATTAGCTTTTGTTTTTTACATGATTCCAGGCTTGTGGGGCGCACCGTTGAAGTTAATCAGTGCATTTCCTCCTCCATCGAACTACAGTGAAGCTCCAGGTGGATTTGGTGGTGCTGCTCATGTTGGAACTTCTTCAGAAACAACAGCCGACATGCATTTGGGGCCACAAAACATTCAAGTATTCCACGACTTAGATAAAGCGAAAGCATATGCGCTAAAAGTAGGCAAGCCATTGTTCGTTGACTTTACTGGACACAATTGTGTAAACTGCCGAAAAATGGAAGAATCTGTTTGGGGAGAACCAGGAATAATCGATCATTTGAAAGAAGATGTGGTGATTGCTTCCTTGCATGTTGACGAACGTGTTGATTTACCAAAAGCGGAACAAAAAACAGTAGAATTGGTTCCTGGAAAATTCAAGAAATTGATCACAACAGGTGATAAATGGATGTATTTGCAAATCAAAGATTATAAGATTTCTTCCCAACCGTATTATGTAATGTTGGATGCGGAAGGCAAACAAATAGCAAACGGTGCAGCTGATTATCAACACCACAGTAGCCCTTCAGTTTTCAAAGAATGGCTTGAAAAAGGTTTGGCATTGTACAAAAAATAGTTTTATCAAGTAGCCTCAGTTCAATGAACGACGTATTGCAAACTTCCATTGAGTTTCTAAAAGGTGTAGGACCTCAACGAGCGAAGTTACTGCGCGATGAATTGGGAATTGCTACGTTTGAAGATTTACTCTGTCATTACCCTTTTCGCTACGTCGATCGGTCGCAATACAATGCAATTCGTGACTTACCCGAATTAGATGGATATGTTCAACTAAAAGGGAAAATTATTTCGCTTCACGAATCAGGAAATGGCCGCCAAAAACGTTTGTCTGTTAAATTTCAAGATGAAACCGGTATCATAGATTTAGTCTGGTTTCAAGGAATTAAATTCATTTTACCGAGTATCAAAGTCAACGTTCCCTTGCAAGTTTTTGGTAAACCAAAGTTTTATCAAAGTTCGTGGAGTATTCCTCATCCTGAAATTACCTTATTATCAGAAGTAGATCCCGCAATTGGATGGCAACCTGTTTACTCGTCAACTGAAAAATTAACAGCAGCTGGTTTGCACAGTAAAGGCATTCAGAAACTCATGCTCACCTTGCTTGCACAGTTGAGAAACGTTTCGTTTGAAGATGCTATTCCAGTTGAAATGCGTACCGAATTAGGATTGATTCCCTACAAAGAAGCTTTGTTTGCGATTCATATTCCTCAAGCTACGGAACAAGTGCAGTTGGCGCGAAAACGTTTCAAATTCGAAGAATTATTGCATTTGCAAATTGAATTACTCTTGCGCCGACAAATTACGCTCCAACAAACAAAAGGAAATACAATTACGCAGTTAGGCGAAGTATTTAATTCATTTTACGAAACAAAATTACCGTTTCCATTGACCAATGCACAAAAGCGCGTCTTAAAAGAGATTCGCAAAGATTTGGGTTCAGGCATACAAATGAATCGTTTGTTGCAAGGTGATGTTGGAAGTGGAAAAACAGTGGTCGCTTTGTTAACGATGTTAATGGGAATTGAAACTGGTTTGCAATCGGCAATCATGGCTCCCACAGAGATTTTAGCGAACCAACATTTTATTGGAATATCAGAATTATTGGCTGGAACGTCTGTCAATGTTGCTTTGTTAACGGGATCTACCAAGAAAGCGCAGCGTAAAATCATTCACGAAGGTTTGTTGTCGGGTGAAATTCATATCCTCATCGGAACGCATGCCTTGTTAGAAGACATTGTTCAGTTTCAGAATTTAGGAATTGTTGTTATCGATGAACAACATCGTTTTGGCGTTGCACAACGTGCCCGTTTGTGGAAGAAAAACACCATTCCTCCTCATATTTTAGTCATGACGGCAACACCAATTCCTCGTACACTCGCCATGACTTTTTATGGTGACTTAGAAGTGTCTGTTATTGATGAATTACCGCCAGGGCGAAAACCAATCACAACGCATCACCGTTTTGAAAAAGATCGTTTACAGGTCTTAGGTTTTGTGAAAAGTCAAATTGAATTAGGACGTCAGGTTTACATCGTTTATCCCTTAATCAAAGAATCGGAAAAGTTAGACTATGCAAATTTGATGGACGGTTACGAATCAATTGTGCGCTATTTTCCTTTGCCAGACTACCATGTGAGTATTGTAAATGGCCAAATGAAACCGGAAGCAAAAGATTACGAAATGCAATTGTTCATTGAGGGAAAAACCCAAATTATGGTTGCAACGACAGTAATCGAAGTTGGTGTAAATGTTCCCAATGCTTCGGTAATGATTATCGAAAGCTCGGAGCGTTTTGGGTTGTCCCAATTACACCAGTTACGCGGTCGCGTCGGGCGAGGAGCTGATCAATCGTATTGTATTTTGATGACAGGTGATAAACTGGCACAAACAACCAAAAAACGCATCAATACAATGGTACGCACCAATGATGGTTTCGAAATTTCAGAAGTCGATTTGGAATTACGAGGACCAGGCGATATCATGGGGACCCAACAAAGTGGCACTTTGGATTTAAAAATTGCAGATTTGGCAAAAGATGGTCCGTTGGTTGGGTTAGCTCGTGAAAAAGCTCGGGCAATATTAACCGAAGATCCACGTTTATCTCAACCAGCACATTATTGGTTGCGGATGGTTGCGCTGAAGAAATTAAAAGACAAACCCAATTGGGCCGAAATATCATAACTATGAAAGGAATTATACTCGTCGGCTGCTTGTTTATCGTTGGACAAGTAAAAGCGCAAATTATCTCAGGTTCAGCAATTGATTCGGGAAGAAAATTAGTAAACACCGTTTCTTTCGATATTCATGGAAGTAGGAGCGGGGTGGTGGTTTTGGAAGTTGCAATAGATAACCTTGGAAAAGTAACCAGTTCTCGGTTGATTTCAGAAAAAAGTGATGTGCTTTCTACACCTGCAGTAATGATAGCAAAAAATGCGGCGAAGACTTTTTTATTTACACCTGGAACACATTTTCCTGAGTTCCAATATGCGTTGGTAAGGTTTAATTACATCAAAGATTAATTCCCACCTAAAAAAGCGTACATCAAAATATTTGCTCCCATTTGAAGCGCTTGCTTGCGTTTGTCTTCTGGATCGTTGTGCACTTCACGGTCTTCCCAACCATCGCTTAAATCAGTTTCATACGTGTACAAACAAACCAAACGCCCATCGACGATAATACCAAATGCTTGTGGTCGTTTTCCATCGTGTTCGTGAATCTTTGGTAAGCCATTGAAGTCGTATTTTTGATGAAAAATGGGATGATTGAACGGTATTTCAACCAATGAATTATTCGGAAAAACTTTCTTCAACTCCTCACGAATAAATTTATCCATTCCATAATTGTCATCAATGTGTAAAAAACCTCCACCAAGCAGATAATTGCGCAAATTCTCGGCATCACGCATGGAAAAAACAACGTTTCCATGACCTGTCATGTGAAGAAAAGGATAGGCAGCAATTTCGGGACTTCCAACGGCTACAAAAGGAATTTCTTTTGAAATAGTCGTTCCCAAATTGGTGTTGCAAAATTGAACCAAATTAGCAAGTGCAGTTGGATTTGCATAATAATCGCCTCCGCCATTGTATTTCAAATAAGCGATTTGATACGTTCCTTGCGCAAAACTTGCACTGAAAATAAAACTTACGATAATTACTGCTAGTTTTTTCATTGGTGTATGGCTAAAACTGTTGCTACTAAACCTGCTGTTTCTGTTCGTAAACGCGCAGTTCCCAAATGGATTGCTTCGTAGCCACTTGCTAGAGCCAACTCGATTTCACGCGGACTAAAATCACCTTCTGGGCCAATCAAAACTGGGCCAGTTATTGTTGATGATTGCAACGCTTTTTTATCGGTATCCATGCAATGGGCAATTTTTCCTGTTGGGTGTTGCTTGATAAATTCATCAAAGGCAATCATTGGTTCAATGGTCAATAAAAAATCGTGTTGCGCTTGCTTCATTGCTGAAATTGCTACGCGTTCCAAGCGATCGAGTTTCAAAGCAAAGCGTTCCGAATGATCGCCTGAAATAAAACTCAATTTGGTCGCGCCTACTTCAACTATTTTTTCAACCATCCATTCCATGCGGTCGCTATTTTTAGTTGGAGCAATGGCCAAATGAAATTCGGATGAACGTGTTTTATGTTCACGAGAAAGAACTGTAACGCCACAACGCTTTGGATGTGCATCGTTTATTTGTACGTCCACTAATTGACCATTTCCATCAAGTAAAACACAAGTATCACCAACATTCATGCGCAATACACGAATCATGTGTTTGGATTCCTCTTCGGGTAATTCAAACAATTGATTTTCAGGAATGTGTTTTAGAAAAAAACGCCGCATCAGTACAATAATTGATATAATAATTCACGCAACAAATCACCGTCTTTGAACGCGCCTGTGTTGCCAACTCCTTTTGCTTTTAAATCGTATTCGTGCAATAAAGCAACGTTTCGTGCTAATATTTTTGGAGAATAATTCGCTGAATTCTTCATCAATTCTTTCGCTGCAAATGGGTGTAGACCAAGCGCTCTTGAGATGTAGTCTGGGTTTTTATTGGGTGCGAAATGAACACGCATCATGTTGGTATACAACTTAAACAAAGTCGGAATAATTGCAATGATGGAGTGGTCTTTCGGATTTTTATCGAAGTAATCGGCAATTTGAAAAACTTTCACGTGATCGCGAACAGCAACGGCATTGGTCAATTCGAAATTATTATAATCCTTACTAATTCCAATATTTTCCTCGATATGAATATCCGAGATGCGTGTCCCTTTCTCTAAAACGATCGCTAATTTATCTAATTCATTGACCAATCGCGACAAATCATTTCCAATAAAATCGGCTAACAAACTAGCTGCTTTAGAAGTCATGTCAAAACCTTGCGATTTCACATAGGTTGTAATCCACTCAGGAAGTAAGTAATCTTTAATCTTTTCAGATTTAAAATTAATTCCGTGTTGCCCAATTTCTTTGGTCAATTTACGCTTACCATCCAACGCTTTGTACTTGTGGCAAATCACCAAAATACTGCTAGGATTAACGGCTTTTAAGTAATGTTCTAATTCGTAAATTTCTTTTAAATCCTGCGCTTCACGCAAAACAACCACTTTCCGTTCGCCAATAAAAGGAAAACCTTTTGCTTCGTTCATAACGGTTAAAAAATCGGTATCTCTGCCATAATAAACAGCGAGGTTAAATTCCCGTTCGTCTTCCGTTAACGCATTTTCTATGATTGCTTCTGAAATCAAATCAATGTAATAAGGTTCTTCGCCATGTAACGCATACACGGGTTTGAATTGCTTGTTTTTGATGTCTTTCAGAATTGATTTAAAATCCATACCTCAAAAATAAGTTATTTTGTTGATTGAGCGACACGAAACTCGTCATAAAATCAGTAGCTTTGACAACAAATGAAAACGTTTTTTCCTCCGTTAAGCATTCCTCCTGCACAACTTTCCATTGCAAAGAAAGGCGATCAATTCGTGGTATGGTGTGTAGTACGTAAAAAACACTTGGTATTAACTCCCGAAGAATGGGTGCGTCAACACGTTGTTCATTTTTTAATCAACGAACGACAAATTGCTTTGCCACGCATCAATACCGAACATTTGTTGCGGATTAACGGTCAAAACAGACGTTGTGATGTACTTGTTGTTGATGGTTTTGGACAGCCGCTGTTAATTGTGGAATGCAAAGCAGCAACTGTTGCACTGGACGAAAAAACACTGTTACAAATTAGTAATTATGCACAAGCCACAACGGTTCCTTTTTTGTGGATGACAAATGGAATTGACCATTACATCATTGACACTAAAAATCCGAGTGAATTATTGGCTGAATTTCCAGGTTTGAAGTAAACGGTTTTTAAAGCTAATGTTGTTGTTCCAAGTTAGATGAAATGTCGGATTTTAATTTGTCAATTGCGGCATCCAGTCTTTTTTCATTTTCTTTCGATGAAAGTTCGTGTTGTGTTGCGCATAACGAATTATATTCAGCCAACGACATGATTACAACACCTTTATCTTTACCTCGATTATTTATAAGTGTTTCAGAGTTTTGTATTACTTTGTCAAAATATCGTTTGATGTCTTTTCTGAAATCTGAAATGGAAGTTGTAAGCATGGCGAAGAAATTTAGTTGTACGATATGATAAATAAAACTAAGCACTTTAATTTCTTAAGTTTAAGAAACATGGCTTATATTCTAATTTGTTAAATGAAATTTTATATCAAATTATATTTTTCACTTGGTGGAAATAATAAATCTAATCCTTTAGGTTTTATTTTAAATATCGGTCCTTTTTCAACTACTTTTCCTTTTGAATTTCTTTTTATTAAATGGTCAAGAGTAATTATTCCTTGGTCGATTAGTATGTCAAATTGAGAAGTGATAGGCTTTTTAGTGTGTTCTACAATTGAATACTGAAAATGCTCAAGTCCATCAATGTAAGTGCTTGTTGCTTCAACCCAAAAAGTTTCTTTATGCTTCTCTAAAAGTCTATTATGCAACGTATTTAAAGTCCAAACAACAAAATCTCCAAACTCCGGTTTATCTGAATTTTCAACTAGTTGCTTTATGTCTGAATCAAGTCTCAGAGCTAAACCTTGTGAGTTTCTTGTAATTGCTGAAACTGTACAATAAAGTTTGAAATCTTCTTCTCTATGGTAACCAAAAGCATCTAAAATTTCTGCCGAACTTTTGAATTTACTTAATGACCATTCTGGAACTTGAGCGAATAAGTTTTTTCTATTTGTTCGACTACTTCTAAATGATTTTAATTCTATCCCTTTGTAGTCGGGTTGTTTGGAGGAATTGATATCAATTCCCAAGGCTGTCTCTAGGGTTCTACCGACAGAAGTATCTGCAGCAACCATTGAGGGAATAGGACCCGAACGGGCAACTTTTCTCAACATAGCCAATAATTCAAAAGCAACTTCATTAGCTTTACCGCTGATTTCTGAAATCAACTCTTTTAGCGGATTTATTAGGTTCGAGTTTAATAATGCTTCTATATTTAATTGAGTTAAATTGAAAATGTGAAAAGAGCCTGAATAAAAAATCATTGCAATCAAATCATTTGGATTTGCAATTTTAGTAAGTCCTGAAAACCATATTCTTGGGTCTCCTTTTTTTGTTTGAGGTCTGTATAATGAAGCAATTGATTGAATTACTTGAAAATCTTGGTAAATGATTGCATCAATTTGAACTTTGTTTTCAGGGCCTTGTCCTTGAATATCGTAATCGTGAATATAATTGTCTTTCAAGAAGCTACGCACTGAACCAGTAGCATCCATAATTGATTTCTTTAGACCAGTTTCAGTTGGCTCAATAAGAGAAATAGGAACCTGATTTTTGGTCAGTATTTTAATTTTAGTTTGTTCTTCAGATGTTAATGCTCTCATTGGATGTTTTTTAAAATTTCTGTCGCCACAGCTCTAGCTAATAATGGCGGTACAGCATTCCCGACAAGAGTGTATTGAGGAACTTCTGTTTTTCTATTATTTCCACCTGTCGAACGCTTTCCTTGAAAAACAAAAGTATCATCAAATGATTGAAGTCTTGCCATTTCACGAACAGTTAATGATCTTGGTGAATTATAATGAACGTAATCATCAGCAATTGTCATTATTGTAGATGATTGTTTTTCTGGCTTCAAAACATTGTAATTTCTTTTATTTGATGTCAGACCACATTGATCTATTTCACATTGAGCCTTTTTATAATCACCGTTTTTAAGAATAATATCAAGACGTTTGATTACATCATCATTTTGATTGCTTGTTTTGTGATTATTTAAAATGTCAAAATATTTTTCTCCCTTTTGAAGCCCTTCAAAATTTCTTACATAAAATGGTTTTGTTCTAGGTTGATATCTTTCAATTAATCGACCTTCTCTTGACCATTCTGCAAATGATTTTCCAGTTTTAGAATTTTCTTTACCATCAATAGTTCTTTTCTTAAGTAAACTTTTCATTTTATCAGCAGATCCATTGAATTGTTTTGAAATATCAACTAGTTCATAATGATGAGCTTCTTGATTATTGCCAATAAAATCAAGGTCGTATAAAGCTTCAAAAACGGTTACTTTTTCATTTTCCTTTATGGTTGGTGGTATTTCAGAAATAAATTTCTGGTCTTTTCTACAGCCAATAAAAAGTACTCGTTCACGATTTTGCGGAACACCATAATTTGAAGCGTTTGCAACAAATGGTTTTTCTATTTTGTAAAGCCTAATGCTTTCAAGAATTTTGTTAAGTTCAGATTTCTCCTTTTCAGTACATAGGTTTAATAGAATATCTACGGTTTCATCAAATGAATTTGTATAGATTTTTAGGGCTGTTATAATATCTGAACAGTCTTTTTTATATTCGGTTGGTACTTTGAGTTCCTTAAATGCAAACTCAATTTGTTCTATTACACTTTCATGCCCTATTTGAGTTAAAAAAGTCGTGAATGTTTCTACAAATGAATCACTATCAATATTACAAAAGTCTTTTTCTTTAATGATATCACGTTTCAGTTTTTCCCATTCTTTGGTTCTGGCAAGAATATTGAAACCATGTCTGATAGTATTTATTCTTGAATCTGTTTTGCTGGTTTTATAATCAGCAATTTTAGGCGTAAGTTGTTTGAATCTATTGTCTACAAATCGAATAAACTCTTCTCTACCTGTTTCAATTTCAGCATCTCTTAATTTTTCAATTTCAACTCGTTTTACAATACTTTCAAACAAAAACCCATTTTTATCTGACTTCATTTTTCTTATGAATGAAACTAAAACAGGTATTTCCTTTATATCAACTATTGAATTTATTTCTTGAATGATTAAATCCTTGATTTTTCCATTTTCTTTTGTAAGAATGCCTTTTACATTCTCCATTACAAAATATTTCGGTTGCAATATTTTAATTACTTCAAGATAATGTGAGAATAAATCATCTTTTTTATCAAACTTCTTTCTCTTACCTGCCAAGCTAAAACTCTGACAAGGTGGACCACCACAAACCACATCAATTTTTTTGTCACCTATCTTTTGTAATAGGTTATCTAAAAAATCAGGTTCTGTAATATCTTGTTTTAAAAATTCAGCATTTAATCCCAATTGATGATTATATCTTACAATATGAGTGAGTTCGCAATTTTCATTTATGTCGCTTGCAGCTATAAAATCAAAAAATTTATCATGTACTTCTGCTTGTAAAAAGCCTTCACTAAAACCACCCGCACCTGCAAATAAGTCAATGAAAGTAAAAGGTTTTCCGTATAGAGAAATCTGTTCCTTTACTATATTTACAGTATGATTCTCTCTGTACCCGTAAATATGCTGATTGAGAATATCTTTGATTTCATCTTGCGAGAACGTTTTTTTGTTCGAATTATGTAATAATTCATCGGCACGTTCATTTAGAAAATTCAAATAGTGATTTATCTCAGTCGCTTCAATTGTAATCCCTTTAACTCGTTGTCTTTTCTTGTCAAATAGTTTTGGGTCAATTTTTTGTCCTGTCGCTAACTTAATTTGTGTGCCAGAACAGTTAATTCTTAAATGAATAGGGGTAAACCCTTTTTTGTCTGGTTTGTCGAGATAAAAATTAATTGTAGCCATAATTACGGACGGATTTACGTACACGGACAAAATTACGGACAAAAAGTTTATTAATCTGCTATCTTAATAAATTATTTATTAAAAATAATTCAACTTACTTCCGTTCCAATTTAAAATCGCTCGTTGTGTGGAATGTTAATTCCGGATAATCTTTTTCAGCCATTTGAAGCAAGAAAGATGTTTCTGCTAAGAACACCAAGTTGTCGTCTTTGTCTTTTGCTAAATACTGCGATTTCGCACGTACAAAATCAGCTAATTGCGCTTCGTTATCCGTTGTAATCCAACACGCTTTGTGGTAGTTACGCGGTACAAAACGACATTTCGCACCATATTCATGATCCAAACGATAAGCAATTACTTCAAATTGAAGTTGACCAACTGTACCAATAATTCGTCTGTTACCAGGTTGTTGAATAAACATCTGCGCAACTCCTTCGTCCATTAACTGCGTAATTCCTTTTTCCAACTGTTTTGATTTCATTGGATCAAGATTCTCTAATTCTTGGAACATTTCAGGCGAAAAGCTTGGAATACCTTTGAACATAAAGTGTTCGCCTTCGTTCAAGGTGTCACCAATTTTAAAGTTTCCCGTATCGTACAAACCAACAACATCTCCAGGAAATGCTTCGTCGATAACACTTTTGTCTTGTGCTAAAAACGATGTTGGATTGGCAAACTTGAATTTCTTGTCCAACCGCACGTGGTTGTAAAAAGTGTTACGTTCAAATTTACCAGAAACCACACGGAGAAAAGCAATTCTATCGCGGTGTTTTGGGTCCAAATTCGCATGGATTTTAAAGACGAAACCAGAGAATTTTTTATCACTTGGTTCAATGCGTTTGTTATCAGCATCACGCCCTCTCGGAGATGGTGAAATGCGCACAAACGTATCTAATAATTCTTTTACTCCAAAATTGTTCACGGCTGAACCGAAGAAAACAGGAGCAACATCGCCGCTCAAGTATTTTTCACGGTCAAAAGCATCGTAAACACCTTCAATCATCTCTAATTCTTCGCGTAATTCAGCGGCTGGTTTCTCACCAACTATTTCGTCCAATTCTTCCGATTGAATATCAGTTAATGAAATGATTTCTTTGGAAATCTTTGTTTTGTTCGCAGCGAACAGGTTGATGTTTTTATCGTAAATATTGTAAACTCCTTGAAAACGGTCACCCATACCAATTGGCCAAGCTAGTGGACGAACATGAATGTCTAACGAAGCTTCTAATTCATCTAATAACTCAAACGGATCTTTTCCTTCACGGTCCATTTTGTTGATGAAAATAATCACCGGCGTTTTGCGCATGCGGCAAACTTCCATCAAACGTTTTGTTTGTTCCTCAACACCATTTGCACAGTCAATCACCAAAATTACGCTGTCAACTGCAGTTAATGTCCGGTAAGTATCTTCCGCAAAATCCTTGTGACCAGGAGTATCGAGAATGTTGATTTGTTTGCCCGAATATTCAAAAGCCATAACAGAAGTTGCAACAGAGATTCCACGTTGTTTTTCAATCTCCATGAAATCGGAAGTAGCAGTTTTTTTGATTTTATTGTTTTTCACCGCTCCAGCCGATTGAATTGCTCCTCCAAACAACAATAACTTCTCAGTCAAGGTCGTTTTACCAGCATCGGGGTGTGAAATAATACCAAATGTTCTGCGTTTTTCTATTGCTTCTGCGTAACTCATGCTTTTGTTTTGTTGTGCAAAAGTAGCGTTTTTAAAGGAAAATAAAACCATTCTAATTATGTTCCTTATTTTTGAAACTCAAAGCTGATTTGTTCAATTGAAACGAAATGGAGAAATACATACCACTTTCTTGGTCGCATGCATTAAAAGACAGGTTGGACCTGGTGCAATTCCAACAATTAATGGACTTTGTCAACGAAGCCTACGCGCAAGCTCCAAATGCTGTTTTTCCGCCTAAAAATGAAATTTTCCGAGCTTTGGAATTGTGCCCCTTCGATCAAGTGAAAGTTGTTATTTTAGGTCAAGATCCTTACCCAACCAAAGGTCATGCGCATGGTTTGTGTTTTAGTTGCGCTGCATCTGTTCATCCCTTACCTAAAAGTCTGCAAAATATTTTCAAAGAATTAGTGACTGATTTGCAATGTGCTGCACCCACTTCGGGCGATTTAGCGCATTGGGCGAAACAAGGCGTGTTGTTACTCAACAATACCTTAACCGTCAGCGAAGGAAAACCGTTGAGTCATGCTCACAAAGGTTGGGAACAGTTCACCGATGCGCTTATTCAAGCGGTGAATGATGAATTGAACAATGTCATATTTCTGTTGTGGGGAAAACCAGCGCAACAAAAAGCACAAAATGTCGACAACAAAAAACATACTGTTTTAAGCGCACCTCATCCGTCTCCTTTATCGGCTTACCGTGGATTTTTTGGTAGTAAACCCTTTTCGACAATCAATTCCTTGTTGGAAAAAAGCGGCAAATCGCCAATAAACTGGATGAACCAAGAACCGAATGAATTATTATTGTTTTAAAGCGATAAGCGCAATTGCACCGTAATATCTGACTTGCGGTTTCCTTTTATTTCCTCTGCTCCCGAACCGATACTTGTTCGGTCACTGAAGATGTTTGTTCCGTATTTCAACCAAAAATCCCAATGTTTCAAAAACGTATAACGAATCAAACAATAAGCCCGAGAACCTTGGTAATAATATGCTTGAACGGAAAATACTCCAATCGCATTATTTTCAAACGTGTAAATGCGTGAGTCATAACTATCTGTTTCAAAAAGTGCATAACGCAATGACAAATCGAAGGGTTTGCTTTTTGGATGCATCACGATGTCTTGGGTCATAATCCAACCTTTTTCGGGTGTATTACTCGGTCTGTTGATGGTTACATATTCCACACGACTTTTCAATTGAATGGCTTCCGAGACTTGATAATTCATGTTCAATCGGTAGTTGCGTTGCGTCACATTTTCAATTGGTGTGATCGTTCCATCGGAATCACGGCTGTTTTTTTGCCGAATTTGTAGTCGAAAACGTCCGTAAATCTCGAGTGTTTTTGATGGACGATAAACGGGTTGAAAAAGAAATTCAACTCCAGAACTTGGTGCGTCAACTTGGTATTTCAACCAAGGAAAACGAAAAAAATCAGCATACATGTTAAGTGTCCAGGCAGGAGCGATTTTCACTTTTGAACCAAGAAATAATCCTTTTTCGTTTTGTGTAGCTGTTCCTTCTGAAAATCCGTTGTTGTAAAACGAATGATAACCAGGTTGGTAATTTCGGTAAATGATGGATACGGAAACCCGCGGATCCAAAACGGCTAACATACCGTGTAATTGCGCGAATGATTGATTGTGACTCGCATAAGAAACTTCACCAAAAAAGTTGGCGTTTTTGTAAGTAAAATTATAATCTGAACTCAGTGTTGTTGTCGCTGTTCCACGAAAAGCAAAGTTATTGTAAGGAACGCTGTCCTTGTTAATTGCTGCATCATATTGTTGATGCACAGCAGCCAATCCAACTGTAAAAGTGCGCAAGCGGTAAGTGAGATAAGATCCAGCAACACGTTCGGTAAAGCGATTTTTTTTCGCGATTTCCGCATTGGTTCGGTGCAAGCCCGAAAAGTCAATGGTTCCGATTTGATCCAATGAATTCGGCAAGCTATCATTCGTCGCTGTTCCATCAATTCGTTTTTGGCTCACAAAGGTCAAAAGAGAAAAACGCTTGTAACCCAAAATAGTTGCAGCGCCTCTGAAGAATCGATTTTCATCAACCGAAGTATAGGGTCGCAATAAATTAGCAGTGCGTTTGGACGAAAAAATATCTGCAGTTTTACCAAAAGCATAGCCCGACCACGTATTCAATCCTTGACCTACTTGCACCAAATAATCGCCGAGAGCAACAGTTTGAATATATTTTCCTCCTTTGTAATACAAATGGGCAGAATAAAAGTCAAATCCTTTGGGTTGAGATTTATTGAAAAAAGCTTCACCAGGATCTTTGTCAGCAGTGATACCTCCACTTAAATTTGTTCGGTAAGTATATCGAAAACGTGCGTAGTAATGATCTGCATTTCCCTGATAATACTTATTGGAAGTTGCCAAAATGGAATCCGAAACCTTGGTGTAACCTTGTTTGAATTCTGGGGTTCGTTGGTAACGCAATATCCAATCAAATCGGCCATTTTTGATTGCTTCGTGAAAGGTTATGTGCATTTGATCCAATTTGTCGTCCACACGAACAAAAGGCAATACCTGTTCGATAAGTGGTAAATCCCAGTAAGTCAAACTTTGCAATTCGTAAATCGAAATGAGTTTCCCAAATTGCTTGATGTGTAATAACAAGTCGCTGATTTGAATATCGCTTAATAATTGCAAGGTTTTCAATTCGTCAACACTTGCTGTATTCAGATTGATTGGATGTTCCAAATAATAGGAAAGTTGCTCAAAAACGTTGGTTAAATCAAGCTCTTCAACTCCGTTTTGCTCCGATAAAAATTCGATGCGCTGTTGGATGATTTCGTTTTTTTCTTGTGCAAAAAGGGACGAGTTCATCAATAAAAAAAGGAGCAAGCTATAGATATACTTAGTTCTCATGCTGGTGGAATAGGTAATTAAATCCAACACTAGGAGTCCAGCCCAAAACAGGATGGAATTGCGAACTCAGGTCCAACTGAATATTCTTTTTGATGTAAGCAAAACCAAAAGCAATCAAAAAAGGTTGGGTTTGAGTTCCCAAACGCAAAGCGAATGCTTGATTGGGTAAATATTCAAAGGCGCATTTTGCGTTCATTGGATACAGCACTTGTTTTTCAATTTCGAAAAGCGTTTTCACTTTTTTGGAAGGTTCGTAACTTGCTCCAATTTTCATCGTTGTACCAAAGCGGTCACCATTTACCCAAATATGTTGTCGTCCAATATTAAAAACACTCATGCCCATTTTCCATTTCGGTGAAAGATTTGCAAAAAATCCAGCTTCAATGGTCCCACGAATACTTGAGCCATAATTTCCTCCCAAGCGTATTTGATTGAAATTTCCTTGAATTCCCATTGAAAAAACGGCGCTCAATTGCTGCGCATATCCCACACCAATGCGTGTTGCACGAAATTGTTCATAACCATAAAATTGTCCACCAACAGTTAGCGCACCTTTTTTTATTGGGATGACACCTGAAAAAGCTTGTTGTTGCAATTCTTTCGCTAAAAAACGCGTTTGATAAAACAGACCAAACTGAGGTTGTTGATTGGTTGGAACAATTCCCGGGTTATGAAAATGCGACCAGCAATCAGATAAGGTAACGCTTGAATTTGCTAAGGCACTTGCCCGTGCGCCAATTGGTAAAAGTACCTGCCCTGCGCTATGCTGCACAAACAAAAGCAGAAAAAGAGTAGATAGTTTGCTCATTTGTAGTAATGTAGTAGTTGCTGAAGGTTTTATCCTGCGCTAACGAATATAGCTTTTTTTCGCCATAAAATTGCTTTTTTTGAATAAAAAAAATCACCGTAACTTTTTTCAATTTTACAAGGTAGTCGCTTTGATATTCCTTACATTTGCGCAATTAAAATTGAGTAAATGAGTTTATTAACAGTGGGTAGTGTTGCTTTTGATGCAATTGAAACGCCTTTCGGAAAAACAGATAAAATAGTTGGTGGTGCAGGTACGTATATTGCCTTGTCCGCATCAAATTTCACTAACGATCAAAAAATTGTCTCTGTAGTTGGAGACGATTTCCCAAATGAAACCTTAGCAACATTGACAGCGAAAGGTGTTGACTTAGCTGGTTTGCAAATCAAACAAGGTGAAAAAACGTTTTTCTGGTCGGGGAAATACCACAACGATATGAACTCACGCGATACGTTGGTTACAGAATTGAACGTATTGGAAAATTTCGATCCAATTATTCCTGCAAGCTACCAAGGTGTTGACTATTTAATGTTAGGAAATCTTGCTCCAGCTGTGCAACGTCAAGTAATTGAACGTTTGGAAACGCGTCCGAAATTAATCGCAATGGATACCATGAATTTTTGGATGGATATTGCTTTGGACGATTTAAAAACGACCTTGAAATTAGTTGATGTTTTGATCATCAATGACGAAGAAGCACGCCAATTGTCAAACGAATATTCGTTGGTAAAAGCAGCGAAAGTTATTCGCGCAATGGGACCAACAACTTTGATTATCAAAAAAGGTGAACACGGAGCGTTGTTGTTCCAAGGAGAAAAAGTATTCTTCGCGCCAGCGTTGCCATTGGAAGATGTATTCGATCCAACTGGGGCAGGTGATACGTTTGCTGGTGGATTTATTGGATTTATCGCAGCAACGGATGATGCTTCGTTTGAAAACATGAAACGTGCAATCATTGCAGGTTCTGCGTTGGCTTCTTTTTGTGTGGAAAAATTTGGAACGCAACGTTTGTTAGAAATTACGCGTTCTGAAATCGATGCACGAATCAAAGAATTTATCACATTGACAAATTTTGAAATGAACGCCGTAATTGGTTAATTAACTTTATAATGTAATCCGCTAATAGCTGAACAATGGAAAAAGTAGCCTTATTAGAATCCCTAAAAACCTTGTCGCAACAAGAAGACGTATTATCTGTAGCACGTGAAGTAAGTGAACTTCGTTCGCGTTTTGAAGATGTTGTCATCGAAGAAGATAGACAATTTCAAATCAAACAATTGGAAGCCCAAGAACGTGGTGAAACGGTAGAAGAACAACCGGAAGACCTTATTCGTAATGAGTTTTATACCTTGTATGGCGAATTCCGTGAAAAAAGAAATACAGCTCAACGCGAGCGAAAAGAGACAGAGGAAGCTAATTTGCGCCGCAAACGTTCGTTGATTGACCGCTTGAAAGTGGTGATTGAAAAAGAGGAAAATATTGGTGCTGCATTAACGGCTTACAAAGAAATTCACGAACAGTGGAAAGAAGTAGGGGATATTCCTCGTGAAAAACGCCAAGACTTACAGTCGGAATACTCGCGTTTGTTGGAAACGTTTTTCTACCACATCAAAATATACCGCGAATTACGCGAACACGATTTACACCGCAATCAACAGTTAAAATTAGATGTGATCAAACGCATTCAAGCATTAGCAGGTGTTGAAAATATTAAGGATGTAGAACAATCAATCAAAGCCTTGCAAAACGAATGGGACGAAACAGGACCAATTGGCAATGAGGAATGGGAAAATATCAAAAACTTGTATTGGGATGCAGTGCGCGCAGCGTACACACGTATTCAAAGTTTTTACGATGAAAAACGCACCGAAATAGCTGAGAATCTCGAGAAAAAGAAATCGATTGCACAACGTGCTGCTGAATTAGTGGAGCAAGTGAAAGCAGAAGTTCCAAAAGATTGGAAAGCAGTTACCGATGTGTTGATTGGTTTACAAAACGAGTGGAAAACAATAGGCTTTGGGCCACGTAAAGAAAACGAAGATATCTGGAAAGAGTTCCGTGCTTCGTGTGATGCATTTTTTGAAACAAAAAAATCATTCTTCGATACGATTCGTTCTCAATTTGATGGCGTAGCTGAAAAGAAACAAGCGTTGATCCAAAAGTTAGAAGCAATCAAAACGTCAACTGAATGGAAATCAGCAACGGAGAAAATTGTTGCACTTCAAAAAGAATGGAAAACGCTTGGGAATGCTGGACATAAATTTGAGCAAAAATTGTGGAAGGAATTCAGAGCAGCGTGCGATCACTTCTTTGATGCAAAACAAGCTCATTTTTCGGAGCAAGACAAAGCATTGGCGGGCAATTTAACTGCGAAAAACGAATTGATTGAAACAATCAAATCAACAGTTTTACCAGAGGATAAAAAAGAAGCGTTAGCCTTGTTGCGCGACTTTGCTGCTGCTTTCAATGCAATTGGTTTTGTGCCGATGAAAGAAAAAGACAATGTATTCCAAGCATACAGAGAAGCATTGAATGGCCATTACGAAAAATTAAAATTGGAAGGTGCAGAGCAAGACCGTATGATGTTCCAAGCTAAAATGGATACCATGAAAGCTAGTCCAAATGCGGATAAAGCAATGGCACGCGAAAAAGCTGATTTGAACGAAAAAATGAATCAGTTGAAAGCTGATATCTTGCAATACGAAAATAACTTAGGGTTTTTCGCAAAATCAAAAGGAGCTGATGCGTTGCGCAAAGAGGTTGAAAACAAGATTGCTGCCGCGCATAGAAAAATTGAAGACATCAAAAACAAAATCAAGCTGTTAGCAGCAAATTAAACGGATGAATCGTTCAATAAACATATTATTGCTGGTGTTTTCAATGCCAGCTATTGCCTTTACAATCATTGTTGGATTTGATATTCCAATCGATTTTCTAAAAGGTTCCGGTGCAAATTTACCCTACAGACACATTGTCTTTTATGTCATAGCTGGTATATTGGCATTGTTTATTGGACGCCGTTCTGTTCACCGTTGGGTTGGTGTTGGCATGACCAAAAACCCAAAACGTTTTATCTGGTGTACCGAAATCGGGAAAGAGCGCAAACGTCAAGTCCGTCTTTATTTGGTGATTGAAGCAATCGTCGCTGGATTTTTTGCGTTCACTTCTTATTACTTAACGCCAGAAGCTTGGCCCTTGACAGCCGTTTATGGTTTCATGATGCTTGATCAAGTATTATTTCTGCTGCTTGCACAATCGTGGTTCCGAGTAGGAGTGACAAAAAATGCTGTTGTTGTTGCTGATAGAGAAGTGCGTATATTGTATTTTTCAGGCTTGCGCAGGGTAGAATCTCACCAACAAACAATCTACTTTGAGTACATCGAAGAATTACAATTGTTCTTCCCAACGAACGCTATTCCTGCTGGAAAGTTTACCGAATTTAGAGATTGTATCGAACAGCAAGTTAACCGCGACAAAGTCTTCTTTTCCGAGAAATTTAAGGGGTTGGAGTAATCTGTTAGTTTCCTTTCAAGCGTTCTTCCACCAAAGCAATCACGTGTTGGTGATCAAATCGCAAGGTGCTTTCGCTCAAGGTTTTACCAGACCATTTGTTGGGTTGGTGCACAAATTCATCAATTGCTTGTGCTAACGAACTTGGATTCAACGTTTCAAACAAATAGCCCAATTGACCGTTGTGTAATAATTCAATTGTTCCACCGGCATTGCTTCCAATTACCGTTGTTCCACTTGCTAAGGCTTCAATTGTAACCATACCGACCGTTTCAGCTTTACTCGCCATGACGAAGGCATCAATTGCTTTGTAAAACACTTCAATGTCTTTTCGGAAAGGACGAATAAAAACCCGCTCACTTAATCGGTGCGCTGCAATAAACTCTTCCATTGCAAGCGTGTACTGGTGTCCCTCGTTAACCGTTGGTTCGCCTAAAAACAAGACAATGATTTCTTTTTGTTCTGCTTGTTGCAGCGCTTCTAATAGCAATAATTGACCTTTCTGCGGATCAAAACGACCTGCTAATCCTATGATAAGCTTGTCCTCGGGCAAAGACAACAAGGTACGTGCCGTTGATTTAGATAAATTAGCGGTAAACGGAGCGCGGTTGATACCACTTGGAATGACAATTACCTTGTTCTTTGGCATGCGCGTTTTTTCCAACACTTGCGTTTTCAACCATTCCAAAGGACAGCTCCACGTATCCAATTGCCGAAAACGAATGGTGTGCAACAGGTTTCTTTTTGATACACCTAATTGCATTTCCATGAAATAATGAACCTTGAAATGCGCTTTTCCCCAAAATTTGGCAGCAACGGACACACTCATGTCCCGTACATCACGCAAGATCAAATGTTCGATGTTTAAATGATTGAGTTGCTTGCGCAATTGTTTTGCAGCGTTGAAATCGTAGTATTTTTTGTGCTTTGGAATAAGAACAACAGGAATTCCCTGCGCTTCGCAATAGTCGTGAAATGGTGATTCTGGAAGACAGAACGCCCAAACCGAATGTCCTTTTTCCATCATCCATTGCGCGTTTTTAGCTTGGTTCATTTCCAAACCTCCCCAGCTAGTTGTACCGCATATATAAGCTATTCGCATGCTGTAAAATTAAGCATCTTGAACCGATTATTACTCCTTGATGAACGATATTGTACTTGAACTACTGTTCGTTTGAACTCGGACGAAGTATTTTCCAGGTGCTAAATCCGATACGATGAGGTTGTTATTCTCAAAATTTACAGGAATACATTGACCAATTAAATTAAACAATGTCAACGCAACAATAGCATCTTCTTTTTGTGTGGGAATAAGTGTCAGTAAGGTTTTCGCTGGATTGGGATAGGCAATGATTGCAGGCGGAGTATCCTCGTTCAAACTCGAAGAACCGTTTGGATTTACTTCCAACTGACTCACACCACCTAAATCTTGACCAACAAACAAATTCAACAGTCCATCTTGATCAATGTCATCGACAAAAAACGAACTGTATGCCCCAACATTGATTCCTAAAAACGCGTGTGAAACCAATTCAAAATTTGCCCCAACTGATATGTTGTTTTCAATTCCTTTGTAGTAATGCAATTTTCCATCAAAAGCTCCTACGAACAAATGAAGTGTGTCGTTGTATTTAAAAAAATGCGGAATAGCATAACCATCGGGTGTTGTAGCAATATCGACATTTCCCAATTGATTATTGATCAAGGTAAAAACAGGAGTAGCAGATGTTCCCGTGTTTTGGTAATAAACGATTTCGCCAGTTTTTTTGCCAATAACCAAATCAAGTAAGGTGTCGTTGTTCAAATCGATTAATTGCGGCGCTGCAAAGGTATTCACAGCAATAACATTTCCGGAATCATCCACTAACGGAATCGGATTAACCAACGATAACGGACTTCCTGCACCACCATTATTGGTGTAGCGTAAAATCGTTCCGTCTTCTTTACCAAGTAATAGATCAACGTCGTTATCACCGTCCAAATCGCCAAAAGTTGGCACTAATCGGAAACCTAAGTTGGCTTGAGAAAATTGCATGAAATCGGAAGTAGATTGCGCAAAACTAGGATTGTTGAGTGTACCATTATTGATGAATGCCATCATACTACTTTCTTTGTCCAAAATAGGTTTGTAGCGGAAATAATTCCCAACTAATAAATCCTTTTTTCCATCGCCATTTTGATCAACCAACACCGGAATACTTCCTGTTCCATTATCAATCATATCTTTTTGGAGAAATTCATTGGTTTGAAAAACGAAATTAGGAATTGAATTTGTTCCAGTGTTTTTATAAAAGAGCACACTTTTTTGGTTTTCAGAAACTGTTCGTGCATTGGGAGCAACGAGCAAATCTTTTACACCGTCAAAATCGACATCTACTGAATATGCCGCAGGAAAAAGTTGCACCGAAGCAGGCGTTGAATTACTTGGAAACAAATGATCTTGCGCTATCATTGCGCTGTTTGAATTCGGAGCAGTCCCGCCGTTGGTCAGCATCGTTAAATTGGTGTAAGCAACATCTCCAATTACTAAATCCAACACGTTGTTGTTATTGATATCCAATGCGAGAATTGTCGACCCGCTATGTTTTTGTTGTACATTTCCGGGTAATTTCTTTTCCTCAAAATCGTTAGCTAAAGGCATTTCAGGATTTGCGATACTGCCATTCACACAGGGGCTTTGTTGGTCATTAAGAAAAAAATCGTTGTTGTTTGGGTCCTCTCGGAATTGTCCCCAACATTCATTTTTCAATTCAAAAACAAGCGAATCGGAATGACCATAAAGTTCTTGACTTTGGTTTTGATGGTATTCAATTCGTTCGCCACCAATATGAAATGTGAGTACATCTAAATCTCCGTCGCCTTCGACATCAACGATAGCTGGAATATCTCCCGCACTGACGTACAAATTGGTGTTACTTCCCAGATAATTGGTAAATAATACTGATTTTATGAGTTGCCATTGCAGACCGATCCCTGCATTTCCCGTATTTTTATAAACTTTTATTCCACCTATTCCGTAGGTGAAAATGTCGTTTTTACCATCTTGATTGTAGTCAATAAAAGTGGTTCGGTAATCACAATCGCTTGGAAAAAAACGCTGTGAATTAAAAAAATATTGGTACGAAGAAACACTTCCATTGTTTACGGTTTCATAGAGTAAAAATTGATTGTAACTTCTATCAAACACCACCAAATCATCATCGCCATCGTAATCAAAATCGAGACTTGAAAACTGTCCGTAATTAATTCCTCCCGCCCACGGATGCGCTAGAACGGTTCCATTCACTGAGACAGGAATACTTGGGTCGTATTCAAACGATAAATTAGTTTGAGCCGTTCCAAAAAAAGCGACAAACACGAGTAAGATCGTTAGTAAAAATGGAAAAATGAAATGAATTCGATTCATAGTAACGAATATATCAACTTTTTCTCGTTTCAACTTGTTTTCAGCTGTTAAAAAACAGAAAGAACGTTCGCTTTTTTATAAAGAATCGATTACTTTTGCACGGATGAAATTTCAGAACGATTTAATCTTGCGTGCTGCGCAAGGACAACCAATAGAACGATATCCAGTTTGGTTAATGCGTCAAGCTGGTCGTATTTTACCCGAATACCGTGCCGTTCGTGCAAGTGTAAGTGGATTTAAGGAATTGGTAGAAACACCAGCTTTAGCCGCAGAAGTAACCATTCAGCCAGTTGATATTTTAGGTGTTGATGCAGCGATTATTTTTTCGGACATTCTCGTTGTTCCAGAAGCAATGAATGTGCCTTACGAAATGGTTGAGAAAAGAGGTCCATGGTTTCCACACACAATTCGCTCAGCGGAACAAGCAAAACGCATGGAAGTCAATTTCGATGTGGAAGATCGTTTGGGCTATGTGCTAGAAGCAATAAAAATCACCGTAAAAGAATTGGCAGGACGCGTTCCGTTGATCGGTTTTGCAGGTGCTCCATGGACTATTTTTTGTTACATGGTGGAAGGAAGTGGTTCCAAGACATTTAGTGAAGCACGTAAAATGTTGTACACGGATCCTACTTTGGCACACGAATTGTTACAAGGCATAACAGATGTAACAATTGCGTATTTGAAAGCGCAAGTAAAAGCAGGAGCAAGTATGATACAAGTGTTTGATTCATGGGCAGGAATTTTGGGAACGGAGCAATACGCAACGTTTTCTTTACCGTATTTGAAACAAATTTCAGCTGCTATTAACGATGTTCCAGTAACCTTATTTTCAAAAGGCGCGATTACTTCAATACCCGCTATTGCTGCATTAGACTGCAACACAGTAGGTTTGGATTGGAACATGGATATGAAAACAATGCGTGCCATTGTTGGTAATGATAAAACATTGCAAGGTAATTTAGATCCATGCGCTTTGTATGGTTCTGATAAAAATATTGAGAACGAAACAATAAAAATGTTACATTCGTTCGACAATAATCAACGTCATATTGTAAATTTGGGTCATGGAGTTTATCCAGATGTTGATCCTGAAAAGGTAAAAACGTTCATAAAAACAGTAAAATCGTATGAAATTAACTAGTATGAAAATGAAAAATATCGCATTAGCATTCACACTTTTAACAAGTGCTTTTGGTGCCTTCGCTCAAGAAGGCGAAAATTTAGTAGATAACGGTGGCTTTGAATCGGTATCAGGGAAACCAAAAAAAATGGGACAAATTGATTTGGCAACAGGATGGTATTCACCAACTGGAGCCCCAGCTGATTTGTTTTTGAAAAACACGAAAGTTCCAGTTATTGCTGCACCTGCTAACTTGTATGGAACAGAAGATCCAAAAGAAGGTGAAAATTACGCTGGAATTGTTGCTTATTCTTACCAAGATAAGATGGCAAGAACATATATTACGATGCGTTTAAAAACGTCGTTGAAAAAAGGAATGAAATACTGTGTTTCTTTCAATGTGTCTTTAGCTGAAGCATCGAAGTATTCATGTAATCAAATCGGCGCGAATTTGTCGAAAACAGATTTTGGAACAGATACTAAATCATCAATTATCGACAAAGCTGATGTGATGAATCCTACAAACAAAATATTCAATGCTATGTTTGGATGGGAAAAAATCTGTGGAACATTTATCGCTGAAGGAAACGAGAAGTTCATTACTATCGGGAACTTCGAGAAAAATGAAAACACAAAAAATGAACCAAACAAAAAAGCGAAAGACAACAAGTTTACGCCAATCATCGCTGCTTATTATTTTATTGATGATGTAAGTGTAACATTGATTTCTGATGGCGGAACATGTGATTGTGGTGTTGCTATAGCTGATCCAAACAAATTCTCAAACACAATTTACCAAAAACAAGTTGTTGTGAATGACAAAATGTCTCCGAAACAACGCATCGAAGCACAATCGTTATTCTTTGCTTTTGGAAAAGACCGTTTCACACCACAAGCGAATGCATCGTTGGAATTAATTGCAAATGAGTTGAAAGCTAATCCAGCATTGACGATTACTGTAACTGGAAATTGTAATGAAAAAGAAGATTCAGTTGCAACGAAAAAACCTGCTTTTGGAAACATGGACACCAAACGTGCTGATGCTGTAAAAGCATTCCTTGTAAGTAAAGGAATTGATGCAAAACGCATTACAACAGTTGGAAATGGAAACAAAGTTGCCAACGAAGCAGAAATTAGAGAAGACGACGACGAAGACTTGAAAATGGCAAAAAATCGCCGTGTGACATTCATCGTTAAATAATACGTATTACTACAACAAAGAGCCTCAGGAAACTGGGGCTTCTTTTTTTGATTCAAATATACATGCAGCCATTTCCTATTTTTAGAAAACTTGAAGGATTTGATCGTTTTTACCACATTCGTGATGAACGAACATTTGTTGAAGCATATAAACAAGGAGGTGTTTTTAAACGGCAACAAGTTACTGCAGAACAATATCCAGAAATGCTCCGCATACAAGATATGATTCAGTGTAATTTTCAATATGTTGAAATGACAGCAGCTGAAATAGCTTCCATTTTTAATGTCCAATTATGAAAAATAAAATCACACAAAACCCATTGGTTATTGGATGTACAACAGGTATAATAATCCTTGTTTGTTGCCTTGTTTTTACCATACCTATGTACGATGGTGTTTACCATTACGAAAAAGGATTGTTTCTTGTTGAACACGATGGAAAAGTCGCATTGACGCATTTGTTAGGAATGGATATGGAAACGTTGAAATTAAACGAAATTCTCCCAGAAATACGCTTAAAACCTATAGGATACGTCTTGTTTGTATTGATTCATATTGGACTGCCTGTTTTAGCTGGATTACGTGTTCATTTTGCCAATTTAAAAAAGAAACAAGCAACGAACTAATGGGAAAAGAACTTAAAAGTTGGTTGCTCTTAATCGTGCTCGCTTGTATTTGGGGAAGTTCCTTTTTTCTCATGAAACGCGGCATGGAAACCGAAAATCACGAAGCAATTTTTTCAGATGCGCAAGTAGCAGCACTCCGTATGGGAATTGCTGGACTTGTGATGTTACCCTTTGGTTTGATCGCTTGGCGAAAAATCAATTCGTGGAAAGTCGCTGTAGCATTAGTAGTTGTTGGTTTGTTTGGGAATTTTATCCCTGCATTTTTGTTTACTTTTTCAGAGACCAAATTATCATCTGGTTTAGCAGGAATGTTGAATAGTTTCACACCAGTTTTCACCTTGTTGATTAGTTGGTTAGTTTTTAAAAACAGGTTAATCATTCGTCAAGTAATTGGTCTTATTGTTGCTTTTGTCGGAATGCTCTTTTTGGTAGGAATATTCAACCAAGCATCCGTTGCAATTAGCTGGCCTCATGTTGGTGCGATCATCTTAGCAACAATAATGTATGGAACAAGTTTGAATACAATCAAACAATTTCTGGGACATCTGAAGTCATGGGAGATAACAGCACTTGCCTTTACGCTATTGGCTTTGCCTTCATGGTTTTCTGTTGCTAAAACAGGCGTTTTTTCCACATTAGCAACCAATCAATTTGCTTGGCAAGGTTTGTTTTATATTGCTATATTAAGTGTAATTGGCACTTGCTTGGCATTGGTGTTGTTTAATCAAATCATTGCGTTTAAGTCAGCTGTTTTTGCGAGTTCAGTAACGTATTTTATTCCAATAGTAGCGGTATTTATCGGGTTGGTTTTCTTGCACGAATCATTTCATTTTGCTCAGATTATCGGTATGCTATTCGTGATAAGTGGCGTGTTAATTACCAATTTGAATCAACTAAAGCGTTGATGTACTGATCACGGAAGCGCTTTATATCCTTCAATCCAATTGACAGAAGAAGCGTCACGTAATAGGTTCCAAAAATTAGTATCGACGATGTATTCGAAGTCCATTTGCTGAAAGTGATAACGCTGACTTAAGTATTGTTCTTGCACCGAAGAAGGTTTGTACAAGCCTTTGCTCCAACCTTTTTCTTTTCCAGTATTCAATGGGAAATCTGAATAGCGCAATTTCCACAAACTATCAAAAACGGGACAATAGGGCTTCGATAAGCGTAATTGTTGGTCTTTTTGAACTCCACCAACGATGTTGTTTGCTTCAAATAAATTTTCTTGTGTTGGATTAAAATGACTGGGCCATTCCCCCGAAATAATTTTAATGAAATCGTTTTTTGAATAGCTGCGTTTTTCGCGTAAAACACCGTATCCAGAATAGCGCAATGCAACGAAATTGGTCAATTCAGAATTAGGTCCCATTGCAATCCGAACACCAAAAAAGATTTTGTCAGGAGGTATTTCCCGATAAATTTGCACACTAATAGTACAAATACAGCAGAGCAATATGAATAGTAGTTGTTTTGACACAATGAAAGATAAAACGAATCATCGGATTACCTGCACAAAATGAACAAAACTTATTTTTTACGAAACAAAAAGTATGAAACAGCTAATAAAACAGAAATATAAGCTGATACAATCCACCAATTTTGAACGACAAAAATCAAAATCAATGTAATTGGAATAGCAAAAATTGCTAATAAATGAAATTTACCTTGATGTTTGGGTGAATTAGTCAAAACGAACAATTTTTTCCGGCATGACCAATGCATTTAAGCGAATATCTGTTGGTAACACATCGTCAACGGCATCTTCGAGATCAAAATAATGCAATCCGATAAATTGACAATTGGGTGCGCAACGTTTCAAGAAACGATCATAAAAACCTTGGCCATAACCAACGCGGTTTCCTTTTTTATCGATTGCTAACAGGGGAACAAAAACGATATCGAATTTGTCCGCAGCAACAACTTTTCCTTTTTTTGGCTCAGGAATTCCTTTTTCGTTCAATTCTAATTGGTCGGTATGCTCAAATAGGTAATGTTTTAAATCGTTGGTTTCGAAGTTTGCTTTTGGTACAGCAACCGTAGCTCCCACGTTTTTTGCACGTTCCCACAAGAGATACGTGTTGATTTCAAATTGACGTTCGATGGGCAAGAAAAGCGAGATTGTTTTTTCAGACAATTGAAAATGCGTCAAGGCTTGTTCAATAATCATTTCAGATAATTTTTCCAACTCACCTGGAGCCAATTGACGACGCAAATCGCGGTATTTTTCTCGTAAACCTTGTTTATTCATCGTGAAACTTATAGCTGTGTTGTTCTGTTGTAATTCAAGTTGCTAAATTACAAAATCAATAAACAACTCGTTTCTTTTTAATGAAAAATAGCTGTTTTTCGAACGATTAAAAGCAGAAATAGTTGTTTGTTGACGACTATGTTTAACTTTGACTGATTATTCATTTGAAAATCAATTTTAAGAATAAAAATGAACCATTTAGTTACATATTCTATTGTTGAGCAATTAGAATCTGCTTTAGTTGCAAACCGCGATCAAAAACGAGCGGAAGCAGTTGCAGCATACATG
>CALJKJ010000039.1 GCA_937973685.1 uncultured Flavobacteriales bacterium | reverse complement strand
GATGGGCTTAAAAACATGATTTTAGTTGGTGCAACAGCTGATGAAGATGATATGACAGAAGGAATAATAGTTGAAAAATTATATGCTTGTCCACCAAAATGTTCTAAGAAAAACAAATTAAACAGCAATGAATGAACTTTATGATTTATTGTTGTATATAGGATCATTTAGTTATTATATTCCTCTAACATTTGTATTAATACTCTTATTAAAAAACAACAAGTATTCTACATATGAATACTTGTTGTTTTTATATATTATTTATAACGGAGTAATAATTTTTGTTGAACAATTTATCTTGGATGGAAAAATTAACAACTTCAATCCTTTACAAAATATTGTTACAATCATTGATTTTTTTACCATCATTGCGATTTTTTCGAAAATATTACAGGATTCGAGTAGAAAGATATTAAACGTTTTAAAATATATTCTGGTCGTTTACTTTCTAGTTTGCTTAATAGAATTATTGTTCGTTAATAATTTGTATTCAATTAATTTATACAGCAACAACCTCTCCAAAGCATTGATAATCATAATCGCTGGTATTACGATATATTTTTCTGAAATCACAACTGAAATCACAAGTAGTCAAAAAATATTTACATATACGGTATTCATGTATAGTATATTGACACTACCAATTGCATTGTCTGAGCAATTTATTCGACTTGAAACAAGTAATTATTTTTACATTACTTGGTCGTTGAATATTATTTTTGCTATTTTTTATAATCTTTTCCTCACCTTATCGCTATGGAAACTGAAAAAATAATTTTTCAAGCTACTTTGTTAAGTATCGTTATACTTAGTGCACTCTTTTTATTTTTTATTTTCCTCATTAAAAGTAGCGCCAATAAACGAAAAGCAGACAAAGCGGGTTTTGAATTAGCGCTCAAGGACAAAGAATTGGAGCAAATGAATGCTGTAATCGTTGGTCAAGAGACCGAACGTGCCAAAATAGCCAGCAATTTACACGATGAAGTAGGTTCAATCATGTCTATGGCGCATCGCAATTTGGATTACGCCATTACTAAATTGGATAATGAAATTCCACTCAAAGAAGACTTACAAACTTCTCTTTCACTGCTAGAACAAAGCATGACCAAAATTAGAAGTATTTCTAATGGCATGCTTCCACATTTTCTCATGAAATTTGGACTTATTAAAACGCTCCAACGCTTAACTAGTCAAACAGAAGCTACACTAGGAAATCCATGTCACTTTACAACTAACTGTCCTGACAATTTTAAATTAGAGCAACAACGTGAAATACAATTACATGCAATTTTACAGGAGTTAGTGAATAACCTACTCAAACATGCACACCCTCATACCATTCAAATCATTTTATTACAACAAGCATCCATACTAGAATTAACGATTTCGCACGATGGTGTTGCAATCAATCAAAACGAATATGAGCATTTGTTAGTTCACAGTGAAGGTGTCGGATTATCATCAATCGTCAACCGATTAACTATGTTAAAGGGACAAATAAACTATGTAAAAACACAACTAGGAGGTTTTGTCACTGTTGAAATACCCATATAACTTAAAAGACATTCATGCAACAAACAGTAACATCATTGAAAAACGCTCCTATTCGCATTGCGGTAGTTGAAGACCACACCATTGTGCGACAAGGTTTAGCTGAAATACTAGCTAAAAACGAACGTGTTGAAGTGATTATTGAAGCAGCAAATGGGCAAGAATTCTTGGAACTTTTGGCGAAAAAAACAGTCGATATCGTTTTGCTCGATTTTGAAATGCCTCTTTTAAACGGTCGATCTACTTTGGAAATATTACAACGCGATTATCCAGCTGTTCGGTCAATAATGCTCAGCATGTATGAAGATCCATGGATTGTAGCATCATTAATTGGTGAAGGCGCAAATGGTTTTTTGAAAAAGCACTGTTCGTATAACGAACTGATAGAAGCGTTGATTGATGTTTTTGAAAAAGGTTCACACCACAATGAATTGGTCATTACATCACTCATAAAAACAAATAAAACAAACAAGAATCAAAATTCTACTTCGATATTTTTAAGTGTACGTGAAGAAAATATTTTAGCTCAAATCTGTCAAGGAAAAACAAGCGAAGAGATGGCTGATTTGATGTTTTTATCAAAAAAAACAATCGATTTCATCCGAGCAGAATTAATGAAGCGCTTTGGTGCAAGCAACTCAGCTAATTTGGTGAATAAATGTATGCTTTTAGGATTGTACACACCACGTTCAGACGAAGAAGTGAAAAAGTTCGAAATCGAACTGAAAGATGAACGTGAGGCGCTTCGTAAAAAAAAGTGACGGGATTGGAAGATTTCAAGATTGGAAGATTACAAGATTAAAGATTGGAAGATTACAAGATTACAAGATTAAAGATTGGAAGATTGGAAGATTACAAGATTACAAGATTACAAGATTACAAGATTACAAGATTAAAGATTACAAGATTTAAGATTGGAAGATTGAGTCCCGAAACGACGGGATGAAGATTAGAAGATTGAATTCCGACGGGATGGAAATTGGAGAATTACTT
>CALJKJ010000038.1 GCA_937973685.1 uncultured Flavobacteriales bacterium | reverse complement strand
CCAGCTTTCGAAAATTCAACTCGGTATTTTTTTCCGCCTGGAATAGTAAATTTGATCAATCCATTTGCATCTGAAGAAATTGTTTTAACAATGGTTGTTCCATCATAAACTTTTAAAACAATTCCTCCTTCTTTGGTGTCAGTTAGCGCATTTTTAGTCGTGATTTGAACAGGAATCATCACCTGTGAAAACGCCGTATTAACTGAAAAAAGTAAACCAATTATGCAAAGAAATATAAGTCTCATAAACTGTTTAAAAACGCTGTAAAAAATCATTAGTTACAAATTTGATTTAAATTCGTAACTACAACATACAAATATCAACAAAAAAGTTCAGTAAATCAAGGTACATGTTACAATTTAACAGCTTAAGTTTTTGGGAAAAACAAGTTATTTTAGAAGATATCGATTTTTTAGTCGTGGGTGCCGGAATTGTTGGTACTGCAACCGCATTTGAACTCAGAAAATTACACCCTTCAGCAAAAATAGTTTTGATTGAAAGAGGGTATTTATCTACTGGTGCAAGCACAAAAAATGCTGGCTTTGCCTGTTTCGGAAGTGTCACTGAACTTTTAGATGATTTACAACAGCAATCTGCCAATTCCGTCTGGGAAACAATTGCAATGCGGTACGAAGGATTGCAAAAATTACGCGAACGTTTTTCTGATAAATCAATTGATTACCAGCAAAATGGGTCATGGGACTTAATCCATGAAAAACAAAGTATTGTCGCAAGGAATGCCCTGCAAAAAATAGATTTTTTAAACGAAGAAGTATTCAAAATAACGGGAGAAAAGGCTTGCTTTTCATACTCTAAAAATGTAGCTGAAAAATATGGTTTTCTATCTATCATTGGCGGATTTCACAACCGTTTAGAAGGGTCGATTGATACCGGGAAATTACTTCAAGAAACAACAAGACTGCTCAGCGAAAAGAGCATAATATGCCTGTATGGTGTAGCTTTGAATACATTTGAATCGCATGCAGATGGTGTTATACTTCAAACAAATTTCGGAGAAATAAAAACTAAAAAAATGGCAATTGCTGTCAATGGTTTTGCGCAAGAACTTTTGGGAATGTCTTCAGTGCATCCAGCTCGTGCACAAGTTATTGTAACAAATGAACTAACTAACTTAACTTTAGACAGCACGTTTCATTACGATTGTGGCTATTATTACTTTAGAAATGTTGGAAAACGTATTCTATTGGGTGGCGGAAGAAACTTGGATTTTGAAGGTGAAACAACTACTAAATTTGAGCAAACAACAGAAATCATTTCAGCATTAACCAATTTGTTAAAAGAAGTCATTATTCCAAATCAACCCTTTTCTATTGATTACCAATGGTCTGGAATCATGGGTGTGGGAAGTGAAAAAAAACCAATTATCGAGAAAAAATTGAATTATGTGGTTGGCGTGCGCATGGGAGGAATGGGAATTGCAATTGGTTCGAAAGTTGGTGAAGATTTAGCACATTTATTGACGTAGATCAATCCATTTTTTGTACATTGTAAAAAATAAAAGTTATGAATGCAGCACATTTACATTTAGTTGTTAACCATTTCCCTATCATCGGTTTGATTTTAGGATGTTTGGTTTTGTTTACAGGGATTTTAATGAAATCGAGCGTTGTTAGACGCGTTGGTTTGTCCTTATTTCTAATTGCAGGAATTTCAGCTATTCCAGCTTTTTCAACTGGAGAAGGTGCTGAAGAAATTGCAGAAAAATCTGTTGCCATGAACATGTGCAACGATAAATCGTGTGTTTGTCCGCCTGAAATGATCAAGAAAATGGAAGAAGAGCGTGAACATTATATTCACGAACACGAAGAAAAAGCAGAAGGTTTAATGCCTTTTATGTGGGGAATTATAGTACTTTCCTTGATCGCTATTTTCTTAGAATGGAAAAAGAAATCGATGGCCTTGATTGCATCCCTTATCGTTTTAATAATCGGATTTATCGCGGCATTTTTTGCACGTGAAGTTGGAACATCAGGCGGAGAAATTAGTCACCCTGAAATACGAAAAGGTGTTGTTATTAGCGCTTCAGAACACGAAGAAAACGATTGAAAATAATAGAGAATCCCGATGAAACTCAGTGATTCGGGATTTATTGATTTCCTTTTTCTAAATCATTCCCTGCCAATTCATCCTCTGATGGTAGTTCAATTGCAGGTTTTTCTTCACTAGTTAGTGGCTTAACGAAAGTCTTAGGTGGTTCAAATTCCAAAGCTTGATCCAATGTGCGCGCATGTTCTTTGAACGGTTGTGCAATGTCATTGACTGAATCGTCAACCATTTTTTGTAAGTTAAAATCACCTTTGATATCCCCACCCGATTTTCTGATTTCGTTTTGAACTTCTTGCGATGCATCTTTGATTTGTCGCATCGTTTTTCCCATAGTACGAGCAATTCCAGGTATACTGTTTGCACCAAAAAAAATAAGAATAAAGAGCATGATCAGTAAAATTTCTGAACCTGCTACATCACCAAGAAATAAAGGAATATTCATCATAACGTATTGCAAAAGTAATGCTAATTCCAATAATAAAAACGTTTTCAATTAGGTTTCATTATTTTTAACAGAATTGATTCATATGAAATTCATTATATTTGTCGCAAAAAAATAGAAAGCATGGCAACTACAGCTGATATCAGAAACGGACTTTGCATCAAGCACAACGACAAAATCTGTCAAATAATCGAATTCCAACACGTAAAACCAGGAAAAGGTCCTGCTTTTGTTCGTACGAAAATGCGTGTAATTGAAACAGGAAAAGTGATAGACAATACCTTTTCTGCAGGTCACAAAATTGATATTGTTCGTGTTGAAAACCGCGAATATCAATATTTATACCAAGAAGAAAGTGATTTTATCTTCATGAATAATGAAACATTCGAGCAAGTTAATATTCCATCAAAAATGGTGGAAAAACCAGCTTTCTTATTAGAAGGAATGATTTGTAATATCTTGTACGATGCAAACGATGAAGTTCCAATGGTAGTTGAATTACCAATGTATATTATTTCTGAAGTAACGTACACGGAACCAGGAGTTAAAGGTGATACAGCAACAAATTCAATGAAACCTGCAACAATTGCTACAGGTGCTGAAGTAAAAGTTCCATTGTTTATCGATATGGGTGAAGTTATTAAAATTGATACACGAACAGGAGTTTACGTTGAACGCGTGAAAAACTAAGTTCAAACCATAAAAATTTAAAAAGGGAATCGCTTGGTTTCCTTTTTTTTTGTCAAAATTTCACGCTTTTGTCAACAATTATAACCTTTGCTTGTTTAAGTAGTATGAAAAAAGAAGATTTTGTAAATCCAATCGATAAAGATAAAATTACCGAAAATCCGAGTACCCTTCCCTACGCGCATCACAGTGGAAGTGCATTGATTAAGCCAGAAGATCAAGGTAAACTGAAAGGTCGTGCACTAAGTGCAATGGAACAACAAACAGATATTCAACTTCACCAGATTTACGAACAAATGCAATTATTGGCTGAACAAGCAAAGAAATTGCAATCTAGAAAATCAATTTCAGAACGTATTTACTTGGCCGAAATGCGCTTCGAGCCACTAATCAATCACGTTTACTTTTTGTACGAAAAAGAAGATGGACAACAATTGCTTTCTTTGATTGGACCTGAAGATTGGGGGCGTTCCAAACACAACTATACCTTCGTTGCCGAAATTCGTTTGTTGGCTGACCACACATGGGATATTCTTCGAAAAAACGAAGATTTGAACTGGGAATAGTTTACGATACTATCAATTTCTATTTAACAATCGATTAATTTTAGCTATTTTCTTGTTAAAACACGGCTTAAGAAGCTGATTTAGCTTAAATTTGCGCTTTGATTTTTTTAATTTATACAACACAAGACAATGAGTAATGCTTTGGGAAACCACATTTTGGTAGAATTTATGGGGTGCGATCCGCACATTATGAATGATGTTTCATCAATCGAACGTGATATGGTGGATGCAGCCTTAAAAGCTGGAGCAACAGTAATTAATTCAACTTTTCACCACTTTTCTCCTTATGGTGTTTCGGGTGTTGTAGTGATTCAAGAAAGTCACTTAGCCATTCATACATGGCCAGAGTACGGATATGCAGCAGTCGATTTATTTACTTGTGGTGAAATGGATGCGTGGATTTCTTTCGATTATTTGAAAGAATGCTTTGGTGCTAAAAATTACTCAGCTTTAGAAATGAAACGTGGTGCCGTTCAGTTATTGACGCGTAATGATTTTGATATTTCGTCAATGCGCCAAAAAGCTGCTGAATGGACTAATCCAGAAATGTACACAAGAAACGTTTGGTTTACAGATAAAGACGATAATCAAGCATTATCGCTTCGTTATACAGGTGAAGTTTTCTTCGATGTACAATCACCTTTCCAACGTGTACGTATCTTAGAATCACCTAAATACGGTAAGATGTTGACCTTGGACGATATGTTCATGACAACTGAAAAAGATGAATTCCATTACCACGAAATGATATCTCACCCTGCTTTGTTTACACATGGTGCGGCAAAAAATATTTTAGTTATCGGTGGTGGTGACGGTGGAACAGTGCGTGAAGTATTGAAACACGAAGGAGTTGAAAAAGTAACAATGGTTGAAATTGATGGTGCTGTTATTGACGCATGTAAAGAATTTTTACCTTCTATTGCTGCTTCATTTGATCACCCAAAATTAAACTTAATCGTAGGTGATGGTATTGCTCATGCAAAAGAAGCTGCTCCTGAATCATACGACATTATTATAGTTGACGGTTCTGATCCTGTTGGACCAGCTGAAGGATTGTTCTCTGTAGAATTTTACAGAAATTGTTACAATGCATTAAAACCAGGAGGGATTTTAGTCGCTCAAGGTGAATCACCAAAATTCAACGAGCATGCTTTCACGGAATTAAACGTGACTTTACAACATATTTTCGGAAAAGAAAACGCACCAGTTTCGTTGTTTTATGTGCCTACATATCCAACAGGAATGTGGAGTTTCCAATACGGTTTGAAAGATGCGAAACATCCGAAAACAGTAAACGAGACTGCTACTATTGATGCATTTGTTGCTGAAAAAGGATTAAAATATTACAATTCAGATATTCACACAGCTACTTTTGCTTTACCAAACTTCGTGAAATCATTGTTGAATGGAAAGTAATTTTGATCCAAACGGCGTTGGAATAGCAAACGGTAATTTGTTCGGATTCCCTGTTGCTGAAAATGATGCAACGATTGTTGTGATTCCTGTTCCTTGGGATGCAACAGCTTCATACGGTAAAGGTACAAGTGATGGCCCAAAAGCAATTTTAGAGGCAAGTACCCAATTGGATTTTTATCACCCACAATTGCCTAATGCGTGGAATACGAAAGTGTTTATGACGCCTATTTCAGATGAAATCAAGCAAATAAACGACTTGTTGTGCATTGAGGCTGTTCAGTATATTGATTTTTTAGAAAATGGTGGTGTTTTAACGCAAGACTCACCGTTTTACGAGAGCGTATCTAAAATAAATGAAACATCTGAACAGTTAAAAATCAATCTCAAAGAACGTAGTACCAAGTTATTAAACGAAGGGAAAATTGTAGCCGTTTTAGGTGGTGAACATAGTACGCCACTTGGGTTGATTCAAGCTATTGATGAACAAGGTAAGGACTTTGGTATCCTACAAATTGATGCACATGCTGATTTGCGCGATGCGTACGAAGGATTTCAACAGTCGCATGCAAGTATCATGCACAACGTGTTATCTTCTTGTAACAATTTACAAAAACTTGTACAAGTAGGAATTCGTGATGTCGCACATTCAGAAGTTGAATTGATTGCAAACGAAGCTCGTGTCACAACATTTTTTGATTGGTCGTTGAAAGAACGCTTGTTCAATGGTGAATCGTGGCAATCAATCGTCGCATCCATTATCAATGAATTACCTCAAAACGTATACATTTCTTTTGATATTGACGGATTACACCCATCACTTTGTCCCCATACAGGAACGCCAGTTGTTGGAGGGTTTGAATTGGAACAAATCAATTATTTGTTTTTTCAATTAGTCGAAAGCGGACGAAAAATAGTTGGGTTTGACTTGAACGAAGTAGCTCCAGGTGAAACAGGCGATTGGGATGCAAATGTTGGTGCGCGCGCCTTGTGGAACTTAATTTGTGCAACTGAGAAAAGTAGACTTGTCAATTATTGATAAAAATTTATAGAAATAAAAGCGCATTCAATTTGGATGCGTTTTTTAGTTTACATTCGTGGTATAATTTGATTGTATGAACAAACTTATTAAGTTGATTTTTGGAGTAACACTTTCTTGTTGTATTCTTTTATTTGTTGGATACTATTTCAAATTGTGGGAATTAACAACCATACTCCCCTATTCTATTGGACTTTTCCAATTGTCGTTTGTGTCACTTGCAACACTGCAAACAAAAGGATTGCATTGGATACAATTGAACCGAGTAATTCTATTTGCTAATGGTTTTTTAATCGGTTTTTACTTGATTGACATCATTCAATTTGACGATTATTGGAAAATCATGACCATTGCTATGGGATTAGCATTGATCGCTTGTTTAATGAGTCAAACACAATCTGATTTCCATTCAAAAAAAGCACATTACACCCAACAAATAATTGGTGTTTTCTCATTCGTAAGTTTATTGAACAGTACATTTAATGACAAAACATACATTCCTAGTATCGTTGGAATAAGTATGATGTTTTTGATAGTCGCATTAGGATTGCTTCAATTACGCACAAAATTAACTGCTAATTCGCAATAAACGTCCCGAAACCGACCAGTCTATCCAACCAATAGGGCGTGTTATCAATGGAAGTAATGACTACTCCTTTACTTGAACTCGCATGAATCATTGTCAATTCTTGACCTTTTTCAGAAACAATAATTCCTACATGTGAAATACCTGATCCGCTGTCGAAAAAAACTAAATCACCCTTGCGTACATTTTTTCTATCTACTTTTCGAGCTAATTGGTATTGATCAACAGCTCTTCTCGGAAGTTCCTTTTTGAAAGCCGCAAAAACATAACTCGTGAAACCCGAACAGTCAAATCCAGCAGTGTCGACACCTGCCCATTTGTAAGGAATTCCAAGTTGTTGATTCGCATACGTTATTACGTCATTACGGAACTTTACGGTAGCTTTTGATTCTACAAAATCCGGGTAATTTGTTGTTGCTGGGGTAGTTTTAATGATCGGCACCCCCACTTTATCAGGAATATCATCAAATAATTGATCTAAAATTTGCTTCAATTCATCGTATTGTTTGGTGTTCCCAGCTGTTTTGCAAGCAATTAATTGCGTGTTTAAATACGCTTTCAGTTCAACCAATTGATTCAAATGCGCATGTATAACTTTTGAAGCATCTGGCGAAGCGAGCACCTTTAAATACAAATCACGTGCTTCTCCAAGTTCGTAATGTTTTAACTGAATTTTTTTTGAAGTTGTTGCAAGTCGCATCAAGGACAAACTTTTATAAAACGTCGGTTGTATCGAAAAATCGTATTCAGGCTTATTCAATAATTGATTTGCTTTGCGATAAACCAATCCGTAATGACCTTGTTCGTAATAAACTTCCAATTTATCAAGCACTCTATTTTGAGTAAATGCTTGTAATGCAACAAAAAGAAAAACAACTGATACAACGAATTTCATGAAAGCTCTATTTATAAAACCAAATTACACATTTTGTATAAAATACAATTCAACAAAGCATAAACACTATTTTGTTCGTAACCTGTATCTTATTGGTATAACTGATGTCTGCTAAAAAAATGTTAATTTCATTATTACTGCTGGCTTTTCGTTATTTTAGTACTTTAATATTTAAAACATCATGAAGAACATTCTTATTCTAATTATTTGCTTCACTTTTAATGCCGTTGTTTTTGCGCAACAAGCAAACGACAACAAACAAGTCAATACCATTTATGGAGGAAATAGAATAGATGAATTATTGATGAATATCAACCGTCTTTATGTGGATGATGTGAAAGAAAACGAACTAATAGATGCAGCAATCATTGGCATGTTGGAAAAATTGGATCCACATTCGACATACATTTCTAAAGACGATGTGGACGACGCGAATCAACGAATTGAAGGTAATTTTGTTGGGATTGGTATTCGTTTCCAACTATTGAAAGACACCTTAATGGTTGTGGAAACAATTCCAGGAGGACCATCAGAAAAAATTGGACTAAGAGCTGGAGACCGAATTATTGCTGTAGATGGTAAATCGATAGCTGGAGTAGGATTAAAAAATAGCCAAGTGCGCGAAAAGTTAATGGGTGATTTAGGTTCGAAAGTAGCAATTGATGTGAAACGAAATGGTCAAAGTAAACCGCTTAACTTTACAATTACTCGCGATAAAATCCCAGTAAATTCAGTTGATTGTGCGTACATGGTTGCGCCTGGAATTGGTTATATCAAACTAAACACATTTGCGCGTACTTCTCATGAAGAGTTATTGAAAGGTTTCTACCAATTAAAAAGTGCAGGAATGGAAAGCCTTATTCTTGACTTACAAGGAAATGGTGGCGGATTGTTACAAGCGGCACAAGTTATAGCTGATGAGTTTTTATCTGAAAACAAATTAATTGTTTATTCCGAAGGTCGCGTTCAACCACGTCAAGAATTAACAGCACGTTATCCTGGGAATTGGGAAAGTGGTAAGTTAGTTGTGCTTGTAGACGAAAACTCTGCTTCTGCTAGCGAAATTCTTGCAGGTGCAATTCAAGATTGGGACAGAGGAATTTTAGTTGGTCGCAGAACATTTGGAAAAGGATTGGTTCAGCGTCCTATCGATTTATCTGATGGATCAGTCGTGCGACTAACAATTGCACGTTTTTATACGCCAACTGGTCGTTTTATCCAAAAACCTTATACCGATTTGGACGCATACGAAAACGATAAAATTAATCGTTTGAAACATGGTGAATTAATGCATTTGGATAGTATCAAATTTCCTGATTCATTGAAATACAAAACAAGAATTACAGGAAGAACTGTTTATGGAGGTGGTGGTATCATGCCTGATTTTTTTGTACCTCTTGACACAACCTACATCACTAATTTCTACAGAGATGTTGCAGGAACTGGCGCTTTCAATTCGTTTTCATTGACGTATGTGAATGAAAATCGTGATCGTTTAAAAACCGATTATTCATCGATTGAAAATTTCAAACAACACTTCGTTATTGACAAAAAATTGATGGATGATTTTTTAAATTATGCTTATAAGGAAAATAAGAAAATTGTGATGAATGAATCGGAATACAAAAAGAGTAAATACATCATGGAACTACGCTTGAAAGCTACAATTGCTCAGGATTTATTTGGGCTTGATGGTTTTTATTACATTTTCAACGATTCAAACGACATGTTGCAAAAAGCAATATCCATTTTAAATTCAAAAGAGTATAAAAAAGTAAAATTAGCAACGAATTAAGTCATGAAGAAAGCAATTTTTAGTTTATCGGTATTAGTTGTTCTGGGTGCTTGTTCAGCAAACGACACTACAAAAAAAGACAATGAAATTCAATCTGCAATTGAAGCTGGAGGAGAAAACGATGAGAATTATTCAAAAGAAAACGCAGCAGAATTAGCTAAAATTGAAAAAGAACTTGCAGAAGAGGCAGCAAGTTTCACAACTTTAAAAGTGAACAAAATTACACATGACTTTGGAACAATTTTGTTAGGTTCAGAAAACACGTGTGAATTCGTTGTAACCAATACTGGTAAAAAACCATTGCTCATTGCTAACGTGCAAGCAAGTTGCGGCTGTACAACACCAGAAAAGCCAGAAGGTCCAATTCAACCTGGAAAAAGTGATGTCATTAAAGTAGGATTCAAACCCAATTCAAAGTCAATTGATAAGAAACAAGTTTCTAAAACAGTAACAATAACAGCAAATACAGAACCGCGTTTAACGGTTGTAACGGTTAAAGCGAT
>CALJKJ010000037.1 GCA_937973685.1 uncultured Flavobacteriales bacterium | reverse complement strand
ATAAACGCGATTTTATTCAATTGAAGTGCCCTTTCAATATCAAAATGTATTAAGTGTTGAATTGCACGTGTCATACCACAACCATAACATTCTTGATGAAAAAAAATTACGGACAAACATTTCGTCTGTCCGTAATCAAAATATGTAGCTGGTAAAATCACTAAAACAATAGGAGTGATCAATAAAGCAACCAAATAAATTTTTCGCAGAAAAGAGGTAAACTCTTTAGAGCGTTTTATCATATCTGCCATCTTTCGGCTCTAAAGAACCCGTCGCAATTAAAATAATATCTATCAACCAACCAATGCCACAAAGCCCACCTGTTAAAAGGTATAAAATACCCATTCCTATGTGACCTAAGTAAAATCGATGAATACCGATTCCGCCAAGTAGAATGGCTAAAATTAAAGCTACTACTTGAGACTTTCCGCCACCACTTGAAGCACTATTTGTAGCCTTTTTATGCTTCGTGTTGTTAATTGCTTTAAACGTTTTTTTAGAAACAATTTTAGATGTTACTTCTTCAGGAGTTGTTGTTTTGATTGAAACAATAACTGGTTTTGATTCAATCGAGCCAACATTTACTACCTCATCTGATTGTAGAATATTTTGAGAATCATCAGATGTTGGCAATACATTTTCAGCAACAAGACTGTTTTTTTGTACGTCTGTTGATTCTGTTTCATTTTGAACCAACGATTGATCATCTGAAGTACGAATAATGTTGTGTTGTTTGTGCCAAGATACATAGTATCCTGGTTGATGAACTCTTTTGACAACTGTACAAGAGGAAATTAAAGCGATTAGTGCAAGAATAAAAATTTGATTTTTCATAATTATTAATTTAAGTAAATAGATAAGCTTAGGTCTGTATTTGCAGTGATTTGAAATTGACCGGAACCATAATAGGAGTTTGTCCCGTCAAAATAATCTGCATCTATGTAATAATTCCCAGGATTTAATTCACCAAAATCTGCCGTGCCATTTGAGCCTGAAGTAATATCTTGAAGGTAAATTCCATTATTCAAATTGTCTAATGAAGTGGCAATGCCAATATCTGTTCCTGGTAATAAAAGAGTAGATCCAGAAAGTTTAGGCAATACCGTTAGGTGACCAGTTGTTTTGGTTGGTACTACCGTTTCTTTTTTACAACTGCTGAAAATTGTTGTTACGCTAAAAGCAATAAATGCTAAAAAAATGATTTTTTTCATGGTTAAAATTTAAATTACAAAAGCAAAAATATAAATATTATAGTAATAATATAAAAAATCATAAAATACTTTAGTATTAAGCGGTCTTATGCTTCTAAATTTGAGATATGAACGAACGTATTGCTGAACGAATAAGAATGTTGCGGTTACAAAAAGGTTTAAGTCAACAGAACATCGCTGATGAATTGAATCTAACTGTTGCAGCTTATTCAAATATCGAGCGAGGTATAACAGCAATAAATTTGGAACGTCTGTACCAATTATCTGAAATATTCAACTTGTCAATTTCAGAGATTTTAAACGATTCCCCTATACTAAAAGAAGAGAGCTTGTATGAAAAATCAAATTCTACTTCCATTCAAGTTTCAATTCTTTCGCAACAATTAAATAATTTACAACAACAAGTCAACGCACTTCAACAAGAAGTGCAATCAATAAAATCAAAATCGAAATAACACCGTTTTTTATTTTAATCCGTATAATTTTCAGCTAAATTTCTCGTTTGTAGTTGACAAACCGTAAATTCGCGGTTCAAAATGATGATTCATGGAAGAAAATAAAGCGCAACAAGTACAAGAAAGAGCCAATCTATTGATTAGTATTTGGAAAAAACGCAAGGTTTTAGGACTATTAACAGGTATTGGTTTTGTCGTATCGATTATTGTATCTTTCTTGTTAACGCCACTTTACCGCTCAACAGCAATAGTTTTCCCGGCTGCTACAAGCACGGTTTCGTTTTCGGAACAACGCAATGCAAAAGCGTCTTCAATGGATTTTGGGGAAGAAGATCAAGCTGAACAATTGATTCAAATCTTGCAATCTTCAAAAGTGCGCGATAAGGTCGTTAGTCGTTTTAATTTAATGAAACACTACGAAATCGATGAAAGTGATCCTAATAAATACTATAAATTAGTCAAAGATTACACCCAACACATTTTGTTTGAACGCACACGCTATGGTTCTATTCAAATTGATGTGTTAGATCGCGATCCTGTCCTCGCAGCTGATATCGCTAATAAAATTGTCGACCTAATTGATACTGTGAAAAATGAAATGGTGATGGAACGTACCGTGCCTGCTTTTGAAATTAATAAGCGTAAACGCGATCAGTTGGAGAATGAAAAGAAATTAATTTCTGCACAATTGGATTCATTGGCAAGTCTTGGCGTAGTTCCTCTCGAAGGACGCGCTAACTTATTTGCCGCATATGTAGATGCGAAAAATCCTGCAGATAAAGCGGATTTCAAAAAACGCATCGATATCAATTTGCAATACGGTGCAGTGTTCGATGGATTGGAAGAAGTGCGCAGTGAAAAAATTATCAAATTATCTGAATTTGCAATTTCTTACGAACAAGCTGAATCGGATGCTAACACACAATTCAATCACAAATTTATTGTGGAACGTGCGGTTGTTGCCGATAAAAAAGACAAACCAAAACGCTTGATTATTGTCTTGTTAGCAACTATCGGTACATTTTTCTTTGGTGTCTTTGGATTGTTATTGATCGATAAATTAAAAGAACTTCGCCAAATTTCATAAGGTGTCTTTTTGGAAAGAAAATAGCTGGTTACTGCTTTTTGGCGTACTGTTTGTCGGATTGTTAGGTTTTTCCATTTGGGAAGATTCCTATTTGGGCTACGTAGCACCATTTGCATTAATCGTACTTTATGTAGCAATCTTTTACACCGAATACACGTTTTTCTTTATCATTGCAGCAACACCTCTTTCTGTTAACATCGAAGAATTCACAGATGGTTTTGGCTTATTTTTGCCAACTGAACCGCTGCTTTTTGGCACAACCTTACTCCTATTATTTCAAGCTTTAAAATACCGTGTTTTCCCCAATTATCTCAAAGCTTCTCCCATTATTTGGGCGGTATCTGCTTATTTAATTTGGATTTTCATTACTGGTATAACTAGTGAACATCCCTTGGTTTCGTATAAGTTTTTGTTGGCGAAAATTTGGTTCATCGTTCCTGTTTTACTTTACGGAAGTGGCGTTTTTAAAAATACCCAAAAAGTAAAATGGTTTTTTTGGTTGTTCATTGTTTCGATGGTAATTGCGATGATTTATACCGTTTTCACTCACTCGTTGTATGCGTTTGGTGAAAAAGAATCGCACTGGGTCATGTGGCCATTTTTCAAAGACCATACGATTTACGGAGCCATCGTCGCGCTTGTTTTCCCACTTATATTCGCACTGTACTTTTCAAAAAAACACACACCCCTCGTTCAATTAATTTTGATTTGCTTTTTGGGTATCAACCTCATCGCCTTGTACTTTAGTTACACCAGAGCGGCTTGGTTGAGTGTAATTCTAGGTGCGGTTATTTGGTTACTCATTCGTTTTCGGGTCAAGTTTTCATTACTGGCATCCGTTGCGCTTATCGCGTTGGGTTTCGTTTGGTTTTCGTGGGAAGGCATTCAACAAAACTTGGAACGCAATAAATTTGAACACACTACTGAGGAATTTGGTGAACGGTTGCAAAGCGCAACAAATGTCACAACAGATGCTTCTAACTTGGAACGAATTAACCGTTGGTCGTGTGCGCTTGCAATGTTTGAAGAACGACCAATTATGGGATTTGGGCCAGGAACTTATGCGTTTGAATATGCTCGTTTTCAAGAGCCAGAAAATTTAACCATCATTTCAACCAATTTTGGCGACATGGGAAATGCGCACAGCGAATACCTTGGTCCCTTGGCCGAAATGGGCGTACTCGGTTTGTTGACAATGTTGGCACTAGTTACAGCCATTTTCTACCAAGGAATTACCTTGTACCAACGCTGGCCAAGCTCAGATAAAGAAACAAAAACACTGTTGATGGGAATGATCGTAGCGCTTTCTACCTATTTTATTCATGCGTTTTTGAATAATTATTTGGATACGGACAAAGCCGCCGTTCCCATTTGGAGTATGTGCGCCATTTTCATTGCATTAACCGCGCAGTTAAAATCGAAATTGAACGAACAACAAACAAATCCAACTGTTTGAAATTAAAAACAACAGCTATGTTTACAGGAATAATCGAAACACTTGGTGAAATTACCGCAATCGAACAAGAACAATCCAATATTCACTTCACTGTTCGTTCAGGTATTACAAATGAATTAAAAATCGATCAAAGTGTAGCACACAATGGTTGTTGTTTGACCGTAGTAAAAATAAATGGTGATGAGTATGTTGTCACAGCCATTCAAGAGACGTTGGACAAAACAAATCTCGGTGCTTGGCAAGTTGGGACAAAAGTTAACCTCGAACGGTGCATGCAATTGGGTGCACGTTTGGATGGTCATATCGTACAAGGACATGTCGACACAACTGGCGAATGCATTGCAATTGAAGATCTGGGTGGTAGCTGGAAATACACGTTTCGATATGCAACAAATCAACCAACAGTCGAAAAAGGATCCATCACAATCAACGGCGTTAGTTTAACAGTTGTCGATTCACAACCTGGCTTACTTTCTGTTTGTATCATCCCATATACCTACGAACATACCAATTTCCACACCTTTCAAGTAGGAACTCAAATCAATTTGGAATTTGACATTATTGGTAAATATGTGGCGCGCTTATTGGAGCAAACAAAAGCTTAACAGTTTTATAATACACTTTGTAGTAAATCGATTTAGCAACTAATTAATTAGCTGCTTATCAACAAGTTAAACACTAACAAATGCTTGTTTTTGTTGATTTCTATTGCGCTTTTTATGCGTAATAATTGAAGTGCTTTTCCTACTTTTGTAAAAAACTTTTTTATGAAAAGAATCTTACTCTTTACACTTTTGATACTTACAGGAACAAGCTTTGGGCAAGTTGCTTTGTATGAAAACTTCAATTACACAACACCAGGATTTGTTGGCGGTAATTTAACGACAGCAAGTGATGCGATCGGTTCCAACAACTGGGCAACACATAGTAATACTGCAACAACTGGTACTGGTACAATAGATGTGCTTGCTGGAAGTTTGAATTACACAGGATTGGCAGCGTCTGTTGGAAATAAAATTTATTTACCTGGTTCCAACACAACAACTCCAAGAGACATCAATCGCTCTTTTACTGCAACAACCGCTAATGTTCAGTATTACTCATTATTAATTAAAGTAATCGATAACACGCAGTTAAGTGCAACTGCTTCTGCAAATGGTTATTTCATGAGTTTTGGTGCTACTGCTGGTGCTTCCATTTCAAGTTTAGGAGCCCGCTTAGGAATTGTTTCTTCCAATGCCGGAGCTAATTTTCGCTTGAATATTTCTAATATTTCAACTGGAACAATAACCTATACAGAAAATCCTGTCGATTTAACTTTTGGAACAACCTATTTGGTGGTTGTAAAATTTGACCGTTCGACTAGTCCAACTGTCGCTTCTTTGTGGGTAAACCCAACGAGTTTAGGAGGTACAGAACCAACAACTACAGTTACAAACAATTCAGGTACTGCAACTTTTACAACTTTTAGTTCCATTTGTATTAGAAATTCATCTGCAACACCAAAAGCAGAAATTGATGAACTACGTGTTGGTCCAACTTGGGCTTCTGTTACGCCTAGTGGAGGTTGTACAACTGTTAAAAATCTAACTGTTACTCATTGTGGTCCGTATACCTTGAACACACAAACATACGCTACTTCAGGATCATACACGCAAACTTTGACAAACGCAAATGCTGCAGGTTGTGATAGCATCATCAACTTAACATTGACCGTAAAAAATGCAACAACTGCTTCTATTTCGGCTACAGCTTGTGGAACATACACAGCGCCAAGTGGAGCGACTTTTACGACAAGCGGTATCAAAATGGATACCATTACAAACGTTGCGGGTTGTGACAGTATTATTACGATCAACTTAACAATGGCAACATCTGTTACGTATTACCAAGATAGTGATGGCGATGGATTAGGAAATCCCGCAGCTACACAAAACGTTTGTGTTCAACCAATAGGATATGTTACCAATGCAAATGATTGTAATGATGCTAATGCTGCTATTGGTTTAGCACAAACATTCTACCGTGACTTTGATAACGATGGTTATGGAAATGCGCTTATTACACAAATTGCTTGTACACAACCAACTGGTTATGTAACAAATAGTACTGACTGTAAAGATAGTATTGCTGGAATTCATCCTGGAGCAGTAGAAATACCAAACAATGGTATCGATGAAAACTGTAACGGAAGTGATTCGATTATTGTTGCAGCTACAATTGCTCAATACCAATTTACTGGAAATA
>CALJKJ010000036.1 GCA_937973685.1 uncultured Flavobacteriales bacterium | reverse complement strand
GTCCTATAAAGATAATGATTAATTGATTAAAATCAACCAAATAACAGCAAAATTAAAGCAGGTAGTTTAGTCTTTTGTTAGATCACTTTTTAAGCCTGTGTAGTGATAAAATTCATCGAAGCTTACAAATTGGTGGGGTTGTTTGTTTAAATGCTCCTTGATCTTTCTTAATAGCTTTCTGGAGTAACTTTCTCCTTTTCCAGTAATGATCATTATGTCTTTTGGATAAATAGCAATTCGCTTCATGTTTGATGTGTGGTTTTCATACTCTATCTATACTCTATCTATACTCTATCTATGCTTAACACTGCCTTGAATTATTAGCAAAATTAATTGATTTTTTGCTTGTATAAATATGCTAAATCAGTATAAAACAGCATAAAGTATATGAAACGACACGCCCGCTAGGTCGGTGTTTTTTTTCATTGGATGTTTGCAGTGTTGAAGAACTTTTCGTGTGCACAATTCTAGATCGTTTTGCTTCTTTGACAGGTGCATTGGCCAACCTAATAATGGGCTGAAAAACACTTTAAATTTAAAAGCTATGGCAAGACAATCCGGCTTAATTAAATTGAAAGGGACGTTGGATAACGTCAATTTCTACAAGACCAAGGATGGGAACTTGGCGCGGATGAAAACGTCCGTTGATGCAAAACGTATCGCTAATGATCCAGCATTTGAACGAACGCGTGAAAATGGAAAGGAATTTGGAAGCTCTGCTGGTTCAGGGAAACTGTTGCGTGATGCTGTGCGACCGCTCGCAATGAATGCATCGGATAACAGAGTTGTTGCACGAATGACCAAATTGATGACTGCAATCAAAAATTTGGACACAGTTAATGACCGCGGAAACAGAGTGGTTTCCCAAGGAATTCAAGTGCCTGCAGGAATTGCATTGTTAAAAGGTTTCGACTTTAACAAAACCGCTCTTTTGGGGTCTATTCTCTACAAAGCATTCACTGTTAACACCGGTACAGGTGAAATCGTCATTACTGATTTGGTTCCGCAATTGGATATCGCTTATCCACAAGGTGCAACACATGTTGAATTTTCATGTGGTTTTGTTGGTTTGGACTTTGATACAAATGAAAAAGATTTGCAGCTTTCAACACCTGTTAATCTTCCGATTGATCAAACGCAAACCACGGTTACCCTCACTCCTGCTGCAATTCCGGCAATTGGAACTACTCAACTATTTTTGTTAAAGATTGAATTCATGCAGCAATTGAATGGTTCCTTTTATTCCTTGAAAAATGGTGCTTATAACTCGCTTCACATTGCTGAAGTACTTTAATCCTAAACGATGAAAAAGCGCATTCAGGACAAGTTACTCGTTCAACGAGGAAAAAGTCAATTCAAGGATCAGTTGAAGTCGTATTTGGTGCGTTGCAAAGCGGACACTCCACCATTTTTTAGAAAAATGAGAACAATTGGGGTTGTTGTAGCAGCTGCAGGAACTGCTGTGATTTCGTCCCCAGTGGCACTGCCTTCAGCAATCGTTGCAATTGGTGGTTACCTCATCATTGGTGGTGCAGTTGCAACAGCTGTCAGTCAAGCAGCGATTCCGTCTATGGGAAACTTCGACAAGTCAACCGATTGAGTTGGTTGATTCAATTAGTAGTATTCATTTTCTCTGGAATAGTATTCTACCTATTTCAGCGAATAAACAAGAGAAAAATGGCAGAAAACAGTTCAACAACTGGGGTAAGTGAAGATTTAACCATCAGTTTAAAAACAAAAAGACGAAATCGCTTTAAAACGGGATCAGAACTAACAAGTGTGGTTAGTATGGTTGGTATTGATGTGGACCAAGAAATTGGAGAAGATTATGAGCAATATGCGATCAATCTTCGTTTGACATCTGCAACTCCTGGCGCACCAAGCGAAACAGTAGTTTAACCAATAATTTCAATTGTATGCATTACCAACAGGACAGCACCACAATCCTAGGCACGTTAACCGGAACAGTGTTTACCGTTACTGCGACCATCGACACGCAGGACTATATCAAAACGATGATCTTAGCAATTATTGGTGCTACCGTCAGTTTTGTTGTAAGCATCTTTCTGAAATGGTTGTGGAAACGCATTAATTCTTAATTTATCGGTTATAAATGGTAACGCCACTCAGCAATGGGTGGCGTTTTTTTTTGCTTGCGCAGCAGAATTTTTTCAAAAGAAAAAAAGAAAAAAAAGAAAGCGCATTACAAGGGGCTGGATAAGTGGATGCAAGCTTTTCGACTTAAAAATTTTCTTTACAAGTTTATCAGCTCGAAAAGAATACTAGCCGAAAAATTTTAAGCGAAACCCGGAGGGCTTGAACTTGCAGGAATGAAAGACATGTCCCTAATTTTGTTTTGTTTTTTTTATTTCACGTTTACTTGATGAAACGCTGCAGGTAAAACACCCTACACCACTGATACAAGTTGATGAACATAGCCTGACGATTGGAGCCTGGAACAGCTTTGGGTATTTGACGACGGATGAAACGTGCTTGCAAAATGAACTGATCTTTTGGAAGACGTGAAAGAATAGATTTGATAACTGCTGGATTGATATTGTACATGACCTTTTTTGAAAAATGGGGAATGTGCAAAATCAAGGAAGCTTTAATCGTCCAAAGTCGAGCTACCAGTTTCTTAAGTCGAAATCGAGGACACTAGTTGAAAATCGAGATAAAGGAAAAAGAGCCTTCAGCAAAGCCGACGGAGGAAGGCTTTCGGCGAACAAATGAAAGGCAGCCCCGTAGCCCTACGGAGGGGCAACTGGAGTTTGTGAAGCAAACGGAACAAGCGAAATGAAGTGCAATGAAATGAAGCGAGAGAAGTGCGCGAGCCGCCGCGAGTTGAGCGAAGGTGAAAGCCCAAAGAGGGAGCTGACTTTAGGAAGCAACCGTGGGCGACCTATGCAGTATGCACAAGGGCTTGGCGCAGGTTTTTGAAAAACGAAGAAAGAAATAAAATCAAGTGTGTGCATTTCGACAGGCTCAATGCCCGAGAAAGGAAGACTCTTGGCGAAAAGTAAACTCAAATAGCTTAACGGACTTAGGTGCGGTGTGACTGTAGGAACGAAAGGAACACTGCACTATCAATAGGGATCTCAAAAACTGTTACAAGCCCGCAGCCTGAGCGAAGTAGCAGGCGAGCAATAACACAAGCTGCGGTGACACCCCAATTGACTGAGCGAGAATGAACGCGTAGCGGAAATGAAGTGAGAAGTTTAGTGCGGACGTGAGTGAGGGACGAGCTTCAGGAAGCACCTATTTTGGGGAAGAGTGCACAAAAGTGGGTGAAGTACATTGATTATTACTTCGAAGCAAGAACGGGGTACCTCCGTTTAACGGCGCTAGTTCGCCTAAACGTCGTCTTCACACACTGACGTGTGCTCTGGGGTGGCAGAGAGCAGCGCCTGACGACGAGAGATGAACAGGCAAAGTCTTTTTAGTGAACAGCCAAGGAGAGAATTCTGAACGACTGGCTAAGTGAATGGTGTTTGCAAGGGTGTAGCGCAGCGAAACTTTGTATTACCCTTGCAAACAAAAAAGCTGAAGCTGTGAAGATGAGGAGGAAGACCGCTTTTCCTTTTTTTTATTAAGAATGATAACTTTTATCACATCATTAAACAGTTCGATTACATCAACTTTAATATTCTGAATTATGGTGTCTTTCATGGTAAAATTCTATCAAGCCAACTCATAGCTCCTATGAGATTATTCTTTTTTAAACAATCTTCTATTTTTCCAATGTTATTTTTTAATGATGTCACTTTCTGTTGCTGAAATGTAGTTAAACCCCATGTAGTAAATGAGTTGGCAGCAGTGTAAAATCCAGATTCAACATCCTTATTCCAAAAACTGACGTTTTCCAAAATCCATTTTTCCAACACATAAGAATTAAAAGGATAATTGTTATGAGCATTCCAAGCTTTTATTAACCGCAAAATAGGCTTAACTATAGAATTATTATTTGAATTTGCAGATTTCACAGATTCAGTAAATTTAAATGGATCAGTTATCATCCAATTATTTCCTTTATCTGGAATATAATGAGATTGAAAAAGAAAACCATCAATCTTTGTAGGGATTAGATCAAACGTAATATGATTCATATCCAAACGCACTGTTGGAAAATCTTTTTGAATTATTGATGTTGCATAACGATATTCTGCAAATTCTTTCACCCATTTCCTATATGTTTCAGGTGTCCGATTTAAAAATTCATGATTAAATACAATCATAATATCAACATCAGATAAGATATCATAATACCGTGGTAGAGTAGTATCTCTATCCCAAGATCCAAATATTTTAACTTCATTAACATCTTTTCCGAAATCTGATTTTATTCTAGTTTTTATAGTAGAAATTGAGGTGTTTATCTTGGCACGTTCAGTACTTCCATGACTAATGAAGTATTCTGACGCTTTTTTTGTTAAAATTGTTTTTAAACTAACCATGAATATTATATCTGTTTTTTATTGCTTGCCATTCTTGTTCTGTTTCAGTATTGTATTTATTAAAGATTGTATCATCCAACAAAATCATACCCCAAGCAAGATTAGTTTCATATTCGATGTAATTTTTTAGAATGATTGATTCATTTTTAACTCCAGCACTAAAAAATGTCTTTACCTGATCCAATATTTTTTCATTTCTATTTACGAAAAGAAGTAGTTTAATCAAATCGCCAAGGATACTAGCAGAAAATAAAAATTGAAGAATTGGAAGTGCAATTGGACTATTTTTCAAACCATAAATAGCTATTAGAATAAAAACTCCAGCAAAAGATGATGCTTTCCAAATATGTTTTGGGCGCATTTTTTTAGAAATTAGAGTGGTGAAATATACGTTTTGAAAAAGGTTAACACCTAATTTATACATCCCAGGAGTTAAATCATTATTTGTGTAATAATCTTCAGAATTTCTTAAAGAAAAAGTTACACCTAAACCATTGTCAATAAAATCATGTCGCCTTTTTGTTTCTGCTTTTGGAAATAAATAAAAGTCCTTAATGGAAACAATAATAAAGCCAGCAAGAATGACTATCATACTGAAAATTTCAATAATAGATTTAACATCTTCATTATTTTTTTTAATTAAGTCAAACTGGTCTATAATAATTGGAACTAATGCTAGAATAAAAGCACTCCAGGTTAAGTAGAAGTTTATCTTGTCAAATTTTAATACAAGTTTAAACGCGTTAAATTGCGGGGAATATCTTGCCATTATATTATTTATTCTTCATTAAAATGAAAAGCCATTATTTCCAAGAAAATCTCTTTTTCAGGATCACCTGGGAGATGAAAAACAAATGAATATCTTCCTTCACCTTTTGATTTATCAAACTTTTTATAATATGAGTGTTTTTCTGCCTCCTTCTTAATCTTCTCGCAAACTTTTGTGATTTCCTTATTCTTCACAAAAAATAACAATGCTGTTTTGGAATCGCGCCAAGTCAAGTAATTATCAAATAGCTGGTTTATAGCAGCATTGAATTCGCTTTCACCTTTCCACCATTTACATTCACCTACAAAAAGATTAGATCCATCTTGATATTTAATTAGAATATCAGTTTTACCACCTTTGTTGAAAGTTTCACCACCAACAGTTGCAGCCTCGTATCTTGTTTCTAATAGTGTAATAAAGTAGTCGCGTAAATCCTCTTCGTCTCTATCACGGTAAGTAGATGGCTTCTTTTCCATCGATTTCCCGGTTTCAAACAAAACCGTCAAAGTATCTTGATATGTTTCCATAGGCCAAGTTGGGAATTGGGTAAATTCCTTTTTAGAGGTCGGAGGTTGTGGGATTGATTTCTTTTTTACTGTTGGAGGAGTAAATACCGTTTTAGTATGTGGATCTACATTAACTTTAATCGCCTCGAAAAATGAATTTTCTTTTTGATAATGCTCTTTCAAGGATGTAAAATGTCTATTCACTAATTTAGGCAAAGAATTATTCCAATTATCTACATCCACATTTATGTTTATTACATTTGAGAATGCCGCTGAAAACACGTTGTTTTTTTCGCTATTGTACAATTTTTCATCCTGTTTAGAGATAATAAAACTAAAACTTACAGTGAGTAGTTCTGAATTAACTTTAATTTCTTTGGATTGCATTATCCATCTACTCGGTTTGAATTTGAACAAAATCGGAGAACCTTCGAAATTATATACTACTTCACAAACATAAATGTCAACGTCAATTAGACGACCGTCATATTCTCTATTTATTTTTTTCTTTTTCTGAATTGGTACTTTACGATCTTCACTTGAAGATATAATTTCTAAGGGTTCTAAAGAATATCTTTCAATAAGATATTCTTGGTATTCCTGCTCATTAATCCCAATGATGTAATCTTTACCCTGTTCTTTTATTTCATTATAGATTTGAATAGAATAAGCATCAGTAAAAGCTCTGAAATTTTCAGTTGCAAAAGCATTAATGGTAAAATTGGTTCGGTTATAATGCATGTTAATTTTTTAAAAGGTCATTTATTTCCAAAGTGGTTCATTTTGCCAATCCAATAAATTCCCATTTCCATCAGATGGAATTCCCAAATATTTAATTGGTACAGTTGGATATTTTTTAAATAATTTTTCCACCTTTTGCTTCATGCTATTACCAGGATTGGCTCTAAGTAACATATACCTAAGTATACATAAAAAATAAAATACTCTTCTGTTATTTTCAAACGGTTTGTCAATCCAATTTCCTTTTGGCTTTAGTAATTTTTCGGGTTCAATTGCTAAATCTCTATTCCACAAGCGACTGTGATGGGCACAAATATTTCTAATATAGGTTAGCGTGTGTAACCACGATGTAAAAACGGTTGGGTGTACATCAAAAAAATCTGCTACCCGTTTTTTGTCAGAGTTGTTTTTTAACCCCCTATAAATATGTGACAATTCGCCCATGGTTAATAATTCAAAAGACATCCAACTGGGTGGATTGGCTGGTTTACTATAATTATTGATATAGTGTCTTACAAAAGTTTCGGGTGTTCGAGCAGTTTTTGCTTTAGAAATAATTGCTTGAAAATCAGCAAATGGATTTACTAAATTGCCAATCTTGTTATAATAGGGTGTAATAAAATGATTTTGATTATCCTGCCAATGGCTATCGTTATAATGAGTTGACATTTGATAAATAAACTGAGTTCTGATTGCTACTTCAATTCTTTCAATACAATCAAAAACCAATAAGCGTAATTCCCTGTCAAACGAATAGGTTTTAATAATCTGATCGAACGTGATATTGTTTTCAAATTTATCTTTGGTTACTTGATAAGGTAAAAAATAGGCGCTTAAACGGTAATAGCTTATTTCTTGTAGATACGAAAGTGCTTTAGGCTCGTCACCAATTAATAAATCTCTATCCTTGAGCAAAGTTATTTGATCTTGAAAGCTAAGTGGTATTTTAGTGTAAACGTTACTCATATGTTTAAAAAAAGAGAAAACCTCCTAAGTGTGCATCGTTGAGAGGCATAGGAGGTGTATTATTGTTAGTAAAAATACTTTCGAAAGAAGATGACCTTAATTCAGGTCTTACGGTGTACAAATCTAAAACCGACGGAACAAATGTAATACCTTTTTTGAAATCAGTATACATATTCAATGTTAAATTTTTAAAACCACTGAATTTCAAATGTTTAAATAATGAAAGCGTGACCTTACTAGAACCCATCTTTTGAGGTTGATTAACTAATTCTTCTTCGACAAATTGTTCTGCTTGCTTAGCCATTTTGTCAATTTTTTTCAATTAGGAATTTTATTATAAATTTCTGTTACCTTTTTTAATGTTGAATCATCATTGAGGTAAATCTTATTGTTTTGATTTTCCAACATCATTCCAAAATTGATATTCTCACTTTTAATGTGATCTATTTTGATATTGATATTGTTACAGAAGGCTATTAATGGAAATAGGCCTGTGGGCAATGGAAAACCTTCAGCAATATTAGTGGCTTTATCAATAAACACATCAATAACAAGCGTTTTCAAATCTTGAAAATTCGTTTCTTGTAATTCTGAGCCATTAACTTGAGATTCTGAAACAATATTTTCTTCGTAATCATTTTTTAGTTTCGAAATAACATCAATAACAAATTTAAAATTCAGCCCTCCAGAGTTGTTCTCAAGTTTTAAAATAGTATCGTCACATCGTTGCATTAAAAGAATTAAATCAGTTCTAACATCCATTTTCTTCTTATAAATATCCTTGCTATGGTAGTCATACTTTTCGTATACACTTTCATAAAATTGAGGCAGGTAATCTAGAATATTATATAATTGACTAAAATCCTTTATCCAATTAACTTGATCTGGCCAATATAGTTTAAATGATTTAAAAATTGCCAGACGATCCATTTCAATTGCACGTGTGAAATTTCTTGAGGATGTTTGTCTTAGAATTGATGCATTATTTGAAGAGGTTTTTAATTCTTGAACATAATCTGAAATATACTCCGATTTTTGGGTCATATCCTCCATTATATTCTTCAAATCAACCTTAAGCAATTCAAGTTTATATTTTAATTCATTTTTTTCTTCTTCTTCTTTTTTATTTTGAGCTTGTATGTTTTGTTCTTCCTGCTGTTTAATTGTGTCGATAATCAAAATTATCCCAAAAACTCCATAAATCACGCTTAAAAGTCCACTGAAATTTTGTATTTCATCTTTAGAAAAATCTATGTAACCGAATGTATAATCTTTATTAATAGTATTCAAGATTAATAAGTATACAAAGTAAATTGTGATACAAGAGATGATGAATACATAGAACCAATGTCGTTTTTTCATTTTTAGTGTTATTATTATATACTATTACTTTTCTCATGCTTTATACTGACCTACAGAGTTTTCAAAATTGATGTTCTGTTAAAATAAAATATCATTAAAACATCCTTTTTACGAAGGTCGTACCAATAGAAACCTAGTCTATAGTAGCCTAAATCTAAAAGAATTTCTTTGATTTTTTGTTCGGAATAATCTTCAAAATCAATTCGTCTTGATTTTAATTTTTCAATTTGTTTGTCTATTGAAATAGCTATGTTTCCCATAAAAAGTAATTACTTTATCTCTAAAAACAACACACTATTTCATCACCTTTATTTTGGTCATGAATTGAGCGGTGGCGGTTCTTACGACGACGTGATAAATGCCGTTGGATAGGTTGTCGACGGTTATTTTTTGAGGTTGATTTAGGTCTATTTCTGATTTCACAAAGATTAATTTGCCGATGTTATCGTAGATGGCTATCTCTGCATTGCCATCGTGTTTGAGCATCAATGAAAATTCTCCGTTGTTTGGGTTTGGAAAAACATTTAGCAAATCATTGTCTAAGCCAGAGCTAAGTAACTCAATGGGTATTTGATGAATAAGGGTGTCATTGCAGGCAATGGTTTTGACTGTTAAATCATAGTTACCCTGTGATGAATAGGTGTGATTAAAAATTACGTGCTCAAGACTGTCTGAATAATTTGATTCTTGAATTTCTATAGGGCTTCCATCTCCCCAATCTACTGTGGCATGTGAAAAATGATTGGCGAAATTGTTTAATTGTACTGATTGAAATTGACCACTAATACTTATACTATCTACTGGATGTTCATGTAAGCCTATGCAATTGACACGAACCAACCAACCATCTTCTACAGTGCCATTTTGAAACTCTGCAAAAGCATAACCAGTAACAACAAAATCTCCGTTGGACATTTTTTTTAAGTTCGTTATGTAATTACTAGAAACACGAATGGATATTTTTCGTTTCCATTTTGGAACCCCATCTGTCGTTAATCCTTGCAGAATGTACCTATTATTATAAGTTATGGAATCTTTGTAGCGCATTAAAGCTACGATTGAATTGTTATTTCCTAAAACACCAGTTTCATAACCATTATCTTCAGCTGCATCAATTCCATTGTATTCAGGGAAACGGTACGACCAAATGGTATCTCCTGCTGCATTTAATTTCAATATTCTAGGTCTTCTCACTTGTCCTGAATAGGCATAATTACCGAAATAATAAATTGAAGAATCATTGGGTGAAAGAAAGCTCACCCCATAATTATAGCCGTTTCCACCTACATTAGTGTTCCAGATTATATCACCATTTGGTTTTAGTCTAGTGAATGTTCTAAAATTACCATTTCTATTTGCTCCAGAAAGTAGAAGATCCCCATTTAAAAATTTATCTACAAAATAACCATATTGAATATACGGTTTGGGATAAATGCGTTCGTTGATAACTGTACCATTTGTATCAATCCATAACAAACGCACATCTAAATTACCGTAACTACTCTCAATTTCACCTGTTAGTAATAGCACGGAGTCACTAATAATTTCAATATCGTTAAATGTTGCAAAGTAATTACCAATGTTGTATTGTTTGTTCCATAACTCATTTCCAAAGGCATCTAGTTTTTGCAATTTTGCAATTGTAGTATCACTATTTTGTCTTCTACCATTCAGCAAATAGATTACATTGTTATGTAAAACACTTTCAAAACATGGAAGACCTCCTGCATATCCACTCGTATCGGATAAATTCACATCTCTGTATATGTCACCCGTTGACGGATTACAATATCTCAGGTATCTTTGTTTAAAAGCATTTCCTACTTGCTTTATTCCAAAAATAATTAAGGTATCGTTCTTTTCAATAACTGATGTGTGAATCGAAATATTTGGATCGAACGTATGCGTTAGATTATACCCAATTTGCGTGTGTGCTGAAGCACACACGCAAAGAAAGGCTATAACTAATTTTAGGTTACGCATTATTTTTGAATCACTAATTTTTTGAGTTGTGTGTCTCGGTTTTCTTCTTTGAAAGAAACTTTTACTAAATACACTCCATTTGTTATCGTTTTTGTATCTAACTCGACTAAATCCTCAATTGTATTGAAATTGACAACTTCTTGGCCTGTTACACTAAATAATTGAATGCATTTCATTGTTTGATAGCCTAAATTAAAATCAAAATTTAACCTGAATGTTGCAGGATTTGGATATAAGTTGAAGTCATACATTGTAACTGGTAAAACATCATACGTTATCGCCTGTTCTGCAAGTGAACTTCTTTTCCCATCTAATTCATAACCGTCAACATAAGGATAAACACCTGAAACAAAGTTAATTCTATTTCGAATAAGTGGCGCTAATTCTTCGTGATTATTTGCAATGCTTACTAATTGCTCTTTTTCTGTTTGATTCATGCTGTAAATACTTCCTTCTTTTTCGTCAATTTCAGCAAAAAGTAAAAACATTTGACAATAGTCAGCAATTAATTGCGCTTCTTCTGGTTTTGTAGTTGATACATCTTGTGCGAGGTTCAATAAATTATTGATGTTTAAAAGTGCATTTTCATTGTTTACACCCAATGTGAGTGGAATAATAGACGCTAAGGCTTCTTTGCTCGGATTGTTGTTGAAATAATTAATTGCAGCATCATTGTCGTTCTCTGAAATGTAACGCCCAATTAAATCGTTTTCTAACATTCTATTTTCTGACACATAAAAATTAACGAGGTTCGTTATTGTTGTCAGTGGCGATTCACCTGCAATTGCAAGCAACTGATTTTTATCTGAATTTACAAGATCAGAATTAAAAATATCGTTGCGGGTTTTCTCTGTAAACGGAGCATTTTCTCTTAGAATTTGTGCCTTTTGACCAGATGCAATGCTTTTGTTTAATACTGCTAACAAGGATGCTTCACTTAAATAAGGACTATATACAACTAGCGCATTGCGCAAATTCGTGCCATCTGTTTCTGATGCTATGGTATTGGCAATGCCATTTGAATCTCCACCATCGATCAATTTTAATGTATTTGTTATTTCCGATTTGTTTTCAGCCATTTTTTGCAATACGCCATTGATCGAAGTAAATGCACTCGGGCATGAATTTTCTCGATTATATTGATTTAGAAAAAAACAATTGTTGTAATTACTTGTTCCAAGAATACACGACTGAGTAATTCCAACATCTGCAGTGCTAAACGAATTGTACTGCCACAAGTTACTTGTTGCACTGTTTATTTGAACACGGTTAGCCCCATTGCAATTGCCGTAAAACTCGTTGGCTTGCGGTAATGTTGGATTAATATTGGGATTAATCCCACAACTTCCTTGGTTTGCTAGCACTCCAGCAACAGCACTTATGTCTGCGTATAGGGCATTGTTTGTGTGGTAGAAGCGGTTGCAATCAATTTGAAGTGAGTTGTTTAACCCAACTGCCTGCGTAGAAACATCCATGTTTGTAAAATCATTTCTATAATGTTTCACACCACCATTGGCTAGATCAGCATTGGCAATGTAAACCCCCATGTTTGCGGCACCTGCTTGCGAATTATTCAAAATTCCATTGTTGTCGGTAAACATATTTTCTTGTATGTCACAACCATACGAACCAGCCATGTATACACCGAATGCGTATTTTGTTTGATTCGCAATTTTTGCATTTGGAATACTAAAATTGTTTTTATAGACTTTGCCATAATGTGCACCTTCAATGCGAATTCCATATAAGTTGTTTGCAAATAAGGCATTCTGAACAGTAAATGCAGTATTATTAGCACCGTTAGACACAATAACACCACTGTATAGATTTGTGAATTTAGATTTTACATTAGGACCTGGACAAGGATATGTTACTGAACTAAATCCTGTGCATGACATATCAACAACAAAAGCTGCATCAATGGTTGCAATACCAATTCCTTTTTTATCAACGGCAACATTTAATCGCAAATTTTCAAAATTATTACCTGTTAATTCAACGTTTCTTGTTTTCCACATTGTAATGTGTGGTGCTGGGTCGATCATCGTACCACCATCTCCATAACTATCCGTTGTAATGAAGGTACATAACCTTAATGAACTAGCATTATTCAATAAGGCACCTGTTGAACTGTAACCTTGGTAAGCCATGAATTCAACATCTCTACGGTTATCAATGAATTGAGTGTTCGTAGCTGTAACTATACCACCACCCGTTTTACTCCAATCAGTTGAAGCATTATCACTTGCAACCAAAGCTCTCGTTGTTACTGCTTCGCGCGCATTTTTTACAAAGCTATTGGAAAATTGCACCCACCCTTGATTACTTGTTGGTGATTGGCGCAACGATGGATTACCTTGTACTTCAATTCCATCCCACATTGCTTTTTCACATGCTTGAATGGAAGTTAGGGTTGCATTCGTAACAATTAATTTGCCACCTGGTTCCACTACAATCCTAGTGTTTACACCAACTCTTTTTGAATCCGCAAATTCAATCGTTGTATTTGAAATTGTTAATGTACGACCTGCTTTAATCAATACTTTTCCTACAACTCTTTTAGGTGAAGACCAAACTTCAGAAGAAGACGTTTCATAGACATTATCAGTAACATCTTTGATGTCGTATGCTAATTTATTTTGGCAATCAGAAAATATTTTAGCGGCGAAATAATCATCTGTATTATGAGATGAATTACCGACAACAACAAAAGCTCCATCTTGATCTGTTGCAATTCTATACATGCATTCTTGTTTTTTGAAATCACCTGGGTAATTTTCAGGAAGTTTATCATCCGAATCAAATTGTTTATCCCATTGTACAACTAGATTTGCATCTAATTTTGCTACGTATGTATCGGTATTCCATGTTCCTAGCTCTAAGTTACATGTATTAGGATTTGTGTAATTTGGTAATTCAACTTGATTTAGGAAATTTTGTAGAGGCCCCACCCATGGTTGAGCGTTTATATCCGGAACAATTTCTACGCCATTTGCATCTTTTGATCTTTTTGACGTTACAATTGCATAGCCACCATCATTGGAGGCAGTAATACCCATTCTCATATCATAAGCTCTGATATTACCAATTGATGTGTTATTCACTAAAACACCATTTGAATTATATTTCACTACTGAACCTTCACCGAAATTTGTACCACTTCCACCTGCAAAACTTTCTAATTCCATTAGTGTAACGATTGCATTACCTGCATTATCAAGTATACAATCTTGAAAAATAGAAAAGCGGTTATCACCAGAATTGGATTGAATTGGATTATCGACCCACCCAGAAGCATTTTGTAACGTCAATTGATTTATTTTGTATAACTCAGCTGATTTATAATTTAAATTTATAGGTGGAGCTTGACGCGATGCAACTATACATTCGTTACTGTTGCATGATAAGGAATAAGATACAATACCTTTTGGACTAGTAATTTCTCTAATATCGGTTTGCGGATTTACAATAAACCCTTGTGCATTGATATTAATTACTAACATTGAAGCTAAGCTATTTGAACCTGCTTTTAGATTACCTAAAATGGTGTACCCTCCCGTTACTGGATTGTAAGCTATGTCTTGACCATTAGAACCACAACGGGTTAAATAAATTACCTGGTTTGTATCAAGGTCTGAGCCAAAACTTTCAGGACCATATAAATAACTCCATTGTTCGTTTCCATTTGCATCGTATTTTGATACAACTATGTGATCAATTCTACTTTGAGTAGTAAAATTTGCAGGTAATTGTGCTATCATACTTGGTGAGTTCGCTGAAGTCGGGTTGTATTTATAAGCAATCCCATTTTGACGATATGAAGCACCGAAATTATCACCAATAGCAATGAAACCACCATCTGCTGTTTGCATAATTGAATTTAAACCAACACAGTGATTTCCTCCTTTGCACCATGCAAGGTTTCCATTCAAATCATACATTCCCACCATAGATCTGTATTGCGATAACCACTCGTCATGAGCAAGTCTTCTGCCACAATCTCCAAATGTGTTCAGTCTATCATCAAAAGAGGTACTAGAAACGTCAATTGGGTCCTCATAATGTAACCCAGGTGGTGATATATGACTTTCAGAATAAAACATGTTTTTTGCTGTTGTAAAACCACATACAATGTATCCCGTTTGAACACCATTTATTACATAAGGTTTGATATCATAAACCCAATCTTCACCAGTTTCAGTTTGTTTTGCCAATACTCCTTGCCCAATAAAACCGGGAAATGCATATACAAATTGACTTGAAGGAGTTTTTAATGGCCATGCGATGTTTCTATTTGCAAGACCAGGAGTTGTTGATTGACCTAATAAGGAATGAGTCCAAATTGAAATACAAAATATTGCTAAAATTTTGTTCATTAAATGTGTTATTTTCATGTTGTACTGGTTTAATTGATTAGTATTTAGTTATTAATTTTTCATTTTATATTGTTAATGTGAATCATAATTTTCATAATGAAATAATCAGTAACAAACTAACACAATCAAAATGAAACTCGCACAGAGATTGATTCTAAAAATTTTTAGTATTTGTTCTATTTTTTTTGAATGCAACAATTATGGGCTTAAGATTTGTTTAGATGGCAACTTTTTTTTTGGGGGGGGGGATAAAAATAACTGTCTTTATTCTTTAATGAACCTATTTTTAATATCTATTGCGCATTTCAAATTCATTAATGCTATTTAAAAAACTCATTAATATTTAATAAACTATAATTTCACTACATGGACTCTAATATCGTATGCCAACGAAACAAGTATCATAGTTTTATTATTTGGCTTTACAATCAAAAAAAGGAAAGTCTTTTACCGGAAAAATTTCGAAATCAAATACCCCACTCTACTGCTTCAACTTGGAGAAATATAAATTTTGATGATTACATTGGTAATGAATTTGCGAAATTGAATGAAGAAGCACTTAACTATCTTGAAATATTTGAGAAACATCAGAAGCTTAAAACGTTAATTCTAACTTTTACAAAAGTTTGGATTAGTATCCATAAATATGTGCAACCTAACATAAAAAGAGAATTACTTATTAATTCAATCCAACAACTTGCGACGATTCTTAAAACTAACTTAGCTTGTAAGATCTTTAACATGTCAAGAGCATCTTACCATGCTCAATTAGCCCAATTAAAATACAAATGTGACAACTCATCACTCTCATTGTGTTTTAAAAAAAATCCGTTGCAATTATCTCCTTATGAAGTTCAAACATTGAAAAATGCTTTTTCAAATGATCATTTTAAATGTTGGCCAGGAATATCTATATACTATTTATTGCTGAGAGAAAACAAGTTAAACATTTCAAAAAGTACTTTTTACAAATATGTTAACATACTTAATTTACAGCGTAAATGGAAAAAACAAAAAGAAAATTATTTAGTTCTGATTACAAAAAAACCAAATGAATATTTACACGTTGACACGACCTATTGGAAGTTAGATGACGGAAAAAAGGTTGGGATTGTTTTTGTTTCAGATAATTATTCAAAAGCCATTTTAGGGTGGAATATTGGACTAGGTAATTCATCTAAAAATGTGTTAAACGCTTTAAAAATGGCTATTTCAACGATTCATCAATATCATCCTGATCATCCATGTTCCATTCAAATAATGGCAGATGGAGGAGCTGAAAACCATACACTGCCAATAAGTCAATTATTGCAAGCTGATTCTAATCCTGTATTAAGTAAAGTTATTGCTAAAAAAGATGTTTGTTTTTCTAACTCATCCATAGAAGCAGTCAATAAAATCATGAAACGATATTTACGGATTTACAAACCAGGAACATTAGAAAAAGTAAACTTTATTTTACCAACTATTATCAATAATTATATGTTTGAAAGACCGCATGGATCTCTAAACGGTTCTACTCCTTTTGAAGTTTACACCAATCAAAAACTAACAATGAATTTCAGTAAACAAATTAAAAAAGCATATTACACTCGAATAGCGCAGAATAAAAACATGAACTGCATGATTTGCAGTTAATACAAGTTCATTTGTAGTATATCCTTTTACCACTAACCGTTATTTCAACTATTTATTAATCACAACTCACAGTAAGATTGAGTTGTGTTTTTAATATATCGAAATGTCACGAAGTAATATCCCTTTTTTCAATAATTACGTTACAACGTAGTGTAAATTGTAGAATTACCGTGGAAGTTGCTGTACTACAGAATCATTACCCCTTAAACACAACTCACAGTAAGATTGAGTTGTGTTTTTAATTTATCGAAATGTCACGAAGTAATATCCCTTTTTTTAATGATTACGTTACAACGTAGTGTAAATTATAGAATTACCGTGGAAGTTGCTG
>CALJKJ010000035.1 GCA_937973685.1 uncultured Flavobacteriales bacterium | reverse complement strand
TCAAACTTAAACTGTAATTGGTACGAACTCAATGGACCGTTAATTGCTACAAATACAAGTGGTGTTGTTGTCAAACCTTTGGTAACTACAACATATGTGGTGGAACAATTTTTAGCGAATCAAATAACATACGATACCGTTACTGTTTTTGTTATTGGAGGACTTGGAATAACTGAAAACAATCAACAAAATGCCGTGAGTATCAGTCCTAATCCTAACAAAGGTACTTTCCAGATAAATACACAACATGCTGTAGATCAACTCCCTGTATCAATCATTGATGTAAATGGAGTAACGATTTACACGACGATCTTGAACACAGGGCAAACGTTAATCCAACTACCTGATTATGTAGCAGATGGGGTTTATTTTGTTCGGGTAAACACAGCTGAAAACAGCCTCCCGGTGGTCCTAAAAATGATAATGAATCGAGTTTATTAATTAGAAATCCAATCCAATAAAAGAATATTAAATACAAAAGGCTGAATAAACATTCAGCCTTTTTTTTATTTCAATAGTTTATTCGTTTACTCAGCTTCTACGATAGCAACGATCTCAGGAGCAATTTTACGGACAGCTTCTTCCAATCCAGCTTTTATGGTCATCATGCTCATTGTGCAATCACTACAAGCACCCAACAATCGTACCTTAGCAATTCCTTCATCTGTAATTTCAACCAATTCCATATCACCGCCATCTGCATGCAGGTGTGGACGTAATTCACTGATTGAAAAATTTATTTTTGCTGCTAAATCAACTTTATCTAGTGCCATCATCGTTTTTTTTAACTGCTTTCTTTGCTTTTAATGCATTGACTTCTGTGACAAAAGTAGTAACTAATTCATCAATAGCATTCGAAATGGGCGTATTTTCCTGAAAAACAGCTGGTCTACCAACATCACCCGATTCACGCACACTTTGTACCAAAGGAATATGTCCCAAAAACGTTTCGTTCAATCCTGCGGCTAAATTCTTCACGCCGTCTCTGCCAAAAATGTAGTATTTATTGTCCGGTAATTCGGCAGGAGTAAACCAAGCCATGTTTTCTACCAAACCAACAATTGGCACATTGATCGTGTCCAACTTAAACATATTGACACCTTTGCGTGCATCTGCAAGAGCAACTTCCTGTGGCGTGCTTACAATAACGACACCGTCCAATGGTACATTTTGCACCAACGACAAATGAATATCACCGGTTCCTGGAGGTAAATCAATCAACAAATAATCCAGGTCGCCCCAGTAAGCATCTGTAAATAACTGCGTCATTGCTTTGGCAGCCATCGGTCCACGCCAAACAATTGCGTCGTCTTGACTCGAGAAAAATCCTATGGATAGAATTTTAATACCATAACTCATCACTGGGTTAATCATTGGCGTTCCTTCTACATCAATCATCGTTGGTCGTTCCCCAACAACATCAAACATGGTTGGCATACTTGGACCGTAAATATCAGCATCTACAATTCCAACTCGGAAGCCTGCTTTCGCTAAGCCACCAGCTAAATTTGCCGTAACGGTTGACTTCCCTACGCCACCTTTTCCAGAGGCAATAGCAATGACGTTCTTTACTTCTGGTAATATTTTACGATGCTCCGATCTGATCTCGGTTGGCATTGGCTTTACTTGACATTGAATTGCGATATCCGCACCAAAAACACGTTTCAAGTTAAATTCAACCGCTTCTTGCATCCGTTTGCGTGCATGTAAGGCAGGATTGGAAACAAAAACAGTTAGTTCAACGTTGTTTTCATTCACCTGTAATGACTCAATAAAATCAAGTGAAACGAGGTCTTTTTTTAAATCTGGCTCAAGTATTGAACCCAATACTTCTAATACGGAATCTTTGGTCATCTCAATTATTAATTGGATTACAAAAATAAGCTATTCGCTTCGGTTGGCAAGTAGATTTCAATAAAAAAGTCCCTTCTTTTAGGAAAGGACTTTTTTTCATTTTTTATGGTTGCGCCGGAGTAGACGGCGGTGTTATTGTTGGTTTTCTAATGGTATCGGTTGGAATAATCGGAGTGCGCGGTTTAGTAGGAGAAGGTTTTGGTTTGTCCCCACCAACCGGACTAGTTTGATCATTGCCACCGCCAGCATAATCCTTAATCGAAATCAAACATTCTTTCACGGTTACACCTCCTTGATTCGTTGCTGTGATAACCAATGGGAAATTAAGTGTGTTTGCTAAAACCGTTACCGTACACGAAAATGTTAAGGTATTGTTTGCAATTGTCGACGTAAACACAACAGGCGAATTGTTATATGAAATCGTTACTTGACTAGCATTTGCTACACCTGAAACTGTTCCTGTTATCACTTGAGGACCTCTAGCTAATAGCGCAGGACAAGTTGTTGGTGATTTTAGCGTAATAACTGGTTTTTCAACTTGTGGTGCGCGGTAAACAATCGTTTTTGACGTTGTTGTCGTACCGCAATTATTCGTTGCACTCAATTCAATCACATTTTGACCACTGACCAAGTCAAGCGGTTTTGAATACGTACCAGCAGTATAAGTCCCCGCCGCTTGCAAAACACCGTTCAATCGGCAAGAAATAGCCGTAACCGAAACTACTTCCGTCACTTGTGCTGTCATTGTTATTGTTGATTGATTGACGGTGCCACCTGTTAAAAGTGCCGTTGGTTGCATAACAGTGATACTTGGTTTGATGCATTCAACCACTGGCTGACGGAAAATAATGGTTGTGGTAGCATTATCAGTTCCGGCAACATTTGTTCCTGTTACGACAAAGACATTGTTCCCAGTTGCTAAAACGGTATTCATTGACACTGTATGTGAATTTGCATTAAATGACCATGCTGATGATGGCATTTGTTGACCGTTTAATGAAACCGTGATTTGATTTGCTGCAGTAACATGCAACACCGTTGCCAACATGTTGTAATTTGCAACTGCAACTACTTGTCCTGGTGACTGAGGTTGCACAAAATTTACTTCAGGCAATAAAACTATTGGTGCTGGTTGATAAATCAATACCGTTTGTTTGCTGTCCGAACCATCTGCATTAGTTGCAGCAACTTGCAATGTGTTTGCACCTTGAATCAACGACAAATTACCAGTAACTTGGTGCGTTGTTGGGTTGAACACAAACGGAATGTTCTGTCCGTTTAGTTGCACCGTGATTTGATTTTGTTGCGTCACGTTCAACACCGTACTTTCAAATGCGTACGTTGCCGATGTTACTTCTTTAGGATTGACCGCAGGATTCGTAATCGTTACCACTGGTGGAACTTTCACCACAACTGGGCGGTAAATCAACACCGTTTGTTTGCTATCCGAACCATCTGCATTTGTGGCAGCAACTTGTAATGTGTTTGCACCTTGAATCAACAATAAATTACCTGTGACTTGGTGCGTTGTTGGGTTGAACACAAACGGAATGTTCTGTCCGTTCAATTTTACAGTAATCTGATTTTGTTGCGTCACGTTCAACACCGTACTTTCAAATGCGTAAGTAGGCGTTGTTACTTCTTTTGGATTGACTGCTGGATTCGTAATCGTTACCACTGGCGGAACTTTCACCACAACTGGAGGTGTTGGAGGCTCCGGTAAACGTTCGTATATTATTGTAATTGTTTCTTGATCCGTTCCTACTTGATTTGTACCAATTGTAGTGAACACATTCGCACCAAGTTGGAGCGTGACATTAGCTGAGGCAGTTCCTGAATTTCTATTCCAATTAAAGTAAATTGGTCTGCCATTTTGCGTCAATTGAACTTGTTGTTGTTCCAACACATTGGCAACGGATACAACTAAATTGTAATTCGGTGAATTAACGGTAACATCACTCATCGGATTTCTATAATCAACGATAGGTGGATATTTGACAGTTGGCGTTGTTTGGTCGACAACAATAGGTTGTCTTTCTGGCTCAGCAATTGGCTGTGCACGCAACTGAAAAGTCATGTATAAACTCGTGTAGTGGTACCAATCATTAGCATATTTTCCTGTAGGCAAAATATATCCATCAAAATTATCTGCACGGGTAAACGTTGTTTTGTGTTCGATTCCCATTGAAAAACGTTTCCCAAATTGGTATCCTAATCCAAGGCCTAAACTTGGCATCCAATTGCGTGCAAATTCATGAGCAGGATCCTTAATCAAATTTGTTTCATAGTCTGGTAACACACCAAACACATCCGTTATGGATTCTTTGGAAATATCATTTGCAGCTACTAATTGGTCGTATTGAATGATATTGTCGTCCGATCCAAGCAAGTTACCAGTTGCTTTGTACCAGCTGTAACCTATTCCTCCAAAAACGTATGGATCCCAACCTGTTCGAGCACGCAAATTATTGGCATGTATGACCAATTCCAAACTCAATTCGTGTACCCGTGTTTTGTGGTTTAGCACGGAATATCCCAATGTGCTGCTGTAATCCGTTCCGGGAAGGTTATAGGGATAAATCCCCGAAATATCTGTCGTGTCGTAATTTTGACCGAACCACTCGCCCGTTAAATAACGTCCACGAATATCAAAGCTCAATTTACGACCATAGTTGTAATTGAATGCTTTCCCGATTGTTAATCCAAATCCCCAATCGTTTTTCTTGGCAACATCTGCTTTGGACCAAGTTGAACCAACATTTAACCCCCAAAACCACCGAGAATCGGTATCATAATCTAATTTTTGTTGTGCAATTGCCTGAATACTTAGCAAAAGAACAATGAATAAGCGCGTACAATTTTTCATAATTTCCAATTTTCTGTTGTAGTAACCATGACCGTGCCAAAAAAAGCAATTTCCATCATTTATTAAAAAAACAGAACGTGAATCTACTAAAAAAGCTTGTATTTTTAGTAGATTTACACAAAATACAAGTCAAAACGATGAATCACATTCGTGTTGTTAAACTTTTGTTAATCTGTTTTTTAAGTGTGCTTACTGGTTTTTCTCAACCTGTAAATGATGCTTGTGGCACTGCTATTTCACTTTGTCCAAACGTAAGTGTGGCAGGAACAAATTACTTGGCTACCGCAACTGTTTGTCCCAATTGTGATGATGACTTTAACTTTTGTTTTACTGGGACGAATTCGGTTTGGTACAAATTTACCACGAATGCGAATGGAGGCACAGCAGTTGTTTCTTTTTCATCGCTTCTATTCAACACACAGGCCAATCATGGCAATCAATTACAAGCGGCAATCATTGAGGCGCTTGCTCCTTGTGATGCCTCTACTTTTTCGCTCGTTTCCAATTGCGTTAACAATGCAACTGGTAATTTTCAATTAACAGCAACTAGTCTTACGCCAAATACGACTTATTACATCGTAGTAAATGGTGCAAAAAACAACAATGCACCTTTATCAGCAGAAGCTACTTTTAATCTAGTAGTGACTGGGAATGCGTTAGATCGTTTACCTGTATCGCTCACAATTGCCGGACCAACAACAAACATTTGTCCAAGTACGCCAACAACTTACGTCACTTACATTTCAAATTGTCAAGATACCAGTTTGTTTTCGTGGTATATCAACGATACCTTGGTCGCTTCAACCCTGAGTCCATTTTGGACAAGCAGTTCCTTTCAAAATGGCGATGTTTTATCGGTTAGTTGCTCTTGTTTTGATGTCTGTACAGAAAACTACACGTATTCATTAGGCGCCTTGTCTGTTGTTGACTTGTGGGTGGATGCGGGCATTGACCAAACTGTTTCATCTGGGACACAAGTTCAATTAACCGGACAATCAAATGGAATGACTAATTCCTGGGAACCTTCCTTTTTGGTCAGTAACCCATCCGTTTTAGCGCCCTTTGTCACCCCAAACATAGCGACAACTTATTATTTAACTGCATCAAAAAGTGGTTGTAGCTTGACCGATGCTGTTACGATCAATATAACTGATAACCTCATTATTCCTGGTAGTTTCTCACCCAATAACGACGGCACAAACGACACTTGGATATTAGAAGGAATCAATCAATTCCCAAACACACACGTTCTTATTTATAACCGCTGGGGAGAGATCGTTGCTGATATTACTGGTTACTCCGACTTCAAGGCGTGGGATGGCACAAACAAAGGAAAACAAGTGAGTGATGGGGTTTATTTTTACGTAATCGATTTCAATGACCCTGCGAGAAAAGAACAATTAAAAGGAAACGTTACGATCATTCGATGAAAAAAATAATTGGCATATTTTTTCCTTTTTTGGTACTTGGTCAACAAGTGCCTCACATTAGCCAATGGTCCCAACATCAATACGCGATTAATCCTGCTCACACGGGTATTAAAACCTGTATGGAAGTGCAAAGTACTATTCGGGGACAATGGATGAATATCGATGGAGCACCAACTACAGGATTTTTCACTGTCAGTGCGCCTTTAAAAGCAAAACGCACCAAATTTTTAAGTGCGCGTCACGGAATGGGTGGTTTGTTTAGTTACGATCAGATTGGTCCTTTTCAACAATTCAATTTTCAACTTTCGTACGCTGGACATTTTAATTTCTCTGTTGAAAACAGGTTGTCACTAGGCTTAGCTGTTGGCATGTCACAACTTTCCTTTGATCTGGCAAAAGCAAAACCTTTGGAAATCGATCCTGTAATAAATGGCAGCAACAGTGAACTCTTGCCTAGTGCAACATTTGGAGCATGGTGGAATGGAAAAAACTACTACGTTGGGCTGAGTTTGTATCAATTGATCAAACAAAACTGGAAAACGATTGGATCAGATGCACAATCGGTCGTTCATGGAATGGTGAATGCTGGTGCGCGCAAACGCATGACAGAAAACGTTACTTTCTTACCTGCAATTTATATAGGCTTTACCAAAAGTGCCCCACTCGATGTCCAATTACAAGCATTGTTCGATTACAACAACCGCTTGACATTTGGCATTGGTTACCGAACAACGGACGCATTGATTGGTTTCTTTGGTATGCGCATTGAAGACAAATGGCGGCTTGTCTATTCCCACGATTTCATGACTTCATCGCTACGCCAAGGCATCATTGCTACCAACGAATTAACGTTAAGTTACAGTCCTTGTCGTGGTGTCAACTCCATCAAACAACTTTGCCCTTTATTCGAATAAGACCTTGCTTTTTCAGGAAATAAAAAAAGCACTGTTTATAAGTATTCCAAAGTACTCACTTTTCAAGCAGCATTCTTGCGAAATTTGATCAACTAATTGACGTTGATTATGAAAAAGTTATGCTATATATTACCTGTTTTTGCTATTTTGAGCGCTTGTGTTCCTGCAAAAAAATACAATGAATTACTCGAGAAAGAGAAAGTTTGTAGCGAGGAATTAGCAAAATATAAGCTCAGCGCAACAGATAATGAAGGGAAAGCGAAAGAATTAACCAATCAAGTCGAACGATTGAGAAAAGAAGTGGCTGCGTTAAAAAAAGACACCTTACAAATGGGCGCAGATTTTCGTTTTTTACAAGCACAATATGATTTGATGTCGAATCAAAACGAAGCAAACGAACGAAAAATAGAACAAATGCGCATCAATGGCGCAAAAGAATCTGCAAATTACCAAGCAGATATCGAAGCAAAAAACGAAGAATTATTGCGCAAAGAAAGCGTATTGAATACCTTGGAAAACGAGTTGATCAACAAACAAAAATTATTAGCAGAACGTGAGGCGCGTGTCAACGAATTAGAAGAAATGATTCAACGCAAAGACGAAGCAATGAAATTGTTAAAAACAAAAGTTGCGTTGGCGTTGAAAGGTTTCGAAAACAAAGGATTGACAGTAGTTGAGAAAAACGGTAAAATTTACGTGAGTCTCGAGGCTAAATTGCTTTTCCAATCGGGAAGTACGAAAGTAGAAGAAGGCGGAAAAGTTGCGTTGATCGATTTGGCAAAAGTACTTGAAACGGAAAAAGATTTAGAAATCATTGTAGAAGGTCATACGGATACCGATAGATTGGTTAGTTCAAGTCACCCAAAAAGCAATTGGGAATTGAGTGTTTTGCGCGCAACATCGGTTGTTGAAATCATGACAGCAAATAGCGCAATGAATCCTGGTCAATTAATGGCCGCTGGTAGAAGTGAATTTCACCCACTCGACCCAACAGACAAAGCGAAAAACAGAAGAATTGAAATCATCATTTCTCCAAATTTGAACGAATTATTCCAATTAATCGGACAATAAAAATGCCTAACACACTCGTTATTGGTGCAAGTTTAAACCCGGAACGCTATTCGTACAAAGCAATCGAAATGCTACGCCAGCATGAACATGATGTTATTGCGTTTGGCCCCAAAACAGGAATGGTTAGCGGTGTTTCGATTGAAAATGAATGGAACAATAATTGGCAGGTGGATACGGTAACCTTGTATCTGAATCCGCAACGGCAAGAAGACTTTTACGAAAAAATCATCACATTACAACCCAGACGCGTTATTTTCAATCCAGGAACCGAAAACGACTTTTTCAATGCGCAATTACAAGCTGCTGGCATACTAACAGAAAATGCTTGCACCTTAGTTTTGTTATCAATCGGTAATTATTAAGCACAAAAAAAAGGCAGTCTCATAAAAAACTGCCTTTCCTATTATTGTTCAACTTACAAGATCAACATTGCGTCTCCGTAAGAATAGAATTTGTATTTTTCTTTGATTGCTGTTTGGTAAGCTTCGATCATTAAATCATGTCCACAAAAAGCAGAAATCATCATTAACAAAGTCGATAACGGCGTGTGGAAATTCGTAATCATACAATCCGCAATACTGAAATCGTATGGAGGGAAAATGAATTTATTTGTCCACCCATCAAATGGTTTCAACATGCCATCTGTAGAAACAGACGTTTCTATAGCACGCATTGACGTTGTTCCAACAGCACAGACTTTGCGTTTATTTCTTTTTGCATCGTTAACAATGTCAACAGCTTTTTGGTTGATGATTACTTGTTCAGAATCCATTTTATGCTTCGTCAAATCTTCGACTTCAACAGGTCTGAAAGTACCCAATCCAATGTGTAAAGTTACTTCAGCAAAATTGACACCTTTCAATTCCAAACGCTTTAACAATTCACGAGAAAAGTGTAACCCAGCTGTAGGCGCTGCAACAGCCCCTTCTTCTTTTGCGTAAATTGTTTGGTAACGATCTTCGTCGGTATCTTCAACAGGACGATTGATGTATTTTGGAAGCGGTGTCTCACCTAATTCAGTGATTTTTGCTTTGAATTCTTCGTAGGGACCATCGAACAAAAAGCGTAAAGTTCTTCCACGCGAAGTTGTGTTGTCAATTACCTCTGCTACTAATGAATCATCATCACCGAAATACAATTTATTTCCAATACGTATTTTACGAGCTGGATCAACTAATACATCCCACAACAAGCTTTCACGATTCAATTCACGCAATAAAAAAACCTCGATTTTAGCGCCAGTTTTTTCTTTGTTTCCATACATTCTAGCAGGAAAAACGCGGGTGTTGTTTGTAATCATGACATCACCTTCGGAAAAATACTCAATCAAATCTTTGAACAAACGGTGCTCGATTTTTCCTGTATCACGGTGTATTACCATTAAACGAGATTCGTCACGATTGTTACTTGGGTATTCAGCAATCAGTTCCTCTGGAAGATCAAAACTGAATTCAGAAAGCTTCATTTTATTCATTTGTACAAGAATTTTAAACTTTTTCTTTTTCAATTGTGAAAAAGAGTGCAAAGTTAAGTAAAATTAGGAGTATTTACAATGCTTCTGTTTTGAAGAATGTAATCCAATCATCAACTGATTTTGAGTCGGCTATTGAAAAAGCACCTGAACGTGTTCTTCTTAAAGCAATTAAGGTTGCCCCACTTGCGCATTTCTTTCCGAAATCGTGTGCTATTGAGCGGATATACGTTCCTTTTGAACAGCTAATTTCGAAGTCAATTTCAGGAAAACGTTGCGCATCGATGGTCATTGAAAAAATTTCGATATCGTTTGGCTTGAGCACCACTTCTAATCCAGCACGTGCTAAATCGTATGCGCGTTTACCATCCACTTGTTTTGCTGAAAAAATTGGTGGAACCTGTTGTTGTTTTCCTTCAAATGATGTGCGAACTTGTTCAAGTAACGGCGCATCGATGTGATCGATGGGAAATTCTTCGTTGTATGGTGATTCTAAATCGTAAGATGCAGTTGTTTTCCCTAATAAAATTGTACCCGTATAGGTTTTTGAATCGGCAACAAATCCTTCAATATTTTTGGTGTGCTTTCCAATACAAATAACCAATAAACCTGTCGCTAAGGGGTCCAAGGTGCCAGCATGTCCTACTTTTAATTTTTTCACCCCCAAGCGCTGACGTAAATTCCAACGCAATTTATTGACAACATCAAAAGAAGTCCAACCCAAAGGTTTATCGACAAGAATGGTGCTCCCTTGAGCAAATTCTGTAAGCATGTATTTAGATGATTTGAAGTTGGAATCCTGAAGCTAATAAAAAGAGGATAATAACTCCTACAACAATGCGGTACCAGCCAAATAGTTTGAAACCATATTTATTGAGGTACCCAATGAATCCTTTTATCGCTAGCAGTGCAACAATAAATGCAATGATATTTCCAACTAGCAGTAAATTAATTTGCTCGCTTGTAAATGCTGGATGATTATCAAAATAGTCCATTGTTTTTTTTAACGTAGCTCCTAACATTGTTGGCAACGCCAAGAAAAAGGAAAATTCTGCCGCCCATTTTCTGGACATTTTTTGAGACATTCCACCAATGATTGTTGCCCCTGAGCGCGAAACACCGGGAATCATAGCCAAACATTGAAAAAACCCAACTTTCAACGCTGTCCAATAAGTCATTTCTTCGTCTGATTCGATGCGTGGCTGCTTGAACCATTTATCTACAAAAAGCAAAAGAATTCCACCTAATAATAACGATATCGCTACAACAGCTGGACTTTCCATTAAGTCATCAATGGCATCAGAGAAAATCAAGCCCATGATTGCTGCGGGAATAAATGCAACAATTAATTTGAGGTAAAAATTGATCGATTGAAAAAAGCGTTTGAAATACAAGACAAACACCGCTAAAATAGCTCCCAGTTGGATAACGATGGTGAATAATTTTGTGAAATCATCTCCTTCAATGCCCATCATCGCTGAGCCGATAATCATGTGACCAGTAGACGAAACAGGTAAAAACTCCGTTAGCCCTTCAATGAGCGCTAAAATGACTGCATGCAAAAAATTCATTTCGTTGTTTCTTCTTTTGCAGGTGCTTTCGTTTCAGCTGTAGGCTTTGGTTTGCGCATGATGCCTAAAATAATAACTACAAATCCAGCAACAATTAATATCGGTGCAACTGTAATGCGGATAGTCGAAAACAATTCAGCTTCATTGAATTCGTTGGGATTGTCAGATCCACCACCGATCATTAATAAATACCCTAATACATTGATAGCCAAACCAATTAAAATCAATCGAAGGTTATCTTTTTTTACTGGAAAATCAAATTTGCTCATAATGCGAAATAATAAGGGACTAAATTAATATAAATCATCTAATTTCAAACGTAGGTACTTGTTCAAAGCAAACCAAGTTGAAACAAAGGTTAACAGCGATCCTAATACAATTAAACTCATGAAAATATATAAAAACGAGACCAAGTCTAAGTTGATTTCTATGATTGCTAGAATATTGTTGAGCGCGAAAAATACTGTCATTAAAAATGCCATGCCAATAAGTCCTGCAACAACTCCTTGCAACAAAGCTTGCGCTAAGAAAGGACGACGAATGAACAAACTAGTAGCACCAACCAGTTGCATGGTTTTAATTGTAAAACGTTTTGCATAAAGCGACATGCGAATGGTGTTATTAATCATCGCAATTGCAACGATAATTAACAATCCTGCAACTAGAAGTGTTAGCAATGCAATTTGTTTGAAACCTAAATTCACATCTTCCACAGCAGCTAAATCATAATTCACTTCTGCAATATTTTCAGGATAGGCTTTTAAAATACGTTGTTTGATTGTCGCCATTCCTTTTTTAGTAGCATAATCACTTGTGGGACGAAAGTTAATGGTTGATGGCAATGGATTTTCACCTTCAAATACTGCTAATATTTCCTTTGAATTTTCATCTGAGCCTTTGAATTCTTCAATTGCACGATCAGGTGAAATGAAAATCACTTCCGAAAAACAATCCCACGACTTCAGTTCCTGCTCAACTTGCTTGATATCTGCCGTGTTACTGGACGCAGTGAAAAATAAATCACCTTGCAAACTCTCTTTTGCTTGACGTTGAATGGTATCCAAACTCATTATCCCAGTGAGTACAATACCAATTAAAAAAAGTACTAATGAAATACCAATTACAGTTGAGATGTAACTCGTTCTCAATCCTTTTTTGTTTGTTTGTTCGATTGTATTTGCCATCGCTACGAAAATAGTTATTTTAAACTAATTACACGCTTGTATGCTGTTAAAAGGCAAACAGCCAATTGTTAAAAACAAGTTTTTTTACTTAATTGTTACCATGGTAGATAAATTTCATTACATTTGCTTCAACAAAAAAATAAATTATGAAAAAAACATTTTTATATGCTGCATCGGTTGCTTTTTTAGCACTTGGAATGACAGCTTGTGGTTCAGCAACTGAGGAAGCTGTAACGTATGAATTAGATGCTACTGCAACAACTCTAGAGTGGAAAGGTGACTACGCAGATGGTTCTCACAGTCACACAGGAACAATCGCTTTAGCTGACGGATCGATGACTTTCGCAGGTGAAACTTTTGAGAAAGGATCTTTCAATGCAGATTTAAGCACCATTAAAAGTGAATTAACGCCAGAAACTGGAGCGAATGATTTAATCGGTCACTTAAGTTCACCTAACTTCTTTAACAGTGCTGCTTTTCCTAAAGTTGCTATTACTGTCAACAGTGTTAGCTCAACTGAGATAGATGCTACATTAGCAATCGCTGGAAAAAAATTAGCTGCTAAAATTCCAGTAAAAACAACTAAAACAGCTGATTCATTTACTGCAAAAGGTGATTTCACTGTAGATTTTTCTTCGTTGAACTTAAATGGTTTCAAAGCTGATTTAGCAAAAGAAAAAGAAACAGGTAAAAAAGATCAGTTTGTAAAACCAGTTGTTGGATTCAAATTGAATTTGAAATTGAAAGCTGCTGCAAAAAAATAATTGCAACTGCATATCCATTGAAAAGCCGTTCTTGTAACGGCTTTTTTTGTTTTACACCTTCCTTCGTTTTCCCTTTTAAAATTTCTAACACCACTCATCAAACAACCTGCATTTTACTATTTTTGTAAAAAAATAAATTCATGTACGTTTTTAAATTTGGAGGTGCATCCGTAAAAGATGCTGCAGCTGTCAGAAATGTGTCACACATCCTTTCACTTTACCCAAACGATCAATTAGTTGTGGTTATATCTGCTATGGGTAAAACCACAAATGCTTTTGAAGAGATCGCGGCTGCGTTGGTCGAAAAAGACGAAAAGAAATACATGGAATTGGTAGAAGAACGCTATCAATTTCATTTATTCATCATGAATGAATTGTTTCCTGAACCACATTTTTACATTCACCATCAAATTGAGGAATTGTTTTCAGGACTGAAAGCGCGTTTTCAGCAGCCAGTTTCAGAAAATGCTGCTTTCGAATACGACCAAATTGTTTCACTTGGAGAAGTGATTTCAACCATGATAGTTGAAGCTTTCTTAAAAGAAGAAGGACACGCGACTACTTGGATAGACGCACGTAAACTCATTCGTACCAATCACGAATACAAAGAAGGTGAAGTCGATTGGAAAAAAACTGAGTCGCTGGTCAATGACTATTTGCTGCCAGAATTCAAGCAAAAACGAATTGCAATTACACAAGGATTTATTGGACACACAAGTGAAGGTTTTACAACAACATTAGGTCGTGAAGGTTCTGATTATTCAGCTGGAATCATTGCATATTGCACAAACGCACAGGGTGTTTTTATATGGAAAGATGTTCCTGGAATGTTAAATGCCGATCCAAAATGGTTTGACGATACCATTAAATTAGACCGCATTTCGTTCAAAGAAGCAATTGAATTAGCCTATTATGGCGCATCTGTCATTCACCCGAAAACAATAAAACCACTGCAAAACAAAGGAATTCCTTTGAACGTAAAATCGTTTATCAACCCAGACGAACCAGGAACTGTGATTCAAGAATCGGGTGATTTTGACCACCTTGTTCCATCGTTTATTTTCAAAATGGATCAAGTTCTAATGTCGTTTACCCCAAAAGATTTCTCATTCATTGTCGAGGAAAACTTGGGAGATATTTTTCAGCAATTAGCGTTTTTTGGGGTGAAAATCAACCTCATGCAAAATTCAGCTTTGAGCTTTTCGATTCTTTTCGATCGTTCCAAAACAGATCCAAAGCGCTTGTTGGAAAAGTTCCAAGACCAATACAACGTGAAATACAATGAGCAGTTAGAATTAGTAACTATTCGTCATTACGACGATGCAACGATTGCGCGTGTTTCAACGAACAAAACAATTTTATTGGAACAACGAACGCGACACACCGTACGAATGGTTATGAAAAACGGAACAAACGCGCAATAAAATAAACCTGTTAATTCGTTTTATTACTTGTTTCGGAAATGGATAAAATCGATTTCGCCATCAAATCAATGATGCGTTTGTCATATCCTTCTTCCCTACTTTCAAAAACATAATTGATCCCAGCTAGTTGTTTTTGTGCAAACACATGATAACTTTCGTGTTTTGTTCCAACTTTTGCTCCTTTATTTTTTTCGCTCTTAGCTAAAAGCGTTTTTTTATACAGGATAAAATCTGGTTCGTCTTTGATGTAGTCTATTTGGAAAAATTTCAATCCTTTTAAGCGGTTTTTTTCATCTGTTACTTTCGTTAATCGCGAACCCCAATCATTAATAATCATTTTAAAATTTGGGCCAACGTTGATTTCCCATTTAAAATCTCCTTCAACATGTGCAACATCGGGTTTAGTTGACGCACCAATGTTTGCTGTTTCGTCTGGTAACATGATCAACATTGGAATATCATAGGACGCCATGTTAAAACCCTGAAATTCATACAAGTCATTATCTGTTACAACTTGATCTGGCATATTTTCCGAACAAGAGGTGATACATAAGAATAGCGTGAAGTAGAAAAGTGCAGTAATTTTATTAAACATAACAACAAGTAAATTCTCTTAGTTTCAATAGTAATATTCGTAGACAAATATAACTTTTTTATCCTTGAAGTCTATATTTTTGCGCCCAATTGTAAAAAAAGCACAGCAAAAACGAACAAATCAAAAACTGTATTGTTTGTATGAATATTATGGCAACATATAAAATTAAAGACATAGAAATTTTAACGGGAATAAAAGCCCATACCATTCGAATTTGGGAAAAACGTTATGGTATCCTTCAACCTGATAGAACGTCTACGAAAATAAGAACCTATTCAGATACCGAGTTAGTACTACTACTCAATATTTCTTTATTGAATAAAAACGGCGTTAAAATATCTCACATTGCCAACATGAGTCAACGTGAAATAATTGAGAAAGCAGCAGAACTAACAAATACAGCCATTGAAAACACCTCTATTGACCAATTTATTGTTGCGTTAATTGATATGAATGAGCAACTATTTCGTAATACCTTAAACGAGTTAGTTGAAAAACACGGCATGGTTGCTACCTATCAATTTCACTTGATTCCTTTTTTAGAACGAATTGGTGTGATGTGGCTTGCAGGTACCATCAATGCTTCACAGGAACATTTCATGTCGAATCTCATTCGACAAAAAATAATATACGAAACAGAATTACTTCCGACACCTGAAAGCAATGCAGAAAAAGTAATCTTATTTCTTCCAGAACACGAGTGGCACGAACTGTCCATTTTATTGTATCACTTTTTCTTGCGTTCAAAAGGTGTTTATACCATTTACCTTGGTCAATCGTTACCTTACGATTCACTGATCGAGTGCGTTCAATACATTCAACCTAAAAAAATTGTAACATCTTGGCTCACAGCAGTCGATGAGAAATATATCGTGAATTATTTCAAACGCTTAACAGACGAAACGGATGCGCAAATTTTGTGTGGAGGCTATCAAATCTTACAATTCAAAGATAGTATTCCTGAAAAAGCAACTGTTTTTCACAACATGGAGGAATTAATTACATTTCTTTCCTAACTGTTTTTCAGTTAATTACACTTTTTTTAACCCAATATTTATTCTTTTAACAAATTTTTTATCAACAAAATTTTGTTTTTGTTTAATCTTTTATTTTCTTTGTTGAACAAAAAGTGTTTAATCTTTTTGATTTTTTATTAAACAAAAATAACATCTTATGTCAACTTTAGAATTTAATGATACGTTGATTGGCTTAGAAAGCTACATGAAATCATTTGCTATGACTTTTACTAGGAATGAAGAAGATGCAAAAGATTTAACACAAGAAACGATGCTGAAAGCAATTCATTACCGGAATTACTACACGCCTCAAACGAACTTCAAAGCATGGGTTTTTACTATCATGCGCAATATTTTCATCAATCAATACCGTAGAAAAGTAAAATCCGGGACGATTTTTGATAATTCAAAAGACTTGTTCATGCTTTCAAATGCAACAACTGGCGAAAGCACAACCAGCAATTACATGACAAGTATCGAATTGAACAAACAAATCAACAAATTATCTGACGAATACAAAAAACCTTTTGAAATGCATCACGAGGGGTACAAATACAAGGAAATTGCCGACCAATTAGATATTCCAATTGGAACAGTGAAAAGCCGTATTTTCATAGCACGCAAAAAATTAATGGATTTGTTACCTGATTATTCGTATTTTTCCAATTAAATGAAGAAAATAGTAATCTTAGGTTCTGGTATATCCAGTTTGACATGTGCATCATTTCTTGCTAAAGAAGGTCATGAAGTCCATATTTTAGAAAAGAATGAAACCATTGGTGGTCGTGCACGTCAATTTACGACACCTGAGGGTTTTGTTTTCGACATGGGTCCAAGTTGGTACTGGATGCCTGAAGTTTTTGAAAACTTTTACCAAAAATTTGGTCACACAACAAGTGACTTTTACGAACTAAAACGACTTGACCCCTCTTATCAAATTGTTTGGGAAGATGGGTCAAAAGACAATATTCCTGCTTCCATGGAGGAATTAGAAGTTTGGTTTGACAAATACGAACCAGGTTCTTCAACTGCTTTGCGCAAATTTCTTGCAGATGCTGCTTACAAATACGAAGTTGGTATGCAAGATTTGGTTTACAAACCAAGCTTATCGGTATTTGAATTTGTTGACAAACGTGTCATGGGTGGACTGTTTAAGATGCACTTGTTCTCATCATTTGCTTCTTTCATTAGAAAACATTTCAAACACCCGAAAATACTTTCGCTATTGGAATTTCCCATTTTATTTCTGGGAGCAACACCACAAGAGACACCAGCATTGTATTCTTTGATGAATTATGCTGACCTGAAACTTGGCACATGGTACCCGATGGGTGGAATGTTTGAATTCGTGAAAGCTTTCGAACAAATTGCGAAAGAACAAGGCGTTCATTTTCATACAAATAGTGAAGTAAGTGAATTTACTATCGCAGATAAATTGGTCATTGATGTTACAACTCCAGAAGGAAAAGTAACTGCAGATTACATCGTTTCAGGAGCTGATTACCGCCACACAGAAAAATTACTTGCAGGAAATGCAAACTACGATCAGAAATATTGGGAGTCGCGCACCATGGCGCCTTCATCTTTATTGTATTATGTAGGGGTCAATAAAAAAGTAAGCGGCTTATTGCACCACAATTTGTTTTTTGACAAGCCTTTCGCTGCACATGCGCACGAAATTTACACCGATCCACAATGGCCTTCTGACCCGCTTTTTTATGTCAGCTGTCCATCGAAAACTGATCATACCGTCGCACCAGAAGGATATGAAAACCTATTTTTCTTAATTCCTTTGGCTCCCGATTTAGCTGATTCGGAAGAAATGCGTGAAAAATATTTCGATCAAATGGTTGACCGAATTGAACAACACACAGGTTGTTCGTTCAAAGAAAACATCATCTACAAAAAAAGTTATTGTATTGATGACTTCAAAAAAGATTATCATGCATTCAAAGGCAATGCTTATGGTTTGGCAAATACGTTGAAACAAACGGCCATTTTTAAACCGAAAATGAAAAACAAAAAAATCGCAAACTTATTCTACACAGGACAATTGACAGTTCCTGGTCCTGGAATACCTCCTTCGATTGTATCGGGAGAAATTGTAGCGCGTGAATTATTAAAAACTATTGCGAAAGCGAATTAACAAACACTCATTATTATGAAACAACTTTTTGACAATGTAAGCCATGAAATGAGTGCTTTGACGACAAAACGATACAGTACCTCATTCTCTTTAGGAATTAGTTTCCTTGCAAACGATTTACACAAACCTATTTACGCTGTATATGGTTTTGTTCGCTTTGCAGATGAAATAGTAGATAGCTTTCATGATTTCAATAAATCGGAATTATTAGCTGATTTCACACGTCAAACATACGAAGCGATAGAAAAAGGCATTTCATTGAATCCGATTTTGAATAGCTTTCAATGGGCAGTAAATAAGTACCAAATTCCGCTTGAATTGATCCAAACATTTTTAAATTCAATGGAAATGGATTTGGACAAACAAGCATACGATCATTCCAAGTATCAAACGTATATTCTAGGTTCAGCTGAAGTTGTTGGATTGATGTGTTTGAAGATATTTGTTCGAGGTGACCACAATGAATACGAACGATTGAAAGCTCCTGCAATGAAATTGGGTGCTGCATTTCAAAAAATCAATTTCTTGCGTGATTTACGTGCAGATTTCCATGAATTGGGTCGTACATACTTCCCCGGTGTTGATTTAGCGCAATTCAATGCAACGGTAAAAAAAGAAATCGAAAAAGAAATCGCTCATGATTTCCACGAAGGGTATTTAGGGATCAAACAACTTCCGAAAGACGCTCGATTTGGTGTTTACATGGCATATATTTATTACTACAAGTTATTCAAAAAAATACAAAACACACCAGCTGAAACAATTTTAAACGAACGTATTCGAATTCCAGACAATAAAAAATACCGTTTGTTTTTGACCTCATATTTGCGTCACAATTTAAACTTGCTATAATTGGAAGAAGTAGTACTAGTCACAGAAAACGACGAGCAAATTGGTACAGCCGAAAAACTTTTGGCACACCAGCAAAATTTGTTGCACCGTGCTTTTTCAATTTTCATCCACAATGGTCAAGGTGAAGTGTTACTTCAAAAAAGAGCATTAACAAAATATCATTCCGGAGGATTATGGACAAATACGTGTTGTTCGCATCCAAAACCAAACGAAGATCTACTAGTAGCAGGACGAAGAAGGTTGCAAGAAGAAATGGGATTTTCCACGGATTTAGCCGCTAAATTTTTCTTTGTTTATCAAGCAGATTTGGACAATGAGTTATCAGAGCACGAACTTGATCATGTGTTAGTCGGCGAATTTAAAGGTGAAATCATCCCCAATCCCGAAGAGGCAAGCGCAATTAAATGGATGCCCATTCCTGATTTAATTTGTGATGTAAACGAGAATCCGAACAACTACACTATTTGGCTGCAAATTATATTAAAACAACACACTTCAAATTTCATTCAAGCATTTCAATCATGAAAATAATACGCATCGAACACTTTAATGCAGCGCACCGACTTAACAATCCTGCTTGGTCGATTGAAAAAAACAAACAAGTTTTCGGTAAATGCAACAACGATAATTTTCATGGCCATAATTATCAATTAGAAGTACATTTGGAAGGTCCGATTGATCCTGAAACTGGTTATGTGATGGATATGAAACTTTTGAGTGATATAATCAGAGATGAAATCATTGAACGTTTTGATCACCGAAATCTAAATTTAGACTGTCCTGAATTTGAAGGTGTCAATCCTTCAGCCGAGAATATCGCTCGTATTTGTTGGGAATTGCTTCGTGACAAAATTGATGCTTCCTTACAATTGACCTTGCGTTTATGGGAAACCCCAAGAAACGGTGTCGAATACAGTGGTGAATAAATTAGTGTGTCTATAACATTGTATTTTCTTACAAAACTTTCTTAATTTTGTTGTTCAACTAAGGATATGCGTACATTATCAGCTTTGGGATTTGTCATTAGTATCATCGGCTTGTTATTAGCTTGTTATAATCAATTTGGTGTTGTGCCATTTTTGAATGATTTGATTAGTAATGCTGAATATACCGCTACGGAACTCAATATCGCACTCCGACAAGATTACGAAAACCGTCTTAACTTAATCAGTATTTTGTGCGTTATCATCGGTGTTTTCTCCGTCCTTTTCTGTTCGTTTATTTACTTGCGGAAAAATACAAGAATGACAATGATTGGAACTTTAATTGGCTTCGTTGTAACTGTATTAGGAGTAATTCATTTGTTTTCATAAACAATTCCTCTCTTTTTTTGTTTCTCAAAAGAACGTTCCAATGAAAACGTCATAACAATCAATTCAAAAAAATGGAAAAGGCTATTTTTTGGCACCGTCGCGATTTACGAATCAACGATAATGCAGGTTTGTTCAAAGCATTGTCAGCTGGATTTGCTGTTCAACCTATTTTCATTTTTGATGAAACGATATTAAGTAAGCTGAAACCTTCCGATCAACGTGTGCTTTTTATTCACCAACAACTTGAAATAATAAAAAAACAATACCAAGTTTCCGGCTCAGATTTACTAGTTTTTGTTGGTGATCCAGTTCAACTCATCCCTCAAATTGCAAAGGAATTAAATTGCCGTGCAGTTTTCACAAATAGGGACTACGAACCATATGCGCTAACACGTGATAAATCTATTTTTGACCAATTACAAAAGCTTTCAATTGAATTCATTGGCACAAAAGACCACGTGATTTTTGAGAAAAATGAAGTGCTCAAAAACGACGGCTTACCTTATACTGTTTTCACTCCCTATTCTAGAAAATGGAAAGAACGAGCTATTGAACACCCAATAACCTGTTATCCTTCTGAAGAATTGACTGCGCATTTAGTTCAAACAACAACTCCAAGCAAACTCGTTTCGTTAAAAGAACTTGGATTTGATTCGGAACAACTAGTAACTTTCCCTGCGAGCGAGGCAATAACTTCCATTATTAATAATTACGAGGCAACTCGAGATATTCCAGCTATTAATGGGACGTCAAAACTCAGTGTTCACTTACGCTTTGGCACAATTTCAATTCGATCACTTGCTTTAAAAGCGCAGCAAACAAATGAAAAATTCTTGAACGAATTAATTTGGCGTGACTTTTATCAAATGATCATTTTTCACTTCCCTCATTCAGTTGAACGTTCTTTTCGTTCGGATTATGATCGTATTGTTTGGGAAAACAACATGGATCATTTTGCAGCTTGGTGTGTGGGAAAAACAGGCTATCCAATGGTAGATGCAGGAATGCGCGAATTGAATGAAACTGGACACATGCACAACCGCGTTCGTATGGTTGTTGCGAGTTTTTTAACAAAACACTTATTGCTTGATTGGCGCTTGGGAGAACGTTATTTTGCGGAAAAACTACTCGATTTTGAACTAGCTAGTAACATCGGAGGATGGCAATGGGCCGCAGGTTCAGGCTGTGATGCCGCACCCTATTTCAGAGTGTTCAATCCAACAAGTCAACAAGAAAAGTTTGATCCAAAGTTTACTTATATCAAAAAATGGATTCCTGAATTTGGCACTGCTGCATATCCGCAACCTATTGTTGAGCACAAATGGGCAAGAGAACGTGTGTTAGCGCGCTACAAAGAAGCGTTAAAACCGTAACTATTGTCGTCTTAATTCACCAGCACGCCATTTTTGCAAGAACGAAGCCCAAGCAAATGGATTCATCAAATTATTGACAGGTGATTGACCCATGGTATACAAGCGTGTGTTTTGCTGGTTCATCACATTTCCATAGGAAATCGAGGCGTCAGATGAAACTTTTGATGCCAAAGCAGCTAAATTTTGACCTGACAATTGCCGTTGAGCACGCAACAATGCATCATCATACGGATTCATTTCAATAAAAGCTTGCGCAAATGCCTCTTTGGAAGGCCATGGATAAATAATCACTTCGTTAAAAGCTGCTGAATCAAGTTCCATCATGTGAATAATCGAATAACGGTCGTCTTTCAACGTATCGGGCACAATATAAGATGACGGTTTATGACCTACATAACGAAAAAGCAAGGTGTCACCTGGTTGAACTACAAGTGAGAAAAAACCATACATATCTGCAATCGTTCCACGCTTAACTGAACGGTTATAAATTGCTGCGTAAGGCATTTCTTGGAGGCTATCAGAAGAGATGACAACTCCAGATAATTGCACCAAGCGGTCATTTTTTGTTTGACCAAAAACACATGTTTGCACGAGCAAAACAAGAACGATTAATCCTAATTTCATACCAACAAGTTTACGCATAAAATGATTTTAGTGCACATTTCATTCGTAAGTTTAACATTATTAAACAAGATTTCACAAAAAATTAAAGGTATTGCTTTAAAATCTCCCTGAAAATAGTTACTTTTGCGAGAATTTATTCCAATATAGATTCAAAAATATGGCACTGTCCAATCTTAATTTAGTTCGAGAAGGTCTTACATACGACGACGTACTTCTTGTTCCAGCTTTTTCAAAAGTCTTACCACGTGACGTTCAATTGAAAAGTAAATTCACCCGTAACATTGAAGTAAACACACCAATTGTTTCTTCTGCAATGGATACCGTTACTGAGGCTAATTTAGCAATCGCCCTGGCACAACAAGGTGGTATTGGTGTGATACACAAAAACATGACCATCGAAGAGCAAGCTTTGCAAGTACGCAAAGTGAAACGTTCAGAAAGTGGAATGATTTTAGATCCAGTTACTTTATCTGAAGATGCAGTTGTTGGTGATGCTTTGCAATTAATGGCGGAACACAAAATTGGTGGTATTCCTGTTGTTGACGGAAATAGAGTTTTAAAAGGTATTATTACCAACCGTGATTTGCGTTTTGAAAAAAACAATACCCGTCCCATTCAAGAGGTGATGACTGCTATTAACTTAGTCACAACAACTGATGGAACAAGTTTAGCTACAGCTGAAGAGATTTTAAAAGAAAATAAAATTGAAAAGTTACCAGTCATTGATGGCAACAATAAATTGATTGGATTGATAACTTACCGAGATATCATCAAAGTTAAAACACACCCGAACTCATGTAAAGATTCGTTTGGTCGTTTACGTGTTGCTGCTGCAGTTGGCGTTACATTTGATACAATCGATCGTGTAAAAGCATTGGTTGAAGCTGGAGTTGACGCAATCGTTATCGATACTGCTCATGGACATACAGAAGGTGTTGTTACGCAATTGAAAGCTGTAAAAGCATTGTATCCGACACTAGAGGTTGTTGTTGGAAACATTGCAACTGCTGAGGCTGCAAAATACTTGGTAGCTGCAGGTGCAGATGCTGTGAAAGTTGGAATTGGACCAGGTTCAATTTGTACAACACGTATAATTGCTGGTGTTGGGGTTCCTCAATTAACTGCAGTTAACGATGTTGCACTTGCTTTAGAAGGAACAGGCGTTCCTGTTATTGCTGACGGTGGAATACGTTATACAGGTGATATCGTAAAAGCTGTAGCGGCAGGCGCTGATATCGTAATGATTGGATCGATGTTTGCTGGAGTGGAAGAATCGCCAGGTGAAACGATTATTTACGAAGGAAGAAAATTCAAGTCATACCGCGGTATGGGCTCTTTGGAAGCGATGCAAAAAGGTTCAAAAGACCGCTATTTCCAAGATGCTGAAGACGATGTGAAAAAATTAGTACCTGAAGGGATCTCTGGACGCGTACCTTACAAAGGAAATTTAGCGGAAGTCGTTTATCAAATCATTGGTGGATTGCGTGCTGGAATGGGTTATTGTGGGGCAGCTAATATCTCAACATTGAAAGGTGCTGAATTTGTTCGAATTACGTCAGCAGGTATGCGAGAATCACACCCACATGATGTAATCATTTCACGTGAAGCTCCAAATTACAGTTTGAAATAAACACATTCGAAATACAAAAGAAAAAAAGCTGGTCAATGATCGGCTTTTTTTATGTAGAATTTTCAAATAAATATTTAAAAAAATCTTAAATCAACCACAAAGTAATGAAAACCCAAAACATTATATTAAATTTGGGTCTTTGGTTTTAATCTAGTTAAATACAAACATGAAGAAACAACTTATTCTTGTACTTAGTGTACTTTTTTCAATACAATTAAGCGCTCAAAATGACGATAGTGTCATTGAAATAGATGGCAAAAAAGTAAGTAAATCAGAGTTTTTACAGATTTATTTGAAAAATAACAACGCTCCTAAATACGATCAACAATCGTTGGATGAGTACATGGAATTGTTCAAAAAGTTCAAACTAAAAGTTGCTGAAGCAGAAGCATTAGGTTACGACACTATTCCAAAATTAAAGAAAGAATTAGAAGGTTACCGCAAGCAATTAGCACAACCTTATTTGATCGATTCAAGTCAAAATAGCTATTTAGTCAATCAAGCATACGAGCGCATGAAAACTGAAATTCGCGCATCACACATTTTGATTCGTGTGGAAGAAAATGCTTTGCCAGAAGATACGTTACGTGCCTACAACAAAATCATGGCCTTGAAAAAACGTATTGAAGCAGGTGAAGATTTTGCTGCTGTTGCGAAATCAAAAGGAGGTTCAGAAGATCCATCAGCACAACGCAACAATGGAGATTTAGGCTTTTTTACAGCGTTTCAAATGGTCTATCAATTTGAAGAAGCTGCATATACAACACCAGTTGGAAGTATCTCAAATCCCGTTAGAACGAAATATGGGTACCATATTTTAAAAATTGCAGACCAACGTCCAGCTCGCGGTACAATGAAAGCTGCGCACATCATGATAGCTGTAGCAAAAGATGCACCAGAAGAAGAAAAGTTGAGTGCTCAGAAAAAAGTAGATGAAATCTATGCGAAATTGAAAAATGGCGAGTCTTTTGCAACCTTAGCAAGTGAGTTCTCAGACGATGGGCAAACAGCTGAAAAAGGTGGTGAATTACCTTTATTTGGAACGGGAACAACAACGCGTATGGTTCCTGAATTTGAAGAAGCTGCATTTGCGTTGAAAAACGACAATGATATTTCACAACCTGTGAAAACAGATGTTGGATTCCACATTATCAAACGTTTGCAATGGACTCCGTTACGTACGTTTGCTGAATTGAAAAAGGAAATTCAATCGAAAGTAAACAAAGACGACAGAGCAATCAGCACCCAATTATCTTTCATCACTAAAATGAAAAAAACTTATGGTTTTGTTGATAATTTCGCTAAAACTTCCAAATGGTTTGTTCAAAACATTGACACCAATTATGTGAAAGGAAAATGGAATGCAAGCAAATTAAAATCGGACAAAGTAATGTTCACGCTAGCAGATCAAAAATTTACACAAAAACAATTTGCAAAATATTTAGAAAAAAATTACCGTGCAGTTCGTTCAACGGATAACAGAACGTTAGTTGAAAAACAATATGCGAATTTTCAAAAAGCTGAAATTTTAGCATACGAAGAACGTCAATTAGATAACAAATATCCAGAATTCAAAGCGTTGATGAAAGAATACCACGATGGGATATTGTTATACGAAGTAATGACCGACAAAGTGTGGAACAAAGCAATCAAAGACACTGCTGGTCTTCGCGTTTACTTCAATGCAAACAACAGTAAATATGATTGGGGTGAGCGGGCGAATGCTTATGTTTACGAATGTTCTTCTAAAGAAGTAGCCGCAAAAGTAGCAACGCTATTGAAAAGTGATACGATTAGTTCTAAAACAATTATCGGTATCATCAACAAAGATTCCGAATTGAATTTACGTGTTCGTACAGGGAAATTTGAAACAGCTACAACAAGTTATTTAAAAAATCAAGTGATTAAGAAAGGTGTCAATCCTGTTTACCAATTTGAAAACAAATTTTATGTTGTCAAAGTAGATGAGTTATTACCTGCTGGACCAAAATTATTGTCCGAAGCAAAAGGTGCTGCTACATCTGATTATCAAACTTATTTAGAAAAACAATGGTTGGAAGAAATCGCAAAAAAACATCCAATTATTGTCAACAAACAAGTATTGTATTCACTTGGTAACTAAGAGTCGTTGCTTAAAATCACAAAATAATGTAAAACGACGTTTCAATTTTGAGAAAGTCAAAAAAGAAGCCGACATTCGCACAACGAACAACTTGAACGTAAAAAAAATATGAATAGCAAAAACGCAATTATTATCCTAACGATGCTGTTATCATCCATGAGTTGGGGACAAAAAGTAATTGATCAAATAGTTGCACAAGTTGGCGATAACGTCATTTTGTTATCTGAGATTGAAGCCCAAAAGCAAGCGGTCAAACAAAACAACACCAACGAAGTACCTCAAACAGATTGTCAGATTTTGGAACAAATGATGTACAACTTCTTATTGGTCAATCAAGCTGAATTGGATAGCGTTGTCATAAGTGATGAGCAAGTAGATGCTGAAATGGAAAACCGTTTGCGTGTCATTGAAAATCAAATGAAAGATGTGAAAGATGAAAACGGCAATCCAATTACCATCGAATCTTTTTACGGAAAGTCAAAATCGCAAATCAAAGAAGAGTTTCGCGCATCGATTAAAAAACGATTGCAAGGACAAGAAGTTGAACGAGGTATAACAGGAAATGTGAGTGTTTCGCCAAAAGAAGTAGTCGATTTTTACAATAAAATACCAAAAGACAGTTTACCCCTCATCAATTCTCAGTTGAGTTTCCAACAGATCGCGATTTTCCCTACAATTACCAAACTTGATAAGGAAAAAGCATTGAACGAATTGAAAGATATTCGCAAGCAAATCGTTGTGGATAAAAAGAACTTTCAAACCATGGCGCGTTTGTATTCGGATGATCCAGGAAGTGCTGCTGAAGGTGGTAAAATCGAGGCAACTAGAGGAATGATGGTAAAACCTTTTGAAGCAACTGCATACACCTTAAAACCTGGCGAAATAAGTGAGGTTTTTGAAACAGACTTTGGATTCCACATCATGTTGATGGTTGAACGAAAAGGTGATGATTACCTAGTTTACCACATATTAAAAACAATTGAATTCAGTCCAGATAGCTTGGATGCTGCGGCAAAAAGAATGGATGCTTGTTACTTGGCTTTAAAAAACAACACAATTACGTGGGAAGCTGCCGTAAAACAATTTTCAAACGATCCAAACACGAAGGAAAACAAAGGTTTCATTACGAATCCAATAACTGGCGAACAAAAATGGAGCATCGAACAAGTAAACCAAGTTGACCCACAAATGTTCATGTTAACTGATGCATTGGAAAGTGGACAAGTAACTTCTCCTGGTTTTTATTTCGACTTCAACGAACGCAAAAAAGCATTGCGCATTGTTCGTATCGCTGACCGTACACAGCAACACGTTGCAAATCTAACAGATGATTACAACTTGTTTCGAATGATGACAGAAGAAGATAAAAAAAATCAAGCAATTATGAATTGGACGAAATCACGTATTTCTACCGCATATATTCGCATTGATGACAGATATAAATCATGTACGTTTCAAAACAATTGGAACCACTAACTACAATTTTATTAGCACCTTACTATGTCAGACGTAGCAGCAATTGAGCAATTAGTTAAAGATTATAACGCATTAAAAAATGAAATTCATCAAGTAATTGTTGGGCAAGATGATGTTGTTGATCAAGTATTGATTTCCATTTTTTCACGTGGCCATTGTTTGTTGGTTGGCGTTCCAGGACTAGCTAAAACGTTGTTAGTGAACACCATTTCTGAAACGCTAGGTTTATCCTTTAACCGCGTTCAATTCACGCCCGACTTGATGCCTTCTGATATTGTGGGGTCAGAAATTTTAGATGAATCACGTCAATTTAAATTTATTAAAGGACCTCTTTTTAGTAATATTATACTTGCGGATGAAATCAACAGAACTCCGCCAAAAACGCAATCAGCTTTACTTGAAGCCATGCAAGAAAGACGTGTTACTGCTGCAGGAACAACGTATGATTTACCTCATCCGTTTTTCGTGCTTGCAACACAGAATCCAATTGAACAAGAAGGAACCTATCCACTACCTGAAGCACAATTAGACCGCTTCATGTTTAATATTTGGGTTGACTACCCAACTTATTTAGAGGAATTAGCGATAGTAAAAAGCACTACATCGGATACAAAAATAACATTGAATCAAATTGTAAGCGGTGAAAAAATTGCTGAATACCAAGAACTAATTCGCCGTATCCCTGTTGCTGACAATGTGTTAGAATACGCCGTTAAATTGGTGGGGAAAACGCGTAAAAACAGTGAACTTGCGCCACAAATCACCAAAGATTTTATTTCGTGGGGAGCTGGTCCACGTGCTTCACAATACTTAATCGTAGGTGCAAAATGCCATGCTGCCTTACATGGAAAATTTTCACCAGATATTGATGATGTAAAAGCAGTTGCTTTACCTATTTTGAGACACCGAATCGTTCGAAATTACCGCGCTGAAGCTGAAGGTTATTCAACAGATAAATTAATTCAAGAGCTGTTATAATCACTGTTTCAACAAGATAAAAACACAATAGTTCTGTCGTTTTTATACACTTGTAAACAATTTGTGTTTTAAAACATCTTGAACGGTCATCCAATCCGATTGTCATTTGACTGTAACTTTGTCACATGGCGAATGGAAACTCACTGCATGCATTGATTGCACTTATGGATGATCCCGATGAACAAGTATATGCTCATGTAAGAAATCGTGTGCTTGAAATCGGACCGGAAGCTATTCAACAACTTCAAACTTCTTGGGAAGAAAGCGATTTGGGCTTGTTGTTCCAATCGCGGATTGAAAATCTCATTCATGAGATTCAATTTGAAGCCTGCAAAACAGATTTAACAACTTGGTATGCCAGTTCATCAAAAGACCTGTTGAAAGGTGCTTTAATCGTTGCAAAATATCAATATCCTGGATTAGATGAAAAATCGGTTTTGGATTACATCGAACGCATGCGCCGTGATTGTTGGTTAGAAATCAATCCAAACATGACGGCATTTGAAGCGGTACGCATCATCAACAAAGTAATTTTTGAGCAATACGGTTTTGTAGGGAATTCAAAAAATTACAATTCCAGTAACAATTCGTACATCAATACAGTTATTGAATCGCGCAAAGGAAACCCGTTGAGTTTGAGCTTGATTTATAGTATAATAGCTCAAAAACTTGAATTACCCATTTACGGCGTCAATTTGCCCAATCATTTCATTTTGGCATATATGGACAACAATGGGACGAACTTGTTCATGTCAAATGGCAATGAATATGGTGTGTTGTTTTACATCAATACTTTTTCAAAAGGAAGTATTTTCCAAAAAGAGGACATTCAACAATTTTTACAAAGTATTCAGGTAACACCCGATGCTTCTCATTTTCAACCGTGCTCCAATTCAGATATAATTAGAAGAATGCTCACCAATTTGATTGCCGCATTTCAACAAGTTGGCAGTCATGAAAAAGTGAATGAATTGTGTGAATTAAGAAGCCTGTTGGACTAATTAATTGCCTATTATTTCCACTCCTAATTGCAATTCTTTCAATGAATTGATCATTTTTAATGACGGTTCAATGCGCAATTTACGCGAAGGCATTGATACTGAAATGTTATCCAAATTATCGACAACCGTAAACTTTACCGAGCACTTTCCTTCTGACTCGGAAAACAACTGTTCTAGTTTACTCATCATTAATTGATCCAACGCTTTTAACGGAATTGAAATATTCATCGTAGCTGTTCGATTATCTAACAAGTCTTGTAATTGTTCGATCGAAGAAATTGCAAATTCAATTGGTTTTACTTTGGTAATTTTATCGGGATATGGACCTTCTTGTACTTTACCACGAATGGCAACAAACAAATCCTTCACCATCAAGTGTTTGAATTTGAGATATGTATCACCAAAAATATATTGCTTCGTTGTATTCGAATAATCTTCTATGGTTAAAATTCCATAAGGTTTACCCGTTTTCGTGGTCAAATGTTGTGCATCGGTTACAATAGCTGGAATGATTAATTCACGTCCGTAATTCACTTTTAAATCACTCAACATTTCTATTTTTCCATTGCAAAAAGCATCTACTTCTACTCTAAAATCATCCAAGGGGTGACCAGAAATAAAAATTCCCACCACTTCTTTTTCGAAATTTAACTTGCGTAACAACTCCCATTCTTCACAAATTGGAACAGTTGGTTCGGGCATTTTGATATCCGATGCTTCTCCAAACATGGACACCTGCGATGAATTTTCGTTATCTTGAAGCGAAGCACCATATTTCAGTGCGTTCTCTAAAAATGTTCTGCCATTTGCATCTTGGTAAAAATATTGTGCTCGGTGTACTTGTTGATAGGAATCTAATGCGCCTGCATATGCAAGACTTTCCAACGCTTTTTTATTAACCAAACGTAAATTCAAGCGTTTTGTCATATCGAAAACAGAGGTAAAAGGTCCATTCTCTTGGCGTTCTTGAATAATGTTTTCAACTGGTCCCATTCCCAAGCCTTTGATGCCACCCATTCCAAAACGAATAGCACCTGCTTGATTAACAGTAAATTGATAGGCCGATTCGTTTACATCCGGACCAAGTACTTCCACCCCCATACGCTTGCATTCTTCCATGAAGAAACTCACTTGGGAAATATCATTCAAATTATTTGATAAAACAGCTGCCATAAATTCAGCAGGATAATTTGCCTTCAAATATGCTGTTTGGTAGGCAATCCAAGCGTAACACGTTGAATGCGATTTGTTAAATGCATACGAAGCAAATGCCTCCCAGTCTTTCCAGATTTTCTCTAGTACAACCGGATCATGTCCACGTTCTTGTCCTTGTTCGACAAATTGTGGTTTCATTTTATCCAGGATGTAACGTTGCTTCTTACCCATTGCTTTCCGCAAAACATCGGCATCACCTTTCGAAAAGCCTGCTAATTTCTGCGACAAAAGCATTACCTGTTCTTGATAAACGGTAATACCATAGGTTTCAGCTAAGTATTCCTCACAAGCAGGTAAATCGTATTTGATTTCTTGCTCGCCATTTTTTCGTTTGACAAAGTCAGGAATATATTCCAACGGTCCAGGTCGGTACAAGGCATTCATGGCAATCAAATCGGCAAAAACAGACGGTTTTAATTCCCGCATGTATTTTTGCATCCCGGGACTTTCGTATTGGAAAATCCCTACCGTATCTCCTCGTTGGAATAACTCGTATGTTTTTATATCGTCAACAGGAAAGGTATCTGGATCAAGATCAATTCCGTGACGTTTTTTGACGTTTTTGACCGCATCTTTGATCAAGGTCAATGTTTTCAGTCCCAAGAAATCCATTTTCAACAGACCAGCTTCTTCCGCTACTGAGTTGTCAAATTGTGTACACCACATGCCTGTATCTTTCGCTAAAGAAACGGGAACAAAATTGGTGATGTCATCAGGAGTAATAATCACCCCACAGGCATGAATTCCCGTATTTCTAACAGAACCTTCGATGCGTTGCGCTTGACGAAGTACTTGAGCGCGCATATCTGTACCGTTCGCAATGGAGCGTAATTCTTGTACATTGGCAAAATCAGCGGGACTATTGGCTAATTTCTCCGCTAATTCTAATTCATCACTGTTAAATATCTTGTTTAACGATAAATTATCTGGAATTAATTTAGCTAAGGTATTTGTTTCGATTAATGGTAAATCAAGTACACGTCCAGCATCACGAATTGACGACTTTGCTGCCATTGTTCCATATGTAATGATTTGTGCAACTTGGTTCGCTCCATATTTTTCAATCACCCAATCAATTACTCGTCCTCGACCTTCGTCATCAAAATCGATATCGATATCGGGCATTGAAACACGATCTGGATTCAAGAAACGCTCAAATAGTAGGTCGTATGCAATGGGATCAACATTGGTAATCCCAATACAATAAGCAACAGCAGAACCCGCTGCAGAACCACGTCCTGGACCTACGGATACGCCCATGTTTCGTGCAGCTTGACAAAAATCTTGTACAATCAAGAAATAACCAGGATAACCCGTTTTCTCAATCGTTTTCAATTCGAAGTCAATCCGCTCTCGTATTTCATCGGTTATTTCACCGTAACGTTTGGTTGCGCCGATGTACGTTAAATGACGTAAATAGGCGTTTTCCCCACGTTTTCCTCCATCAGACTCATCAGCTGCATCAATAAATTCATCTGGAATGTCAAAAGCAGGTAACAAAACTTCGCGTGCTAATCCAAATGGTTCAATTTTCTCTAAAATTTCACTAATCGATTCGATTGCTTCGGGTAGATCAAGAAACAATTCTTTCATTTCTTCACCCGATTTGAAGTAATATTCTTCGTTTTCAAGTCCGAATCTAAAATTTCGTCCTTTCCCTTTTGGCGTTGCTACTTGTTCGCCGTCGCGCACACACAACAAAATATCGTGTGTATTTGCATCCTCACGGGTTGCATAAAAAGTATTATTCGTAGCAACCAATTTTACTTGGTGCTTGTTTGCTAGTTTTATCAATGCAGCGTTCACTCTGTTTTCATCATCTTGACCGTGACGCATAATCTCAACGTACAAATCAGATTCAAACTGAGCTTTCCACCACAACAAGGCATCTTCTGCTTGTTTTTCTCCAACATTGAGCAACAAATTAGCTACCTCCCCGGACAAACCACCAGTTAAAACAATCAAATCTTCTTTGTATTGCTCAATGATTTGCTTATCGATACGTGGAACATAATACATTCCTTCGGTATGCGCAATGGATGCTAATTTGATCAGGTTGTGGTAACCTTTTTTGTTTTTCGCTAAAAACACTACTTGGTAACCGTTGTCTTTGACGGTTTTATCCAAGCGATTGCGGCAAACATACATTTCACAACCAATAATCGGCATAATGGGTTGTTTGTCGAAAGGCTCGCCATTTTCTTGTGCAATTTTTCGTTCTTCTGCAATTTCTTTATTGATAGCCGTGATGGCTTTTTCGAAGTGAAAAGCAGCCATCATGTTGCCTGTATCTGTTAACGCAACTGCAGGCATTTTATGGTGAATAGCTTGTTTTATCAAACCTTTCACATTCATTGTCGATTGTAAAATCGTGAATTGTGTATGGTTGTGTAAATGTACAAACGGAAGGTCTTTTAACCGTTGTCGTGCTTCTGATGTATCGACAGCTATGTTGTCTGTTTGTACCGTTGCTTTTAAATGCGCACTCGCTTCTTTGAGATTGATATGCGTCAATCCAATTGGCATGATTGCCGAAGGATGCAACGATTTGAAACGCTCAAAGTATGGAAGTTCAACTTTTAATTCCTCTTTGGTAAATACTTCCCGTCGAATCAATTCGAAAAAACAGCGCGTTGTTGCCTCAACATCGGCAGTTGCGTTGTGTGCTTCACCGAAAGGTACAGCAAATAAATATTGATGTAATTCAGTTAACGTTGGAAGTTTGAAACGTCCTCCTCTACCTCCAGGCAACTGACATAAGTTAGCTGTAACTTCTGTACACGTGTCCAATACAGGTAAATCGTGCATTTGAGTTGGTGTCTGTGCCCGAAGAAACTCAGCACCCATAATATTTAAATCGAAACCGATATTTTGACCAACAACAAATTGTGCTTGTTCAATTGCCAAATTAAATTCTGCAACAACATCCTCCAAATCAACACCTTCTGCGAGTGCCAATTCGGTTGAAATACCATGAATGCGTTCTGCATCATATGGGATATCGTAACCATCGGGACGAATAAGGAAATCTTTTGCTTCGATTAGATTTCCCATGTCATCATGTAATTGCCAAGCAATTTGAACTGCACGTGGCCAATTATCTAAATCGGTATAAGGTGCATTCCAATTACGCGGTAAACCCGTTGTTTCGGTATCAAATATCAAGTACATGCAGGAAAAAATTTGGTCGAATAAAATTAGCTAAAAACTACTAATTCACTGCAATAAAAATAGGTAGTGTTGATAACTTATCGTTGGAATTAGTCGACTGGTACCACCATGACTTTGAAACGCAAGCGTTCCATTTTTCGTTGCGTATTGGCCATGAGATAAATCGAACGATCTTGCAATCCGTACTTATCTGTCGTGTCAAAAGTTAGGTGAACTAGTCCTGTGTCTGCTGGCGCAATAAAAGCTGGAAATGTAATTTTAGTACACTGACAAGCAACTTTGTAATCGGTAATAAACAGCGTATCCGAGCCTGTATTGGTCACCGAATAATCGTGTTGCAGTACTATCCCTGCTTTTGTTTTGGGGAATTTTACCAATTCTTCTTTCACAAAAAACTCCGCATGCTGTGTAAAACAATATGCGGAGTTCAAGAAGATAATTGCACCTGCAATCAATCTCATAGTAGCTTAATTTGTTGGTGCTCCAGATGTGTTAACAGGACTAGTTCCTTCAACTGGTGCAGCTACATTTCCTTTGATGCGTAATATTTTTGTTGGCTCGTTCACAGCATTTGACGTAATTGTAACTGATTTGTTGATTGCTCCAACACGTTTCGTATCGTAACTTACTGTGATTACACCTTTTTCTCCTGGTGCAATTGGTTCTTTTGGCCATTCAGGAACCGTACAACCACAAGAACCTTTAGCTGTTTGAATGATCAATGGTTCTGTTCCTGTATTTGTGAATGTAAACGTACATTTTCCGTTCCCACCATTTTTAACATTACCGTAATCGTGCGTATCTTTATTGAATTCGATTTGCGCACCAGATTGCACTTGTTGAGCGAATGAATTGTTCATGCCAATTGCAGCCATAAGCGCTAACATGAATGTGAATAGTGACTTTTTCATCTTAATTATTATTTAATTAGTTAATCAAATGTAGTTTTCTTTTTCCATTTGGGATTCTCGTTAACACAACATTAACGAAACTTATTTTGTTGCGCTTGATTCGCGTCAATTAATTCTTCGAACGATAAATCGATATTTTTCAACCTAAAGGTTATGTTTTCACGTTGTTCAGCCGGTAAATTCGTGCCTTCTTTCAACAACATTTCGTAATACATTTTTACTTTTTCTTTGTTTCTTGGACGTAAAAAAATATCATAAGCAGTTGCCAAACTTTCCAATACCATTGGTCTATTTTTGTACAAGGGATAGTTTCGAATCAAGGTGTCAGCCAATAAAACAGATCGTTGATGCATTCCCAAACTAGCAAAAATGACATGAGCTTTGTCCAAATACCTTGGTGCTTCTTTTGTTTTTGGGAATTGACGGTAAACAGCCAAACATTTTTCAGCATACGATACACCAATCGCTTGGTCCGTCAATTGATTCACATCAACAGCATTAGCTTTTAATGAATCTTCAAATTCAACGATTGCAGCAATGTAATCTTCTTTGGTTTCTAATTTTTTCGGTCCACAAGCGATCAACATAGTGCTAACAACAGCAAGTACTAATAGTTTGCGCATCATCTTCCTTTTTTGATTGCTGGAAATTTCATTTTGTAACTCACCTTAACTTCACCTTGCGAGATGTTTGTCAATCGTTTGGTCAACATTCTTTTTTTCAAAACGGACAAATGATCGGTAAACAAGATTCCTTCGATATGATCGTATTCGTGTTGTATGATACGTGCTTTGTAGCCATCAAACCACTCGTCGTGAAATTGCCAGTTTTCATCGTAATACGTTACACGGATTTTTTCTTTGCGTGAAACATCTTCTCTGATCTTTGGAATACTCAAACAACCTTCTGCAAACACCCAATTAGCACCAGTTTCTTCTTCGATTATTGGATTGATGAAAACGCGTTTAAAACCTTCCATTCCTACCGCTCTTGGGTCGTCCTCTTCGTCTTCGTCAACCTCTGCGAATGGACTTCCATCGACAACAAACAGACGAATTGATTGTCCAATTTGTGGAGCCGCCAATCCAACGCCTGATGCTTCATACATTGTTTCAAACATATTTTCAATCAATTGATTCAAAGCAGGAAACTGCTCGTCAATTTCGACTGCTTCTTTCTTCAAAACAGGATCTCCGTATGCGACAATTGGTAAAATCATAAACACGTGTAATTTTTACAAAGTTAGAAATAAGTAGTTAAACGATTGCACGATTAAAAAGGTTAGTCGCCAAATACAACACGATTTTGCAAATAATCTTGTAAAATAATCGTCGCGCTCACCTCATCAATCAACGCTTTTTGTTGTTTGTCTCGTTTTTTTAAGCCACTTTGTGCAATTACTGCTGCAGCCATTTTTGATGTAAAGCGTTCGTCTAATAAAGCTATTTTGACTGTCGGGAATTGTTTTTCCAAGGCAGTTTTCAGCAAATAAACATTTTGGGTAATGTGTGAGTCCGACGTGTCTAAACGTTTGGGCTCGCCAATTACTATTTCTGTTATTTTCTCTTTGACAACCAATAGTTTCAATTCATCCATCAATTGTTTACTGTCTACCGTTTTCAAACCAAAAGCAAAAATTTTCTGGTCATCAGAAAGTGCCAACCCTGTTCTTTTTAATCCGAAATCAATTGCTATTACTTTAGACATAACGTTCTTTCTTTGAACTTCAAAATTACGCATTTTTTAGTGGAATTATTACGTCTGCTTTTGTGTGTAATTCAACTTGAAAAAGTAATTTTACAAAAAAGAATCACGATGCGATCAATTATAGAAGCAGCTTGGAATGACCGAGCATTATTAAGTCAAGCAGCTACAATAGCGGCAATAGAACATGTCATCGAAGAAATCGACAAAGGACATTTGCGTGTAGCTGAACCATTAGACGATGGAACTTGGCAAGTAAACGAATGGGTAAAAAAAGCTGTTGTGCTTTATTTCCCGATTCGAAAAATGGAAACTATTGAAGTTGGTCCTTTTGAGTTCCACGACAAAATGGCCTTGAAAAAGAACTATGCTGAATTAGGTGTTCGTGTTGTTCCTCATGCTATTGCACGTTATGGTGCGTATGTTGCTTCTGGCGTCATCATGATGCCTTCTTACATTAATATTGGCGCGTATGTTGACGCTGGCACAATGGTTGACACATGGGCAACAGTTGGTTCATGTGCACAAATCGGTAAAAACGTTCACTTGAGTGGTGGCGTTGGAATTGGTGGAGTTTTGGAACCTTTGCAAGCTGCTCCAGTAATTATCGAGGACAATGCATTTATAGGTTCACGCTGTATTGTAGTGGAAGGAGTTCGCGTAGGAAAAGAAGCAGTTCTTGGAGCAAATGTCGTATTGACGCAATCAACAAAAATCATCGATGTTACTGGTGAAACACCAATTGAAACAAAAGGATTTGTTCCAGATCGTTCGGTGGTAATTCCAGGTTCGTATACCAAAACATTCCCTGCAGGTGATTTCCAAGTACCTTGCGCACTGATTATTGGCAAACGAAAAGCGTCTACAGATTTAAAAACATCGTTGAATGATGCGTTACGCGAGCACAATGTCGCTGTGTGATTTATCGTTTCGAAATCTTATTATAGGTGATGGTTCGTTGTAGGGAGCATTTGTGTCTTCCTACTTCGAATCCGCGCAATGCGCTATGTTTAGTAGCTCTTCCTTGAACACGAGCGCGCCACAAGCGCCAAGAAGATGGTTTTAATTCCCGACGCATCAAATCAATGACATCTTTTTCTTTCAAACCAAATTGCAATAAGATGGCATCGAAAGGTGTTCTATCCTCCCAAGCCATTTCAATGATACGGTCAATTTCTTGATCTGTTAAATCGAATTGCTTCATGTTCCTATAACAATAGTAACTAAAAAATGTTTGCACAAAAAAAGCCACCGCAAATGGGTGGCTTATCAAACATATTGTATTTGCTTAAAACTTCACTGATAAACCTCCTGAAATAAGTGGTCCTCCCAATCCAATTTCAGCGTTTAATCCAAAATTTTGGTTAAAATAATAACGCATTCCTGTACAAACACGTAATGAAAATGGAATCAAAGTACCTGATCCAGAAAACGAATCTGTAGTCGATTCCACGTTATCGATATATACTTTTCTAAATCGAGAATTTGTTCCAGCTGCTACTCCAAAATAGGCGTCCAAATTTGGATTTGTCACATCAAAATGAAAGTTGAAACGCATTTGAACGCGCAAACGATTCATGGTACGTTCGTAATTATAGGTATTCAATGGATTCAATGAATCTATTTGAGTATAACTGATATTATTTGAGTTGTATATCACATCAAATCCCAATCCAAATGTTTCGCCAATCATGTATTCACCTCTCAAACCTAAAGGCCCAATACCTGATGCTTTAAAGTTTGTTGTAGTTGAAGCATCTTCAATCGTTTTGTAGAAACTTTTCCCAAGATTTGGCGCGCCATAATACGCATCAAAAATAAAATTACCCGTTGAAACGGCTTGAGAAAATACGTTACTTGCTGAAACAAGTAATACTAAACTGAGTACGATTTTTTTCATCTTGTCTTAATTTTAGTTAGTAAACCCAAAATATTGTGGGTTGTTACCAATACGCAAAACTGAAAAAAAGGTTGC
>CALJKJ010000034.1 GCA_937973685.1 uncultured Flavobacteriales bacterium | reverse complement strand
CGATGCCACTTTTATAAATCCTGTCATTCTTTGAGTGGCAGGATTTTTTTTGTTTATAACAGTTAGGTAATTTATTTACTGTGAATTAGTTTTCTTTTTATACTAGATTAGGCCATCTCTGATTTTACATAATCCATGAAATCTATAATGCTATTCATCTTCTTTAGTTTACGATAATAGTTTTTTCCATTTGGAATACCCATAGATATATATTCCCAGTACGCTTTCATTTTAGTGAGTGCATACCCTTTGTCTTTTTGATGTGATGTAAGACTTGTAACTAAGTATTCAGAAAGTTCAATTATTTTTCTTGTGTATTCATAGTCATTAAAAACACGATTTGTTTTTAATTCATTGAAAAGCATCGGATTCATTAAAGCTCCGCGACCGATAAACCAATTCGAAATTGATGGTAATTCTTTTTGTAACTGTTGAAACGATGCTAAATCAACGATATCACCATTATAGACTAACTTATGTTTACTCAGTTTAATACAATTTTTAAATTGATCGACATCACAAGTTCCAGTGTAGAGTTGTTTAGCATTGCGCGCATGAATAATGATTTCAGTTAAAGGATAGTCATTTAAACGTGGAAGTAATTCAAGAATATCACTTGTATCGTCCATGCCCATTCTCATTTTTAATCCCAATTTCAAGTTTAATTTTGGAAAAATGGAATCGAGCATTCGAAATAATTCATCAGGTTGATTTAATATTCCTGCACCCATCGATTTCCGTGTAACCATTGGATAGGGGCAACCCATATTCCAGTTTAGTTCGGTGTAACCCAGATCTGAAATGTAATTTGCCATTACAAAAAAATCATCTGTATTACATGCCATTAATTGCGGAATGATATTCGTTAACGCATTATTTTCAGGTAAAATATCAATTTTAGGTGTGTTTTTAATCGTACCATCATTATTGAGCTTCAAATATGGTGCATAAAATTTGTCAATTCCACCATACACATCATGAATAGCATTTCAAAAATGAAAATCAGTGTAAGTCTGAAGCGGTGCTAACGCTAATTGCATGATTTTTTAAGGAGTGGAAATTGAAACTGGAATAATTTTTCCATGAAAAAATTTCCCTGAATGTATTGTGAAATCTGCAATAAAATCTGCCATTTCTTTTGCCGAATGAGGAGCTTGATATCCAGGGAATGCTTGTTCTAGCATTGCAGTTTGAACAGCTCCTAAACAAAGACAATTAATAGCTATCCCGCTATCTTTATATTCTTCTGCAAGCAATTCAGTTAAAGATACTAGCGCGGCTTTTGAAGTCGAATAAGCTGATAAACCAGCAAATTTAACTGACCCTTGAAATCCACCAATCGATGAAATAAAAACAATGTGACTCCCTTTTTTCATTTTAGGAATACAAACTTGTAATACTTCAAAAGCAGACATGATATTTACTTGGTAACAAGACGCGATATCTTCTCTCGTTAATTCTAAAAAGGGCTTGACAGCTATTGTTCCAGCATTATAAATGACATAGTCAATTTGAGCAATATCTTTCGTTAAGGTTTGGAAGTCCTCTTTCAACGAACTACTCATTAAATCTAAATGCAATAATTTAGGATTTTCAGTCTCTGAAACGTCAAAACTGCGCGCAAAACCATATGTTTTGTAAGTTTCCTTAGCGAAAATATCAATTAATTCTTTGCCAATTCCTTTGCTAGCACCAATAATTAGAACGGTTTTAGACATCGTAATCAATTTTCAAAACAGCACTAGTTGGGTGTGCTTGGCATGTTAAAATATAACCATTCGCAACTTCATCATCTGTCAGTGCATAATTGATGTTCATTGCGGCTGAACCTTCAATGATTTTTGCTTTACAAGTACAACAAACACCTCCTTTACAAGAAAAAGGAACATCCATACCTGCTTGATCTAACGCATCTAATATCGATTTTCCTGTACCCGACAATTCAATTTTCACTACTTCGCCATCAAGCATTGCTGTAACTTGACTTGTGCCTGAAAACTGTTCAGTTTTTGAAGTCTCTTTTTCGACTAACAAAACAGGAGTTGTAAACAATTCAAAATGAATTTTTTCTTTCGGTACGCCAAATGTTGTTAACACCTCATTTACATGTACGATCATTTCTTCAGGTCCACAAAGGTAATAGCCGTCTGCATTCAAAATCGATAAATCAGCTTTAACAATTTCAGTTACCACTTCTTTGTTAAAACGACCAAATCCTGCTCCTTCGATTGTTGATTTGGTGTAAAAAGGAAATAATTCAACAGTAGAAAGTGCAGTTAAATCGGATAAAAACATTGCTGATTCTGGTGCACTATTCCCATAAAACAAATTAATTTTAGTTTCATTCAATGATTTTGCCATTGATAGAATAGGTGTTATTCCACTTCCAGCGGCAAATGCAACTATCGATTTTTCTGTGTCACCAACCTGGAAATTACCTTGTGGAAAATCAACCAAAATCGTCGATCCAGCAACTAATTCGTTAAAGATCCAATTCGATGCTTTCCCAGTTGGTATACGTTTTACGGCAACAGCTAATGCTTCATTCGTTCCACTACAAATTGAATAGGAACGAACGACAGTTTCATTATTAATGATACAATGTAAATTTAAATATTGACCAGGAATATATTGAAAGTCAGCTTTTAATTCATCAGGTATGATGAAGCTAATTTTACAACTGTCAGCAGTCAATTTTTCGTTTGCTAGTACTGTAAGTTCAGCTGAACGCTTGTTCTTGCTTGTTGATTCTGTTTTTTTGAATCGTGAAAATAAACCCATATTATTCGTCAAATGAGATAATTAAATTGCTAGAAGTTGGATGAGCTTGGCACGTTAAAATGTATCCAGCTTCCACTTCTTCTTTTTCTAATGCGTAATTAATGTCCATTGTCGCTGTACCTTCGATAATTTTGGCTTTGCACGTGCAACAAACACCACCTTTACATGCATATGGTAAATCAGCACCAGCTTCAAATCCTGCTTCCAATATGTTTTTTCCATTCGAATCGAGGTTTATTTCATAACGATCATCATCTAATATGATGGTAACTTTTGATGCAACGATATCAGAAACAGCAACTTCTTTTTTCTCTTGTTTAACATATCCAGTCCCAAAAAGTTCAAAATGAATTTGTTTTTCAGGAACACCAAATGCGTTTAATTCGTTTTTTACCGCGTGAATCATTGCTTCTGGTCCACAAACATAAACTTCGTCAATGGCAGCAGGGTTTAAAAAACCACTACATAACTTTCTAACCTTCTCATCATCAATTCTACCTTTTTGAATTACATTACCTAAGCTTTCACGAGATAATATATGAATTAAGCGAAATTGCTTCATGAAACGGTTTTTCAATGCTTCAAGCTCTTCTCTAAAAATAATACTTGAAAACCCTTTGTTTCCGTAAAACAATGTTACTTCACTTAACGGTTCCTCTTTCAGTATTGTTTTTATTATTGATAGAATAGGCGTGATTCCACTACCCGCAGCAAATAACACATACGATTTTTGATTCGTTGCTGTTGGAATTAATTTAAAATTTCCAGAAGGAGTCATCACCTCTAATGAATCGCCAATTTTTAAGTCGTTTGTTGCCCAAGTTGAGAAAATACCATTTTCAACTCGCTTGATTGCAACACGAAGTGTGTTTTCATGAGGTGCAGCGCATATGGAATACGAACGTCTTACTTCCTCGCCATTTATGATGGCTTTGATCGTGATGTATTGTCCAGCGTAGAATGAAAACGCTTCTGTTAAGGTATCTGGAATTGAAAATGCAATTGATACTGCATCTTCTGTTTCGTGTTTGATATCAATTACTTGAAGGGGGTGAAATTTTGGATTCATTTGCGCTTTTAATTTTCGTCAAAATTAACAATTTATTGGCTAGTTTGACTTTATAAGTAGCTTGATTTTACTAGTTTTTCGTGAAATGTTTCACATAGTTAGTCCCATTAATAGCTGCTTCGACAATGTAGTTTCCAGTTGCAAAAAGCGAACAATCAATAGTTGTGGAAATCTCACCCGTTGATTGTGAGTAAACAAGTTGACCAGTAGTACTGTAAATGCTTATTTTATTCAGATTTTTATCTGTTGGAATAAAAAGTTCAAGCGAGTTTAATGTGGGGTTTGGATAAAGAACAAACCAATTATTACTTGCAATTTCTTCGATTGAAATAGTGTTAAGCGCCAGTAAAACAGCAGCTAAAGCATTTACTTTTCCCATTCCCCAACTCGTATTTCCAGGAGCAGTAATTGTTCCAGTGTATTGGTCTAAGCGAGCGGTTTGTTTCAATATAGTTTTGATTTGATCGGGCATTAAATATGGATTTGCGTCTAAAATTAATGCAACGATACCTGCTACAGCTGGAGAAGACATCGATGTTCCAGAAAAGCGAGCAAAATCATAGGTTACACCGTTGAAAGTTGTAGATGCAACAGCACTATATGTAGCATCAGTAAAAGAAGAAATAGACGAAGCAACACTAACACCTGGTGCAGAAATATCTGGTTTCATGACTTCTGTATACAATGGACCAATACTTGTAAATGTTGCTTGTCCACCACCAACTAATGTTCCGTTTGGTGAATGGTAAGATGAAGCGTATGCACCAACTGAAATTGCAGCGGGGGCACAAGTAGGTTCACCAATACTATAATTTGCATCACCCGCTATTCCATTCGTTCCAAATGTTGTAAAAGGCATTCCCCAATTCCCAACTCCTGTAACTAACTCTGTTACATTCCAATAATGAACTGTTCCGGTAGATGCGAAACTAGATAAAACTGTTGCATATGTTGTGTTCTTGTTTTGAACGCGTAAACGCAAGTTCGGTCGGTTATTTAACGGATGATTGTGTTCACCTGCAACATTAAATAAAATTGTATCAGTCCCAATAATGAAACTTGAATCAATGTAACTCGAAATTGTTGCCGTATTGATTGTATCACTGCTTGCTAGTAAGGTTCCATTTGCTGCGTAAATTTTCAATTGGACACCGAAATCATTATTTTCTTCCCCCCACATTGTGACACTTTGACCCCAAGTGTTTGGATTGGCATTGTAATCATAAAAATTAATGCGCGAATCAAAATGATTATTAGCAAATTGTTTTTTGATGTGAAAATTGACATTTCCATTATTTCCAGCAGATGAAACAAAAACAACTCCTTGATCGGATAACGTTTGTAATGCTTGTGATAATAAGGAATTACCATCAAGTGTTCCCATGTAATACAATCCCCAACTCATATTGATGACTAATCTTTTTCCATCGGCAACTGCTTTTTCATGCATCCAATTAAATCCATCGATAACAGATGCTGCATCGATTAAAAACGTACAAAATAAAAATTCAGATTCAAATGCAAATCCACGGTAATTCAAGCCCGCACCACTGCCTCCTGCAATTCCAGCGACGTGACTACCATGTGTATTGTAACTATATATGTTAGCCGTATCAGAACCCGCAGCTAACAATTCAGATGTCGTATTGTATTCTACCCCGTAATTATATGATGTTGGAGTAGTTCCAATTTGTTTGTATTGGTCCCAAGCTGCTTTTACACGTGTTGTTTGTAAAAGTGTATCGTAAAACATGGGATGGGTATAATCAAATCCCCAATCTGTTATACCGATGTATACATTTTTTCCTGTAAACGCACGCGGTAAATTTATTCCTTTTTGGACGCTATCGGCTTTTGTATCTTTTACAGCTTTATCCAAATGAGGTTGAGCTTTTGATGGAAATTCAATGTACGTGAAGAAATCATTGAAGTTAATTGTTGTAAATATTGATAGTGGAACTTTTAACGTTCGGATATTTCCTGTTTTCTTACCAACGATACAACCTTTTGTTTTTAAAAAATCCCAATCAGCTGAAGGCCTTTCAATTCCGTACAATGAAATATAAAGTTTGTTGTTCATCTTGTAAATGGAGTAAGAATTATTATTCATCAACGAACTAAATTCAGTGGTTGGTTGTTTTAAAATTGTCGATAAGTTTTCCCAATCCATGCGTTGTGTTGCTGGAATCTGTTGAGCATAAAACAAGCTAGGTAAAATTGATATGACAGATAAAAAGATGCAAATATTTTTCATAGTTAAAAATAAGAAGAGTTTTTAATATTTCAACGGCTAAAATTATTAATTCAAAAAAAACAGTTCAAAAACAAATGTTAAAAAATTGTTGCAATAAAAATGTTTTTCTATCTTTCGTTCAAACAACACACTGATGATACAACAAACGGCAATAACAGAGGGGGTTTTAGTAAAGGTAAACACACAATACAGAGGCGATTTGTCTACGATCTCAGAAGGAGTTTACTTTTTCAATTATCACATTACAATTGAGAATCAAAACAATCATTCCATTCAATTGATTCATCGTGACTGGTTCATTTATGATGCGTTGTTTCCAGCAGCTCATGTAAGTGGAGAAGGTGTGATAGGTCAACAGCCAATATTAGAAGCAGGAGAGGTGTTTTCATATACTAGTGGTTGCGAATTACGGTCAGAAATAGGATCAATGAGTGGATTCTATACTTTTTTAAATCTTGTAACTAACGAAACAATCCGAGTTGATATCCCTACATTTCACTTAATTTATCCGGGTCGTTTGAACTAATTCTAAATTTTAGAAACAATAATATCACTAACAAAGTAATTAAACCCCATTCCCATTTTAGCGTAAAGCCAGCAACTTGTTCGTTGTCATTAGCTTTTGCTAACATTTCTGATTGTAGCATCTCAAGTTGAAGCGCTTTTATTTCCTCTTCATCAACTCTGTTGTCAAGTTCAATTTTTTTCAAAAGCGCCAATTGCTGCTCGCGGTAATTATTCGCACTTTCAAAATCCTTTTGGGACTTACATGTTTCAGCTAATGCATTCAAAGCATCGTTTTGTTCCGATTTTAAGTTAAATGTAGTTGCAATCACTAACGATTTCCCATACCAAGATTGAGCTTTATCAATAACACCACTGTAATAATAAAAATCCCCAAGATTATAATAACTTTCAGAAACAGCTTTGTTATCGTTTACATGCAAGCGAAGTTGCAAAGCTTTTAAAAAAAACTGTTTGGAGTTTTGCAAATCATTGTTTTCATAATAAATGATAGCTAGGTTATTCAAGGCATTAGCAATTGGACTAATGAGGGTTGTTTTTCTTGCACTTTCATAGGACGATAAGAAATATCCTTCTGCGCGCACTAAATCCCCTTTTTTCATATAAAAGTCGCCAAGTTTTGCATAAACAGCACTTTTCTTGCGTTCGTTTTTTTCGCTGCAAACAATTGTTTCGTAGCGATGTAATGCAGCTAAAGCTTTATCTGGTTTCCCAGAAAGTAAATATGCTTCAGACAAAACTAATAAGCCATCTGATCGGAGTTGTTTGTTTTTCGATTCTTTAGCATGTTGCACCGATTTTTCAGCCCAATATAAGGCAGATTTAGCATCACGTTCAAGCACATAGCCTTGGCTGATGATTTTAGCAACCAGACACAATTCTTTGGAATCATTTCGTTGAACAATTGTCGGAATCAATGCTTTTAGGGTTGTGATGCCATCGATAACTTTCCCTGTTAAAATAAAATATTCAGAAAGGATTATTTTACCTTTTTCCACCGCAGGGTAGAAGTGGTTTTGTATGCCGTAGAAGTATAATTTTTCACCAACATAGCGTAGTGAATCACGTGCCTCACTTTGATAAAGTGCATTTAATGTTTCTGCTGCGTTAATTCTCTCCAGTGACGAACCAGTATTCAGTTTTTCTAACGCTTTTCGGGTGTTTGCTCCAAAAGCATGAATAGCTAATAAGGTAACTAGCAATAAGTAGTAGCGGTTTTTCATGTGTTTTATTTAAACAATAATAAGGAATTTGAATCAAAAAAACAAATGAATTGGATCAAATAGTATCCGTTAAAATGTAATGAAAGTAACCCTGATTATTGATACATTCTATTAACTTTGTCAAAAAAAATCGAACTATGTCAAATGCTTTTTTTGTCGTTCCAAAGCCAATTAACGAGCCCGTTAAAGCTTATGCCCCAGGAACCGCTGAACGCGATGCGTTAATCGCAGAATATAATCTTTTAGCCAATCAAGCGCCAATTGATATTCCAATGTATATTGGAAATGAAAAAGTGACAACGGACAAAAAAGTACCAATGTCACCACCTCATGATCACAAAAAAGTATTAGGTCATTTTAATTATGGTGATAAATCTCATGTAGAGAAAGCAATCAATGCAGCATTAGCTGCTAAAAATGATTGGGCAAATTTACCTTGGGAACAACGTGCTGCGATTTTCTTAAAGGCTGCTGATTTATTAGCAGGACCATTTAGAAATAGAATGAATGCAGCGACGATGTTGGCGCAATCAAAAAATGTTTTTCAAGCTGAAATTGACGCTGCGTGTGAGTTGATCGATTTTTTCCGATTCAACGTGCAGTACATGACGCAAATTTATAAAGAACAACCAGAATCACTTCCTGGAATGTGGAATCGATTGGAATACCGTCCATTGGAAGGATTTGTTTTTGCGGTAACACCATTTAATTTTACGTCAATTGCTGCTAACTTATGTGCAGCTCCTGCAATGATGGGGAATGTGGTAGTATGGAAACCAGCTGAATCGCAAATGTATTCAGCGCAAGTTATTATGGATTTGTTCGAAGCTGCAGGTGTTCCTCCGGGTGTTATTAATATGATCAGTGTTGAAGGACCTGTTGCAGGAGATGTTGTTTTCAAACACAAGGATTTAGCAGGATTACATTTCACTGGTTCAACAGGAGTTTTCCGTCATTTGTGGAAAGAAATCGGGAATAACATCGAGAAATACCGTTCTTATCCACGTATAGTTGGTGAAACAGGTGGGAAAGATTTCATCATGGTGCATAAATCGGCCAATGCGGCTGAAGTTGCAACAGCTATGTCACGTGGTGCTTTTGAATTCCAAGGGCAGAAATGTTCAGCGGCTTCTCGTGCTTACATTCCTTCGAATATTTGGTCTGCTGTAAAAGCAATTTATGTAGATCAAGTCAATTCATTCAAAATGGGTTCTCCAGCAGACACTTCTAATTTTGTGAACGCAGTTATTGATGAACGTGCTTTTGATAAAATTGCTGGTTACATTTATTATGTAAAAACTCAAGCAGATGCTGAGATAATCACAGGTGGAAATTACGATAAATCAAAAGGATATTTTATTGAACCTACTACAGTTGTGACAACAAATCCGAAGTTCCGTACGATGAGCGAAGAGATTTTTGGACCAGTTTTGACAATTTATGTTTATCCTGAAAATGAATTTGAGCAAACGTTGGCATTATTAGATGAAACGTCTGACTATGCATTAACAGGGTCAATAATTTCTAACGATCGTTACGCCATTCAAGTTGCGACGAAAGCATTGGAAAATGCAGCTGGTAATTTCTATATCAATGACAAACCAACTGGAGCTGTTGTAGGACAACAACCTTTTGGAGGAGCTAGAGGTTCTGGTACAAATGACAAAGCAGGTGCTGCAATGAATTTATTACGTTGGACATCAGCGCGAACAATCAAAGAAACATTTGTTCCACCAACAGATTATAAATATCCGTTTTTGGGATAAGAAATTAGTACAAATGATAAAGGCTGAATATTACTATTCAGCCTTTATCATTTCAACCCCAACTGAGCATACCGTTGATGGATCTTTTTATATCTCATTTACCTAAATGTACTAAAAAAGAGCATGTTGTTACAGGAAGTTATCTATTAATTTGGGCAGTCGTTTTCGATCCAAATTTTTATTTCATTTATCTTCTGTTCTGGAAGATTTCCACCAACAGGCATGTGAAGATATTGCCCCGAAGTATCTGTTAAGCTTCCAAGCAATTGACCACTTAAAGCTAATAATTGGACACTATTAAAATCATGCATTGGTACTGTGCTAGTCACATCGTGACATGAGATGCAATTTGTTTGAATGATTATTTGAATCGTAGGATTAAAACGAGGAATACTGCTAGTAGGCAAATTAGTTGATTTGTCTTTACTGCAAGAACTAAAACAAATTAAAATCGTAAAAGCAATTAATATTTTCATTGCAACATTTATTTAGCTCAAATGTAAAGCTCAAATGTTACTAGAATAATAAGTTAAGGTAAAGCGATTATTGAATAGTATTGTGAAAATATTAATTGAATTACTTCAAGCACTTGAAATAATCAAAAGGCTCCAAGCATTCATTACATTGATAATGTGCTTTGCAAGCAGTTGAACCAAATTGAGAAACCATACGCGTATTTGCAGATTTACAAAGTGGACAAGTAACAATTGGAGCTTCAGCAAACAAAACACTTTTATCTACTTCGTCAACTGGAGGTGCAATACCATATGCTAATAACTTTTCGCGGCCTTGAGCGGTTATCCAATCGGTGGTCCAAGCTGGTGATAAATCAGTAACAATCGATACGATTAATCCAGCTGCGGTAAGTTTTTCTGAAATACTTTTTTCAATCGCTTTTACAGCGGGACATCCCGAATATGTTGGTGTTACGTGAACTGTGACATGTTCATCATCGTTTTTTATTACACGACGAACAATGCCTAAATCAAGTATAGATAAAACAGGAATTTCTGGATCAGGAATTGCTGCTAATAATAACCAAATATCCGTTTCTGTTTTTACCATTCCATGTTTGGATATGCGCGTTGCATGTATTGTAATTCCGATAAAATGTGACCTAAATGTTCGGTGTGCTTTCCAATTCTACCACCTGTTTGTTTCCAATTGTTCGTTGGTAAACTAAGCGTTGATAATGGAAGAACTTCGTTTAATTTTTGTTCGTAAGCAACTTTTATAGTTGTTAAATCAAGCGCAATTCCTTTTTCAATAAGCTCAGCGTCAACTTCATCCATAAAGAAAAGCTCCTCAGCATATTTGTGCAAGTAGTTAATGCCATTCTGAACGCGTTCATGCGATTCGCTGGTACCATCGCCCAAACGAATCAACCACTCAGACGAATGTTTCCAGTGATACTTTGTTTCTTTCAATGATTTTTCAGCGATTGCAGCTAATTGTGCATCTTTTGATTGTTGCAAAGCTTCGTAAAACAATACTCGGAATGAATCAAACAACCACTGACGAGCAATGGTCATACCAAAGTCACCGTTTGGCTGTTCAACTAAAAGCGCATTGGTGTATTCTCTTTCAAAACGTAAAAAAGCAATATCATCTGCTGATTTCCCTTCGTTTCCAACTATTGCAGCATATTCGTAAAGAGATGTCGCTTGTCCAATTAAATCTAAAGCGATATTTGTCAAAGCAATATCTTCTTCAATTGCAGGGCCGTGTCCGCATAACTCAGATAGTCGTTGACCTAAAATAAGGCTGTCATCTGCAATGCGAAGTATGTATTTGTATAAGGAATTCAAAATATGTGTTTTTTAGCAAATCAATTACATGTGTTCAATACCGTCTGGAACTTCATAGAAAGTAGGGTGGCGGTATATTTTTGATTGTGAAGGTTCGAATAACGGATCTGAATCAGCTGGATCGTTTGCAAATACCTGAGATGATTCAACAACCCAAATGGAAACACCCTCGCTTCTTCTTGTGTACAAATCACGCGCATTGTTTACAGCCATTTCTGCATCCGGTGCATGAAGACTTCCAACATGTTTGTGGCTTAATCCTTGTTTACTGCGAATAAATACTTCCCACAATGGCCATTCTTTTGTTGACATACAATTGATTTTATAATGTTATGATGCTTTTTTACTATTTTTCTTCTCGGCATAGGCCATCGCTGCTTCGCGCACCCATTCACCTTCTTTATCAGCTTTTGTTCGAGCAGCAATACGTTCTGCATTACAAGGACCGTTACCACTAATAACTTGTTTGAATTCTTCCCAGTCAATTTGACCAAAGTCATATCCGCCTTTAGCTTCGTTCCATTTCAAATCCTTATCAGGAATGGTTAAACCAATTAATTCAGCTTGAGGAACAGTTGCATTGATAAAAGATTGGCGCAATTCATCATTTGTATGACGTTTTACTTTCCAATCCAATGATTGTTGACTGTGAGTTGAATCTGCATCACTTGGGCCAAACATCATCAAAGCAGGCCACCAAAAACGATTCACCGCATCTTGTGCCATTTCACGTTGCTCTTTCGAACCTTTCATGAGCGTACACATGATTTCAAAACCTTGTCGTTGGTGAAACGATTCTTCTTTACAGATACGCACCATCGCACGAGCATATGGTCCATATGAAGTACGACACAAAGCAACTTGATTCATGATTGCAGCTCCGTCAACTAACCAGCCAACTGCTCCAATATCAGCCCAACTCAATGTTGGATAATTAAAAATTGATGAATATTTCGCTTTTCCACTGATTAAATCAGCCATTGATTTGTCACGAGTTTCGCCTAATGTTTCCATTGCGCTATACAAGTATTGACCATGACCAGCTTCGTCTTGAACTTTCGCTAAAAGAACTGCTTTTCTCCGCAAATTTGGTGCACGTGTTATCCAGTTTCCTTCCGGTAACATGCCAATTATTTCAGAATGTGCATGTTGTGAAATTTGGCGAATTAACGTTTTACGATATGCATCTGGCATCCAATCTTTTGGTTCGATTTTAATGTCATTATCAATTTTCGATTGAAATGCATGTTCGAGGGCTGTCAAATTTATTTCTTTCATAGCTATTTAAGAATAATCAAATATAATTAAAATCAACGTCAATTATTTGTAAACGATTTGATTTTATTAATGTTCATTTTTCCATAAAAAAAAGGTGCATCAAGCACCTTTCAATTATCTGTTTAACATCACAGGCATCACCAACATCAAAATGTCTTCGTGTTCGTTGTCTGATCCATGTGGCATTAACAATCCTGCTCTGTTTGGTTCGCTCATTGCAATCTTCACTTCTGCAGAATCAATATTATTTAACATTTCCATTAAGAAACGGCTGTTGAATGCAATTTCAATATCATCACCGTCATAGTTACACGTTAAGCGTTCGTTTGCTTCGTTTGAAAAGTCTAAATCTTCAGCAGAAATATTTAATTCACTTCCAGCAATTTTCAATTTAACTTGGTGCGTTGTTTTGTTTGCAAAAATAGAAACACGTTTCATTGCTCCTAAAAATTGCAAGCGGTCAACGATCAATACGTTTGGATTTTCTTTAGGAATAACAGCTTCATAATTCGGGTATTTTCCATCAATCAAACGACACATTAAAACGATATCATTGAAAGTGAAAATAGCATTTGAATCAGAATATTCCACTAATACTTCTTCGTCACCTCTTAAGTTTGATTTCAATAAGTTTAATGGTTTTTTCGGCAAAATAAAAGCTGATCCACCAGTTGATTGACTATCTGTTCTTCTGTAACGAACTAATTTGTGTGCATCAGTTGCAACAAATGTAATATCAGAAGGGCTAAACTGACAATACATCCCACTCATAACTGGGCGTAAATCATCATTTCCAGCAGCAAAAAGCGTTTTATTAATTGCACGCGCTATTATTTCACCAGAAACACGAATGTTTGCACTGTTTTCAATAACTGGCAATTTTGGGAATTCCTCGCCATCAAATCCAACCATTTTAGATTTTCCATTGTCATAAACAATTTCAATTCCAAATGTTGCACGGTCTACTTTAAACGTACACGGTTGATCTGGCATTGTTTTTAACACATCCAACAACATTTTTGCTGGAATAGCAACTTTTCCAGATTCATTTGCTTCTACTTCCATAGAAGTTTTCATCGTTGTTTCTAAATCAGATGCAGAAATCGTTAATTGACCATCTGCTATATCAAACAAGAAATTATCAAGAATGGGCAAAGTGTTGCTGGTACTCAAAACCCCACTAATACTTTGTAAGTGGCGTAATAAATTCGTGCTTGAAACTATAAAATTCATAACTTATTTAGATTTTTTTCGATAAACAAATATAAGCTTATATCGTCAATAGTCGAAAAATTAAATAACGCAAAACGTGAAACTTTTCAACGTGATATTAACGGTCAACGCATTTCTGTTGTTGGATTCTTGATGTAACTAAAGTAAATATGACCCATGATTAACGGGTTGAATACGAAATATTGACATTTCACTAATGTTCCATTCGGTAATTCACACCAAAAACGGTTCACATCATGCGTTACTTTTTCGCCAAAATCATCAATTGTTTCATTCCCAGTTTCTGATTTTGCTCGGAACATGCGTAAGCGCATCGGTTTTCCAGTTGTCTTTGTTACTGTTAAGGTACAAAACGGCTGACTTCGTTTCACTGAATCCACTTGTTTTTTAGATAAATCAAAATTCGGAACATCAAAGTGAATCTTCTTGTAGTTGTGTAAATACCTGAAAATCATATTAGTATCAACGTAATTAAGCTTGTTTCCGTTGTTCGTTACTGTGAACTTTCCACCCGACTTTGTAACGGTAAAATTGCGTTGTTTTTTTTCTGAAAATTGAACTGCAACCTTCTTGATTTGATCGATTTCCAAGTGAAATATTTCGGTACACGACCAACGTCTTGGATCAGCAAAAAAACGTGGACCTATAATTCCTTTAACACCTTTAATTTCCATGATGACAGGTAAATCACTTTTCCCACTTTCTTCCGTGTCGACAAGCATGTACGTTCCATAATGATCGGGCGTTGATGTACCGATGTACCACGTTTTAATTCGGTCGCCATCTGAATAAAAATCAACTTGTGTTCCAATGGTTGCCATTGTTTTCATGACATTTGGCACAGCTCTCTCTGGAACATATCCTTTGAAACGGATATTAAATGCTGCGTCTAATACATTTGTGACCAAATGCTGCTGAACACAACCGCCATCTTGTGGTTCCCATTTTTTTCCATTCCGTACCAACGCGATTTTCTGTCCACTTGGTTCCGTAATGGTTATCGCATCAACAGACGCGGTGTCTTTGATTTCAAAGTTAAAGTCTGCAATTTTTTCGTCCGATTTACCTTTTTTTGACAGTAATCGCGTTGCGAAAATGCCCAATCCAATAAGAATGAGTAGACTTGATAATAAAACGAGTGTTTTTTTCATGGTTATTTTGTTGTAGCGTAACGACGTTTTCTCAAGTAAAACAATAAAAATGCAAACAACAATACTGTTCCTGAAGGAAGGAGCATGTTGATGAATTTATAAAATTGTTGATCTGTTTTTACTTTTTCTTTGTCTATTGGATGGATATCAATTTGTTTACTTCGAATGTCAAGCACCGAATTGTCTCCCATCATGTAATCAATCATGTTTTGGAAAAACTCTTGATTCCCAAACACAATCCGCTCGCCAAAGCTTGCCATCACTTCATCGTAACGTAAATTATTGAACGAATTGGGGCGGAATAATTTTATTCCTTGCTCCGTTGTTGTTGAATCGTGCCAGTTTTTCAAAAAAGCTCCGTTTGAAACTGCAATAACTTTTCCCTCTGATTTACTTTTATCCAAGTACTTAATTGCTGGGTTTTTAACAAAAGCATCCACAAGTCTGTTTTTGAAATGGGAATCAAAAAATCCTTCTGAAAGTCCTGCAACACAAATTTTATTGGCATTACTTTCTGGATTTTCAACTAGAATAGGTGGTTTTTTACTATTGGTAATGTAGTTCATCGGCATTCCCAAACTCACAATCGGAGCAAGTCCTGTAACATTAGCATTCGTAGATGAGGTCAACAACGGCGAAACAACACGACGGTCATCTGGAATTAATTGAATTTGTGATGCATAACGCAACATCACAGGCTCAATGTTTCTAGAAATAGGATGTTTTGTTGGGGAAGTTGCCACATAGAAAAACCAAGGGAGTAAACTTTCTTTTGCAAATGGGACTACAATTGGCGTGCATTTGGCATCAATCACATAATTATCATTTGTCTTTATTCCATAATCAAACAACAAACGGTCGATACCTAAATTAGTTCGTGTTGTATGAACGCTTCCTTTTTGGTAAAGCGTATCTACAGGAAAGGTTAACTTATCCATGAAAACCATTAAACGACCTCCATTCATTACAAATTGATCGAGAATGTACAATTCTTTATCTGTATAACTTGAGCGAGGACGGGCAATGATAACACCTTTTACTCCATCAAGTGCTTTCAAAGAATCGTTCAAAGTAATGTCTTCTATATAGTAATATTCATTTATTAATGATCTTATACGTTGTGTTTCTGCTTCGCGTAATTCGCCGTGACCTTGGATGAAAGCTATGCGCGGCTTGGTCTTTTGGATGACTTTGCGTAATGCCGAAACCAACATGTATTCGAGGTTGTTAATGGAATTTTGAATCGTTGTTTCGGAAAACTCTCTACTCAATTGAACAGGCTGTCCTTGAGGTGAACCGGGAAGCAATTGAATGTAACCTTTCGTAATGCCTCCGTAATCGATTTCAGCACCAGGCCAAAGCATCATTTGATTTTGAACACCTTCTTTTTGAAACATAATTTCCATTGGAAGAATCCCTTTTCCTTTGTTGTATAAGTTTTCTTTCAATAGATTTTGGTCACTTTCAGTACCTGTATTTGGATTTATGAATTCGTATTCAATGCGGTCACCAGCAATTTCTCTGAATTCCAATAATTTATCTTCAACTGCATTGCGAAAGCGTTTGATTTCAGCAGGAAGATTACCTTCTAAATAGATTTTCAAGTATAAGCGATTGACAGTTCCAGATTCTTTATCAAGGCTGGCGTCAGAAGGATTCATTTTTTCTAAAAAGTCAATACTTCCTTGCGCTAACGAATATCGTTCATCTTCGGTCATATCTATACGCGAATAAATAAACGTTCCAATAATATTTATAAAAACAACTGCGCCAACGATGATGAATAGTAAAGCCCAGTTATAAATTTTAGTTGTTTTTGTTGTTTTCGTGGACATGTTGTTACTGTTTCAAAGATTTAACAATTGTAAGTGAAGCAACAAGGAAAATTCCAATTGTGCCAAGAAAATAGACCAAATCACTCGTGTCAATAACACCTTTCATGATACTTTTGTAGTGCGATGTCAATCCAATGTATTGAAAAATAAAATCGTAATCGCCCATTAAATTGAAAGAACCCAATAAATCAAAACCATTGTAAAACAACCAGCAAAGAAACATGCCAACAATAAAAGAAACGATTTGATTACTTGTGATAGCACTAGCGAAAATTCCAATTGCTGTAAACACGCTTCCCAATAAAAACAAGCCAATATATGACGTGAACGTTGCTCCTTCGTCAATGACAGATTGTACATTTCCTTCTTCATCCATCACTTCTACACCAAGCGAAACCATACTGAAATAATAAATCAATGTGGGTAACAGGGCAATGAAAAGCAATGAAATTCCAGCCAAGTATTTTGCAGCGATGATTTGAAAATCGGTAATTGGACGCGTAAATAACAATTCAATGGTACCTGTTTTTCGTTCTTCGGCTATCATACGCATGGTAATCGCTGGAATTAAAATCATAATAATCCATGGAGATGATTTAAAAAAAGGAGTTAAATCAACTTCTTCACCAAAAAGTAAATTTGTATCTTTTAAAAATAAAAACTCTGTTAATATCCAATGAAGGAATCCAGACATTACAAGAATGAATATAATGAAGATATATCCAATGATAGATCCCAAAAAACTTCTAATTTCTTTCCAGT
>CALJKJ010000033.1 GCA_937973685.1 uncultured Flavobacteriales bacterium | reverse complement strand
TCGAACCTTTTGAAATTTCTTTCGGACGATCCATGTGTTCGTAATGCCACATGTTTCCTCTCAAACTTCCTTCTCGCGCTAAATCGGGACCAGTTCTTTTAGAACCCCATTGGAACGGGTGATCGTATACATTTTCACCAGCTTTAGAATAACCACCACTTTCTGGTGTTGGGGCATAACGAGCAGTTTCAAAACGCATTGGTCGAACCATTTGCGAGTGACAGTTGTAACAACCTTCTCGGATATAAATATCGCGTCCTTCTAATTCAAGTGGCGTATATGGTTTCACGCTTGCAATCGTTGGAATGTTTGATTTTACAGCGATTGTAGGTATGATTTCAGCCAAACCTCCAATTGCAACAACAACGATCGCTAAAATCATGAATTTGACAGGTTTTCCTTCAATTTTTCTGTGCCAATATTCTTTTCCTTTGTGCGCACTTTCAATTGTTGCAGGTACTTGGACTTCTTCTTCAGCAAGGAAAGATCCTTGTTTAACTGTTTTAATAATGTTGTACACCATCATCAACGCTCCAACAATGAACAATGCTCCACCAATAGATCGTAAGATGTAATAAGGACGAAGATTTGTTACAGTTTCTAAGAAATCTTTGTGAACCAACGTTCCGTCAGGATTGAAATGTTGCCAATCTAATCCTTGCATAAATCCAGCAATATACATTGGAACTGCATAAAGGATGATTCCCAAAGTTGCAATCCAGAAATGTTGGTTTGCTAATTTTTTTGAATACAATTCTGTTCTGAAAAGACGCGGTAACAACCAGTAAAGCATACCGAACGTAAACATACCATTCCAACCCAAACCACCAACGTGAACGTGAGCAATTGTCCAGTCTGTGAAGTGAGAAATGATATTGACAGATTTTAAGGATAACAAAGGTCCCTCAAAAGTTGCCATACCATAACATGTTAATGCAACGACCATGAATTTCAACATGACATCATCACGCACACGATCCCACGCACCACGCATGGTCAACAATCCATTTAACATTCCTCCCCAAGATGGAGCGATCAACATTACTGAAAACACGACACCTAAACTTTGTGCCCAATCGGGTAAAGAAGTATACAATAAATGGTGTGGTCCAGCCCAGATATAAATGAATATCAAGGCCCAAAAGTGAATGATTGATAAACGGTATGAATAAACAGGGCGATTTGCAGCTTTCGGAACAAAGTAATACATCAACCCCAAATAAGGAGTAGTTAAGAAAAAGGCTACTGCATTGTGACCGTACCACCATTGAACCAAAGCATCTTGTACTCCAGCATACCACGAATAACTTTTGAAGAAACTAATTGGTAATTCAAACGAATTGAAAATATGTAAAATGGCTACTGTAACAAACGTTGCGATGAAAAACCAAATGGCTACGTATAAGTGTTTTACACGACGCACTAAAATTGTTCCAAACATGTTCCAACCAAAAACTACCCACATAGCAGCGATTAGAATATCTATCCACCACTCCAATTCTGCATATTCTTTTCCTGAAGTGATACCAAATGGTAGCGTTACAGCTGCGCAAACAATGATAAATTGCCATCCCCAAAAGTTGATTTTACTCAATTTATCACTCCACATACGCGTTTTCAATAAACGTTGCAAGGAATAGTAAACTCCTGTGAAAATACCATTTCCGACAAATGCAAAAATCACAGCATTCGTGTGCAATGGTCGGATACGTCCAAATGAAATGTATCTAAATCCCAGGTAATCGTTGAAAAAATCGGGGAAAGCTAATTGCAACGCAGCAATTAATCCCACTAGCATACCTACAATTGCCCACAAAAGTGTTGCAAAGGCAAAATTCTTGACAATCGTGTTGTCGTACTTAATTGTTTGAACTTCCATCATGTAATTGATTTTTGTTGTGTGTCAATGGTTCATCTTCGTACAAAATGCGCACTGATGGTGAGTAGTCGTCTTCGTATTGACCTGACTTTGCTGACCAAAGAAAAAAGCCTAAAAAGAAGAGTGCTAGCACCAAACTCACGATTAACATTATGTAGATCATTCCCATATTGCAAAGAAACAGACTTTGTGCTTCTCAAAATATGACATGATTTAGTAAAAAAGCTGATTTATATCATGTTTTTAGAGTAGAACCACTTTCACCAAGAAACTTCATTACCTTTGTAGTATGAAAACTCCTTTTAAAATAGCACCCGTATTAGTCAAACGAATGGAAGAATTGGGATTTCTTGTTCCAACTCCGATTCAATTACATGCATGGAAGTTTTTAATTGACAAACACCAAGATTATGTTGGTCAAGCACATACGGGATCTGGAAAAACAGTAGCTTATGGTGTGCCTTTGTTACAACGCATCGATCCCAAAGATAAAGATGTGCAAGCTGTTGTTTTGGTGCCAACTCGTGAATTGGTAAACCAAACAACAAAAGCCTTGTTTCGTTTGTCTAAATACCAAGAAAAGTTTTTTATTGAAGGAATATTAGGAGGAGAGGACATCAACGAACAAGTTCATAAATTAAAACGTCCAACACAAGTCATCGTAGCTACTCCGGGAAGGCTGCACGAATTGATGAAGTTGAAAGCGGTCAAATTAGATCGAGTAAAAACAATCGTTTTAGACGAAGCTGACGAGTTGTATGCGAAAGGTTTCATGAAAGAAATCGATAAAATATTGATCAATACCAACGATTTTCACAAAAAATGGTTGTTTTCAGCAACTATACATGGCGAATTGAATGGGTGGATAAGAAGCACCTTACACAACGAAGCTCCAAAAGCAATCATTGCAACGAAAGATGTGATGAATCCACGAATTGAACACCAATATTTGGAATGTCAAAAAGAAGACAAATCCATGTATTTATTGGAATTTTTATCGTCGATGAAAAAAGCGCGCGGAATCATTTTTTGCCGTACAAAAGGTGATGTCGAACATGTCAATCGCTTTTTAAAAGAACAAGATTTCAAAGCCTGCGAATTGTATGGTGAAATGGGCATGCGTGATCGCGAAAAAGTTATCCGCATGTTTCATCAAGGGCTTTTTCAATACATTGTAGCAACTGATATCGCAGCACGTGGAATCGATTTCGAAGATTTAACTTTTGTTTTCCATTTCCAATTACCCGACGATCCCGATTATTACACACACCGAAGCGGTCGTACTGCTCGTGCAGGTAAAAAAGGAATCTCAATGAGTTTGGTTGAGCCGGTAGAACGCAAAAAGATGCGTTACATTCAGGAATTATTGAATGTTGATTTTATTCAGCTGTAACTTATTTTTCAACAGGTGGAATTCGTTTGGTGAGTGTTAAAAACGTTGCCAAACCAACCACTGTAACGGAACTTAATGGCATAATTACAGCCGCTACAAATGGTGTTAATGAACCTGTAACAGCAAATCCAATACCAGTTAAATTGTATACGAGCGAAAATGCAAACGTGTATTTTAAAAATCGTTTCCCTGCCTGAATATAGGCAATATACTGTGCTAAGTATTTCAAGTTTTCTGCTTTCAAAATACTATCCGAAGCAGGAGTGAAGCGTACCAAGTTTTCAGAAAGTGCTAAGCCAACAAATGCACTGTTTAAAGCTCCCGCATCATTTAATCCGTCGCCAATCATCAACACACGTTGTCCATTTTGTTGCAGTTCGTCGATGTATGCTTTTTTATCCAATGGTTTTTGGTTAAATCGAAACAAAGTCCCTTCTGGGAACAAGTGTTCAATTTGTGCCAAATCCTTCGAATTATCACCAGAGACTACCGCTAATTGGTAGTTTATTGCTAACGATTTCATCAAATCGGACAATCCTTCACGGAAAGTTGAATGAAAGGTAAATTTTCCTATCAATTGATCGTTCCATTTCACATAAGAACAAGCTTCGTTCGTTGCAGGTGAATCAACACCTAAAAAATCGGCACTTCCAATAAACAAACTATTTTGATAGTTGATGCCTTTGCCAGCTAGTTCAACGGCGTCAATAGCTTTTGAATCGAGTTGAAATTGATTTCGTAACCATTCATGTATAGCTTGTGCATACGGATGAGTGGCGTGTTTGGTGATACCAAAAAGCAGCATTGCTAACTCAGGTGAAATTTCTTCTCCAGTGTAGTGTATCGCTTTGCTTTGTTGCTCCGTTAATGTTCCTGTTTTGTCAAAAACAATGGTGTCGCATTGTTGAATCCGTTCAATTATTCCAGTATTTCGCAAGTAAAAGCCTTTTTTACCGAGTTGACGCATAATGTTTCCATATGTAAATGGGACAGAAAGCGCTAACGCGCAAGGACAAGCAACAATCAATATGGCTGTGATTATTTCTGGTATTAATCGTGGATTGATAAAATACCAACTTATAGCAGCAACACTTGAGATAAGTAAAACAGCCGCGATAAAATAACGTGAAATGCGGTCTTGTCTGCTTTGAAACGTAAGTTCCACTTTTTTGGAATGTTGTTCGTTCCACAATTGTGTTAATTCACTTCTCGAAGTAGTTTTAATAACGGTCATTATTGCGTTTTCGCCACAAATTTTCCCGCCTGCATAAACAGTTTCACCAACAGTTTTTTCAATCCAGTCTGCTTCACCAGTCACAAAGCTAAAATCGATGGTTGCTTTATCGGAACTCAAAACGCTGTCACATGGAATAATTTCCTCGTTGCGAATGATGATTTCATCGCCAATAAGTAGCTCCTCTATTGGACAAAGAACGGTGCTTTCTCCTGACTTTTTTATGACTGCAATAGGGAAATAGGAGGAGAAGTCACGTTCAAATGAAAGCCAGCGGTAGGTTTTGTTCTGAAACCATTTTCCAATGAGAAGAAAAAAGACAAATCCTGCAAATGAATCCATGTATCCAGGTCCATCATTTGATAAAATAGCGACAACACTGCGCGCATACAATGCTAGAATTCCCACTGCGATTGGGATATCAAGGTTTAATGTTTTGATGCGAATGGCACCAATTGCCGATTTGAAATAGTCTTGTGCGGAATAAAAAAGTACAGGAATGGAAACTAAAAGCGATAAATAAGCACTTAAATTCCGAAAACCAGTGTAGGTTTTGTCGATCCCAAGGTATTCAGGAAAACTCCAAAGCATGATACTTCCAAATGCAAAACCTGCGAAACCAAGTTGAAATAATAAGCGTTTATCAATGGAAGGTTCGTTTTTTTTATCTGTCGAAAAATCGGGTGAATAGCCAATTTTGGTCAACAACGAAGCAAGTCCAGACAGCGGAATTTTTGCCTCATTAATAGTAATGGTTGCTAAGCGTTTTGGAAAATTGACAGTTGCTTGAATAATCCCACTATCGAGTTTTGACAAGTGTTCTAATAAATAAATACAACTCGCACAGTGAATTTGAGGCAAATGCAGCGTAACGCGAATAATTGATCCCTCTTGAAAATCGATGTAGCGTTTTCGCAAAGTTACATCATCTAAAACAGCGAATAATTCCTTTTGAGTGGAATCTGGTTTGATACCAGCTTGATCTTCTTGCAAATAGTAAGCTCCTAATTCGTGTTGTGATAACAAAAGGTACACATTTTTACATCCGTTACAACAAAAAGCTTTGTCTGCAACAATCAGTCGTTCTGAAATGATATCATCCGAACAATGGAAGCATTTTTTTGCTGTTTCAGGATTGTAATCCGATACGTTCATGTTATATCGTTAAACTAAAAGTTGGTTTTGAAATGGGGTTTTTCAAATAAGCATCAAAAGCCATGCAACAGTTGCGTACAAAAGGAATTCCTTTTTCGGTAACTCGGATGGAATTGTCTTCAATAGCGACCAATCCATCTTCAATCATTGGGAAAAGTCGTTGGATAATCTCGCCAAAATGAATAACAGAGCCTGGTATAATTTCGGTTTCAAAATGGCACATCAAATTCAAAATATGTTGGCGAATTTCCAAATCTTCTTCGGTTAATTCGTGACCTCTTGTTAAAGGAAGTTCATTTGCTGCAAGACGCTCCATGTATGCTTTTACGCTGTGTTCGTTTTGTGCAAATCCAAACCAAGCATCTGAAATAGCGGACATTCCCAAGCCGATTAATACAGGAGAATTTTGCGTGGTGTACCCCATGAAGTTACGATGCAGTTGTTTCTTCTGAGCAGCAATTGCCATTTCATCAGTTGGTAACGCAAAGTGATCCATGCCAATTTCAACATAACCAGCTTCGGTAAACATACTTTTTGCCATTTCGTAAAGCGCACGTTTTGTTGCGCCAGAAGGCAAATCGTTTTCGTCAAAACCACGTTGACCTGTTCCTTTTATCCATGGAACATGGGCATAGCTATACAATGAAATCCGCTCCGGAAGTAACGAAATCGTTTTCTCAACCGTTTTTCTAAAACCGCAAATGGTTTGTTTGGGCAAGCCGAATACCAAATCGTGACTTATGGACGAATAACCAGTTTCTTGCGCAATATGATGAATGTTAGCAATTTCTTCAAACGATTGAATGCGGTGAATTGCTGTTTGAACCGTTGGGTCGTAATCTTGAATACCAAAACTAACACGTGTGAAACCTAATTTATTTAGTTGTGCTAAATGTGCTTCGCTTGTTGATTTTGGATGCGCTTCAAATCCCAGTTCAGCTGAGGTAGTGAGTGGCGTATTGGCTGTAATACCAGTTATCAGACGCGTTAATTGTTCGGGAGAAAAAAAGGTAGGCGTTCCACCGCCAAGGTGAATGCTGTTAATTGAAATCCCTTCAGGTAATTGGCTTAAAATCAACTGCCATTCTTTCAAAACAGCTTCAATATAAGGTGCTTCAACTGTGTGATTGGTTGTGATGTGTTTGTGGCAACCGCAAAATGTACACAAGGAATCGCAATAAGGTAAATGAACGTAAATACCGATGGTGTTTCCCTTGTCTAATGTCAACCCTTTTTTAACAACTTGGATCCAATCGTTTGCTTCCCAGCTGGTTTTACTCCAAAACGGAACGGTAGGATACGATGTGTATCGAGGACCGGGAACGTTGTACTTTGTTATTAAATGAGTTGTTTCCATTAATCATTATTTTCAGCAAAAATACGGTGGATAACTAACTGAAAAAATGATGCGCATCAGCTTTTATTTTAATTTTCAAAAGGCTACATTTGTTACTGTAATAATTATCGCACGACTATGATTGATAAATCGCATAAACATGTAACATGTGCTTCATGTGGTGTTCGTGAAAGCGGCATTTTTTCTGCTATTCATGGAAATGATGTTGCAGATTTTGATGTACACAAATCGTGTCATTTTTACAAAAAAAATCAATCCTTATTCGTTGAAGGGAGCTTTCCCCGCGGTGTTTTCTGCATCAATCACGGAAAAGTGAAAATTTATGCCTTAGGTGACGAAGGAAAAGAACAAATTGTTCACATAGCTCGCGAAGGTGAGGTTGTTGGATTTCGTTCGATGTTGAGCGGTGAACCTTATCGTTTGTCGGCGAGCACCTTAGAGGATGCAAATATATGTTTCGTTGCAAAAGACGATTTCTTGAACATGTTGGATACGAATGTAACCATGCGTAATTCAGTTTTAAAAGAATTGTCGAAAGAATTAGGTGAACGTGCTATATTTATTACCAATTTGGCGCAAAAATCGGTGCGTGAACGTTTGGCTTACTCGCTCTTGTTGTTGCAAGATGTCTATGGCGAAGAACCAATTAATTTGACACGAGAAGACTTGGCGAATTTTGTTGGTACAGCTACTGAAACATTGATTCGTTTGTTGAAAGATTTCAAAGACGAAAACCTAATCGATGTTCAAACGCGTAAAGTGTTTATTACCAATAAAGAAGCACTGCTTCAATTGGCTGGTAGTAATCGTTAATCAATATTGTTTTTAATCAAAAATTAGTGGGGTTTCCCCCGAATAAATCGTTATGAAATTTACAAACTACTCTGTTGAAGAACGTTTTCTTCGTTATGTGCAAATTGACACAACTGCCGATCCCGTTTCTCCAACTTTTCCTTCGTCAGAAAAACAAAAGAATTTATCACGTCAGTTAGTTGAAGAACTGAAAGCAATTGGTATTGAAGACGCGCTAACAGATGAATGGGGGTATGTTTACGCGACAATTCCTGCAACATCAGCAAAAGAGGGAATTCCAACGATTTGTTTTTGCTCGCACATTGATACCGCACCCGATTGTTCAGGAACAAATGTAAAACCTCTCGTTCACCGCAATTATACGGGAGCTCCAATTGTTTTACCCGAAGATCCAACTCAAATCATTACGGTTGAAAAACATGCTTATTTGAAAGAAAAAATAGGCGATGATATTATCACGGCATCTGGAACAACGTTACTGGGCGCAGACGATAAGGCAGGAGTAGCAATTATAATGGATTTGGCTGCGCAATTAATCGCTCATCCAGAGGTCAAACATGGTAAAATCCGTATACTTTTCACGCCAGATGAAGAAGTTGGAAGAGGTGTTGAGCAACTGGACATGGAACGCCTGCAGGCTGATTATGGATATACACTTGATTCGGGCGAATTAGGCGCAATTGAAGACGAATCGTTTTCTGCTGACGCAATGACCTTTCACATAACAGGCGTAAGCGCGCATCCAGGTTATGCAAAAGGAAAAATGGTTCATGCCTTGAAAGTTGCAAGTGCTTTTATTGATTCACTTCCGCTTGATGCGTGGTGTCCCGAAGCAACAACAGGACGAGAAGGATTTGTTCACCCAACTGCATTGAATGGTGGATTGGAGGAAGCAACGGTTTCGTTCATTATTCGCGATCACGACACAGCGAAACTTGCTGCATACGAAATGCGCTTGGAAGAGTACTTGAAAAAGGTAATTGCACAATTTCCGGGTGCAACCTATACTGCTCAAGTGACTGAGCAATACCGCAACATGAAAGAAATCATCAAAGATGTTCCGTTTGTTACTGATTATGCTATAAAAGCAATGGAATTAGCAGAAATTACTCCAAAACCTACCATTATTCGTGGTGGAACGGATGGTTCGCGCATGTCGTTTATGGGCTTACCTTGCCCCAATATTTTCACTGGTGAAATGGCCATTCACAGCAAACACGAATACGTGAGTATCCAAGACATGCAAAAAGCTGTTGACACCTTGGTTGAATTGGTTCAAATTTGGGAAAAGCACGAAGCATGAAGCAACACGTTATTTTAATTGGCTTCATGGGGGCTGGAAAAACTACTGTTGGAAAGCTTTTAGCTGATTCACTTGGAATGCCGTTTATCGATTCAGATGAATGGATAGCGCAACAAGAACAAATGCCAATCGCAACTATTTTTGAAACAAAAGGAGAAGCCTATTTTCGTTCGTGTGAACGCACTTTTTGTAAGCAATTATCAAACGAAGAACCAGCTGTTGTTTCAGTAGGAGGAGGGCTTCCTTGCTTTGGTGATAATATAATGGTTTTAAATAGATTAGGATTGGTTATCTATATCAATACTTCATTACAAACGTTGACACAACGATTGAAAAATGACCGTGAAAACCGACCGATATTACGAGACTTGAAAGACGAAGAATTGTTTCGTTATTCGGAAGATTTAATTACGCAACGCAAGGTGTTTTACAAAATGGCTCAGTTAATTATCCCGAATGAATCCAATAGACCGAATGATGTAGTTGAAAAAATCAAAAAAGAGCTCAATAAACAATCTTTGTAACGAATTTTATAGTTGGTTTTTGCTTGTTTCATTTGATTGAATAGAAGCTTTCATTAAATAGCTGTAAACAATTAAAAATAAAGTAATTGAAAATTCTGTTATCTTATCAAATGAACTAATATCTTGTTTCCAATAAGTAAATCCGAGCAACATTATTGGGGAAATAATTGCAACACCTAAAGCGGTAAAAACTACATAAGAAAAGATGTGTTTCCTACGCCACAACAACACCAATCCTACAAAAAAGATACACCAACTAATAATGGAAATACTGTAAGATATAAGTAGGCGATCGATAAAAATAGTTGGTTCAAATCCCAATTCAAGCGCTCTTTTTTCCAGCAATTCGTTGATTGGGATGCGTTTAATTTGTTCAATCCAGTTACTGTTTTTGACTACAATGAATTGCAAAACATGCCAAAAAAAGAATAAAAACCAGGTGATAAGACCACTATAAAAAGCAAATTTTGTCAAGCGATCAGGCTGTTTTTCTCCAAAAACGATCAATCGTAAGCGATAAATCAACGGAAGTGGACTTGTTAAATGTTTGTCCAATGCTTTTCCCAAACGTACCTGTTTATCTTCCTGTTTCATACACCTAATTTAGTTAATTTAGCAGTATCAAAACAAAGCCAAGATAAAAAATGGATAATTACTTAGCAGCAACTTCTGAGATTGATTTTCATTCGAATGCCATTCAGGAATTTATGCGTGACCTTCCCGTGAATAGTTCGTTGAAAGACCAAGCCATTTGGATTTATGAAAAGGTACGTGATGGTTTTTTATACGACCCGTATCATCTGAACCTTTCACCAAATGCCTTGAAAGCCTCAGTTGTGTTAACTAAAAACCGCGCTTGGTGCGTTGAAAAAGCATTGGTGGCTGTAGCATGCTTCCGAAGAATTGGTATTCCTGCACGATTTGGCTTTGGGATAGTTAAAAATCACATTGGCGTTGAAAAATTAGTGAGTTACCTCAAAAAAGACGAAATAGTTTTTCATGGATTTGTGGAAGTCTTTCTCAACGATAAATGGACAAAATGTACACCAGCGTTTGATAAGCGTATTTGTGCCTTGAACAAAGTAGCTCCGCTTGCATGGGATACCGAAAATGATTCGCTTTTTCAAGCATTTCGTGGCGATGAGAAATTCATGGAATACATCCACTTTTATGGCTCTTTTGCTACCATTCCGTTCGATTTGATGCATGCGGAGATGAAAAAACATTATCCGCATCTCTTCGAAGAACCAATCAATACAAAAGCATTTTCGTTTCAGTTTTGAGGATAAAACCTCAAAGTATTGCTTTGAAAACTTATCTTTGAATCAAATTACGCAGCATGAAAAACATCATTTATATCCTTGCATTTCTTCCAACGCTTTTATTGGCGCAATCAGTTTCGTACAATTTGCGTATGGAAAAGCCTCAAAATCATTACTTTCAAGTGGAAATGGTTTTGTCTAATTTCTCGGAAAATGAATTATTGGTGAAACTCCCTGTTTGGGCGCCTGGATCTTATTTGGTGCGTGAATTTTCCAAAAACATCAATCAAGTGAAAGCCGTTGATGAAAACAACAAGTCACTTGAAGTCGTGAAAACGGCTAAAAACGCTTGGAATATCAAGAAAGGTAAAGCAAAACGGGTAGTTGTTAATTACGAGGTGTATGCGTTTGAATTAACAGTTCGCACGAGTTTCTTGGATTTGACTCACGGTTTTGTGTCGGGTAGCGGCGTGTTTATGTACGCGGATGGCTACAAAACGTTAGGCGGAAGCGTTACAGTTTTTCCCTACAAATCGTTTGCTACAGTCACTACTCCTTTGAAGCGCTCAGCTGATGATATCGAAAATGCTTCAGGTAAAACGTATATTTTCCCTAATTACGACGTGTTGATTGACGCGCCGTTTGAGATTGGAAATCAAACTGTTTTTCATTTTGATGCAGCTGGTGTGGATCACGAAGTAGCATTTTATGGCGAAGGAAATTACGATATTTCAAAACTAAAACAAGACATGCCAAAGGTTGTTGCAGCTGCAACAACCGTGTTTAATGGTCAAAACCCCAATAAAAATTACACGTTTATCGTTCATAACGTTGTCAATGGTCAAGGTGGATTGGAGCATTTGAATTCCACTGTATTGAGTGTCAATCGTTGGTCGTATGCTGGAAGTGGTTATGTAGATTTCCTCAACCTTGTAGCGCACGAATATTTTCATTTGTGGAATGTAAAACGTATCCGCCCAATCAATTTAGGACCTTTCAATTACGACGAGGAAAACTACACTACGCTTTTGTGGGTGATGGAAGGGTTTACGTCGTATTACGATGAGTTATTGCTTGTTCGCGCAGGCTACATGACACCAACGGAATATGTCAAAAAATTACAAAGTACGATCAATTATGTCGAAGGATCTGTTGGTTCACGCGTGCAATCGGTTGCGCATTCGAGTTTTGACGCATGGATAAAAGGCTACCGACCAAATGAGAACAGCGCCAATACAGGCATGACGTATTATTCCCGTGGCGCAATGTTGGGCGCGTATTTGGATGCTCAAATTGTCAGTGAATCAAAAGGTAAAAAGTGTTTGGACAACTTCATGCAAATGCTTTACAACGACTATTATTTGAAACAAAATAGAGGATTTACCGATGCCGAATTTCAAAAAAGTTTGGAACAATTTATGGGGCACGATATGGCTGATTTCTTTGCCAAGTATGTGAATGGTACCGAAACCCCTGATTTCAAAACTGTATTCGGAAAACTAGGAATGACTGTTTCCTATGTTGGAAAGGCGCAAGCTTCGTTTGGTGCTTCGTTAGCGCAAGAAAACGGGAAATGTACAGTTAAGTCAATTCGTTCGGCAAGTACAGCAGAAGAGGGTGGATTGAGTGTTTTTGACGAAGTTATTGCATTAAATGGTTACCGAATCGATCAAGCAAAATTAGAGGGTTCACTTGCTGGTTTCAAACCAGGCGATCGTTTTGAATTGCTTGTGTCACGTGATGAGAAACTCATGAACTTGTCGTTTCAACTGCAAACATACGAACGACCAGCTTATGCTTTGGAGCAACCCGCTTCAAAAAACAATTTATTCGATTATTGGTTGCGCAGCGAATGATTTCAGAGCGAGAAACAGAATGACTTCAGCGTGAGCAACAGAATGAGAATGATGAACACGGCTTTAATCGCCTAATTCGCTCTGAATTCTTCAATCGGCATTCTGAATTATTCACTCTTCATTCGGCATTCTGAATTATTTTCTTTGCATTTTCATACCAACGCTTCAATCTTCATCCTGACGCTTCGGGATTCAATCCTCAATCTTGTAATCTTCAATCTTATAATCTTCAATCTTATAATCTTCAATCTTATAATCTTCAATCTTGTAATCTTAAATCTTCATAATTTAAACGCACAACTTCATGCGCAACACGCGTTTCACAGCAGCATCAACACTAGCTTTGAACGCTTTGTCTGTTCTGTATTTTGCAAGTATTTGGGAGTGACTTTTCGCAGCGTCTAACGGCATCAATAAAATATCAACACCCGCTTCGATAGCTTTAACGGAATTGTTTGGAATAGCTGTTACGCCGCCCATGTTCATAGCGTCCGTTACAATTAATCCTTTGTAACCCATTTCGTTTCGTAGCAAATCGGTAACGATTGTTTTAGAACACGTTGCGGGCAAACCATTCGTATTGTATTTTGGGTTGTTGATGACCGCTAAGTGTCCAATCATGATACTTAAAACGCCATCTTCGATCAATGTTGGGTAAGTAGGAACTTCTTTCAATTCGCCATCAATTGCTTGTAACGATTTGTGTGTGTCACCTGAAACCAATCCATGTCCAGGGAAATGTTTTGCCGTTGCAACAATGCCATTTGCTTGCATGCGTTGTATGAATGCATTCGACCAAGGAACGTTGTTGGTTGGGTTTTTACCAAAACCGCGGTAACCAACTGTTGCATTTTGTGACAAATCAACAACGGGCGCAAAATTGTAGTTGATACCAATTGCTTTTAAAACCGCTGCAATAGTATCGGCACAAGCGTTGACCTCTGCTAATGAAGTGATTTCGTTTGCTTTTTTAACTGTTGGCGCGCCACTAATTTTGCGGTTGAACAAACTTGGTTCCGCATCAGCGCTGTATAAAAATGTAGGATTACCATACGTTGCATTCAAGCTGTTGAAACGATTTATCCACGAAGTAAATTGCTCTTTTGATCCGTTTAACATCAAAACACCACCAATTTGACGGTTTTTAATCAATGTTTCAATTGCTTCAGGTGTCAAACCCAAACGGCCAACTGCTGGCATTATTAATTGTGCAACAATTGCTGTATCATCTAATGAAGCAAATAGTTTGTCTACATCAGCTGTAAGTGTTTCGTTTTCTGACAAATAATCACTCAATTCATACGCATGAGAAACGGCTGGAAGTTGCGGTAATACACGCTCTTTTTTAGAAGACGCTGCGTTATTCGAATTTTGACCACATGCTTGTAACAACAAGAATGAAAAAGCGCAAATTGTAAAAATATGTTTCATGAGTTGAATGATTTTGTGGGGTAAAAATACGCTTTTTTGCTGTTTTTTTGTTCTTTAAAATGTTTTTTAAAAGGATAATATGTTGTAACTTGAATGGAAAAGTGAAAATATGTTGGAACAAAAGTGTTCTATTCCGCACTGGGCAGAAGATGATCGACCGCGTGAGAAAATGGTTTTGAAGGGGAAGCACACGCTTTCAGATGCTGAGTTGTTAGCGATAATAATAGGAACGGGGAGTGGACAAAAGTCAGCGGTTGATTTGGGACGGGAGTTATTAGCGCTGTCCAATGGTGACTTGTTTTTGTTTGGTAAATTGCGTTTGAATCAACTGACTGCCGTCAAAGGAATTGGGTCATCGAAGGCAATTGCAGTCATGGCAGCTTTGGAATTGGGAAGAAGAAGAAAGGAAACGCACAGCGAAAAGCGCATCAAAATTACTTCAGCTACAGTTGCTTACAACCTGTTACGGGGCTATTACCAAGATTTGATGCACGAAGAATGTTATGTGATTTATGTGAACAATGCAAACGATGTCCTGCAAATCAAACAACTTTCAATTGGAGGTCAGTCGGCAACATTAATCGATGCAAAAATTGTTTTCAAACTCGGAATTGATTTGTCTGCAACAGGAATTATTCTGTCGCACAATCACCCCAGTGGCCAACTGAAACCAAGTGAAGCGGATTTGAAATTGACTAAAAAAATTGTTCGATTTGGTGAAATGATTGAAATGAATGTCTTGGATCACTTAATTATCACAGATAATGGCTACTTTAGCTTTGCAAATGAAAACTTGTTGTAAAAACGTATGCTGATTTTCGTTGATCAAATATCGGAACGATTGGTGTTTACCATACACTTTGTCTTTGAAGAACACGGTTTGTCCGCTCAATTGACCAATGACCGCGTGTTTTTTGAACAAGCAGCTGGACTGAAACTGAATTATTCATCGTGGAATATTCCTAATTGCCAGCAATTGCTACCAGCTCAACTATTGTTTGAAGAACACCTAAATCCCGATTTAGTAGTCAAAAAAGCGATTTGGGAAGGCATGGATTGTTTGTCAATTAACGATGTAATTGATCCATTTGCAGCTATTTTTTACATTATTTCCCGTTACGAAGAATACCATTTTCCTGTATTGGACAAGCACGGTCGCTTTGAAGCGAAAAACAGTATTCTATTCAAATTTAATTGGTTGCAGTTGCAAATTGTAGAACGTTGGGTACGCTCAATAATCGTTACTTATGCACCTGCGCTGATGCCGCAATTTGATGCTGAAAAAGTTACGACCTTCATTCCGTCGTTTGATATTGATAACACCTATGCTTTTCAATGGAAAGAAGGGTGGCGATCGTGGCTTTCGTCTGCTAAAGACGTGTTGCAACGTAACAAACAACGCCGTATTGAACGAAAAAAAGTACAAGCGGGGCTACAACAAGATCCGTTCGATTCATTCGATTTCTTGCGAAAAGTTGCAACAAAAAATCCTCAGACACGTTTTTTCTGGTTGTTAGGTGATTTTGCGGAACACGATAAAAATATTTCATGGCTCGATCCTCGACACCAAGCGCTTATTCAATCGTTTGATCCCATATCCCACGTTGGTTTACACCCTAGTTATGCGAGCAATACTTCTGAAATTAAATTGTCAGAGGAAACCGATCGCATGACACATATTCTAGGTGCGCATCCGCAAGAAAGTCGGCAACATTATTTAAAACTGACAATTCCTCATACCTACAGACGTTTGTCGTCACTTGGTTTTCAAGCCGATTTTTCAATGGGTTACGCAGAAGAATTTGGTTTCCGAGCAGGAACAGCACGACCGTTTAACTTTTTTGATCTCGAAAAAAACAAAGATACAGGCTATAAAATTTTTCCGTTTGTATACATGGATGGCACCTTGTTGGAGTACAAATCCTTGGATATAGAAACAGCAAAACGAGTCGTTAGCCTTTTGGCCGAAGAAGTAAAACGCTACGGTGGAAATTTTGTTTGTATTTGGCACAACGAAACCATTGCAGAAGCCGGAAAGTGGAAGGGTTGGGGAAGTGTATTTGAACATACAATGGAACAGTTCTCATGAAAATAAGTCACGAAGAATTAAAAAAACCTGCTGCGTTAACTCCGATTACTCATGGACAGAAAATAGTTCAATTGGGTTCGTGTTTTTCAACAAATATTTCTGAAAAATTGCGCGCTGCAGGGTTCTCTGTGGTGGATAATCCTTTTGGTGTGATTTTTCACCCAACTGTGCTTGCACATCAAATTCAACACGTTCTTTCTAATGAATTTCCTGATTCAATTGTACAGAAAGACGATGTTTTTTTGCATTACAATGCAAGTGGAACGATTTATGGAATGTCTGAGTTAGCATTGCGCCAAAAGATGAAAGAACAAGCTGAATTATTAAAAACAGCTTTGTTGGAAACAGATTACTTGATGGTAACCTTTGGATCAGCGCTTGGTTATACATTAAAAACAAATAATCAACTTGTTGCGAATTGTCACCAACAACCTGCGCATTTATTTGAGAAACAGCTTACGTCGGTTACGGAACTTACAGCAACATGGGAATCCGCACTTTCAACTTTGAAAAAAGTTAACCCAAACATTAAAATTGTTTTCACGGTCTCACCAGTGCGTTATTCCCGCGAAGGCTGGATCGAGAACAATCGTTCAAAAGCACGATTGATTGCTTTGTGTGAGAACTTGGCACCCGTTGCGACATATTTCCCTAGCTACGAATTGGTTATTGATTTGTTACGCGATTACCGCTATTTTGAAGCAGATGAAGTGCATCCAAATGCAGTTGCCATCAATCAGGTTTGGGATTTGTTTCAAACGTGGTTTTTTACCGATGAAACGCGCGCTATTTGCATGGAGGTAAACAAGATACGAGCAATGGAAGCGCACCGCTTTTTGTACCCGGAATCAATCAAAGTAGCTCAGTTCAACGATAACTTGGCCAATCAAAAAGCAGCGTTGTTAGCTCGTTTTCCTGCAATTGTTTTCTAATTACAAACGCGTTATTGTTCCAGAGTATTCTGGGTTTTCACCTATTTGCGGATATTTTAACACCACTTTCCAAGCCCAAATACTTCCTACAGGAACCAATTCACCCGTTCTTCTGTCAATTCCGTCCCACGCATTGTTTTCATCGTTTGTTTGAAACAGTGTTGCGCCATTTTTAGTATCGATAATGATCAATTCGAACGGCGTATTGCGTTGTAACAATGCAAATGGCATGAAACGATTCAAGCGTGCATCTATATTTGACGGTGAAAATCCTGTTGGTGCTAACAAGTTGTATGTTTCCTTCATCGTAATTGTTTTCGATTCCGAAACAGCACAACCGTTTTTGTCCGAACTGCTAGCATGAACTTTTACTTGTTTTTCTTTAAAAGGGTGAACGATAATTTGCTCGTTTTTTGCTTCGTAATTTTTGATAGTTGAGGTCCATGTAACAGCCTGGTCATTTCCTGAAACGGTAAACTTAACCGTTGGAATACCTTGTTCGTAAATCAAGGTAGGATCAGATTCGATATACAATTTGTTGTCTGGCGCCAATACGGTTAATTGTTCCACCGTATTTTTGTTGATCACTTTTATTGATCCTGGAGTTGTTGCGGTAAAATGCACCCCACTTTTTGGCGATAATTGTTCCTGTTTTCCATCAGGATAAACAACAGTTATTAATTGGTATTTGTACGGATTTTCAATGTCCATTTCTTCGTTCAAACAAATCGATTTATTGGAAATAATTTTGATAAAATCTTCTTGAATTGCGACTGTTTCATTACTGATAGGTTCAAAATATTCAGGGTATTTATACGCTTTTGAATCAAACCAAGTGGGTGAATTGGAGTTTATTGGATTTGTGTATATAATTTCATCAATAGAACCGCCACAAATTTTACTAGACTTTGGTTGAACTACAGTTGTTTGAGTAATTAATTGCGGTTTTTCGTTGGTGTTTTCGGCAGACTTTTCTCGTTGCGTTTCCTTGTTTATTGATGGAACTGGCAGATTAGCTTGCGGAGAAACTGGCTTTTTCTCAATCAATAGCACGCTCAATAAAATGCTTCCTACAACGGTGAATAGCGCAGCAATTTTGAACCAGCTTTTTTTGTAAAGTGGTGTAGTTTGTGCATCCAAGCGCGACTTCACTTGTGACCATGCGCCGGGCTCATACGGTAATGAGAAGTTGTCTAACGCTTCTTTAAAATTGTTTTCTAATTTATCTTTCATGACTCAATCGGTCTAAATTTATTTTTCAAAAAGTGTTGCAAATTCACTTTGGCTTTCGAAAGGTTTGATTTTGAAGTACCTTCACTAATTCCCAGTAATTCGCCTATTTCTTTGTGCGTATAATTTTCGAGGACATACAAGTTAAAAACAGTGCGGTATGCAGGTGATAATTTTTCGATTGCTTCCATTGCTAATTCGGCTTTTAAGGTGATGCTGTCCCAATCTTTTTCAAATTCTGAATCGTCGGTAAGGTTTTTCAGTGCGCTATCATCATCAGCGACAGACGACATTTTCTTGTTTTTGCGAATGGCATCAATGGCACAATTTGCCATTATTCGCCTCACCCAACCTTCGAACGATCCTTTGCTATCAAATTTTTTTATGTGATCAAAAACTTTTATAAATCCTTCTTGCACAACTTCTTGCGCCGAATCATGATCGTGTAAATAGCGCATACAAACAGCAAGCATTTTTCCGTAGAATTGCTTAAAAAGCAACTCTTGTGCTCGTCTATCTGACGATTTACATCGTTCAATAATCTCGATTAAATCCAAGTTTTGTTTCACTGTTAACGTTCTAAAAACGATTAAAAAAGTTGCTGGTTGCTTTTAAAGTTGAAAAGTAATCATAAAATACGTGAAATATCATCAATGAATGGTGTTGCTAAAACCTTTTATTATTAATTTTACTGCGCATAATGAAAGAAATTTCACAAAAAAAACAACCAATGAAAGTAACTGTAGTTGGGGCAGGAAACGTAGGTGCAACATGCGCAGATGTACTTGCTCACAGAGAGATTGCGAATGAGATCGTTTTATTAGACATCAAAGAAGGATTCGCAGAAGGAAAAGCATTAGATATGTGGCAAACAGCGCCAATCAATTTGTACGATTCACGCACAGTGGGTTCAACAAATGATTATTCACGCACTGCTAATTCTGACGTAGTTGTTATTACATCAGGGTTACCACGCAAACCAGGAATGTCTCGTGACGATTTAATCGCTACCAATGCTGGTATCGTTAAAACCGTGACTGAGAACGTGGTAAAACATTCTCCAAATGCAGTAATCATCATTGTTTCTAATCCGTTAGATGTAATGACGTATTGTGCATATTTGAATGCTAAAGTTGCTCCAAACAAAGTTTTCGGAATGGCGGGTATTTTAGATACTGCTCGTTACCGTGCGTTTTTAGCAGAAGAATTAAATGTTTCTCCAAAAGATATCCAAGCGGTATTGATGGGTGGACATGGCGACACAATGGTGCCACTTCCTCGTTACACAACTGTTGGTGGTATTCCAGTAACTGAGTTGATTGGCGAAGAAAAATTAAACGAAATCATCGAACGTACGAAGTTTGGTGGAGGCGAAATCGTTAAATTATTAGGTACTTCAGCTTGGTATGCTCCAGGAGCAGCTGCAGCTCAAATGGTAGAAGCGGTTATCCGTGATCAAAAACGTGTATTCCCAGTTTGTGCTTGGTTGCAAGGTGAGTACGGAATGAACAACATCTATTTAGGTGTTCCAGTAATTTTAGGTAAAAACGGAATTGAGCGCATCATCGAATTAGATTTGAATGCAGAAGAACGTAAATTGTTAGAAGAATCAGCTGTTGCAGTGAAAGGTGTAATGGAAGTATTGGATAACATGAATGCAAACGCATAATCGTTACAAATTAAGATAAGTTAAAATCCTCGCTTCGGTGAGGATTTTTTTTTGTTAAAAAATTTGGAAATGATACCTAATTAGGTAACTTTGTTTCATGATTGAAAAGAAGATTCGTACAATTTATTATTACGAAAACTTTTTTATCGACTACTATCAAGATTTAAAGCCTGACGTGCAAAAAAAAATAATTTGGACGTTAAAATTAATTGAAACAATTGATAGAGTTCCTGGAAAGTTTTTCAAACATTTAACAGGGACAACAGGGTTGTATGAAATCAGAATTGAATACGGATCTGATATTTACAGGTTTTTCAGCTTTTTTGACAAAGGGAAATTGATCATTTTGATTAATGGATTTCAAAAAAAGACACAGAAAACACCAAAAAAAGAGATTGAATTAGCTGAAAAAATTAAAGCTAAATATTTTAAAAATATCAAATAATTAAAAAAATGAGCAAAAATTCAGTAAACAAATTAACTTCCATTGATTCGTTGATTCAGCAACAGTTTGGTGAATTAGGAACCCAAAAACGAGAAGAATTTGAAGAGGGTTTTGAAGCATTTAAGATTGGTGTTATAATGCTCGAATTGAGAAAAGAATTTGGCATGACACAAGAGCAACTAGCTGAAAAATGTGGTACAACAAAAAACTATATATCTAGAATAGAAAATAATGCAAGCGATATACGATTATCAACGTTAATGCGCATTTTTAAAGAAGGTTTTGGACGACAGTTAAAATTAACAATTGCTTAATTCACCTCGTATACGCCAATGTCTGGAACGCTATTTCTTGGATTGTTTTCCAAGTCATTCGGCAAACTCAAACTCGGATTCCCTGAATTGCTTAGAGCGGATGCTGTATTGGTGAATTTGAAATTATTTTCAGACGGACTAATAAAATAGGGCAGGCCATTAAAAAACGATGATGCAAACATCGAATGCGTTGAACTCGTTCCTTTGATCAAGGTATTGTTAAAATCAAAATTTAAGTTTACGCCACCAGCAGCAATTGTATCAAACGCTAATTGATCTTCTCCCCAACCATAAATCACACAATTATTAAATGTTCCGTTTGGAATTGAACTGATGGTCATTAAACCTGTTTGGTCCGTGAAATGATTGCTTATTCCAACTGCAGGATAGGTGAAATCGCCATCACCATAATTTAACAAATTGCAATGCGTAAATTGATAAGTCGCGCCTTGTAACACCAACAACGCGTGAACTCCTGAATGGTGCACCAAGGTGTTTTCAGCTTCGAAAGTTGTTCCAGCAAACAACAAAATACCATAGCTTGCAGCATTTTGAATTTCTGTATTGGTTACTTTGACAGTGGTTCCCGTTACACTTGGATCTTTGCTATCTACATGAATCCCAACGGTTGCATTTTTAATCACCACATTATCTATTGTTGACGGTAGCGCTTCTTGAAAGTAAATTCCATAAAATTGTCCCGATATGTTGTCGTAAAAAGACTCCAAACGATCACCTTGAAGTGTCACTTTGTTATTATAGTCACCATCTATGTGCAAAGTTCCTTTGTAATTCCAAAGAATGCTTTTTTTGTGCATGAATACCTGTGTCCCTGCAGGAATGCTTAGCGTTTTAGCGGAATCAACAATTGCAGCTCCGTAAATGAGGTGCGGTTTATCGTTTGGCCAAACACCCTCGTTCAAATCAAAAATCCCTGCTTTTATATTTGAATAATGGTAATAAACATCTTGTCCCCAAACAGCAAGTTGGACAAATTGATCTTTTCCATTGGTGCGAAATCGTATTGAATCCTCAACGACCATTGGTAAATTTTGTCCGTTAATAACTAAGGTAACTTTTACAAAGCAAAACAAGCTATCTCCACCATCTATTGTAAGATCTTTGATTAAATTACTTGAAATTCCATCAAAATTGATACGAAAAGGTGAATTTTCCCCACCCATTAATTCAATTTCATCAATTTTAAGTTTACGCTTATCCTTGTTGTAAATTTTGAATTGTTGGGTAGTCGAACCAATCGTTGTGAAAACAGTATCAAACACCACAGTATCAGCAGAAAAGCTGAGGTTCCCTGTAGTCGTAAATTGCTCTTTTTTGCAAGACGTTAACTGAATAAGTAGTGCAATTAATCCTAGTGAAAGAATTACTTTGTATCTGTTTTTCATCATGACAAAGATAACGAAAGAGAAATGATTTTATTTTTTTATTGTGAATTAAAAAGTTTATGTATCTTTGCATTCCGATTTTCGAATTATCATTAAGAATAAAAAATAGAACAAACGTATATGAAAGCAGGTATTCACCCAGAAGATTACAGATTGGTAGTATTTAAAGATATGACAAATGAGTATTCATTTGTATGTCATTCATCAGCTACTTCAAATGAAACTATTACTTGGGAAGATGGTAATGAGTATCCTTTAGTTAAATTGGATATTTCTCACAAATCTCATCCATTCTTTACAGGAATCGTTCAATTCGTGGATACTGCGGGTCGTATTGATAAATTCAACACGCGTTACGGTAAATACAAAAAGTAATTTCCAACAACATTATAGGATGCCTTCTCAAGTAATTGAGGAGGCTTTTTTGTTTATTTATCGCCCTTTTGTGTCACAAAATTTAAATTCCTTTATTTTTGTATCATGTCAAAAAGTAAGTTGTTTTTAATTTTTTGCAGCGTATTCGTTTTTCAAGTGAGTTTCGCTAGTCGCATTGATAATGCCTTTGACGCATTAAAGCAATACGATTATTTCAAAGCAAAGAAATTGTTTTATGCATCCATGAAACATCATAAAGCTGCAGCTTGCTATGGCTTGGCAATTATTTACTTGCGCAACGATAATCCCTTTCATCAATTGGATTCAGCATACAGCAATATCCTTCGTGCCGATTCTTTGTACCCGAAATTATCAATCAAAGCGAAAGATAAATTAGCAATTCATCAAGTAAATTCATTTGCTATCAACGCATTAAAAGAACAGGTGTCAACTGCTTTTTTTAATGTTGAGCTGAAGCATCCGACCGAAAACACCTTGAATGCGTTTTTAATAAAGCATCCGTGGTCACAAGAAAAATTCAAAGCCATTCACTTACGGGATTCCATTGCTTATGATCAGGCCCTTCAATTACATACAGCGGTCGCGCTGAGTGAATTTCTTGCAAAATATCCTGCAACAGAATACTTAAATCAGGCAAAAGTCAATTTTAATATCCGTCAGTTCGAAGAAGAAACAAAAAATGGAACATTAACGGATTACATCAATTTCGAAAAGAATTTTCCTACAAATCCTCATGTGTTAGAAGCTCAGGACAGTATTTTTAAATTGTCCACCAAAGAAAATACAGTGGATGCGTACAAAGAATTTATCAGTTCATTCCCAGCAAATAGAAACAATGAGGTAGCTTGGCGCAAATTATACCTTGCTTATACAGCCGAGTATGCCGTTGACTTGTTGCAAAATTTCCAACGTGAATTTCCTGATTATCCGTTTAAAGACGAATTAAATCGGGAACAACAATTAGCAAATGCGGTGTTGATTCCTTACAAAAACAACAATAAGTTTGGTTGGATGGATTTAAAAGGTGTACCAGTTATTACTGCACAATATTCGTCCGTTGGATTTTTTAAAGAGGATTTGGCTTGGGTTGAAATGGAAGGCAAATACGGATTTGTAAACAAGGCCAATGAACTGGTTATTCCATGTCAATTTTCATCTGTTACCGATTTTGAAAAAGGGCGGGCAATTGTTGAAATTGCTGAGAAATATGGATGTATTGACAGAAATGGGAAATACATTATCCCAGTTATTTATGAAGATTTAGGAACGTACACAGAAGGTTTGCACTACATGCAAATTGACGGAGTATATGGTTACATTGATGGAAAAGGAAAAACACTCATAGCACCACAATTTGACGAAGCATATTCGTTTTCTAATGGAAAAGCATTTGTGAAATTGAATAATAAAACTGGAATTATTGATAGCTACGGAGCATATGTGCTGCAACCAGAATTTGACGAAGTGGCACTTTTTACTGATTCATTATACGTATTAAAAAACGAGGGAAAAATAATTTTTCTTACAATGAATCAGCGCATCAAAGCTAGTTATGTAGCAGAGGAAATCGGTAAATTAGTTGCAGATCGCGCGGTAATAGTACAAAACAACAAAGTTGGTTATGTCGATGCACAAGGAAGTTTAGTCATACCTTTTTCTTTCGATGCTTTTCCAAATATTGTGTTTGAAGGTGAATTCGAAGGAAATTATGCCAAGGTATCTAAAGGTCAAAAATACGGTGTAATCGATCGACTTGGAAAAATAATCATCCCAATACAACACCAGGGATTAGGAAAAGTAAGCGGATTGATAGCTTGTCAAAAAGCAGGGAAATGGGGATTCATTGATTTGACGAACAAATTTGTGTTGCAACCCACTTACGATGCTGCAACTTCGTTTGTAAATGGACTGGCACAAGTGCGATTGCTTGATTTTGTTGGAATCATTACTTCAAAAGGTCAAACACTATTTCCGATACAGTTTACTTCATTATCGAAGCTAACGGAACAGTTGTACGTGACGGAAAAAGATGGTTTGTTTGGCATTTACAAAATGAATGGACAATTAGTTGTGCCAAATGAGTACCAACAAATTAGAAAAATTCAGCCCAATTTATTGCTCATGAGCAAAGGAAACGAATTGCATTACTTTCAGCTTGAAACTCAAACGATTATTCAACCGCAATTGAATTGATCATGAGAAATTTCATTCGATTCATAGCGCCATCTTTTTTATTGAATTTTTATAGAAATTATAAGAAAGTAGCGACACGCAAACAGCTATTAAAGCAAGAACAGGCGGGACAATCGCTAACAGAAGAACAATTAATTGAACAGCTAACTTACGCGGGTATTCAAAAAAACGACGCAGTTTTAGTTCATGCAAGTTTGTCTAAAATTGGTCATATCAAAGACGGACCAATTACCATTATCAATGCACTCAAAGCTGTAGTTGGTGAAACGGGACATATTCTAATGCCAACGTCACCTAATGCAGGTTATCAATTGGATTATGTCCGCAACTTATCTGTTTTTGATGTAAACGAAACGCCATCTAAATTAGGAGCGATTAGCGAAGTATTTCGAAAATTACCCGGTGTAGTCCGCTCCGAAAGTGTTACAGAACCTGTAGCTTGTTGGGGACCAACTGCACAATGGTTTGTTGAGGGACATTTTCAAGAATTAACTCCTTATTCTGCACAAAGTCCATTTGGTCGCTTAGCAGCCGCTGGTGGGAAAATTTTATACATCGGAGTAACGCTAGCAAATGCAGGAACATCGTTACATGTGTTAGAAGATGCAATTACTGATTTTTATGAAACCGTTTATTTCCCTGAAATTTTTGAGGTTTCGATAAAAAGAGCAGATGGAACAATCGCGCTTGTTTTAACAAAAGTGCACGATCCAGCTCAATCAGCCAAACGCAGATGCGATGAATTGTTACCGCTGTTCAAAGAAAAAGGTGTTTACCAAGAAGTGAAAATAGGTCAAGCAACAACACTTGTTTTTGATGCAAAAAAAATGCTCGATGTAATGGTAGCAGCCTATCATGAAAAAGGCATTACAATGTATTCTCCTCATGGAGTTAACGAATGATTCAAAGAAAAAACAACAGTCGGTGCTTACATTTCAAAGCATTGGCTATTTTTGTAATTAAAAGCTCATACAATGTCAAAAAGAAATTGGACTTCAATTAAGTCATATACAGATATCAAATTCGAATTTTTTGATGGAATCGCGAAGATTACCATTAACCGCCCGAAAGTTTATAATGCATTTCGTCCTGAAACGAACATGGAGATATTGGAAGCGTTGGAAATTGCACGCGAACGTCAAGATGTTGGTGTTGTTGTACTTACAGGTGAAGGCGACAAAGCATTTTGTTCGGGAGGAGACCAAAATGTAAAAGGAGTTGGTGGTTACATTTCTGAAAATGGCGTTCCTCGATTGAATGTATTGGATGTTCACAAAGCAATCCGCGCGTTACCAAAACCGGTTATTGCCATGGTCAATGGCTATGCAATTGGTGGTGGACATGTATTACACGTAGTGTGTGATTTAACAATTGCCTCAGAAAATGCACGTTTTGGTCAAACAGGACCAAAAGTAGGAAGCTTTGATGCTGGATTTGGATCTTCTTTTTTAGCGAGTCACGTTGGACAGAAAAAAGCACGTGAAATTTGGTTTTTGTGTAATCAATATACTGCTGAGGAAGCTGAAAAAATGGGAATGGTCAATAAAGTTGTTCCATTAAAAGATTTGGAAGACACAACTGTTGAATGGTGCCAAACAATTATGCAACGTTCGCCATTGGCTATTCGCATGATCAAAAGAGGTTTGAATGCTGAATTAGATGGTCAACGTGGTTTGATGGAGTTTGCAGGTGACGCAACTTTGATGTATTATTTAATGGAGGAAGCACAAGAAGGTAAACGAGCGTTTTTAGAAAAAAGAGAACCAAACTTCCAACAATTTCCTAAATTCCCCTAATAATCATGAGTTTTCCGTTTGTTTTATCAGCTAAAGCGTTATCGTTTGCTGAAAAGTTTGAAGAGATTTTTGGATTTAGTTTTGTAGCAGCGAAACAATGGTTGGTACTTTCTGGAACAAATTTACTTTTTGCCATTTTGATTTTAATTATTGGGTGGTGGCTATCAAAATGGTCGGGTAGAGCTGTTCGAAAACTATTGACAAAAGGAAAAACCGATGCTGGATTAGTTACTTTTTTATCGAGTTTGGTTGTTGTTATTACCAAAGTATTGGTCATTGTAACAGCAATTACACAAGTTGGTTTCCAAATGACTTCTTTCATCACCATTTTAGGTGCTGCAGGTTTGGCAATTGGTATGGCATTCAGCGGAACCTTGTCCAATTTTGCAGGTGGAGTAATGATTTTATTATTCAAACCTTTCAAAGTTGGTGATACGATTATGGCGCAAACACAACAAGGAAAAGTGACGGAGATTCAAATCTTTTACACGTATATTTTCACAGCGGACAACAAAGTTGCTGTCATTCCAAATGGACCGCTTGCCAACAATATGATGGTCAATTTTACTCGTGAAAAGAAACGCCGTATAGATTGGGATTTTACAATCATTCAAGGAAGTGATTACGCAAAAGCAAGTGAATTGATAACTCAGTTTTTAACTGAAAATAAATTGGTGTTAAAAGATCCGGCTCCTTTTGTAGCGTTGGGTTCAATGACACACGAATTGGTTCATATTACCGTTAGGTGTTGGGCAAAAACAGATGATTATTGGCCCGTTTTTTATGCGTTGAACGAACGTGTTTACAACGAATTCGAAGCAAATGGCATCTCATTGACAACTACTGAATTCAAAGAGAAAAACAAGAAATGACGGATTTAAATCAACATCCGTATGTCCTCAATTATTTGGATTGGAACAAGTTTGGTCAGTTAATTGGCATGAATTTCACTATTATCGAACCAGGCAAAGTCAGTTATCACTTATTAACGGAAGAAAAGCATTTAGCTACACCAATTGCTGTGCATGGAGGAGTTATTGCCTCGTTGATTGACGGTGCATTGGGTGTTGCAGCACTTTCAGTTGTTTGTGAAAACAAGCAAATTGTTTCAACTGTTGCGTTAAACATCAATTACGCACAGCCCGCTCAAGTTGGTGATCAATTAACTGCGATGGCTCATGTCACAAAAAGTGGCAAACGAATTATCTTTGCTGCTGCTGAAGTACGCAACCAACGCAACGAACTCATTGCTATGGGAACTGCAACATTGAATGCCTTTCCTTTTGAAAAAGTCTCTCAGGCAGTTCAATAACGCTTGCTAGCAAGTTCACTCAAAACAACGACTTCTTTCGCTGCGCGTACATCGTGTACACGAAGAATTGCCACACCATTTTGTAGCGCTAAGGTGTTCAATACGGTTGTTCCATTCAATGCCTTTTCAGGTGTTGTTTCAAGTGTTTTGTAAATCATTGATTTTCTGGAAACTCCAACAAGTATTGGGCGTTTGAACAGATGGAAATAAGGCAGAGAATGGAATAACTCAAAATTTTGAGCCGTATCTTTCGCAAAGCCAAATCCAGGATCAATAATAATATCCACAATTCCCGCAGCTTGTGCACGAGCTATTTGCTCGCTAAAAAACAAGGCGATATCCTTAATTAAATCGGAATAGTTGTTATCCGTTTGCATCGTTTGTGGGGTTCCTTTCATGTGCATTAAAATGTACGGACACTTTAATTTACCAACAATTGAAAACATGTTTTCATCACCTTTTCCACCGGTAATATCGTTGACAATGTGCGCGCCCGCTTCGATAGCTTTTAGGGCAACCTGAGCGCGAAAAGTATCGATACTGATGATGCAATTTGGATGGTTTTTAGCAAGGTATTGAATAGCTGGAAGGACACGTTCAATTTCCTCATTTTCAGAAATATCAGCTGCTCCAGGACGACTAGAGTAACCGCCAATGTCAATCCAATCAGCTCCCTCGGCAAGTTGTTGCTCAATCGCTTTTATTTGCGCAGAAATGGCATCGCTTTGACTTGCAGCGTAGAAAGAATCGGGGGTGCAATTCACAATTCCCATCACAATCGGACGCTGAAAAGTGAATAACTTCCCATTGATAGTTAGCTGCATTTCTCGCAGAAAATAGTTATCTTCAACCTTTAAAAATTCCATAATTATTCCAATGACACAAACATCGGTACAATATCAACAAATTATACAAAGTTGTCGCGAAATTTTTCAAAATAAAACAAAAGATTACGGAACAGCTTGGAGAATTGCACGTGCAAGTTCGTTAACGGATCAAATTTTCATTAAAGCAAACCGTATTCGTACCATTCAAGAAACGAAAACGAATAAAGTTGGTGAAAGCATCGAAGGAGAATTTGGCGCGATAATCAATTATTGTATCATGGCAATCATTCAAGTGCGTCATAACACGGAATTGGAACTTGAATTATCCGAAGCGACAGCAGTTGAATTGTACGATAAAATTGCCTTAGAAGCGAAGGAATTAATGGAGAATAAAAACCACGATTACGGAGAAGCGTGGCGCGATATGCGCGTTTCGTCGTTGACGGATATGATATTAATGAAATTATTACGTGTCAAGCAAATGGAAGATAATGATGGCGTGACGATTGCTTCTGAAGGAATAGATTCCAATTATTTTGACATGTTAAATTATGCTGTATTTGCATTGATTCACTTGAATGAAGCATGAAAAAACGTATTGAATCGACAATTATTGGAAGGTCATTTCCACTTAATTTAATTTCAGTTATTGCTCAATTTATAGGTTGCTCGTTGATAACGAGTAGTTTGTTTTTCAACGCTTTTTCACTTGCTTTATTAATTGAAGGAATTGCACTAGTACTTACTTCCCTCATTATTTTATTGGTATTCAAAGGATACCGCATGATGGCCCTAGTTGCTCGCGTTTTACTTGGTTCCTACAGTGTTTTTTCGGGATTGTTAAAAGCAAACGATCCCTATGGTTATGCTCAAAAATGGTCACGCTTACTGCAGGACGATGTGCTTGCATTTCAATTAAAAAGCGTACCAGGATTTAGTGATTTATCTTTGGCTTTTTTATCAGATTATACAGTTGGAATAATCATTCTTGTTTTATTACTTGAACTCATTATTGGAGTTTTACTCATTATTGGCGGTTTACCAAAGTTAATCGCTTGGTTTGCAATAATCCCCTTGTTTTTTACAAGCTTGTTTGCTGTTCAAATGGCGAAAACTAACGAAAAAACAAGCTTTGTAGTTCATCGGTTGGTTTCGGTGAAATCGGCACCTGGGAAAGCATTTTTATTACAACAAGCTTCTAAAAAAAATCAAAAAGTTGTTCAAAAATCGACTCATGTTTCTGTACCGACGATAAAAAAAGCCTTAAATACCAATGAATTTTCTTTTGCTACGCAATTAATGAAAGGAACTTATGGAAAGGCACTAACAAAAGGTCAAAACCTATCGATTTATTTGGTGTTGTTTTATTTTTCTTGTTGGTTTTTTGCTGCAAGAAACACCATACTACCAAATTCTATTCGCGCAAATTGGGTAATTATTCCACTTGTGTTAGCTGTTTTTGGTATATTTTCCTTTATACTAGACTGGTATTTTATGCTGTTTTTTGTCTCACTTATATTGGTGGGTGCACTTTGGATTTACCGTTCAGCGGGTAAACGATTCGCAACACATTACGGCTCGAGTTTATTTGTATTAGTGGTTTCATTGCTGTTACTTAGTTTCACACTCAATTACGAACCGTTTAAAGATTTTAAAGCATTTGCTGTAGGCAAAAACTTGAACCTCCAAATTCGTGAAAAAGTTTTCGCAGATGGGACGAAAGTAGTAGCCATCGATACACTAGTTTTTCGACCAACACAAAGTGTTTCCTTTCTTGCCGTTTCGGATCGATCGGTACCTTTTATTCAAGAGCAAATGGCTGCTGGGAAAAAACAAGTTGTGTTGTTTCCGTTCTTATGTGCTGCACCAACGGTTAATTGTTTGGTAATTAAACAACTTGATAAATTAAGTGAAAATCAATTGAATGATATGCGTCAATTATTGATGCATGCGAAACAAACAACAACAGTTTTGTTGACAGCTAATTCACCAAAAACCGCACGCGAATTTTGTAATAAAAACGGATTTGAAACGCCTGTGTTTTTTGAGTCACCAAAAGAGTTGGATGAGGTTGCACGAACGAATGCAGTTTTGTTAGTGCTTAAAAAAGGTAGTATCAAAGGGAAATTTATTGCTGGCTCATTTCCAAAATGGTCGTGGATAAGTTCAAAATTATTAATCGAAAAACGATGAGAAAAAAAATTGTAGCAGCCAATTGGAAAATGAATTTATTGGAAGATGAAGCGCTTCAGCTTGCACATGATTTTCAACAATTGGCAAAATCACCTGCAATTGAATTGTATATTTTTCCACCGATGTTGTACCTGTCGCGATGTGTCAAGCAAGTAGATCAGATTCATTTTGGTGCTCAAAATGGGTATTCAGCTGATTTTGGTGCGTTTACCGGGGAAGTAAGTATGTTACAACTAAAACAAAATGGTGCAACAGCAGTTTTGATTGGTCATTCGGAGCGAAGAGCTTATTTTGGAGAATCAAATGAACTGTTGAAATCGAAAGTCGACGCTGCAATAACTCATGGATTAACACCGTTTTTCTGCTGTGGTGAAGATTTAGAAGTGCGTGAAATTGGTGCACATTTGGCCTTTGTACGTAATCAATTAACCGAAAGTTTGTTTCATTTATCACCAGATGATTTTCAAAAGGTTGTCATAGCATACGAACCTGTTTGGGCAATAGGTACAGGATTAACAGCAAGCACTGAACAAGCAGAAGAAATGCACGCAGCAATGCGCGGTTGGATAGCAGAACAATATAATACCGAAATTGCCTCCAATTGTAGTATTCTTTATGGTGGTAGTTGTAATCCCAAAAACGCAAAAGAATTATTTTCATGTCCCAATGTGGATGGCGGATTGATTGGCGGAGCAGCATTAAACGCATCAGATTTTTCAGTATTAATAGCAACAGACACATGGACTACATCGAAGTAACAATCAATTTAACACCACGCATGCCGTGGTCAGATATATTAATCGCTGAATTAGCAGATCTTGGATTTGAGAGTTTCGTCGAAACGGCAACAGGAATTCAAGCGTATGCTCCTGAATCGATTGGAAATGTTGCTGCTATTTTGCAACAAACAAGTTTAGCTGCTGCGAATGAAGTGACCGTTGAAACGACAACAGCTGTTATTGCACACCAAAATTGGAACGCGCAATGGGAAGCTGATTTTGAACCAGTAATAGTTGACGATCGCTTGGCAATCTTAGCACCTTTTCACGATGAAAGTGCATTTCAAAATCAACACAAAATAATTATTCAACCGCAAATGTCGTTTGGAACGGGTCACCACCAAACTACTTTTTTGATGAGTCAATTTTTAATGGACTTGGAACCTGTACCTCAACATATTTTAGACATGGGAACTGGAACGGGTGTATTAGCAATTTTAGCAGAAAAAAGAGGATGTAGCGATATTGTAGCCGTTGATATTGAATCGTGGTCAGTAGAAAACACCAAAGAAAATGCTGTTCGCAATCAATGTTCACATATCAAAGCTTTAGAAGGTGATGTCGATTGCTTAACTGGTATGAAATTTGACATGATCTTGGCCAACATCAATAAAAATATTTTGAAAGCGCATTTACCTGCCTATGCAGAATTTTTGGAAGAAAACGGGTTACTTTATTTATCTGGTTTTTTCTTTTCAGATGTTACGGAATTAACAGCAGAAGCTGCTAAAAGTAATTTCACCGTTCTTGAAGTGCACGAAAAAGAAACCTGGGCTGCTATCAAACTTCAAAAAAACAATTAAATCAAGCGTTATGGCTAAGATATTTGCAACACTTCTCATCAGTGTTTTATTTGTTTCGATTTCCTTTTCACAATCTTATCCAATGGATAAAGAGAAATTTGTAAAAGTTTTACAAAGTGCAACAAATGAATACTTAGACAAACAACAACGCGATTTTCTAAAAGAGGAATTACAAGTTAGCCTTACCAATGGTAGTTTTCCGGATGCATATTTCAAACAACTAGTCGAGACGTGTAATTTACTGGAAACAAAACGATTAAAGCCTTATCCAGATATTTACAGTTATGTTTTTTCTGTTTATTCATTTGTAAAAAACAAACAACCAGCTTCCTCTTTTGCAGCATGGCATAGTTCAGTCGATAAGTTGTTAGACGCCAGAAACATTAAAAAATTTACCGATTTCATTGAATTATCAGCTGGATTTTTCTCCCGAAATTGTTTGGCTGAATCGAGTGGTTTTCAATGGTACTTTTACGGCGATTATGTGTTTGAATTTACAGACCGACCACTTTTGAAATTAGCAAATGGAACGCTAGTTTGTGGAGTTCCAGCAACTGAAAAGTCAGCAAAAGAACGTTTCAGTGATTCCATCGTTGTTTACAATACGAATGGACAATACGACCCCGTTTCAAAAAAATGGATTGGAAAAGGTGGGACGATCAATTGGTTAAAAACAGGAATTCCAGCAAATGATCAATTTGCAGTAATAAACACTTACGACGTTTCATTTAAAAACAATGATTTTTCTGCCGATTCTGTTCTGTTGACGAGTCCTTATTTCCCGGGCAAACCTTCACTAGGAAAAATCAACGAAAGTGCAATGCGCAAAGCGGGTGCAAAGGAATTTTCCTTCCCGCAATTTATTTCTTACGAGCGTAATTTGAAAATTCCTTCGCTTAGACCAGGTATGAATTACGAAGGTGGATTTTCATTGGAAGGAGCAACGTTTATTGGTGTTGGAACAGCACAAATTCCAGCAAAAATTACCGTTTTGAAAGAAAATAACGCATTTTTAGAGGTAAAAGCACGTTATTTTAAAATGTCCCCGGACAAAATTACAGCTAATAATGCAGCGATTGTTTTGCGTATTCAGGGAACTGATAGTGTTTCACATCCTGGTTTAGATTTTCGTTACAACCAATCGTTAGATGTTTTTGAGTTTTCCAGAGGAAAGTCGGGGATAGCGATGGCACCATTTTCTGATTCGTACCACCAATTGGATTGGTACGTACCGAAAGTTACTTGGTCGAGAAGTTCTGATCAATTGTCACTGACGTTTGAGCAATTTGGAACGAGTCAAGAACAACGATTGGCCCGGTTTGAGTCGAAGAATTTTTACGACGACAAGTTGTTTGACAAATTGCAAGGCTTGGATCAAATTCACCCCTTGGTTGCTTTGAATGCATATGCTTATAAATACGACGAAACAGTTTTTGATGAAGGTAAAGCAGCAACTGCACTAGGAAAAACGATTGATCAATGTAAAATTACCCTTATTGAATTGTCTTCTTATGGATTTATTAGTTACGATAGCGAAAGTAAAATTGTTCGCATCAATGACAAGTTGATCAATTTTGTGCAAGCTCGCGCTGGTAAAAAGGATTTTGACAATTTGAGTTTTGTATCTGACATGCGTCCCAAGTCGCTAACAGGTTTTACAGCTGAAGAAATTCAGAAAAATGAACAATTACAGACGTTAAAAAAACTGTATACCGAACAAACAGAGGAAAGACGCTTGAAAAAAGAATTCGGTTATTTTAGTTTGAAAACGCTAGAATTGAAATTAGACGCAGTCGATCAAGTGAGACTTTCAGATGCGCAAGCAACATTTTTATTGCCAGATAATGGAGTTGTAACGGTTCAAAAAAACCGTGATTTTGAATTCAAAGGATGGGTCAACGCAGGGAAATTTGAATCCCAAGTTTTGGTTGGAAAATATAGCTATGCAAGCAACAAAATAGTTTTAGCAAAAACACATAAATCCCGTTTTAATGTTCGACCACTTCGTCCTGAGGACGGAAGTAAACCGATGGCCATGGCTTCGTATATACTAGGAGTTTCAGGTGAAATAATTGTTGATGATCCATCCAATCGTTCCGGAAATAATTTAAAAATTCATCAATTCCCGCAATTAAAAACGACATCCGCGACAAAGGTATATTATGCTTCTCCTACAATTTTTAAGGGTGCTTATGATTCAACACGTTTCTATTATACCATTTTACCATTTGAATTGGATAGTTTGGATAATTTTAAAGAAAAGAGTCTGCGCTTGAAAGGTGAATTGACTTCTGCAGGAATATTTCCAGTAATCAAAGAGGATTTGAAAATAATGAACGATTATTCGTTTGGATTTTCAACAAATTCACCAGTTGACGGATACGTTTTTTATGGTACAAAAGCGAAATATAACAACAAAGTCATTTTGTCAAATAACGGATTGCAAGGGGCGGGAAAGATTGATTTCATTCAGTCGACTTCTGTTTCCAAAGCATTGTTTACCTTTTTACCAGATTCAACCATCGGATTGGTTGATTTTGTCAACAAGCCACAAGAAATAGGTGTTCAATTTCCAGATGTTTCCTCAAAAGAAGCTGTAATGGTGTATTTGCCGCGCAAAGATATTTTACGTGTTACATCGATGCCTGATTTCCCACTTTTGTTGTTTAATAATGAAATAAAATTAAAAGGCACGTTGACTATTCAACCTTCTGGAATGCAAGGAAATGGAATTGCTGTGTTATCAAAAGCAAATTTAGCATCGTATAATTTTAAATTCAAACGCTACGACATTACTGCTGATACGTCTGTATTTAATTTGAAAAACACTTACAAAGAAGAAGGGGAAGAAGATTTAGCTTTCAGAACTGACAATGTAGTTGCACATATTTCGTTCAAAGAAAGAATAGGGAAATTTGAATCCAATAATGGTGAATCGACCATTACTTTTCCAAATAATCAATATATCTGTAAAATGGATGTCTTTACTTGGTTAATGGATAACGATGCAGTAGAATTAGGATCTAAGGAAAAGAAAGAAAATATTTCAATTAATTCTGACTTGAGAGTTGTAACACCTAACTTTTTCTCCATACATCCCAGACAAGATTCGTTGCAGTTTAGAGCTCCAAAGGCAACATTTAACATGAAACAAAAAACAATTTATTGTTACAAAACAGAGTTCATAGATGTTGCTGATGCTCGTATTTATCCGGATAGCATGAAAGTGATTATTCGTAAGAAAGCGTTTATTGAACCTTTGGAAAATTCCAAAATCGTTGCAAATTACATTACAAAATATCATACGTTCACAAGTGCAACCACGCAAATTACAGCGCGAAGAAATTACGTTGCAAAAGGAATTTATCCGTATTACGATGCTGATTCCTTGTTAACTGAATTGACAATGTCGTCCATTGCTGTTGATTCTGCTTTTCAGACAGTAGCGATGGGGAAAGTTGAAAATGCAGCAGGATTCAAACTGAGCAAACAATTTGATTATTATGGAGCGATAAAAATAAAAGCGGCAAGTCCGTTGATTTATTTCAATGGCGCAACCCGCATCAATCACGCATGTGAAAAGTTCCCTAAAAACTGGATGTCGTTTGCTGCTCAAATTGACCCGAAAAACATCCAAATACCTGTTTCACAACAATTGAAAACATTGGATGGTGATGCTATTGCTGCAGGGATTGTTTGGCGTGATGCACGAACGAAAGATTCCATTCGACTTTATCCAACGTTTTTATCGTCACTTGAAAATGTGAATGATCCCATGCTAATAACGGCTTCTGGTTTGTTGCAATACGATTTTAAATCAAAAGAATATCAGATTGCGTCCAAAGAGAAATTAGCTGATCGCAATGCCGTTGGTAATTTCTTGGCGTTACATACCGAATCTTGTTCGCTCAATGGTGATGGAGTGATTAACTTAGGTATGGATTATGGCCCTATTACCGTTGAAGCGGTAGGAACAGTAAGTTACGATCAATCAACAGGGGAAACGGATATGAATACTACCTTGAAATTTAACCTGCCATTGGACAAAGGAACATTTGAAAAAGCAGCAGAGCGCATTGTTGCTTATTCTGGTACTAAACCACTGGATTTTTCAACGACTACTTTGGAGCAAGCAGTATTGAATTGGTCTGATCGTAAAACTGCAGATAAAATCAAAGAAGAATTTACACTTTCGCCCGATAAAAAATTAAAACGTGTTCCAAGTGTGTTGGATAATTCAATTGTTTTAACTGGTGTACGTTTGAAAAGTATTCCAACAACTAAAGATGAAAAAGGATTGATGTCAAGTGTCACAAGTGCTTCGCTTGTTAATTTTTATGGTCAATCGTGCATGCGTCAAATCTATTTCAAAGCATTTTTTGAACAAGTGTATGCGCAAAATGGAGATCATTTTATCTTTCAAATGGAAATACCAGGCGGACCAAATTATTTAATGAATTACAAAATGATTAAGAACGATGGACTATTGAGTGTCGTTACAAATGACAGCGAAGTTCAGAACACATTGATCGGAATGAAAGAAGATAAACGAAAATCTAAAAACTTTTTGTACGAAATCTCGACAAATAGTGTATTTTTAGGTCAAATTACACGACTTTTTGAATAATATGTTAACTGATTTTTTAGCTGCAATTCCAGCCTATTTTTTAGGATCTATTCCAACTGCAGTATGGTTGGGTAGAATGAAGTATGGTGTTGATGTGCGCGAACATGGGAGTAAAAATGCAGGAGCTACCAATACCTTCCGCGTTTTAGGGAAAAAGGCAGGTAAGGTTGTGTTGGGTATCGATGTGTTGAAAGGAATTTTCGCAGTATTGATTCCTTTTTTTATTTTACCTTATTCTTTTGACGCACCAGCCTTAACACATGTGCAACTAGCCGCATCTTTCTTAGCTGTCTTGGGACATGTTTTTCCAATATTTGCCAATTTTAAAGGCGGAAAAGGAGTAGCAACTTCTTTAGGAGTTATTGTCGGTTTACAACCTATCGCAGCATTGATTTGTTTGGTGGTTTTCTTGCTCGTTTTTATTTCTAGTCATTACGTTTCTTTGGGATCGATAACGGCTGCTGTTTGTTTTGCCCTGTTGCTGTGGTTAGCATTTCCAATTTACACCATTGCGTTACCAATTTTTGGTTCGCTCTTAGCGTTGATTGTGATTTTTGCTCACCGAAAAAATATACAACGTTTGATTGACGGTAACGAAAACAAAATGAGTTTGTTCAAACGTTAATGTTTCATACTTAAATGTAAACCTTTTGGTGCATTTTGTACATAAAATTATTGCGCTTCTTGGACTGTTTTTAGTAACGGTCAGCATAACTTTTGGACAAAATATCGAGAAAGAAATGAAAAAATCAGCGGATAAGTTATTCGCTGAGGAACAATACGTTGCGGCTACAAGTACGTACTTGAATTTGCTTTCACTGCACCCCAGTTCATCTGAATATAATTACAAATACGGGGCTTGTTTGTTATACAATTCAGCAAAAAAACAAACAGCAATCAAGTTTTTAGCAACAGCAGTTACCGATCCTGCTGTTGATCCAATTGCGTATTATTTTTTAGGAAAAGCATTTCATTTGAATTTTCAATTCAATAGTGCAATTACCAATTATCAAATTTTCTTGACGAAAAGTTCAGATGAGGTTCGTAAAAAAGAAGTACGCCGTCAACTGGAAATGTGCGAAAATGGAAAAAAATTATTGCGCCAATTAAGTGATCTTGTTGTTTTGGAGAAAAAAGAAACTGATCCGCAAAACTTTTTTCGATCGTATAATTTAGAGAATATAGGTGGGAGTATCGTTGTTGCTGCTGATTTTCAAACAAAAGTTGATTTGAAAAGAAAACACATCCCTGTTGTTTATTTTCCTGCAAATTCAGATACGGTCTATTATTCATCGTACGGAGAAGTTGATAAAGGAAACAAAGATATTTTCTTCAAAGTACGAACAATAGCAGGTACATGGAGTAGTCCCCAACCTGTTAATGGATTTGTGAATACACATGAAGACGAAGATTTCCCATTTCTAGCTTCTGACAGGCACACGCTTTATTTTAGTTCAAAAGGACACAACTCCATGGGGGGGTATGATGTTTTTCGTTCCAATAGAGTGGAAGGAAAACATGCTTTTTCAACACCAATAAATTGTGATTTTGCAATTTCCACTCCCGATGATGATTTGTTTTACATCACAGATTCATTGGGGAAATATGCTTATTTTGCTTCTTCGCGTCAATCAGAAAACGGGAAACTTGTTGTTTACAAAGTACGTGTCACACGTGTGCAAAGCCAACTTCTTGCTGGTGATTTTTCTTTTGAAAATGAAGAACAAGCAGCGTTGTTAAAAGCTTCATCGGAATTACAACCGAATGCCGAAAAATATAGTGACGCACAATTTACCTTTGCTTCTAAATGGAGTGATATTGCGCGTGATTTTGGATCACCAGCCGCTGCTCCCGTCGAAATTAAACAGAAAATCAACAAACTAATCAGTGAAAAAGAAACATTTGTAACAGCAGTTAATACTGTTCAACAAGCTATTTTAGTTCAATTAACTGATCTGATTGAAGAAGCACAAGTACACGCTGAAAATGCAACAAAAAGCTATGAAGCGGCACAAAGCGCTAATTCGGATAGTGCGCGCGCCAATGCCTTGGAAGAAACCATTTTTCAACTTGATTTCCAACAAGAATTAATGGGAACAATTCAACAGTTACAATCGTTTAATGATGAATTGACAACTTTGCGATCTACAGAAATTAAGGAAATCTCGCAATTAAAAAAGGCAGTAGATGCAGTAGAACTAGCTGAAAACAATCAAACAACAGCATTATTAGTTCAAGCTTTAGAACAATTAGCAGGAACATTAAAACCATTGGACAAAAGTCCACCAGTCTCATTGGAAGCGCACATTAACAAGCAAAAAGTTGCGCTTTCTTTGCAAAAACAAGTCATTGAAACATCACTAGCAACGAATAGAATTACCGCATTGGCTTTGAATGATACCTTGCAGAAATTAAACGCACTTTTAACGCAAGCGAAGTCTAAAAACCAGGCAGAAATATCTCATTCTATCGCCGATTTCAAAGTGGAATTGTCAGCTGTAGAAGTACAAATCAAGCGAAAAGAAGAACAGGTAAAAGTATGCAACGATTCCCTTCAACTTTTGTCAGACAGATTAACTTTCGCACAACCATCTGCTGGAAACAACACGTTTGATTCACTTGCGTTGCAAAAAGCCTTAACGACTTTACAACAGGCTCCTTTGGCCAATTTCGAACAGCTAAGTCGTTCAAGCAAGCAAGAACTTTCAGCATTAAAAGAAAAAATGGAACAAGCTACTTTCGTAGCTGAAAATGCAGCAAATGAAACCAATTTGAAGGATGTAACTGAAGTTATTCCGAATGAAAACAATACAAAAACTTCCAATGAAAAGGTAACCGAACCTGTTTTGAATCCAATAACAACAAATGATCAAAGAAGCTCAATTGTTGATACTATTCCGTCACCTGTTGTTGATACGGCAACTACAAAAGCAACTAGCGAAACGGTGAATTCAGTTCCGGATGTACAAACCACATCTTCAGAATTAAGCAGTGAAATAGCTAATCCAGTTGCTGTATATGCGAAAATAGAAGCATTGTTGTTGCCTAATTACACCGAAAAAAGTCAGCAATTATTACTGCAAAACGATTCTGTCTCACTGGAAAAATACCGCGCATTGACGATGGAATATCTTGCTATTATTGATGATGCTTTGGCAGATTCGTTAGAAACGACAAATGCTTTAACAAAGGTACTTTATCCAGAAGATCGAACAACTGTTTTAAAATCATTCCGTGCGACACTCGTAGAACAATTAGAAGAAAGTAAGCAACCCGTAATAGCGGTAATTCCTAAAGTCGATACTATATTAATAGAGCCAGAAAAAATTCAAACTACTAATGAAGAAAATCAGACAATTGTTCAACTTCGACCAAATTATTACAAGCAAATTGAACAAATTAAAGAGCAAAACAATACTTCGGAATTAGAAAAACAACGCTTGGTATTTGAAACAGATAAAGATTTGCAAACAGCTATTCAACAAGCAATTACAACTACAAAGAAAGCTATTAAAAAAGATTCAACAGTCAATTTACAGCAACAACTCGCTGCATATCAGTTACAAGAATCGTTGATAGATGCTCGATTACAAGAACAAGAATCAATTCTCGTACTTGAGTTGAAAAAAGGTCTCAATAAAGAGGCGCTTATACAAGCTGTTTCCACCAATTACACAGCAGTAAATTTTGACGATTCAACACGTTGGTCAACGAATGAAATGAACAACTTGATCAATCAAGAAAAGGCCTTTCAAGCTGCGATAACGACAACGATTCAACAGCATGAAAAAGGAAAAAAGTATGCGACTTCTCTAGAAAAAATTGCTGAAAATCAATTGTACAATAACTTACTCGATCAATCACGAGAAGTAGAGGAATTAATTGTTGCAGTACAAAAAAGAAATGATGCATTACGATACGGTTCAGATTCTTTTACAACAGAAGTTGTTGCAACTGAATTACCTCGTGTTGAACATCCAATTTCTTCTGATAGTTCGTTTGTTCAACGTGACACATTAAATGCAACTCCGTTGGTATCAACTAAAGTTGAAGAAAATTCATCAGAAATAGAGACGAAGGAACAGATTCAATCAGAAAAAGAAAACACAACTGGGAACGTAGAAAATCGTGCTGAAACCAATCAAAACAGTTCAATTTCAAGCATGCAAGCAGTTACTGTGCAACCAACAGACCTTGCTAAAAAGACGCGCTTTTCGCTCAACGAATTAACAAGCAAGTTTCCTGCAACTAAATCGACGTCAAGTTTTGCGCAAGCATTGAATACGCAAGTAAGCATAGAGGAGGAGCAAGAAATTGCCCTTTCACCTGTTTACGAAACACTTTTGAACAATTGGCAATCCATTGCTTTAGCACGCAAAGATGCCGCAAATATCACTTTTGAAATTGAACAAACGCTTGCACGATTACAAGTGGATTCCACAAATGAAGCAGAACAGGCAAACTACTTGTTTCTCGTTCAAAAACTATCCGATATTCATCAATCGATAGCTGTAGCAGAAACGAAATTAGCACAACAAATCCCAGTAGGAAAAATTGGTGTAAATAAATGGAAAAATGTTATTTATCGGGAAGTGTTACCGATACAAAAGAGTGTTACAAATTCTGCGCTTACAACTGAACGAAAATCAGTTGATTTTGAAATTCGACCAATAAATACAAAGCAAGCAGCGCCAATAAATGTTGTTTCAATTTCAGAGCAAGATCAATCGGGCTTGATTTACCGCGTCCAGGTAGGAGCGCTTTCGAAACCGCCTGCACCAGCATTGTTTCAGGAATTTACGCCAGTTACATCTGAAGTTTTACCAAATGGAATTACCCGCTATTTAGCTGGATCATTCAACAATCAAGTTGCTGTACAAACTGCACACCAACAAATCAAGCAATTGGGTTATGTCGATGCGTTCATCGTTGCCTATTGTGATGGACAGCGTATTTCCTTTGCTGAAGCACGCAGAATGGAAGCGCTTAAATTGTGCATTCCGAAAGGGAATAACAACTTAGCTTTTCAAGCGACACGCACTCAACGAGCTGATAGCTCAAAAGGGCAATCAGTAGCACAAACTAATCAGATTTCTATTTCAAACCAACTTTCAAATTACAATCAAGCTCCAGGAGCAGTTGCTGCGCAACCAATTGAAAACGAAAAAGGCTTGTTTTATACGGTACAAATCGGTGTATTTAATCGGCCAGTACCTGCTGCGCAAGTGAGAAATTTGGATTCGTTGTACACATTGCGCTTACCCAATGGTCAAATGCGTTATACTTCTGGTAAATACACGTCATTAGCACAAGCAAAACCAAAGCGCCAACAAGCGCAAGCTGCTGGAATAGCTGATGCTTTTATAACTGTTTATTGGAACGGACAACGGATATCCTTTGAAGAAGCTGCGCGCATTATTTCGGAAAAGGGACCAGCTGTTTTTATGAGGGAAATTCCGATTGCTACAAAAGAAACAACAGCTATTCTTTCTGATGTTCAACTAAATGAAGTACCTGAAAAGCTTGACAATACAGCTGAAAAACAATACTACCGATTGGTTTCTGATGCAACGTATACAGCACCTCCATTTGATTTGATGCAAGAATTAGGTCCTTTAGGCAGTTTTTATTTTGATGATAAATCGGGTAAAATTGTTTCAGTAGAAAAGGAGATAGGGGATGACGCACCAGTTCCTAACGGATTTATACGCGCTTTATTGATTGAATCTGAACGAAATTTGGCTGCAATTGTACTAACTGTAAAAGGAACTGAAATTTCGGGAACGTTTGCGGATTGGTTGTTACGAGCTAATTTACCGATTCAAATTAGAAAACAAGGCAAGAAAACGATTTATTATTTACCTGTAAAAGATAGACAAACAGCACAAACAATCATCGATTATTTGAACGAACACAAAATTGTGGAAGAATATCAAATACGGATGAACGAACTTAAGTTGTAATGCGTTAAATTTGTATAAAAGGAAATTCAACAGATGGAAACAGAAGTGTTATATGCTCAAGAAACAGCCGAATTATTGGTTGATCAAAAAGATTTGATTGTGTACAATGATGACTTCAACACGTTTGATCACGTCATTGAATCATTGATAAAAGTTTGCAAACACGATGCAGAGCAAGCAGAGCAATGTACGTGGTTGATTCATTTTAAGGGAAAATGTCAAGTAAAGCGTGGCGTTTATGAAAAGCTTGCTCCCATGTGTACGGCATTATTGGAAAGAGGAATTACAGCAGAAATTGAATAATTTTTAAAAAAAATAAGGTTCAACTCTTGTTAAAACAAAAAAAGACCTTATCTTTGCACCCACAAAACAAGGCTTCGTAGCTCAACTGAATAGAGCACTACATTACGGCTGTAGAGGTTTCAGGTTTGAATCCTGACGAGGTCACAAAAAGAAACCCTGATGTTTACATCAGGGTTTTTTGTTTTGTATTGTGTCACCAATTTATTGGTGTAAACAAATAAAAAACAAAAAACACAGACTTGCGCAGCAAGGCTAGGGTTTCTATGCTTGGATTGAACAAATACGAGAGGATCTGAAATCCTGACGAGGTCACTTAACAAAACGAGAATGAGAGCGAGAGCGTCATTCTCGTTTTTGTTTTACATCATTTTCATTCTCGCTCATTTCCTCATTTTGTTTCACACGCTGTTTTCTAAATCTTTCATTTTTTTCAAAGATAGAAATCAATCCTACAGTTGTAAAAGTTTGAAATCCAATGCAGTAATATCAGTCGTCCCGAAGGGACACATAAAGTGTAGTTACGAAAAAAGAATCATCAATAAATCTTGAAGTACCAATTTCAATTTTTGATTTGATGGATACAGCAATTAAAACATGTGATTTGTCTTTAATTTTCTGTAGAATTTTTTTTGTCGTGTATTGAAATCATTACTCAAAATTGAAATTGTTTCAAAGTTCACTACGTCATTTTTATTTAGAAGTAAAAATGGGCCTTTAATTTTTGAAAAACTTGAACTATCGTAAAAATAGACTGTTGATTTTTTTTGAATAGAATAATATGATTTTATTCGTTGTAATTCTAGTAAACTCAAATTTTGAGTAATAATAATTACATTTTTAGATAATTTACTATTCAATAAATAGTGAACACAACTTATACAATTAGTAGTCGAGATAACTAAAAAGTCACTAATTTCTAATGAGTTCAAACTTATTTTTTGTAAATCTTCAGTATATACAGAATCAATTTTTTGCGAATATGATTGAAAGCTAATAGCAATTAACCCTAAAATGTTTAATACCAATTTTAGTTTCATGATTTAAGATTGTTTTATTTTGAACGGAGAAATAGTGTAAATCGCTATCAAATGATTTACAAATTATGTTTTCAAAAAAGGGATAGTACCAAATTTCAAATTCCCCTTGATTATTTAAATAGATGTCATTTATGTTTTGATAAAAATCGGTCAACGTTTTTATATTGTTTGAAGTATATTCCTCATTTTTATTAAACCAAACGGTATATTTATTATTCTTTTTTAGTTCCCAGACATTGTTGTTTTTAATCCATAGATCTAATTGTAAAGAATCACTATTTTTCAATTTTATCAAAACAAGAATGGATGTGTCATTAACATAAAATACTTTTCTAATTCTCGTATTTAAACTATCATCAAATTTTCGAAATAAAGTAATACCATCTCTCGAATTTAATTGTTGATTATTGGATTCTTGGGTTTTAACCAAATTTGAATTGATAGGAACAATGGAGTCAATCTTGACAAATGAATGATTGTAAAAATAGATTTTATAATCAGATGAATGAGCATAAACTACGTTGTTTTTGTAGGTGTCAACCCAGCTATTAACAAAAAAAGTGTAATCAATGTCAATTGACGGCATTACTTGTTGTTTGTTGATTTTATGAGTTGTTAAATCATAAATTGCCCAAATATGCTGATTTTTAGCATCGAGTGGATGAAATTTATAGTTGACGTATAGAAAAAAATTATCACCTAAATTTTTACACACACTATAATTATCATTATTTTTTTCTGCTTGAATTAAAAAAAGTTCATTTTTATCAGTAATTCGGTATAATAGAATATGGTTGTTTGTCAATAATAAAAGTTGATTATTCAAGAGTCCCATACTTAAAATACGATCATAGAAAAACCCCTTGTTCTTTTTATTTAGATGAATTTTTAATAGATCTATTTGACCATTTAGGGTATTGTAATAATAGAACTCTTTAGTTTTACCAATTACTGTCTCACTCGTATACAATCTCATGTTGTTGTGACCACATAATTTACTTTTAAGAAAGTTATTACCTTCTTTCTTAACTATTGGAGTATTCGAAATAAGTTGTATAATATTCTCTTGCGAGACACATGATAGTGGAATTGACCAAATGGTCGTTACCAAAAGCACTTTAATGAACACCAAGTTCGTTGGCATGCTACAAACACGATTAATCAATTGCAGCATACGTTTTTTTTGAAGTCATTTTCCCAAACAAATCTTAATCTAATTCTTAAGTTAGGCATATATTGAATTGATTTAATATACAAATCAAAGATAATCGTTATTAGAATAGTTATTTGAAAATTGAAATAATCCATATACAGAAGAAATACCAAACTTGATATTTTCATAATATTGAATTTTTTAATAATAAATTTGTTTTTTAAAATGATTACTTTTTGGTTTTAGAAATCTTATATGTGAAGTTTACAGCAATTTTACTCAGTTTTTCAGGTGAAAAACCTTCTGGTTCATTATTGAGAATACTCCAATTAAAAGAATAAACAGAAATATCTGTTAATATCCTCATTGATAATTTATCATTAAAATTATAAACAACAATTCCCCCAAAAGAACTTGATCTAGAATAGAATGTAATAGAACCACTAGTTGCATTCGCTAAGTCAGTGCTTGATATTGTAGAGGAAGCACTGTTTATAAATGAAAATCTATATCCAGATAAACTGTAATAACAACCAAAGTCAATGGTTGATTTTTCAGAAAGTTTGATTCGATATTTTAATCCTGTTCGAAAAGATTGAATTGCATTTCTACTATTTCTGTCAGAATTAAATGAATAATTCGCTTCAAGAAAACCACCAAACTGCTTTGGAACATACTCAAATCCATAAGCAACCTCAATAAAATTTAAGGGTAGCGGTTTTATAGAATTAGCATTTAAAGTTGTATTCAACTTAATAGTTGAAATTGAATTCAAACCAGCCCCTAAATAATGTGAAGGGATCTTTTTTTGCGCAACAAGCTGTAGCTGCAAAAAAATGACTGTAAAAAGTAGTACGTTTTTCATGTTGATATGTTTTAAAGTTACTCAATCACCAATTTCACAGAAGAACTCGTTTTACCCGATACAAAATTGGCAATATATGTTCCAGCGGGTAGGTGTTGTAGATCCAACGAACCAGTTAAAGTAGTTCCATTGGCTTGCAATCGTCCATCTACTGAAAATACAGAATAGGCTGAAATTGGTGTAGCACTCGTTACATGAAAAACACCTCGTGATGGATTGGGATAAACACCGACTGCTAATTGAGATTCAAGAACAGAAAGGTCAGAAGATAATTTGACATATAGGATGTCTTGATATCCAAATGAAGAAACAGAAATATCATAACTTGCTGGGGAATCATAATACCCAAATATTTCAATATCATCATTTTGACTAGCAAAACCTTTTACAAAACCATCAACTAAAGCACCTCCAAATGAATAATTCCAAGTTTGGTTTAATGAATCATCAACTTGCATTAGCCAGATATCTTGACTTCCATGAGTCGGCCTATCATTAAATGAAGAAATTCCACCACTTACTTGACCACATAAAATCTTTTGATTGTTTGATAAGTTGATTTGCTGCAGTATCATGTAATAACTACCACTTGAATGACCAAAAGATTTTTCAATTTCAACATCATAAGTCTTAGTTGTTTTTAAAAGTATTCCGTCATAAATAGAACATCGTTTTGGTGAAATTTTATTTCCTGAAATTGTTGATCCTGAAATACCACCAAATAGGTATGAATTTGCTGTTTCTTCAATCAATAATAATTCATCAAATCCATCACCACCATATACAAATTGGTTCAAAATGTTATAATTTGTATCAATTTCAACAATCCAAGCGTCTTCGTTACCATAATTTTGACTGACCCGGTCACCTGAAATACCAGAAGTTGAATAACTTTGTAATAATAAATGGTTATTGTTTAGTCTATTTAAGTCCAAAAAATAATCATCACCACTTCCTCCAATTACTTTTTGATTTAATATGAGACCTTGATTATCTATTTCAATTAACCAAGCATCATACATTCCTTTGGACGGTATAGTTTTGTTTCCAGAAACACCACCTTCAGTTGATATTATAATGAGTGATTTATTAGGAGAGATCTCAATACATGAAGCAAAATAATCATTTGCATTTGTACCATAATTTTTTTCCCATAATTTATTGCCGTTTTCATCAATACAAATAATCCAAACATCAAAATTCCCAAAAGATGGACTTAGTTTGTTCCCTGAAATTGCTGAAGTAGATTGACCGATAATTAAAAAGTTACCATTTGATAATTTTAAAATTTTATTTGGAACATCAATGCCATTTCCGCCAAATGTTTTATTAAATAATATGTTGTTATTAATATCCAACCGAAAAATCCAGAAATCACTGTAGCCATAAAAAGAACCACTGACTGATTGATCGTTACCATTTGCACTAGCTGTTACTATATAACCATCATCAATTTTAAGTGCATCTTTAAACATATCATTTGAACTTGATCCCCAATGTAATTGTTCTGAGAACGAAAAATTTTGAGCAAATGATTTTGTAATAATAAATACTGTTATTAAGCTTACGAAAGTTTTCATGTGAAAATATTAATTAATGATGAATTTTACTGTTCTAGATGATTTACCAGTTACAAACTGACCGAAATATGTACCTGTAGGTAATGATTGAAGGTCTAAGGTGCCAATTAATTTTTCGCCTCTTTTTTGCAAACGACCGTCAAGTGAATAAATAGCGTATTTATCAATAGGAGTAGCACATTGAATAGTGAATAAGCCACTAGAAGGATTCGGATAAACTCCAACCGCTAATTGAGATTCCACAAGCGATAAGTCTGAAGATAATGTTGCTAAAAAAACATCACTATATCCACTTCCATATGTTGAAATGTAAAAATCATAACTTGCTTGAGATGAAAAATCACCAAATAATTCCAATTCAAAGTTTGAATTGACAAAGCCTTTTATAAAATTATCATTTCCTATACTTCCAAAAGAATAATTCCAATTTTGATTCAAATTATCATCAACTTGCATCAACCAAATATCACGTCCATGAGATATTTGCGAATTATAGGGTGATGCATTTCCATTAACTGATCCTGCTAAAACTATTTCATTATTGGGCAGCACTAATTGTTGATTTATTCGATAGGATGATGCACTGCTATGACCGAAAGATACTTCATTTAAAATGTTGTAATTTTTATCTATTCGAAGTAAAACCACATCATCTACCAAACATCTTTTTGGAGAAGTTTTATTACCAGATGGCTGTGAGCCCGATGAAGTACTAAAATAATATGAATCGATAGTTTCTTTAATAAAGTTAAAAGTGAATTCATAAAAACTACCACCAAATGCAAATTGATTAACAATTACAGATGAGGTATCAACCTCTAATAGCCAAGCATCATAATCACCGAAATTGTCAGAGTTTTTATCCCCACTTATTCCAGATTCAGATCTACCAAGTAATAAATAATGACCATTATTTAGTTTTTCAATTTTACTAAATCCATCATTTCCATTTCCTCCAAATACTTTTTCGTTTAAAATAACACCGAGTGTATCGATTGTTACGAGCCATCCATCAGTTCCACCTTTTGATGGTAAAGATTTGTTTCCAGAAATGCCACCGCTTGTCCCTACAAAAAAAGTTATTTTATTGTTTGTTAGTTCAGAAGCATTGTTAATGCCATCATCCAAATCAGTTCCATATGTTTTCTGCCACAATATTTCACCATTTTCATTGATGCAAATAACCCATGCATCGTATCCTCCATAATTTAGAGCGGTTTTATTACCTGAAATCGGGGAATCCGAATATCCCATGATCAAATAGTTTCCATTATTTAATTTTATAAGATCAATTCCGAAATCAAGTCCAGTACCACCAAACGTTTTATTCCAAACGACATTTTTATTTGCATCTAATCGGACCAACCACATATCTACTGCACCATATAATGTGTCTGTAAATGTGTTATTATTGATAGGTGATAGATTGGTTTCAGATAAAAAAATAAAACCTCCATCGGATGTTTTTTCCACATCTTTAAGATATTCATCTTTTGTTGAACCCCAATGATATTGCTCTGTGAAATTGAAATTTTGAGCAAATGATTTCGTGAATATAACGAGAGCTATTAAGCTGATTGATATTTTCATACTATTGAATTTATTAAATGATTTGTTTTAACCAAAACAAGCGAAAAGTACTTGAACGAGTCAAAATGTGCCTTATTTTTTTGTTCCAATAGTTAACACCTGAATTGGAAACGATAATTGAAAATTCACACCACTTCCTCTTGAATTAATGGAATGTGAATAAGCAGATGTTTGTTGTGTATTATCAGTAACGTAAACGTAATACGAAACAGACTGGACGTTTCCTCCAGGATTGTACGTTAAAGAAACATCCAAGGAACAAAATGGCTTTCCTTTTTTCGTTTTAAAATCAAGACCAGTTCCGATCTTAAGAACAGGTGAGATGCTGTTTGATGTTGATATGATTTCTTGTACCATTGCCGTGTAGTTGAGACCGGACATTGAATATTCAAAAGGACTTGTCTCAACATTATTTCTTGATGGCAAGAAAACGCCTAGTCCAATTGTGCCTCTTACATCTATGCGTGAATTTGTATATAATGTTCGGTGATAATCAGCTGAAA
>CALJKJ010000032.1 GCA_937973685.1 uncultured Flavobacteriales bacterium | reverse complement strand
ATAATGAAGATATATCCAATGATAGATCCCAAAAAACTTCTAATTTCTTTCCAGTATAAAGCACTCATTTTTTACAATTGAATTTCAAAAATACGAACTAGTTCACAACTAACAACGTAAAAACTATTGAATTGGTGGGTGAAAACTTCCATCTTCGTAATAAGTTGTGACACTCCATGCTTCTGCACGTGCTGCAAACCAGGGCTTTATGGTTGACCAAACACCTTGAAATAATTCAGAATCACGGTACTTATTCAATGCAGCTTCGTCTTTCCAGTTACTGTATGTAAACACAATGTTTGGTTGTTGTTGGTCGTACATCAAACGCATTCCATAACAGTTTTCAAACGTTGAAACACGCTGTTTTATGGTGTCAAAAAAAGCAATAAAATCGGATGTCTTTTCCGGATCAAACGTCAATTTAACAATACGAGTTAGCATGTGAATTAAAATAAAGAAGTGATTGTTTCAGCAGATCCACGCGGATTAAATTCAATGCGAATAACATCGCCAATGTGAATGCCAAAGAGTGAATCAGCACCACCAGCTCCTCCGCTTGCTCCTTTGTTAATGGCTATTTCTAACAAACCTGAATCGTTAAAAATAGCTAATCGTTCACCAGGAGTAACTTCGTTGTAGCTATGTGATAATTGATCAATGAAATACTGTTTGTTTTTGAAATAAATCGTAAAAGGAATATCGTTGTAGCGATCAAATAATTCTTTGCTGATATTACTAATTGCATTGCCATAATGGTCAATGTGAATGAATTGACCTTTTATTAAATTATCTTCAATTGTCGCGTTGATGGTATGTACAACTTTCCAATCTTCGCTAGGCGAGGCAAACGTTTCTATTTTTTCTCCAGCGGCAATTTTCGCAGCAATTGGCACGAAAATGTTTTTTGTAGGAAAACGAAATCCGTTTGGATTGGACAAAACATTTTCAATAAACCAAAATCCTTCTGGTTGTTGTCCTTTTAATATGAGTGAGAAAATCCCATTATCGGTAGCAATGAAATAATGACCATTAAAAAGCATGATAGCAGGGTAGGAGCCTTCACTGTTGTTAATTACTGGTTCACTTTCTACACCTATGATATGAATGGTTCCTTCAGGGAAATTTTGATATGCTGCATTGATGAAATAACTCGCGTTTGCAATTTCAAAAGGCTTTACATGATGTGTGATGTCAACAATTTGTGCGTCGGGAATTAATTTGAAAAGATTCCCCTTCAAAACAGCAACGTAGTAATCGTTGATTCCCATATCTGTGGTAAGCGTAATTATTTTCATCGTGACAATCTGCTCTATGCAGGAAAAATTAATTAATTTTGATTCAAAAATACGGGTTATTCATTCATATCCGAAGTTGAACTAAAAGTTTTATTCACATTGATCGAGAAGAAAATCGAAATTACAGGTATTAACGTAGCAGAATTGTTTGGAATAAACAATGCGAATTTGATACACATGCGCAGTTTTTTTCCGAAATTAAAAATCAATGCCCGCGGAAATGAATTAACTTTAAATGGAGATCCGGAAGTGATGGAGCAATTTGAGCGCAAGTTCGAATTAATCATGGCGCATTTCAATGCGTTTAATGTGTTGACAGAAAACAATATCGATAGTTTAATGCTCGATGATGGGTCAACACTTCTTTCATCCAATGGTTCAGAAACGCTCGTTCACGGCAATCAAGGAGTAAAAATAAAAGCCAAAACGGTCAATCAACGCAAATTGGTGCAAGCTGTGAATAAACATGCAATGGTTTTTGCTGTTGGACCTGCTGGAACAGGTAAAACCTACACAGCAGTTGCTTTAGCAGTAAGAGCTTTGAAAGCAAAAGAAGTAAAACGCATTATTTTAACGCGCCCAGCAGTTGAAGCAGGTGAAAATTTAGGTTTTCTACCAGGCGATTTAAAAGAGAAACTTGACCCGTACATGATGCCTTTGTACGATGCTTTGCGCGATATGATTCCACCTGAAAAGTTGAAAGACATGATTGAGTTTGGCATCATTGAGATTGCGCCACTGGCTTTTATGCGTGGACGAACACTCGACAAAGCATTTGTCATTTTAGACGAAGCTCAAAATGCAACTGTCATGCAAATGAAAATGTTTTTGACCCGAATGGGACAAACAGCACAATTTGTCATAACGGGAGATATGTCGCAAATCGATTTACCGTTCAAACAACGATCGGGATTATCATACGCTTTGGATGTGTTAAAAGACGTTGAAGGTATTGGAGTTGTGCGCTTGACACAAAATGATGTTATTCGACACATCTTGGTCAAACGAATTGTGGATGCATTTGATAAAGCAGAGGCAAAAGAAAAAAGTGCCAAATCAGAAAAAAACGAAAACAAAGAAAATAAATAGCTGACAACATGAGTAATACAATTACAAACACCGATTTTAAATTTACAGGACTAAAAAACATTTACAGAGGAAAAGTACGTGAAGTATATACTTTGGAAAATGATGTGTTAGTCATGATTGCGAGTGACCGTATTTCAGCATTTGATCATATTTTACCAAAAGGCATACCCTACAAAGGGCAAGTGTTGAATCAAGTTGCAACAATGTTCTTAGATGCTACAAGAGACATCGTTCCGAATTGGTTGATTGGCACACCCGATCCATCAGTTGCAGTAGGTCATGCTTGTGAACCTATTCGAGTAGAAATGGTTATTAGAGGTTATTTAGCGGGTCATTCAGCACGTGAGTATGCGTTAGGGAAAAGAACTTTGTGTGGTGTTACTTTGCCTGAAGGGTTAAAAGAAAACGATCGTTTTCCAGAACCAATCATTACACCAGCTGCTAAAGCAGAAGAAGGACACGACGAAGACATTTCACGTGAAGAGATTATTGCGCAAGGAATCGTTCCACAAGCAATCTATGAAAAAATGGAAGCGTATACGCGTGCATTGTTTCAACGCGGAACGGAAATGGCAGCAGAACGCGGGTTAATTTTAGTCGATACAAAATACGAGTTTGGATTAAGAAATGGCGAAGTCATTTTGATAGATGAGATTCATACGCCCGATTCGTCACGCTATTTTTATGCAGATGGTTACCAAGAAAGACAAGATAACAATGAACCGCAACGCCAACTATCAAAAGAGTTTGTGCGACAATGGTTGATAGAGAATGGTTTTCAAGGTTTAGAGGGACAAAAAATGCCTGAAATGCCTGATTCATTTGTCGATACAATTACAGAACGATACATTGAATTGTATGAAAAAATCACAGGTCTTTCGTTTGAGAAAGCAGATAATACTGCAATCGAAGCGCGCATTGAGAAAAATGTAGAAGATTTTTTAAAAGAAGCTAATTTGATTTAATTCAAACATATCCAAAACAAAAAAGCCACTTTATAAGTGGCTTTTTTTATGTTGCTTTTTGTTTGGCAATTACTTTCCAAAACAAGTTCGGTAAAAAACGTTTTAAGGTTACCGCTTTTATTTCTTTGTTCCCTATCAAGACTTCACGTTTTCTTTCTTTCACAGCTTTTAAAAGTAGATTTACGCACACATCTACGGGCATTCCTGTTGCTTGGTTGTGATCCATTTCTCCGTGAGCTTGGCCATCTTTATTCAATGCACTCATGGAAATGGGCGTATTTATTTTTCCTGGGCAAACGATGGTAACCGCGATATTGTTTTTAGCTTCTTCTAAGGCTAAACTTTCAAAAAAGCCATGTAATGCATGTTTTGCAGCACTGTAGGCAGAGCGCAAATAAAAGCCGAATTTCCCAGCAATACTTGAAACAACGACAATGTGTCCGTGTTTTTGAGTCTGCATAAATGGCAAAACAGCTTTTGTCAACGCAACAGTTCCAAAATAATTGATTTCCATGATGCGGCGATCGATTGCCAAGTCTGTTTCGCATGCTTCGGCCCGTTGACTAATTCCACCACAGTGATATAAGTAATCAATCGTTCCAAACTGTTGAATAACCTTTTGTGCAAGCAAACTGAAATTAGTTGAATTTTCTAGATCCAATGGAAGTACTAAGTGCTTTTCACTGTTGGGAAGCGTTGATTTGAATGCATTCAATTTTTCTGCGTTTCGCGCAGAAAGCACTAATGAAAATCCTTGATTTGCTAATTGAATGCAAATTTCTTCACCTATTCCAGAGGAAGCCCCTGTAACCCAAGCTACACGTGGCATATAAATTATAAATCAGATGGAATTGCAGCTGGTTTAAACGAACGAGCTTTTGGTTTTAATTTATCAATGAATACAATGCGGAATTTTTCGCCATCAATGGTAAAAATCATTTCTGATATTCCGTTTGTAATAACAGGCGCTTGTTTTTTAGCATTGTAGAATTTTTTGTCTAATAATTCGTATGTGTCGTCTTCGTATTGTAAAAAGATATTTACTACAGTTCCATTTTCCACACGTGCTTTTCCTGTTAAACATTCCGTTCCTTCAGGAGTAAAAAAACTAATGATGACATTTTTGTGCATTTCATCTGCGACGGTGTACGAACCTCTTTTAATAAAAGCTTCTTCTAATTGTTTGAAACAGTCGGTTTGCGCTGAGGCAGTTAAGCTTAATGTAAGCGTGATGATTGCAATAAATAGTTTTCTCATAATTCATGTGTTTTGGAGCGAACTCCGTGATTCAAATATAACAAGTTTATCTAATATGTGGATAGTCGGTTTAATTATTTATTTTTGACATTCAAAACCCACATTTTAGAAGATGAAACAAATAGCGGACCATTTTTCAGAAGCATTATCAGTTTTGCAAGCATTTGCAACGGAAGCTACTTTTCAAAAAATCGAAAAAGCAGGAGCGATAATGGTTGAATCATTAGCAAATGGAGGAAAAATCATTTCATGTGGTAACGGTGGTTCCATGTGTGATGCCATGCATTTTGCAGAAGAATTAACAGGAAGATACCGAGAAAACAGACCTGGAATTGCTGCAATCAGTATTAGTGATCCGTCACATTTATCTTGTGTAGCAAATGATTATGGTTACGAGTTTGTGTTTTCCCGTTATATCGAGTCAGTTGGTAAAGCTGGTGATGTTTTGTTAGGTATTTCGACTTCAGGTAACTCAAAAAATGTGTTGTTAGCAATTGAGGCTGCTCGTGCTAAAGGAATGAAAGTTATCACCTTGACAGGTAAAGATGGCGGAAAAATGGCTGGACTAAGTGATGTTGAAGTACGCGCACCACATGCTCAATTTGCTGATAGAGCCCAAGAAATACACATCAAAGTCATTCATTCATTTATCGATTACATCGAAAGAAATTTATTGAAATAATGCAAGAGACAAATCAATCAAAACGCCTTTTAACGGGTGTTGTTTTTTTGATTTTCACTTCTTTTGCTTGTTTTTTTGCGCGGAAAATTCCTGGAATTATTGCGGAAAAAGATAAGTGCATTTGTGCGTATGATGGATTTGGTTACTACATGTATTTACCAAGTCTGATACATTCTGGTGATTTAAACATGCAGCCTGCTTGGGCAGATAGTTTGCAGAAGAATTATTGTGACGGAGCTATTATGTACCAATTGGTACCAAGGGAAAACGGCAATTTTGTAGCTGTTTACCAAATGGGACAAGCCTTTGTGGAAGCACCAGCATTTTTTATTGGTCATTTTTTTGCAAAAACGCTTGGTTACAAAGCAGATGGCTTTTCAAAACCATATCACATTGCATTTCTATGTAACGCGCTTTTGTTTGTTTTCTTAGGATTGTTTTACCTAAAAAAATTAATGCGCTTATTTTTTTCAATACGATTGACCATTTTATTACTGCTGATAGTATACGTTGGAACAAATTATTGGATAACGGCAGCTTTGTCATACAGTTTGCAACATATTTACCTGTTTGCATTAATTGCAGCAATGGGGTATTATTTCTTCAAAGCAGTTCAGTCAACTCAGTTGCATCATAAAAGTATTGTTATCGCTGCTGTCTTGTTTGGGTTAACAACCGTTATTCGGCCAACTCATGTTTTGCTGTTTATTTTTCCACTTATTTATCTGTGGTCGTATTTTCCGACAAAGAAGCAATTGTTTCGCATTTTAGCGTTATTTCCACTTAGTTCCTTCATGTGGAATTTACCTCAAATCATCTATTGGAAAATGATTGGTGGGAATTGGTTAATTTCCAACTTACATTCCGAAGAAATCATTTTAATTGATCCTAATTTACGCGATTTTTTATTCAGTTTCAGAAAAGGATGGTTGTTGTACACGCCAATATTTTTATTGCTTGTCCCTGGTTTTTATCAATTGCGTAAAATTAACACATTACTATTTCGCAGTTTGATCGTATTAACTATTGTGGCTATTTGGGTCGTGTCTTCATGGGAAACATGGTGGTATGCAGCTTCGTTTAGTCAACGCGTCATGATTGATTATTATCCTTTATTGTTGATGCCTATTGGATTTGCTCTTCAAAAGTGTTCTTGGAAAAGTTGGACAACATGGTTGATTTCATTTTTCATTGGAATCTGTTTTGTGTTGAATATAATCCAATCAACTCAAGTATTAGCAGGTTATTTGCATGAAGGAAGGATGTCCAAATCACATTATTTTTACATATTTGGCCGAACCGACATTCCCGATTACGACGATTACCGCCTATTAATTGATCGGTCAAGTTTTGTATGGGAAGAGCGTGTGCGGAAAGCTCATTACGCCGACCAAGAGCTTAAACGAAACGTTTTTTTTCAGTTAAAACACCCAATAATTATTACGCCAAAAAAAGATAAACTGTTAGCTAAAATACCATATTTTAATTTGCTTTCAACCGACGAAGCATTGTTCGATGTAGCAATTACATGTGAAAGTTCTGATACAACTCAATCAAGTTTATTGAAATTAGAGTCAGTCAGTAAATACAATTGTTACAGTTGGAATCAACTCGAATTGTCGCAAGGATTAAAAAGCGGTGTAAACAAACTGACTTATCGTTATAACTTACCGGATGTACGTCACAAAGCTGATAAAGTTCAGATATATGTTCAAAATCAAGGAACTACAACGGTGAAAATAACTTCGCTCAAAGTTACGGCGACTTCATTGATTCGAAAATAAATAAACCCTTATTTGTTTTTCTTTTTCAATTGCTCTTCGATGCGTTTGGTAATGAGTTGAAACAATAATTTCGCCTCTTTTTCATCTAATTTTCTACCAAAACGGATGGATTTTCCTTTGTAATCAAATGTTAACCTTTCTCCACCGCGAATCCAAGGGGAATTTTCCCATGCAGCTTGAAGCGAATTTGACTTTGGAATGGATAAGCTAACTTTATCAATATTTTCGATAAAGAACTCTTTAGACGTTCCGTATTTTTTGATTGCAGTTTTGATGGATAACGAGATTTTATCAATTTTTAGAAATTCACTTCCATACATCAACCAAAAAAAGGTTCTACCAACACGAACTGCATAATACAACCAAAAGGCTAAAAAAATGACAAGTAAAAGTGTCAATTGATCTTTCATGTTTGCCTTCATTTCAAAGGTATCCCATGCCCAAATCATCACTGCACCAATTGTTAACCACATAAAAAACCAAGCACCAATAATTGCTTTGTAAATACCTACGCGTTCAGGTGTTATGATAATCGTTGTTTTTTCAGGTGTATCAACGTAACTAATTCGGTTTCCAATCCACTTCATGCAGCAAATTTACAGTTTCTAATTCAAATTATCCGTCTAAAACTACTTGAAAAGCGCTTAATCAAAATAATTATATGTTTCTGTTCCTTTCATTGTTTTCAATGTTTCAAAAATCAATGAGATTGTGCTTTCAACATCAGATTTATGACACATTTCTACCGTAGTATGCATGTATCGAAGCGGTAATGAAATCAACGCAGAAGGTACTCCTGAATTGGAATAAGCAAAAGCATCGGTATCCGTTCCTGTAGCGCGCGATGCAGCAGCTCGTTGAAAAGCAATTTTTTCAGATTCAGCTACTTGAATAATTTTATTTAAAAGGATGTTGTGAACAGCTGGTCCATAGGTTAAAACAGGACCTTTTCCACTACTCAAATCGCCTTGTTCAATTTTATTAATCATTGGTGTTTGTGTATCGTGGCATACATCTGTAATGATTGCTACCGTTGGCTTAATTCGGTTTGCCATCATTTCAGCTCCCCGCAATCCAACTTCTTCTTGAACAGCATTTACTATGTACAAGCCAAAAGGAAGTTTAACTTTTTGTTCAGAAAGCAAACGCGCAACTTCAGCAATCATAAATCCTCCAACGCGATTATCAAGTGCTCTTCCAACGTAATTTTTCCCGTTCAAAATGATTAATTCATCTTCATATGTAATCACGCATCCAACATGAACCCCAAGGTCAGAAACTTCTTTGTCACTGGAACAACCAAGGTCCAAGCATATATTTTTCATGCTTGGAGCCTCGTCTTTTTCGTGGCGCGTATGAATTGCGGGCCAACCAAAAACTGCTTTTACAACTCCTTTTTGGGTATGGATGTTTACCCGTTTGGAAGGAGCAATCATATGGTCGCTTCCTCCGTTTCTTCGAACATAAACAAATCCATCTTTGGTAATGTAATGAACAAACCAGGATATTTCATCTGCATGGGCTTCGATAACAACTTTGTAATCTGATTTTGGATTGATAATAGCTACAGCAGACCCGTATGTATCTGTTTGTATCTCATCAACATATGGACGGATATAGTCCATCCAAATTTGCTGACCGCCTGATTCAAAGCCAGTTGGCGCTGCATTATTGATGTATTTTGTTAAGAAAGCTTCGCTTTTTTTTGTGATAATTTTTTTAGACATTTTATCGTATTAATGTGGTATTTCCTTTTATAATTTGTTGTTCACCTCCAGAACAAGTGACCTCTAAGTAGTAGTCATAAGTGTCTGGATCGATAAGTTTTCCTTTGAATTTCCCATCCCAACCTTTTGAAATATCGCGTGTTTCAAAAACAAGTTCGCCCCAACGGTTGTAAACTCGGAATAATAAGTCCTCAGTGATCTCACTACGTACAAAAAGCACATCGTTTTTACCGTCGCCATTTGGCGTGAACGCATTTGGAACGTATACCCAAGCACGGTCACAAATGAATTGGACAACTTTTACGCTTACGGTGTCTGTTTTCACGCAAATTCCATCAGTAACGCTAACTGTATATGTTGTGTTTTCTGTAGGAGTTGCGGTAACATTATTGTTAGTTGATGTATTCAATGTGTTAGCTGGTGTCCAAACATAACTGTAACCTATTGGTGTAACTGCCAAGGAACTAGAGTTTCCTAAGGTAACAAATCCGGGATTGGCTGTTGCATTTACAATACCATTGATTGAACCAACATGAATGAAAATGGAGTCTTTAGCAACACAACCATTTGAACCTATCGCTGTACAATAAATCCAAGCGTCATTAGTCGGGTTTGCAGTCACGATAGCAGGATTTGTAGTTGGTGTTATCAAATTGGCGGGTGTCCAAGTATATTGAAAAGTAACGTTGGGTATGGCTATTGATGCAGACATAGTTGTTGTTTGTTGCTCACAAATCGAATCATTTCCTGTAATTTCCAAACTGCCAGCAACATAAAATATGGTCACAGAATCAACAACGGAACAAAAGCCATTACTTGCATGCAAATAAAATGTAGTTGATGATGTAACAGCTGCGTTGTATAGAGAATCGATTAAGGAATTGTTTAATGTGTCTGAAAATTGAACATTACTAGACCAGATAAATTGTGTTGCGGATCCAAATGTTTGCGCATTGAGAGCGATGGTGTTTTGCGCGCACAATACCGTATCATTGGGCATGAATAATTGTACAGATGGCAATACCGTTATAAAAGTTTTTGCGGTATCTGTTAACAAGCAAACGCTATCTGTTACCAGTAACGTTGCTTCATAAATCCCTGGTTCCGTATACGTAATAGTTGGTGAAAAAATCACAGATGTTGTGTCCCCATTGCCAAAATCCCACAGGTAATCATTTGCCGAAGCACTTGTGTTGTTGAATTGTACAGTAAAATCTTCACAACCTTGAATGCTACTTGCCGTAAATTGCGCATCAGGGATCAAGTCAAAATCAAATTTAAATACAAGATTATTGCAATTGCTACTCAAGTTTTGTTGCGACCATGCATTCGTTGTAGTTGGAAAATCACTATGACCTCCACAACCTCCACAAACAGATTGGTATACGACTCCGTTTTTATCAAACCGAGATGTTCCACCATCGACATGTTCATGAGCCAATGCTCCACCAAGATATGTCCCGTATAACAAACCGCTAAAATCGCTTTTGAACACTCCTAAATAGAAGTCAAAACCGTTCGCTGGATTTTGTTGAAAGGCATTCGTTGAAACGGGCATGCCACTCAAAGGTGTTGACTGTAAAATATTAGCTCCCCATCCTGAAACATAGATATTCCCACAAATATCTACTAAAAAAGCAGAAGGGGAAATGTTGATAGATGAATTACTATTTCCAAAAGTTGTTGCGTTGAGGATAGCAGTCAAAGACGGATTTATTTTCGCAATAAATTGCCCGCTATTTGGATTTCCCGTTGCATTTATAATTGGAAATTGTCCACCCATCGATTGTCCGAGTACATAAACGTTGTTCAAGCGATCGATTTCAACAAAAAACAATTGGTCATAAAGTGACGTTCCTATATAACTACTTCGAATCAAGGATTGTCCATTTGGCGAAAGTTTACCAACAAAACCATCAGCTTTCCCACCCAAATAAGTAGGTTGAAATGAGCCAGCAGACCCTGGTAAATTGGTGCTAGAAGTTCCACCAGCAAACAAGATGTTGTAAGTTGAATCTATTTTCACAGAATAACATGCGTCGTTGTTTGATCCGCCAAAATAACTCGACCATTGCAATGTGCTCAAATTACTGCTAAGTTTAAAAAGCACACCATCTTGCTGTCCAGCATTGTTTGCTTGAAAAGGATTCAATGTTGGGAAATTTGTGGATCGACTACACGATGCAACAATACAGTTTCCAAGCGAATCAATCATGATTTCTCCACGAAATTGATCACCATAGTTTGTGGTTAAAGAATCATATGCAGCGACAGAGTTGTAATTTCCAGAAGTCAACTTGTAATTTACACCATCATTTTGTGATCCGCCCATGTATGTTGATCCTAATAAACTATGTCCGTTTGCACTTATTTTCGCAACGTATATATCAGTTCCAGCTGAACCGAAGTTTGAACCATTAAAACTAATTGATAGGGGAGTCCCTCCAGCATGAGTTGATTGATAACCATTGACTATGGGAAAATCCAAACTAGATGTCACGCCATACAAATAGACATTGTTTTGTTTGTCACAAATCAAACTGTGAGCAGTTTCCGTTCCTTGATTATTGTCACCACCACCAAGAAAAGTTGTCCACAACATTGTGCTACCATCTGGAGCATATTTGGAAATAAAAGCATCTGTAGTGATAGAATTTGAAACATTAGCAATGGTAAAATTCGACGTAACATCATATGCGGCACCATCTGGAGTAGGATAAGCATTGCCATAAATTGTCCCAGCAGAATAGGCCGTACCATCGTATCCATATGTTGCTGTCATCCCAAAATTATCAGTAACAGAACCACAATAAGTTGCAAAAACTAATGTTGGATCAATTATCAAAGTCGCTGTTTTGTCCCAGTTTTCTATAGAAAAAGTGATAATGTTATTTATAAGAACAAATTTGCTTTTCAATAACGTCATTTTTCCTGCAACTAATTGGTAAACGACAGGTTTTTCTTCGATAATATCACCTAAAGAGGTTGTGATTTTTAAGTTACCATTCTTTTCAAGGGTTACCTTTTCCGCACCTTTCCATTCTATTGCTATTTGCGAGGGATCACTGCCGGGTGCACACCAAAGTTCATATTTGAAATGGGAGTCGTTGTCAATTATTCGTAAATCAATATTCGGATAAAATTCATTTAGAGTTACTTGTTGAAAGCCTTTGACGTTTTCTTTCCATTTGGATTGGTCGTTTCCCAAAAAGAAATTGAAATAATGTGAGGTTGGGATGTCCTTTTGGATTTGTGTCACAGTATTTGAGCCAATAAAATGAGCAATAATAGCTGTTGATTTTATAGAAAAATCAGTTGAATTATCTGTTGGATGTGCGTGTGCGTTTTGAATCGTTCGGTAGTCGCGAATATCGTATAGGAAACCATGTTGTTGCACCCAAATCGTGTGTTCTTGCGAACGTGACTGAAAAAGGATTTGATCGTCCCATTGTCCTTTGTTTTCTAATAAAGGATGGTAAACCGAATGATTGTATGTAGGCTCTTGCAACCAACAATTCATACTAATTAACCAACATGCCAAAAACGACAACATTTCTTTCATAACGGAAAGATAGTTATTTGTTTAAAAAGGTTGCTTTTTTTGTGAAAGAACTTTTTTTAATCGAGCTTAGATGTGTATTTTTGGAAAACAAATTGAGAATCATGACAACCCAATGGCTAATAAATGAAGTTGCAACAATAACGGAAAAAAATATTCAGTTATTGAACGCAAAATTTTCTAAGCTTTCTGATGCACAATTGAATTGGAAGCCATCTGAAGAAGTTTGGAGTATTGCTGAGGTTTTTGCTCATTTGAATGAATATGCAGTGTTTTATCACAACGCATTATTGACACGCATCAAACTTACAAAATTTAGAACGCCACAATTAGAATTCACTTCTTCTCCATTGGGAAGATCATCTTGGGTTTCGATCAAATTGGGGAAAGAAAAAAACACGAAACGAAAATTTTCTGCACCAAAATTATACGACCCAAGTCGCACAAAATCATTGCTTACAGGTAATGAATTCGCTGAATTTTGTTCAAAACAACAAGAATTTCTTTCAATAATTGAACAGTCGTTGCAAATAAACATGCGTAAAGTAAAAGTGCCAATTGCGCTTTCTAAATTGATTCGTTTTCGTTTGGGAGATGTACTGCTATTTGTGGCTTATCACAATGAAAGACACATGCAACAAGCAATTAACATTTCTAAAATGTCAAAATTCCCCAAAAAATGACTCCAATTTTCGCTTATTGTTCTGTAGCAATTTCGCCTATGAGGAAAGAAGCCGCTGATGCATCAGAGATGGTGTCTCAAATGCTTTTTGGTGAACCGGTTGAAGTGGTCATAATCAAAGATAACTGGATCCAAATCCGATCGTATAGTGACAATTATGAGGGTTGGGTAGATGAAAAACACCTTCGTTTTTTGCGTGAAAAAGAATTTTTTCGTTGGTTGGATGGATTGACTACGGAACATCAATTTGAACGTTTGTTGAAAGGAGAGACAGGTCCTATGAAAATCGTAAGAGGATCATTTGTTCCAAGTATAGCCAGTCACTCTTTTGTTATTGGGTCTGATACATATGAATGGTTGGATGAAGAAGAACCTTTCGATAAAACTAAAACAGAAATAGCACTTGATTATTTAAACACTCCATATTTATGGGGTGGAAAGCATATCTTTGGCATTGATTGTTCTGGATTCACACAAATCATTCACCGACTTTTTGACATCAATTTACCACGTGATGCCAATCAGCAAGTTGAGCATGGTCAAACAATTCCATATGGTGAACAGGAAGAAGGTGATGTCGCTTTTTTCATTAATTCAAATGGACGCGTGCATCATGTTGGAATATTGATTTCACCAAACGAAATAATTCATGCAAGTGGATTTGTTCGTGTTGATGAATTTGATCAAGATGGAATTACGCGCAAAACAGATAAAAAACGAACACACCAGTTTTATTGCATCAAACGATTTTAGTTAATTGTTTGTTTAAAAGTTCGTGGTTTTTCCTAGTTGAAAGTGCAAAACGCTAGGTGAAAACAAATTATATTTGCACACAAATAAAAATCAATGCGCATTTTAGTAACTGGTGGAGCTGGTTTTATTGGGAGTAATCTATCAAAAAGACTTGTCAATGATGGTCATCAAGTAGTGATACTTGATAATCTTTTGCGCGGAAATAAACTAGATAAATTAACGTTTAATGCGATTGAATTCATCAATGGTGATGTTCGTGATTTTGAAACAGTTAACAATGCTGCTAAAGGGTGTGATGTTATTTTTCATTTTGCAGCTGTTTTAGGCGTTGATATCGTAGCAGATAATCCTGTCGAAACGATGGATGTTGAAGTAATTGGAACTAGAAACATTGTGAATGCTGCTCTAATCAATAATGTTCAACAAGTTTTATATGCTTCAACAAGCGGGATATACGGACACACTTCGTTTGAAAATTTGTTAACGGAAGAAATTTTAGTGGATCCAAAAACGTCTTATGCCATGGCGAAGCGCTATAATGAAATTTATCTTGCTTCTCATTACGAAGAAAAAAAGATAAACGTTATTTCCCTTCGTTTTTTCAATGTTTATGGACACAATCAAGATAATAGAATGGTTGTTCCTCGTTTCTTTGAACAAGCAAAAAACAATGAGCCAATCACCATTTTTGGTACAGGTAAGCAAACACGGGACTTTACCTATATTGATGATACAGTTGAAGCTTGTGTTCGATTGATAAACATAAAGGGCTGTCATATTGTTAATATAGCAAACGAAAACGAATGGTGTATTGAAGATTTAGGATTGAAAATAGTTGAATTAACAGGATCAACATCGTCCATTCAATACATTGATGCCCCTAAGAAACGATACGATTACGAGGTAGAACGCCGCGTAGGTAGTTCCTTAAAGTTACAAGCAATGACTGGTTATAAACCTGAAACAAATTTAGCAGAAGGCCTCCTTAAAATAATAGCAATTAATAGTAAGTAATAACACAACAACATGAAACGAGATCAAGAAGTTTTTAATTTAATAACTGACGAAAAACAACGTCAACTACATGGTATCGAGCTGATTGCATCTGAAAACTTTGTATCGGACGAAGTGATGGAAGCAATGGGTTCTGTTTTAACCAACAAATACGCAGAAGGTCTGCCTGGTAAAAGATATTATGGCGGATGTGAAGTTGTGGATAAAGTTGAACAACTTGCTATTGATCGTTTGTGCAAATTATTTAATGCTACTTGGGCAAATGTACAGCCCCATTCAGGAGCGCAAGCAAATGCAGCAGTTTTTCTTGCATGTTTACAGCCAGGTGATAAAATATTAGGTTTCGATTTGAGTCATGGTGGTCACTTGACACATGGTTCTGCAGTCAATTTTTCTGGTAAACTATATCAACCATTTTTCTATGGTGTATCTAAGGAAACTGGAATGGTAGATTATGACTTAATGGAAGAAGTTGCTCGAAGAGAGAAGCCAAAAATGATTATTTGTGGTGCGTCTGCTTATTCTAGAGATTGGGATTATGCGCGTATTCGTAAAGTTGCGGATGAGGTTGGAGCACTTGTGTTAGCTGATATTTCTCACCCTGCAGGATTGATTGCTGCTGGTTTATTGTCCGATCCATTAGAACATTGCCACATTGTTACTTCGACTACACATAAAACATTACGTGGACCACGAGGAGGAATCATCATGATGCGTCACAACTTCGATAATCCGTTTGGCTTGAAATGGAACAATGGTAATCCGAAATCAATGGCAGCGTTGTTAGATGCAGCAGTTTTCCCTGGAATTCAAGGTGGACCGTTGGAACATGTAATTGCTGCTAAAGCTGTAGCTTTTGGTGAAGCATTATCAGATAATTATAAAACGTACATGAAACAAGTGAAAAAAAATGCTGCTGTTATGGCAGATGAATTCACACGTTTGGGGTATAAAATTATTTCAGGAGGAACGGATAATCACAGTATGTTAATTGATTTACGTTCAAAAGGTGTTACAGGTAAAGATGCGGAGAACACATTGGTGCGTGCAGATATTACAGTGAATAAAAACATGGTTCCTTACGATACGGAATCACCTTTTGTTACTTCTGGAATCCGTGTTGGTACGCCAGCTTTGACATCTCGTGGTGTGAAAGATGACGAAATTCCTATGATTGTAGGGTTAATTGATCGCGTATTGACCAATATTTCTGATGAAGCTACTATTGAAGCTGTTCGAAAAGAGGTGAATGAATTAATGTCAAATAGACCATTGTTTCAGTGGTAAAAAATAAAATCATTTTGGAAGAGGTTGTTACGGCAACCTCTTTTTTTAGTCGTTTTTTTGCCAAATGAATTCACTAAAAAAAGTGAATTGTTGAATGCGTTCCTATAATTCCAATTATATTTGTATGAAGAAATAAATAATCGAATTATGTTGAACATTCCCGCAAATAATCCTGCTTTGAAATCATGGGTTGCTGTTGCTCAAAACAGTGATTTCCCGATTCAAAACCTTCCTTTTGGAATTATCAAAAACGACCAGTTATCACCTCGTGTTGCTTCACGTATTGGTGATTTTGTGATTGATTTGAAAACATTGTTTGTGTTGGGTTATTTGGAGAATTTACCAGTTGAATTAGCAGATTTCGATGCGGAATTCCTGAATAAATTGATGAAAAAAGGGAAGAAAACAACGAGCGATTTGCGCAACCGTATTTCAAAATTATTTGATGAACAACAATCTGATTTACAGCAAAACGCGCATCATGTTGCTCAGGTGCTTATTCCTGTAGAGCAGGTTGAAATGTGTATGCCGGTTCAAATTGGAGATTATACAGATTTTTATTCTAGCAGAGAGCATGCAACAAATGTTGGAACAATGTTTCGCGATCCAGCAAATGCATTATTGCCAAATTGGTTATGGATTCCAGTTGGCTATCATGGTCGTTCAAGTTCCGTTATCCTTTCGGGTGAACCAATAATTCGTCCAAAAGGTCAAATCAAACCAAATCCTGAAGAACCACCAATTTATGCACCTTGCCGCAATTTGGATTTTGAATTGGAGACTGGTTTCATAACATTTGATGGAAAACCTCTAGGACAGTCGATTTCAACTACTGAAGCAGAAGAGTTTATTTTCGGAATGGTGTTGTTTAATGACTGGTCTGCTCGTGATATTCAAACATGGGAATATGTTCCATTGGGACCATTTTTAGCGAAAAATTTCGCTTCATCCATTTCCGCATGGATTGTTACTTTAGATGCATTACAACCGTTTAAAGTGAAAGGTCCAGAACAAAATCCGGAAGTGTTATCTTATTTAGTCTGTGATCAAAATTTAGCATACGATATTCAACTACAAGTAGCCCTTCAGCCAGAAAACGTGGAGGAAACGATTATATGTAATTCCAATTTCAAACACATGTATTGGAACATGTCACAACAATTAGCTCACCATACGGTGAATGGTTGCAATGTTAGATGTGGCGATTTAATGGGTTCTGGAACTATTTCTGGACCAACTCCAGATTCATATGGATCGATGTTGGAGTTGGCATGGAAAGGAACAAAACCGTTGAAAATGAAAGATGGTTCTGAACGAAAATTCATCCAAGATGGAGATACTGTTATCATGAGAGGTCATTGTGAAAAAGATGGCGTCCGAATTGGTTTTGGTGAAGTGAGTGGAAAGATCTTGCCAGCACTTTAATATTTTAGCGTCAAGCAGCTTCCGATATGGCACCAATGATCGATTTAGAAAAAGAACGTCAGGAAATACTCAATGCGTTTAGGGGATTGTTGCGTGCAACAAAAAACCGAACAAGACAAGATACACAGTTAATTCGCAAAGCATTTGATGTTGCTGTTGAAGCGCACAAAGACATGCGCCGAAAATCGGGTGAACCTTATATTTATCATCCTATTGCTGTTGCACGTATTTGTGCAGAAGAAATGGGTTTGGGAGCGACGTCTATTGCATGTGCGCTGTTACACGATACTGTTGAAGATACGCATATTACATTACAGGATATTGAGGATTTATTTGGCGTTAAACCGCGTGCTATTATTGATGGTTTAACCAAAATTCCGGATGTTTTTGATCAAAACACGTCCATCCAAGCGGAGAATTTTAGAAAGATGATTCTCACTATTTCGGATGATTTGCGTGTTGTTTTGATTAAGTTGGCCGACAGGTTGCACAACATGCGAACGCTGGACAGTATGCGTGCCGAACAACAAATAAAAATCGCTTCAGAGACGAAATTCTTATATGCTCCGCTGGCTCACCGACTTGGATTATATTCCATAAAAACTGAACTGGAGGATTTAGCAATGCTTTATACTGAAACGGATATTTACAATGAAATTCAGTCGAAGTTAAAATCAACCAAAGATGTTCGAAATCGATTTATCCGAAGATTTGTTCATCCAATTAGAGAAGCATTGATAAAAGAAGGTTTCGACTTTGATATCAAAGCTCGAACCAAATCTATATCGTCCATTTGGCGAAAAATGCAAGACAAAGACTTGCCCTTTGAGGAAGTGTTTGATTTATTTGCAATTCGCATAATATTGAATTCACATGTTGAATTAGAAAAAGCAGATTGTTGGCGCGTTTATTCAATCGTTACTGATTTTTATCAGCCTAGTCCCGAGCGATTAAGAGATTGGATTTCCACACCTCGTGCTAATGGTTACGAGTCTTTGCATACGACAGTGATGTCGCCACAAGGAAAATGGGTAGAAGTTCAAATTCGAACGACTAGAATGGATGAGGTAGCGGAAAAAGGATTAGCTGCTCATTATCGCTACAAAGAAAATCAAAAAGACGATTCGAAATTTGATCGTTGGATTGCAGAAATAAGGGACTTATTGGAAAATCCCGATTTAAGTGCGATGGATTTTGTGGATGAATTCAAAATGAATTTGTTCAACGACGAAATTTATGTGTTTACTCCGAAAGGTGATTTACGTGTATTGCCAACTGGTGCAACTATTTTAGATTTTGCATACGACATACATACGGCTATTGGCGATAAATGTATTGGAGCGAAGGTGAATAATCGCTTAGTTCCATTGAGTTATCAATTGCAAAATGGCGATCAATTAGAAATCATTACTTCTCCAAAACAAAAGCCAACAGAAGAGTGGTTGCGCCTTGTGGGAACGGCTCGTGCGCGTCAAAAAATCAAAACCACATTAAACGAAGAGAAAAAACAAATAGCTGAAGACGGTAAAGAAATTGTTGAACGCAAGTTGAAAAATTACAACATTCGATTTACGCCTGAAAACATTGCTATTTTATTGCGTTTTTATGGTTTTCACTCCAAAACAGACATGTATTTCAAAGTTGCTAAAGGCAAACTAGATTTATCCAAAATTAGAGATTTAGAAAACGTTAATGGTCAATTAATGCTTGAGCGCAAATCAGGCGCAAACCAGACCAAAGATAAGCACGAGTTAGATGTATATCCGAAGATTAATAAAAAAGAAGACGTTCTGATTATTGGAGAAGAATTTAAAAATATTCAATATCAAATGGCACGTTGTTGCAGTCCTATTCCTGGGGACAATGTGTTTGGGTTCATTACAATCAACGATGGGATAAAAATACACCGTAACAATTGTCCAAATTCAGAAAACTTGCAATCTAAAATGGCTTACCGCTGTATCAAAGCGCGTTGGGCTACACAAGGATTGACAGAGCGGATTGCGGCCATTCGTCTAGTTGGAATTGACGATGTGGGTATTGTAAATAAAATTACAGAAGTTATTTCAAACGAATTGAACGTCAACATGAAATCGATTTTCTTTGAAGCAAACGATGGGCTTTTTGAAGGGAAAATCAAAGTACTTGTCTACGATACAGAGCACTTAGATACGTTAATGCGAAAGTTTGAATTGGTTGAAGGTGTTAAACGTGTTGAACGGTGGGTTACTGCAGACGAATAATTCAACGCAAAACCTATAAAATTGTGTAAATTATTGTCAAATTGTGGAAAACCTCTTCGTGAAAGTCGCTTTATATTAACTACTTTTGCTCTTTCAATTTGAGCACATGCATCAACATGATTTGCAACAAACGGTTCGGAATATCTTTTCTGCATATTTAGAACAAAACGGGCACAGGAAAACACCTGAACGTTTTGCTATTTTGGCGGAGATATACAATTACGAAGGTCATTTCGATATCGAGTCCTTGTACATCAAAATGAAAAACCAAAACTACCGTGTTTCCAGAGCAACTCTTTACAATACAATAGATTTGTTACTTGCTTGTAATTTAGTACGCAAGCACCAATTTGGAAAAAACATTGCTCAATTTGAAAAATCACATGGCTCAAAACAACACGATCATGTTATTGTCACTGATACAGGTGAAGTAATTGAATTTTGTGATCCGCGTGTTCAAAATATAAAAGCAACAATTGAAGAAGTGTTTGGCGTTAAGATTCAGCACCATTCGCTTTACTTCTATGGTGTACGAAACGATCAATCAAAATCAGAAGAATAATGAGTCAATCATTTGATATTACATTGCACGAAAAGTGTGCTGTTATTCATTTGAGTGATAGCATCTTGTCTGATACAGGAATTACTGAAACGCTTTTAAAAGTCGATCAACACATTGCTGAAGGTGCCCACAATTGGATTTTAGATGGTGCTTCGTTGGCTTATTGTAATTCTATCGGATTGAATTTATTCATTCGTGTGTTAACAAAAGCGCGAAATAAAGGCGGCGAATGCTGCGTGGCGGGAATTCAACCAACTGTTCAAAAGTTGATGAACCTGTCAAAGTTAAATGAAATTTTTACCAGTTTTGCTTCAGTAACAGATGCTGTAGCGAGCTTTAATAAATAAAGATGAAAGTAGATGTTCTTTTAGGGTTGCAATGGGGTGACGAAGGAAAAGGAAAAATTGTAGATGTTTTAACACCACAATACGATATTATTGCACGTTTTCAAGGTGGTCCGAATGCTGGACATACGCTTGAATTTGAGGGTGTAAAACATGTGTTACACACAATTCCTTCTGGTATTTTTCACGATAATGTGATTAACTTGATTGGAAATGGTGTTGTCATTGACCCTGTTGTTTTTCAAAAAGAGTTAGAAAAATTAGCGCCCTTTAATATCGATTTCAAATCGCGATTGGTGCTTTCTAAAAAAGCTCATTTGATTTTGCCATCGCACCGTTTATTGGATGCGGCTTCTGAAACAGCAAAAGGAAAAAATAAAATCGGTTCTACCTTAAAAGGTATTGGTCCAACGTACATGGATAAAACTGGTAGAAACGGTTTACGTGTTGGTGATATTTTCATGCCTAATTTTATTGAAAAATACCAAGCACTTGTTGCAAAACATGTAAACATGCTGAGACATTACGAAGGATTCGAATATGATTTGGCTGAATTGGAAGGTCCGTGGATGGAAGGAATTGAAGTCCTAAGAACATTAAAAGCAGTCGATAGTGAACATTATTTGGATCAAGCGATGAAAGCAGGTAAGAAAATTCTTGCTGAGGGCGCACAAGGAACCATGTTGGATATCGATTTCGGTACTTATCCGTTTGTAACTTCTTCGAATACAGTGACTGCTGGAACTTGTACTGGATTAGGAATTGCTCCTTCTAAAATTGGTGATGTAATCGGAATTTTCAAAGCATATTGCACACGTGTTGGTTCGGGCCCTTTTCCAACAGAATTATTGGAAGAAGTTGGTGAAAAAATCAGACAAGAAGGCCGTGAATTTGGTTCGACAACAGGTCGTCCGAGAAGATGTGGTTGGATTGATTTACCAGCGATGCGTTACGCCATTATGATCAACGGTGTTACCGAATTGGCAATGATGAAAGCAGACGTATTGGATAAATTTGATACGATTAGAGCGTGTACACATTACAAAATTAATGGTGAAATCATCGATTATTTACCATTCGATATCGATGGAGTTGAGATTGAACCAATTTATGAAGACATCGAAGGTTGGAATCAAGATTTAACAGCTTTAGCTAGTTTTGAAGCTGCACCACAAGCGTTGAAAAATTATGTGACTTACCTTGAAAAACAGTTAGATGTAAAAATCACAACAGTATCTGTAGGTCCAGATAGAACACAAACACTTGCTACAAAATAGTGAACAACCTACAGACATATCTTTTTAAAATTGCGCTCTTGTTTAGCGCAATTTTTGTCTGTACGAATAGTGCTGTAGCTCAGAAAAATTGGTTTGAGTTATTACCTGGTTCTGAAAGTTTATCGTATGATGAAAAATCTGGAGTTGAACGATTAACTGGTGTGCTTTGCTTTTCCTATCAGGGAAATATTATGTATTGTGATTCCGCTCATTTGAAACGTAAAACAAAAGAAATTTGGGCATACGGTAAAGTGCATTTGAATAAACGAGATACTTTGAATTTATTTTGCGATTCACTTTATTTCAACGGTCAAACAAAAATGGCTAAGTTGTGGGGAAATGTGCGTGTACGTGATAGGGAATATAAGTTAACTACGGACACGCTTGAATACGATACCAAACGTTCCAAAGCGATATACCGATATGGAGGCAAGATAGAAAACATCACAACTAACGAAGTCCTTACGAGTCAAATCGGTTATTTCTACCCCAATACAGAAGAAAGTTTTTTTAAAGGAAAAGTTGTCTACAAAGGAAAAGATTTGAAGATGACTACAGACACACTTCGTTACGATTATTTAAGTCATCGGGTTTATATTTATGGATTAACGGATATCAAGCACAAGCAAACAAAAATAAAATGTTCCGCTGGTTGGTTTGATGTATTCTCAGAAGAGGCATTACTTCAGAAATCAGCACGGATAGAACAAGAAATACGAATTTTAGAAGGGGATAGTTTGTATTATGCGCCTTTGCGAAAAATCGGTGAGGGGAGAGGGAATATCAAACTAACGGATAAAAAAGAGAAAATTATTTTAACTGGTGGATATTTCTTTGGGAACGACAGTTTAAAATCTGAAATGATTACCAAAAAACCGTTAATTCGGATGATGAAATCGCAAGATACAATGACCGTTCGTGCCGATACATTGATTCATTATCGGGATAGTTTGAATCGCTCTTTGCGCTTGAAGGGTTTAGGAAATGTATTGTATTTTCAAGAAAAAATTCAAGCCAAGTCAGACAGCTTAGATTACCAAAAAGATAAAGCGCGCATTGATTTAGTCGGCAGTCCAATTTTTTGGAGTAATAACTCAGAATTAAGTGGTGATTCCATTAGGCTTTACCTTAAAAATGACACATTAATTGAGCGCGTGCATTTACGCAATCATGCGTTTGCAAACAGTGAATTGGATTCCGGGACATTTTACAATCAGCTAGCAGGGAAAGAAATTTGGACTTACTTAAAGAATAATGAATTGACCTTGGCAGAAGTAAAAGGAAATGCACAAATCATATATTTCCCTGAGGAAGAACAAAAAACGGATAGCTCCATACTTGTTATTCGAAAAGGAATGAATCGTGTTTATTCAGCAAGTCTGAAAGTGTATATGGATAGCGGAGAAGTAAGCGGGATAACTTTTGTTTCAGAGCCTGATGGCGTTTTTTACCCAATGGATAAGATAAATAAACAAGAACAATTTTTACAGGGCTTTACTTGGCATCCAGCTTTGCGTCCTAAAAGTTGGGAAGAATTAAAGCGATAAATCACAGCTACTTCTTAGTCAATTCACTTCCAGCAATCGGTATTTACCATTTGTCAATACCTCAACGAGTGTTACTCCTTTTTCAGCGTCTATTTCGCCAATTATGCGGTTGTTTTTCGGATCAAAACTTAGTGATAAAAAAACGAAATCACTCATTAGTTTACCGCTATTGTTCATTAAAGCGAAGTTCCAATTTTCTGACGCATTTATTTGATTCATGTTTTGAACACTGTAATAATTCAAGCTATTTACAGTTGTTAAATAGTCGACTTTACGTAGTGATTCACCACCAATAAGCAGCTTGTTTTTTGTCAAAACACCTTGAAAAGCTACACTGTTTTCATTCGAATAAAACCCACCAAACTCATCCGTTTCTTTTAAACTATCAAGTAATGGTAAACGTTGGTCAAGATTTGTTGCTATCGGTGTTTCAACTAGCAGTTGACTCAGTTTGTTGCGATAGCTTTCGGGCGCTTCAAAAATAAAATAGCTGTTTGGAATAGGTCGAATGGAATGGAATATGAAGGGGAACAGTATTTCGCCTTTTGTATCGATAATACTTGCTTCATCATTGATAAAAACCTCCGCGTAACCCATTGAAAAATCATTTGCTCCTGTAAACTTTTCTTCAATTTCAAATTGTCCTTTTTTATTGATGAATCCGACTAGTTTTTTTGTGGTAGCAATTGCTAGACCCTCAGAAAAAGGCTTGGCAAATTGAAAGATAAATGGAATAATTGTTTGGTCGTGTTGATCGATATAGCCGTATTTGTTGTCGTATTTTGCACAGAACAATTTATCGGTAGGGGGACAAAGTTCCCCATATTTAAATGGAATAATAATACGTCCAACAGTGTCCGTTAAACCGAAAAGGTTGAGCGATTTATGGCAGGCAATTAAAGTCCCATCAGCTAGAGGAACGAGACTGCTGTAATTGCATGGCAATACAAAATTCATTCCTTTGGTGTAAAAACCACATGAATAGGTACGTTCGTAGCCATCACTTTTATTGAGTTTAAAAACGACAAGTCCTGTTGGGTGATTTACGATTCGGTTGTATATAAAGGGAACAATTGTCTCTCCTTTTTTATTTTTCACACCAAATTGACCATTTTCATTTTTTTCGATGGAATAATTGTTTTGAAAAATGGCGTATGGGTAGGCATTTGGAACATCTTGACTAAAGCCAAAAGCAGAAAAAAAAAGTAAAAAAAATAGAATGAAAAATTTCATGATGTCCGATACGAATTAGTCGTATACAAACTTACATATTGAATCAGTTAATTCATTCAAATCAGTTATGTTTTTTATACACATTACCAGATTTCTTCTGTAAAAAACACAGTTCCGTTGAATTTTGCAACTAGTTCTTGTTTTCTATTTGTCACATGCACATCAAATCGCCCGATGTTTTTACCACAATTAATAACAGTTGTAGTTGCAATCAATTCGTCATTTACATGAACTGGTTTAATATGTGATATGTTAGATTCGATACTGACAGCTTTTCGCCCATAACTATTTGCGGCAAATGCAAGTGCTGAATCGGCAAATGCATAAGTGATTCCTCCATGAGCAATTTGATGACCGTTTAACATGGTTGCTGAAACGGTCATTTTTAACATGCATTTACCTGCTTCAATTTGTTCAACAGCGATTCCTAACCAATTCGAGAATTGGTCATTTTCAAGCATGTATGAAACAATTTCTGAAGGTGTTTTCATTTAGTCTAAAGCTCTACTCAACAATGAAATCATTGCAAGCATGACAATAAATAATTGTGTAGCGGTTTCATCATCAAGCGTGATTCCCTCTTCGTCTTCCATTCCGACTTCCATTGCTAAAAATTTCACCAAATCAGGTTGATCTGAAAATTCTTCTAACATTGTTTCATCTTCTTTCTCAAAGTATTCATCTAATAATTGGAAGTATGGTTCTTCAAATTCGTCAATGTTTTCTTCGGTTACTGTTTTTGGATGGTATCCCGCCAAATTGAATGACTCCAAAACAACCGTGAAGTAATAGATTAAAAGACTTTCGAGGTTTTCATTTTTATATTCATCTGGAGCAGACATTACATAACCCAATAAAATTGGTTGCGCTGTCGTTTGCGTTTCTGACAATCTGTCCAAAGCAGCTTCATCTAATCCATCGATTTTTTTAATTGCGGCCTCAATATGACCGATTGTAACGTTTGACATGTTGTATTTTTTTATCAAAAATAGGTTTATTCATTCACATATGGAGGAAAGTTCGCGACTTGTGATTAAATTCGTGTTTTAAATGACAAACGGGATGACTTATTTCACAAAAGATTATTTGGATTTTTTCAAAGAATTAGCGGCCAATAATCACAAAAATTGGTTTGATACTAATCGAAAAAGGTATGAGGAATCTGTTAAAAAACCGTTTTCAAATTTCGTGAATCAATTTATTTGTGAACTGGCAGCAATTGATTCGGAATTCAATGAATTAACTGCTTCCGAATGTATCTTCCGAATAAATCGAGACATCCGTTTTTCAAAGGATAAAACACCTTACAAATCTACTTGCTCGGCTGTTGTCGCACCAGGTGGAAAAAAATCAAGAAATATCAAGGGATTGTATTTTGAATTTGGACCTGAAAATATTCATGTTTATGGTGGGGTTTATGAAGCCGAAAAGGAAGATATTTATTTGATCCGAGAAGGAATTTCAAGAAATTTATCTGAATTTGAATCCTTAATTAGCGCAACATCTTTTGTGCAATTATTTAACGAAATAAAAGGCGAAAAGAATAAATTAATACCTAAAGAATTCAAAGAAGTAGCAGAAGACCAGCCACTTATTTACAACAAACAGTGGTATTTCATGACTTCTTTTCCCGCAGAATTGTTGTTGAGTAACGATTTAATGACAACATTAGTTTCGTGCTATAACACAGCAAAACCAATAGAACAATTTTTTAACCAATGTATTCAAGTAAATTAATTATGAAAAGAATTATTTTAATCGTTGCAGTTTTTCAAATTGCTTTTTCTGTTTCAGCACAGAAAAGAGAATTGACATTGTCTGAATCGGTACTTCAACAAAATCGTGCATTACGTCCTGAGTCGATGAATGCATTTGCTTGGATTCCAACAACGAATGATTATACCTATGCTAGTGCAAATTACCAATCGTTGTTCAAGGCAACTGTGAATAATACGCAAGCTGTAGAATGGTTAAAAATTGCTGATGTCAATGCTGTGTTGTCTGCTTCGTTGCCTAATTTCTATGGGTATACCTGGAAAGATGCTCAAACATTATTCTTGACAAATGGGCAAGATTATTATGCATACAACGTAGTCTCAAAAACTGGTAAAAAGCTAGTAAGTCTTCCAAAAGAAGCACAAAACAGTGTTTTTGAACCAAGCACAATGAATGTCGCTTTTACGATTGATAATAATTTATCAGTTGCTAAGTCAGATGGTTCTATCATTCAAATCACCAAAAACACGGACAAAAACATCGTTTCAGGTCAATCGATAGCGCGAAATGAATTTGGTATTAGTGGCGGCATTTTTTGGTCACCAAACGGAAACGCTCTTGCGTATTATCAAAAAGACGAAACAGATGTCACAAATTATCCGCTAGTTGATATCACTGAAACTCCTGCTACACTTATGAATATTAAATATCCAATGGCGGGACAAGGCTCAGAAAAACCTAGTGTTGGAATCTTTGCCCTTGCTACGGGAAAGTTAGTTATGATTCAGCCTTTGCATGGAAGCGATAATTATTTGACTAATTTATCATGGACTCCTGATGAAAAATTTGTACTAATTGCCGAAGTAAATAGGGATCAAAATCACTATTGGTTGAATTGTTTTGATGCACAGACAGGTGTTTTTGTTAGAACAATTTTAGAAGAAACAAATGATAAATGGGTTGAACCTGAACACCCAGCTTTTTTTCCTAGTAATTCGTCAACTAATTTTGTTTGGATTTCTGAGAAAGATGGATTTAATAACTTGTATTACTACACCATAGAAGGTAAGCTAATAAAGCAATTGACTTCGAATAAATTTGTCGTGAAGAATATTGCGACAGCAATCAATAACGGAAAAGAAATTGTTTTTTCATCTACGGGAATTAGTCCACTAAATACGTTGTATTATCTAGTTGATTTGAACGGAAAACAACGTTGTCTTACAATTGAAGAAGGAACTCATAGTTTATCTTTTAACAGTAGTGGCACGTATTTCTTTGACCAGTTTTCTTCGCATTCAGTTCCCAATAAATGTGAGTTGAAATCAAAAAACGGAAATACAGTGACGACTTTATTGGTAGCAAAAAACAAATTAGCTGATATTCAAATAGGTTCAGCAGATATTGGGCAGATTAAAGGAAAGGATGGTTCCACATTGTACACGCGAATGATCAAACCAAGTAATTTCGATCCAACTAAGAAATATCCAGTATTAGTATATGTTTACGGAGGGCCACATGCCCAAATGATCACAAATTCTTGGTTAGATGGTGCTAATTTGTGGATGTATTGGATGGCTGAGCAAGGTTATATTGTTTTCACTTTGGATAACAGAGGTTCTGGAGAAAGAGGTTTCGCTTTTGAAAGTCAGATTCATCGTCAATTAGGAACAGTTGAAATGGAAGATCAATTAAGTGGAGTTTCTTATTTAAAATCGTTGCCTTTTATTGATTCGTCTCGATTAGCTGTTCATGGTTGGTCTTTTGGTGGATTTATGACAAACTCTTTGATGCTGAGAAATCCTGGTGTTTTTAATGTTGGAGTAGCTGGAGGACCCGTGACAGATTGGAAATATTATGAAATTATGTATGGTGAAAGATACATGGACAGACCTGATCAAAACAAAGAAGGATATGAGCAAGCATCATTATTTACACATGCCAAAAATTTAAAAGGAGATTTGTTATTGATACATGGTTCCGTTGATGATGTTGTTGTACCTCAACATAATTATGCATTAAATAAAAAATTCATTGAATTAGGAATTCAAGTTGATTTTTTCACATATCCCATGCACAAACACAATGTGGTTGGGAAAGATAGAGTTCATCTGATCGAAAAAGTTCTCAAATACGTTATCGAAAATAATTAAAAAGAAGGCGAAAGCCTTTTTTTTTGGAAGATCAAAAAAATATGACTAAATTTGTCATGAAAATATTTGTCAACAATGAAAGATTTACTTAAAAATGCCAGAAAAGCAAAGAAAATGCGTGCTATTGATTTGGCAAGTATTATTGGTGTAGATCAATCATTAATCAGCAAATTTGAAAACGGCAAACGAATTCCTTCCGAAACACAAATAATCAAACTAGCATCAGCATTAGCGATTCCATTTGATTCGCTCATGAAAGCTTATTTAACTTCAAAAATTGTATCGGAGATTGCCAATTATTCCTTTGCTCAAGATGTGATTTCGTTGGTGCAAGAAGAATTGGCTAGTTATTTTCCAGAAAGAAAATTTGATGACGAGACAATTGAAAAAACACTTGAAGAAATAGATGAACTAAAAGCGAGATTAGACAAAATTCGTTCATTTGAAAATCATCGAATAACAGAAGCTCTTGCAATTGAATATACATACGAAAGTAACAAGATAGAAGGTAATACGCTTACCTTACGTGAAACAGATTTGGTTATTAATAAAGGTTTGACTGTTTCAGGAAAATCAATGAGAGAGCATTTAGAGGCGGTTAATCATAGTGAGGCTATTCATTACATTCAGCAATTAGTTGCTGATAAATCTTTTTTCTCGGAAAGAGAATTGTTGTCAATTCATAATTTGATTTTACGTGGTATTCATCCAGAAGATGCAGGTAGGTACAGAAATGTTCAAGTGATGATGCAGGGGAGTAAGCACATGCCTCCATCACCTTATGAAATTTCAGCTCACATGGCAGATTATTTCAATTGGTACATGAAAAATAAGCAAACTGTTCACCCAATTGTTTTAGCCGCAGAAATGCACGAACGATTGGTAACGATTCATCCTTTTATTGATGGAAATGGAAGAACTGCTCGCTTGGTTATGAATATGATATTATTACAGCATGGCTTTATCATAGCTAATATTAAAGGAGATACCACTTCCAGGATGTCCTATTATGATGCTTTGGAAACAGTTCAAGTAAATCATTCTAAAGATGCATTTATTAAGTTCATTGCTTTGGTAGAAAAAGAAAATTTAGAAAGATACCTTTCAATTCTTGCTTAATAGAAACAGATTTTCTGTCAAAATCGGTGTGTTTTTATCGTTAATTATGCTGAATTATTCAGAATAAACGAATCAATCATTATTTGAAAGATTCGTTTATATTCTCTTTTTGTGTATTATCTTTACACCGATGATTTGTCAACCAAAGAATCGATAAATAAAGACAATGAGCATAGATAAAAAAATCATACTTCGTGCATTTGAATTAATGGCAACTGCCAAAACAATGTCCGAAAAATATGAAGCAAACAAAGAGGTTACGGCGAAATATGTACACGCAACTTCTCGTGGACATGAAGCAATTCAATTAGCTGTAGGTCTCCAGCTCAAACCTCAAGATTGGGTTTCTCCATATTATAGAGATGACAGTATTTTGTTGGGAATGGGCTTGACACCAAGTGATTTAATGTTACAAGTTTTTGCAAAAAAAGACGATCCTTTTTCAGGAGGTAGAACCTATTATTGTCACCCATCCTTGAATCGTGATGACATGCCTAAAATTCCTCACCAGTCATCGGCAACAGGTATGCAAGCTATACCGACAACAGGTATTGCTATGGGGATTCAATACAAAGAGAAATTAGGTTTAGCACAAGATTTTAATGGTGAAAACCCAGTTGTTGTTTGCTCGTTAGGAGATGCATCTTGTACAGAAGGAGAGGTTTCAGAAGCATTGCAAATGGCTGCTTTAAAACAATTCCCGATAATTTATTTAGTGCAAGATAATGGATGGGACATTTCTGCAAATGCTGCTGAAACGCGTGCGCAAGATATGACATTTTATGCACAAGGATTCAATGGAATTGAAGTACGCACCATTGATGGAAGTGATTTTATTAACTCTTATGAGACTGTTCAAGAAGTACTTGCTATTGTCAGAAAAGAGCGACGACCTTTTATCATACATGCGAAAGTTCCATTGTTAGGTCATCACACTTCAGGCGTTCGAAAAGAATGGTACCGAGATGATTTAGAAGAAGCTACAAAAAACGATCCTTATCCAAAATTAAAAAACGTATTTCGTGAAAACTTTGGTGAAGCAGACATAATTAATACCGAAGCAGACGTAAAAAAATATGTTGACGAACAATACGAAATTGCATTAAATGCTCCTGATCCACTTCCAGATAGTGTAACGGACCATATTTTTGCTCCCACAAAAATTACAGAAGAAACTGGCGAACGCGAACCAGCTGGAAAAAAGAAAACAGTAATGGTTGACAGTGCTTTGTTTGCTGTTCGTGAGTTGATGGAAAAACATCCTGAGGCACTTTTATACGGTCAAGATGTTGGTGGTAGACTTGGAGGTGTTTTCAGAGAAGCAGCAACATTAGCTCAAACTTTTGGCGATAACCGTGTTTTTAACACACCAATACAAGAAGCATTTATTATCGGTTCAACTGTTGGTATGTCTGCAGTTGGATTAAAGCCATTTGTTGAAGTTCAGTTTGCTGATTACATTTGGCCAGGGTTAAATCAACTTTTCACAGAAGTAAGCCGGTCAAATTATTTATCAAACGGGAAATGGCCCGTAAGTTGCGTTATTCGTGTGCCAATTGGCGCTTACGGATCAGGTGGACCTTACCATAGTTCGAGTGTTGAATCTGTTTTGACAAATATTCGCGGAATTAAAGTTGTTTACCCTTCGACTGGAGCGGATTTAAAAGGATTAATAAAAGCAGCGTTTTACGATCCAAATCCTGTGGTTATTTTAGAACACAAAGGATTATATTGGTCTAAAATCCCTGGAACAGAAGGTGCAATGTCAATCGAGCCAGATGAAAATTACATCATTCCAATTGGTAAAGCGCGAGTTGTTCAAGCAGCGGATCAAACAGCGATTGCAAAAGGAGAGTCATGCGTAGTCATAACTTATGGACGTGGAGTTTATTGGACTTTAGAGGCGTCGAAAAACGTTCAAAACCGTGTTGAAATTCTTGATTTGAGATCATTGCATCCACTTGATATGGATGCAATTAATGCAGCTGTTACGAAGCATGGTAAAGTAATGTTGGTGACAGAGGAATCTGTTGAGTCAACTTTCACATTGGGACTTGCAGGAAGGATACAACGGGATAATTTCCAATCGTTAGATGCGCCAATTGCAATAGTAGGTTCGGTTGATACACCAGCAATTCCTTTGAATTCAATTTTAGAAGCTGAATTACTTCCTAATGCTGAAAAAGTAGGAGTAGCGCTCGAAAAATTATTAGCGTATTAACAATTAACAATTTTGCAGTAATAAGTTCTTTTTCCGAAAGGAACTAGCGTTAAATAAGACTGTATTTTTACATTGAATAAATGTGATTCAACACAATTTTTCAATAAAATTCAGTTTTCAATGATCAAAGAACGCGCATTAAGTCAATTAGAATCTCGTTTAGAAATGAACGAATTCCGTTTGCAGTCGCTTTTGGAAATCACACGAGCAATTACCACAAATCAATCTGTAGAACAGCTAACACGTTTGTTTGAATTCATCATGCGCGAACAATTGGGTTTTGACCGCTTCGTTCTATTTAACAAAGAAAAAGAGTGGAGTTGTTTGTTAAAAGTCGGTGTTAAAAGTCGGATCAAAGAAATTCATGTGGAAACTGATTTATTTCGTTTCAAAGAAATTACAGTCATTGAATCGAGTCAATCTTCTGTAATTGATGAATTTGATGTTGTTATTCCAGTTTTTCACAAGGACAAACCTCTTGCTTATTTACTGATTGCAGGACTCGAAAATCAACGCATGAAGCTTACAGAAACGTTGAATAATATGAGTTTCATTCAAACGTTGACAAACATTGTATCGATGGCCATCGAAAACAAACGAATGGCTCGGGAACAACTGAAACAAGAACGTTTGAAAAAGGAACTTGAAGTTGCATCAGAAATGCAAAAACTTCTTTTTCCAGCCGACCTACCTACGAATAAACGGATGGATATTTCTGCTAAATACATACCGAGACACGAGGTAGGTGGAGATTATTACGATTTCATTCCCATAGGAGATGATGAATACATAATTTGTATCGCAGATGTAAGCGGAAAAGGTATTTCTGCTGCTATGCTAATGGCAAATTTCCAAGCAACATTACGTACATTAATTACCTCAGTTTATCCTATTCAACGTTTTGACTTGACATATTTAATTGAAGAATTGAATAAAAAAGTAATGGTTGCTGCTAAAGGTGAAAAATTCATTACTTTTTTCATTGCTAAGTACAATGCATCTTCAAGAGTATTGGAGTATGTTAATTCGGGTCACAATCAACCATTTTTAACGGATGGGAAAAGCATAAAATTATTAGATACTGGATCGGTAGGATTAGGAATGTTTGAACAATTACCATTCATCCAAGTAGGAAATGAAATTTTGGGATCAAACACAACTTTGGTATTATATACAGATGGTGTAGTAGAACTTGAAAACGATAAAAAAGAATACTTTGAATTAGATCAACTCGTTAAAATCGTTCACAGTTTTTATCGTCTAAGTATGGAAGACATGAACAATATCATCTTTTCAAAGTTAGATGAATGGCGAGGAAATTTAAAATTAGTTGACGATACTGCCGTTTTTTCGTGCCGTTTTTTCTAATTAACGGAACAAATACATTTTCCCAAACTCTTCTTTGAAATACGAGTCAGCACCTGATGCACGACGTTTGATTTCCTCCCCGTTTATTTTTGCTCTTACACGATATAGATAAACACCATTTGCTAAAGGGTCACCAAAATTATCTTTACCATCCCAAGCATAACTGGTGACGTTCCGTCCAATTTCTAATTGCCCTAATTCTTCTTCGTTAATTTCTTTCACCACTTTACCAGAAACGGTCATTATTTGAATCAATATGTCATCCGGCACCTCTGTTCCCGTCAACGTGAAAACAAAATGTGTTTTGGTAGAAAATGGATTTGGATAGTTCATCATTTGGGTAATTGCCGATTCGCGATTCACTTCAAAAGTTACTCTGTATTCAAAATCACCTGATAAATTACCTGAACGATCCGATCCTTGAACCATTAACATATATTTCCCATCCAATAAAAATTCCCTTGGGTACATGATTTTGAATTTTTTGGATTGGCTATCTGCAGGGATCCATTGCATGATAGTGTTTCCATTTCCGTCAATAAAAGGAATACGCTTCTGAACTCCAGCAGGATCGGTAAGATAAACTCCAAAAAGAGTGGTGTCCGAAATATCATTCATGATGAGGTATTCGTTTTCATCTTTTAGTGTAATCAGTATATCACTTGTAGGGTCAATAATGTCTCCATTCAGAATGTGTTTCCCATTAAAAGTCACATCTAAAATCGGATTTTTATCATCACCATTGACATAAATGGGCTGTTGTAATAAATTGTTGAAGTGATATTGTTCAGGTTGATCTGTTTCAAAAGTTGCGCCATTAACATATGGATTAACCTCCATCCAAAGCGTATTTTGTCCAACTAGTCCGTTACTAGAAAACGAAATTGTGTCTCTAATTGTTTGACCAATAGTTAAAGGCCCTTTTCTTGGATAAGGAATCGGATGGAGTACATTTTGTGCATCTTCAACCCAATAATTCACCAATAACGAATCCATTGGATAAGTACTGATGTTTTTAACGTCAACTGCAAATGAAATGGATTGCCCTTCAACAATTGTATCATTATTTGGCGCTAAATAATAGGCATTGGTCCCATCAATCGCAGCTTCTGGAATAGGTGAGTAAAGTACATGTAATCGATCAACTTGGGCAGGAGTATTATTTGCAATATCGTAGTAATAAACACCAAGTTTCATTAACGGGTAATTATTAGCAGATAGCAACGAATTCAAATTCGTAATGGAATCATTTGGATGGAATAAGGTGTCGATTGTAGTGAGCAACGAGCCCGACAAATCATAACCTTGAATATATAAACGAACGCTATCAGTTGCAGGTGATTCAAGTGAATCTCTTCGCCAATAAATCGTTTGCCAATTTGTTGCGGGACCAATAAATGGTGTCGTTTCCAATCCGATGTAATCAGGTTTGAAAATAGTTGCGTTTAAGTTAAGTTTTGGTGGGAATGGAGCAGTAATTATGGTGTCTTGCGGCCATAATTTAACTACTGTCTCAGTTGTTGTTCCTTTTTTGAAAAACAGCGCAAAAGGTTTTTCTTCTTGGGTATTGTTCAATTGTGGCGCTCCAATTGCTTGAAAAGTCGTGTATATTTGAGGTGCAATATTGTCCCATTGACTGTACATGGTTAAAAATGGCGTATAAACAACGACGTAATGCCCATCCGGAATTCCTGTTTCCAACATCGATTTCAATGCAGCCATTTGTGTTGCATCATTTTGTTTGAACATGAAGTATTTTTCAGTTCGATTACGGCAACCACAATTGTTATTTTGATTACCAAAATTCATCAATTGATTATTGTTGACTGCTGTTCCGGTTGGACAATAGGTACTCCAAGGAATCAAGGTCGACGGATTTATTACACCAACATATACATAAGGCGTAGTACCACAGGTCGCATATTCTTGAATACTTCCATCAATTAACCAAGCATTGAAAAGCGAATAATAGGAATTATATGTATCAAAAGCATCAATAGTTACAGTATGGGATTCTGTCGCGGGGAATTCGCGCAGTCGACTTGGCCTATTGTATGATATATTTGAAAACGAATTGTTTTTAAATTGAAAGAAATGGTCTTGTCCCCAGCCTGTTTTTCCAGGAATGTATTGAAACGAAAATTCTTTCCACTGCAAGGAACTGCTATCAACGGCAACCCGCCAGAAATAAACAGTACTATCCGAACAAATTAGCGGAAAGTTGTTGCCTGATGCATTTTTCCATTGATTTGGTTTCACTTGTTTTACTCCACCTAATTCAGTCATAGAAAAACGGCGCAACTGAGGCGAATCATACGTGTCAGTTGTATCTAATTCAAAAAAATAGGTATTCAAAGGTGCAATTGGATTAATAGTCGATGCTTTCACAGTAACTGTATCTGTTGGGATTACTGCGTAATTATATGGCCAAACTGGATTAATTCCATCTATTGAAATGAAGAAATTAGCAACAATACTATTATTGGTGATTTCTTCGTATTGCTCTTGATGATTACTTGGGATGTCTACCGAAATGGTAAATTGATTGACTCCAATACCTATTGCAGGTTGTAATGGGAACTTAGCTGAAAAAGAATGTTGGTAATGCAACAAAGGAATTTGAAAATTATAAACCGAATCTACTGAAGTTCCTGGGAAATTTCGTTTTACTTCAATAGTAATTGTATCTAAAATAGAAGTTCCAAGATTTTTTATTTGAAGGTCCAACTGAATACTATCTATCGACAAATTCAGCTGAGCAGGTGAGAAACTTAATTGTTGAGGCGTTATTTCTATTTCAGGATCCGTGCTATAATTGATTTTAATCGTTGGGTCACCGTGATAAACCATTTGAGAATAGGTCGATTCTAAAATCAAATTATCAGTAGGTTGTTGCAAGCTTTTTATTGTTTGTTGTATCTGATAACCTATTGATTTGCCGTAACTTTTATAAGCAATCTGTTTGTATAATTCTGTTGTGTAATAAGCTAAAAAAGCATCGTAACCAATGAAAACACTTGATAAAAATCCAATTGCTCCTTCGTTTGGAATCAAAACAGTCCGTTCAGAAGTTGATGGAGTTGTTTTGAAAAGCTCGCCGTTATAACACGAATTTCCAATGACAAATGGGTATTTTCCTTGATTCTCCCAATTGGATGCTTCATCGATGTTGATTTCAAATCCATTATTTGAAGCAGCAGCATGACCAAAGAAATTCATAATTGATACTCCATCTTGAATTTTCGAGGTAACACCTGCAACAACATTAGGGTCGAGGGGATTGCTACTTGTTTTGATATAACTTATCACATTTCCAGCAAAAACCGAATCCTCAATGATACTTTTCATCCCATTCATGTAGCCTTGAAAACTCGTCTGTTGTGACGCGTTTGACCCACCTACGAAGTGCAATATTTGCTTGTGTTCGTCTTTTGTTGCACTAAAATTTGAATTGCTCGGATGTTGATTTTGTTCGTATTGAATAACTTTTGCTAAGTAATCGGCTAATTCTTGATTGTTTTTAGCTGCTATTCGTCCAGTTGGAATAAGTGGCTCAAAAAGCGTACCGTCTAAATTACTCGTCAAGGCATTATCACTACTCGGATTACCAAATGTTGGTATAAGATTAGTTGCTTGAATAGTAGGGTTTGTGCGGACCAAAGTTGGAATAAATCCTTTTCCAAGTAAAAACAAACCAGTTGGTTTGTTGTTCGAGTTATTATAAATAAACGAAGCAAACTGTCTGATTGCTGCTGGATGATGAGGTACACCACCTCCAAACTGGTGTTTTAAATCTTCAATGTTCGCAAGAATAACATTGTTACTTCCACCCGCAACACTTTGACGGTAAGCGGCATAATCCATTGCAGCTTGTTGTAATTGTGTGTGATAAACGAGTAATAATGCAGCATTGGTGCTTGAAATTGTGTAATCCACAAAACTTCCTGTACCGTTAACTGCTTTTAAAACAGGTATCACAGGTACGTTGAGTGTGTCAAATACAAAAACGGAAGTTGATGTGTTGTTTGTCGTATTTGGTACAAGGAAAGTCCAATTTCCTCCTTGTAAAAATGGTTTTTGAGCAATGTTTTGTGTTCCAAATGAAAAAGCAATTGGAGCAACTGCTGTTAAGTTTTGTAAATCTATGCGCGACTTTATTGCATTCGGATTGTTTGATAGTTGAAATTCATCTTTGTTTGTACCATTTGCATTTGTCAAACGCGGATAAGTTAGTTCAAAATACGTTAAAATCTGCCGATCAACTGCAGCGCCAACATCACCTATGATTTCATATTTCATATTGGTGCTGTTTGCTGACAAGTCATTGATTGATAATGTTTTGTTTGCAATTATTTGTCTGTAATTATTGAATGAAGTATCAACAATCACGGTGTTGTTCGCTCCAATACCAACTTTTAAGTGATGGTTAAAAGCACCAGTTGAATTTGCGTTTGAATTTGCAGATGAACGAATTTCAATGCGAGGGGAAAATGAATTCCCTAGATAAGGTTGTGGAGTAGGGATACTAATGTTCAAAAAAGAACCAGTGACACTTCCTAATTCATACAATCCGTATCCTTCACCATCTGAATAAATTGAACCCAAAGCTTGATCGTACTTATATCCATCAGCATAAACAGCGCTATATTTTGAATAAATCGTTTTTTCTACGTAATTAACTGGAGCGTAGCTATTGTAATTTGGGTCATTTGTCAAACTAAAACGCTTACCTTGAATGCCTGATCCCCACGTATAGTAATAAAAAACAGTGTCTGAAATTAAACTGTATCCTGGGTTCGCTAGTTTCGCTTGATTTGGGACGATTGTTTTGTCAAGCCAGCCATCATTCCCTTTTGCAATGAATAGAAAATAATCACCTGGATCAAAACTATTATCTCCGCCATCAATCATCATGAGAGGAATTTCTTCTCCGCGGCCATGAAGTTGAATGCGTGAAGATGAATATCCAGTTAATGGAACTCCATTCGCTTGTAAAGTAGCGTAATCAATTTTGTAAATGCCATCTTGGGCAATAGGAAATGCAAAATAATGTTGGTTGTAATTAATCCATTCATTCCCGAAAGTTTGACCTTGGGAAGAAGAAATAAAAGAAAAAAGCAATAAAGTAGTAAGTAGTAATTTCATTAATTGAATGCTATTTTGCTGGATTATTTAAAAGTAGTCTGAGTGAAATTACATGAGAATATAATGCAGTTGAAGCGTCGCCAATATCAGTAAATGCGTAATCCAAGCTGATATTTTTCACTTTTAAACCAACTCCTATATTTGGTTGTAGTGTCAATGTTTTAGAGTTGTCAAAATTGGTGATATATTGCATGTTGCCAATTCCACCGCGAAGCGTTACAATGTCTTTAAAACCAATTGCAAGACCAACATGCGGGTCGATGCTAATCACGTTAGTTTGAATAAGCGTGTTTCTTCGTTTATCAGTAGTTAAGTCACAATCAATTTCTCCTGACGCATAAAAGCCTTTTTCACCTATCGTTTTTTTGTGGTATGCAGCAAGGATTATTCTTGGTAACGTCAATTCCAAACCGTTTTTTGGTAAGCTGTTTCCAGTTGATTGAAATACTTCTTTTGTTGCATCATTTAGTGTAAATACCCAAGCGTTAAAAGTTGAGGTAACGTCACGAACAACAATACCAAATTTGCTATTTTTATTTGCGTATTGAGCTCCTGCATCGATGCCAAAACCCCAAGATTTAGCAAAATCACCCACTTTTCGGTGAATTATTTTAATATTCCCACCAACACTCAATCCTTTAATCGGAAGAACACGTGCATACGAAAAGAGAAATGCATAGTCAGCTGCTGTAAATGTTGTAATTCGGTCGTAATCGATGTTTCCATCGTTGTCTATTAATTGAGTTGTATTAGGAATGTCATCAACAGCAAAACGAATCATTGAAAAGCCAGCTGAACTTTTTTTATCTATTTGGTGTGCCAACCCCAAATAATCATATTTAGCAATTCCTGCAAAATATTCCGAGTGCATCAAACTGACGTCTAACCATTTTTTTGTTTGTGTCAGTCCAGCTGGATTCCAATAGCCACTTGTTACACCTTCTGTTTGTGCAACTACTGAATTGGACAAACCCAAGGCGTCAGCTCCAACACCGATTGCCAAAAACTCATTTGAATACTTTGGTGCAATCGTAGCTTCCGACTGACTAATTACTTGGAAAGTAAGTGTAATTGCAATAATTAATAATGTAACTCTCATTTTATAGCATTGTTTTTGCAATAGAATAACTGATTCTTTTGCAAAAAATTGTGTAAAAGGTGTTTTTTCATCAAATACAAATGTAAATTTACACCTTTCTGTTTGTGATGCAAAATTATTCAATAATAAGATGAAAATGTTTACAATTCCCAATTTAATTACTGGCTTTAATATGTTGTGTGGTGTTATAGCTATACTTTTTGCGGTTGCTGGGCGAATAGATATTGCTCCTTATTTTATTTTCATAGGTGCTGTACTTGATTTTTTAGATGGTTTTCTTGCGCGAATTCTAAAACAACAAAGCGAATTAGGGAAACAATTAGATTCATTAGCGGATATCATTACATTTGGTTTGGCTCCAGGTATTATAATGATGTATGTTTTACTTGCACCACCATTGAGTTTTCAAGGCACAACTCATATTGAACTGTCTTTTTTAGCTTGGATAGAAGATTTTATTACAGGTAAAAATTTCAACTTTATTCCACTTTTCGGATTGTTGATTCCGTTTTTCTCGTTGTTTCGATTGGCTAACTTTAATATCGACACACGACAATCTGAATCGTTTATTGGACTTCCAACACCAGCCAACACGATTTTCTTCATGGCATTTCCGTTATTGTTAACCCAATATGGTAACACTACTGGATGGGAACATGATTTAATCGTGAACGTAATAAAACCTATTGTTTTAGTTCCTGTAATTACTGTTATGTCGCTTCTTTTGATCGCTAATATCCCACTTTTCTCATTGAAATTTAAGCAGTTTCATTGGTCAGGAAATGAGTGGCGTTTTGGATTCTTAATAAGTTGTGGATTACTTATTGCATTTTTATGGACGTGGTCCATTCCAATTATTGTACTTTTGTACTTGATTTTATCAATCATTAAAAATAGTATTAGCAAAAAATTAAACGCATGAAATTTAAAGCTGAAATCGATGTAATGCCATTAGATGCATTATTGGATCCTCAAGGTAAAGCAGTATCTAACAGTATGTCAACTATTGGACTTCCTGAAATTAGTGGCGTACGAATCGGACGTCATGTTCGTTTGTTTATTGATGCTGCATCAAAGGAAGAGGCAACAGAAAAAGTAGAATTGGCATGTAAAAAATTACTTGCTAATCAAATCATGGAATCGTATACCTTCCAAATTGTGGAGGCATAATAATAGCGCATGTTACCTATTAACGGGCTTAGTTTAATTGGTCGTTCAGAATCTCTTCCGAACGACCAATTTTTTTATGCCGTAAACCCAATAACAAATCAACCACTTCCAACTGCTTTTTATCAAGCAACATCGGAAGAAGTTGAACATGCAATTGCTTTAGCTGAATTAGCTTTTCATAATGAAGTCTTCAATTCTGTTACTGTTCGTGTTGCGTTATTACAATTAATAAGTCAAAACATACAAAAGCACAGCGAACAATTAATTCATTGGTATTGTTTGGAAACGGGCCTACCAAAAGAAAGAGCTACTACAGAATTAACGAGAGCTTGTTTTCAATTCGATTCCTATGCGCATTCGCTAGAGTCTGGATATGTCTTGCAAGCTGTTATTGATGATGGTGACCCAAACAGAAAACAAGCTCCAAAACCAAGTATTCGGAAAGTGAATATTCCTTTGGGACCGATTGCTGTTTTTGGTGCAAGTAATTTCCCCTTTGCGTATGGTACAATTGGAGGTGATGTTGCTTCAGGTCTAGCAGCAGGATGTCCTGTGATAGTGAAAGGCCACGGCATGCATCCACATACAAGTGAACTTGCGGCTCGCATTATCAATCTTTCTCTCGAAAAATTACAATTACCAAAAGGTGTTTTTGCTCATTTAGTTGCTTCAAATTTTGAAGTTGGTGAACAGTTAGTTGCTCATCCATCAATCAAAGCTGTTGGGTTTACTGGAAGTATCAAAGGTGGAAAGGCATTACTAGCGATTGCAAATAACCGAGTTGAACCAATTCCTGTTTATGCTGAAATGGGCAGTGTGAATCCAATAGTAATCTCTCCAGAAGCCTTGAAAAATAGGTTACATGAAATCGGAGTACAAATTGCACAATCGATTACGTTAAACGCTGGGCAATTTTGCACCTCACCTGGAATAATTTTTACACAAGATTCCGAAGAATCGCAACTATTTATAAAAGCGTTAACGACTCATTTTTCAATGTGTGCCCCACAATACATGTTGCATCCGACAATTTTCAACAACTATACTGAGGAACTGAAAGCGCGCGTTGCTGATGCGGATAAATCTGTATTAGGATTTGCAAAAGACAACGCTATAATACCTTCACTTGCAGTTGTTTCTGGTGAAAAATTCATTCAAAACAATCACCTTCAAGATGAGGTTTTTGGTTCATTTTGTTTAGTGGTTTTATATCAAAATGAACATGAATTAATTGCATGCTTACAACAATTAGTTGGTCAACTTACAATCAGTTTGTTTGTTGAAGAAAATGAAATGAACGGCAAGTTATTGACTGTTTGCACGACAAAAGCTGGAAGAGTTATTTTCAACGGTGTCCCAACAGGTGTAGAAGTAACAACGGCGATGCAACACGGAGGTCCTTTTCCAAGTTCTTCAATTCCTCAATCAACTGCCGTTGGAGCGGATGCTGTAAAGCGATTTATGCGTCCTGTTGCTTTTCAAAATTGTCCTGAAAACATGTTGCCTGCTGCTTTGAAAACACAAAATCAGCTTGCGATTTTTCGTTTTGTAAATGGAGAATGGCAACAATAATTTGTTTTTAACGAAAGAATCTGTTAATTTGTGTAAGAATTCACTTGAAATAAGTGAAACTCAATTACTATATTTGTACTTTAAATTATTGTAAGATGTCTGAATTTGAAACTTCTCCAGAACAAAGTATGTCTCCAAAGGTAAAAGCAATTATTACTTTTTTAGTAGTGATTTTAAGTGTACTGTCTTATCTTTTGTATGATAAAGACGCACAGTTAACAGCTTGTCAAGCTGAGAATAATCAATTGGATTCTGTCATAGCTGAAATGAATCAAATGTTAGCACCAATTGTTGGTGATCAATCAGATGATTTATTAACCGATTTCCAAAACATGATTTCAACATATGATGCGTTGGTTAAGAAAGATTCGACACAGTCTGATAGTTTGAATTTACAACGTACTAAAATTGAAGGCTTGGTAAAAGAATTACAAACAGCCAAGAAAAACGGAAAAGTAAATGGTCAACTAATCGCGAAATTACGCAAGGAAAATGAGACCTTACGTCAAATCATGATTGGTTACGTGAAGCAAATTGACCAATTAAACACACTGAATTTAAAATTGACTTCTGAACTAGATGAAACGTCAACAAAATTGACAGACACACGTTCAGAGCGCGATCAATACCGCCAAGAGGCTGAAACAAGTAAAGCAAAAGTTGCAGAAGGCGCAAAATTAAAAGCCTATGGGTTTAAATCATCAGGCTTACGCATGAAGTTAAACGATACTGCTGAACCAACAACGAAAGCTAGAAATTGCGTACAAGCGATGTCATCGTTTACAATAGGTGAAAATACGTTAGCGAATGCAGGAAACAGAGTTGTTTACTTGCAAATAATTGATCCAGAAGGGAAAGCATTGCAAGGTCGATCAGGCGGAACAACTTCAACTGATGCTGGTGCAGTCGTTTTTTCAGCAAAACGTGAAATTCAATACGCGAACAAACCAATAGATGTTTCAATTTATTTTGATTTTAATGGAAATGAGCCTGTAAAAGGAAATTATAAAGTCCGCATTTATTGCGATGGATCAATGATTGGTTCGGATTCATTTACATTGAAATAACAGCTATTTAGCAACACACTTATGAAGATACAATCTTCAACAAAAATTTAGGTAATGACAAACATTTTTATTGCGAATCTCGACTGGGTTATTACTTCAGAAGATTTGATGGCAACATTTTCAGCTTTTGGAGAAGTCCATTTAGCTCACGTTGTATTTGATGCGAAAACGAAAAAATCGAAGGGTTTTGGATACGTTGAAATGGAAAGCGCTGAACAAGCAATCAATGCAATTCAAGCCTTGAATGGTTTTGAAGTGAATGGCAGAAAATTGGATGTGAAGATTGCATCTCCAAAAGCAAATCGTCCTGAAAAAACTGAAAAACCACAACGTCCAGCTGGAAATAAACCAGGAGGTTTTGGTGGTCAAAAACGATTTAACAACACGCCTCGCGAAGGTGGTTATGGGAGTCGCCCAACGAATAATTACAACAGTGAGCGCCCAAGCTATGAACCGAAAACGCCAGTTGAATCCAAACCAACAACGGAAAGACAATTGCGTCCACGTAGAAAAATAGATTAAACACACCCTTTATGAACGAAGCTATTAATCAAGGTTTTGTAGACTTTTTAATTGATGAAAAAGGAATTGCTACAATTGAATTCGGACATCCGTTAAGTAACTCTTTACCGGGGAAAATCTTACGAAAATTAGCCGAAACAATTACTGAAGTCGGAAATAACGATGCGGTCAAAGTAATTGTTATTCGCTCTTCAGGCAATAAAGCGTTCTGTGCTGGAGCAAGTTTTGACGAACTTATTTCTATTACCGATTTGGAAGTTGGGAAAGTATTCTTTTCTGGTTTTGCTCAAGTTATCAATGCTTGCCGTAAATGTCCAAAATTAATTATTGGACGCGTTCAAGGAAAAGCAGTAGGTGGTGGAGTAGGTATTGCATCTGCTGTTGATTATTGCTACGCTACTTCAAACGCTGAAATTAAATTATCCGAATTAGCTGTAGGAATTGGACCGTTTGTTGTCGGGCCTGCAGTGGAACGTAAAATGGGACTTTCAGCAATGTCACAACTTGCAATCAATGCAACTGAATGGCATAGCGCAAAATGGGCTTCTGAAAAAGGCTTGTATGCGCAATTGTTCGATTCAGAAGAAGATATGGACGAAGAAATTGGTCGTTTAGCTACTGTTTTATCTCAATCAAGCCCAGAAGCAATGGCAGCATTGAAAACAGTATTTTGGCAAGGAACAGATCATTGGGATCAATTACTAAGCGATCGTGCTTTGATTAGTGGTACATTGGTTTTATCTGATTTCACAGTCAATGCAATTAATGCGTTTAAGAAGAAATAAGCAATTACTTTTTGATTATACATGATAAACGGTTTTCTTAGGAAGACCGTTTTTTTGTTTTATAATCGTTTATTGGCGCATTAAACTCAAAACAGCAAAACTGGCCAACCAATGTTCGCCCATGTAGTCACCATCAACAATATTAGGTAAAGAAGCAGCAATGTGTTTGTCTGCAATAATTTTGAGGTGTGCGAGTTTTTTATCGGATTGCGCAAGTGCATACAAACACCAAGCACGACTAAAATTCAATCCATCCAAATGTACCAATTTACCATCCGTTCGATCGATTACTTTTCCAGGTGTAAGGTCGAATTGTTTGGAATAAATTTGAGGTAAAAAGTTCCGTAACCAGTGTTGTAATTCCAAAGGAGTTAAAACACGACGCATTAAATCAATTTCTTCGAAAGCAGGCGATAAAAAGTCATAGCCACTTGGCTCGAATTGAAGTCGATAATCTGTATCGTTACCATACCATTCTTTGGCTCTTTTTTCTATTGTTTGTTGCAAAGTAAGATTACTCGAATGCTTGGCATAATCGTAAATAAAACAGAGACCAAATGCAGTATTTGTGTGCTCGCCAGTGCGTATTGGATAGACCAATTTGGGAAGAAAAGTACTCGTTTTTTGACAGAATAATGCACTCAATGGACGAAGGTTGTTTGCGCAAACTTGCCCCAATGAATCGTTCCATGTATCCAATTCTTGTTGCAATTTCAAGGTCCAAGCCCAACCGTATAAGCGCTCAAAAGACTCATTGTTTTTTGTGCTAAAAAAAGCAATTTCTTGTCGGATATTCTTGTCAGAAAGTTGCGCTGACAAAATCGTTCTTATAGTAGTTGCTTGAGCAAGATTCGGATATGTTTTTAACAAACGCACCATCAACCATTGACCGTGAACCGCTGAGTGCCAGTCAAAACAACCATAAAAAGCAGGATGTAATTCAGCTGGACTAGCTAAATCAGCCGACGAATTCAACACTTGTCCAAGCTTGTTCGGGAATTCTTGTTGAGCACATTTGATCGGTAGTGCAACCAATCGTTCTGCACTTTTCAGGTCAATTTGCCCAAATAATGGACTAAAACTGAAGGTAACTATTAGTAATCCTAAGAAATTTTTCACACCGCAAATTTTAACGAAGTTACGAAAACACTATCATTTATTTTTGTTGGCTAAAAAGTTTATAAAGGTTCAAAGTGGTGGATTACATATGAAAATCTTGCTTAACTTTATACGCAGTATGGAAATGGACGTTATTCAACGAAAAATTGTTCACATAGATATGGATGCGTTTTATGCATCAGTCGAGCAACTTGATTTTCCTGAATTGAAAGGCAAGCCAATTGCTGTTGGTGGGAGTAAAGAGCGTGGAGTAGTTGCTGCTGCAAGTTACGAAGCGCGTCAATTTGGTGTCAAATCAGCAATGCCAAGTGTTATTGCAGCGCGAAAATGTCCGCAGTTAATATTTGTCAAACCACGTTTTGAGCGCTATCAAGAAATTTCCAAACAAATCCGCGCAATTTTTTATGATTACACCGATTTAGTCGAGCCGTTATCGCTTGATGAAGCGTTTTTAGATGTGACAGAAAATAAAAAAGGAATGCTTTCGGCGAGTCTTATTGCGCAAGAAATCCGCGATCGCATTCTATCAGAAATTGGATTAACTGCTTCAGCAGGTATTTCAATCAACAAATTCACAGCTAAAATTGCATCGGATTATAACAAGCCAAATGGACAAAAAACTGTTCCGCCAAATCAAGTGAAAGACTTTTTAGCTGCATTACCCATTGAAAAATTTTTCGGGGTTGGAAAAGTAACTGCTGAAAAAATGAAAAGTCAAGGAATTTTCAACGGAGAGGATTTGCGGTTAAAAACTTTGGAGTTTTTGAATCAAAATTATGGCAAACAAGGCGCTCATTTTTACAACATAGTCAGGGGGATTCAATTTTCGCAAGTGAAACCTGATCGAATAAGAAAATCAATCGCTGCAGAGCGAACATTTGGAACTGATATCATTTCACAACGCTACATGTTGCAACAATTGGAGCGCATCGCAGATGAGTTAGAAAGACGATTGATGAAAAACGAATCGAAAGGAAAAACGATTACTTTAAAACTGAAATTTACTGATTTCACAATACAAACAAGGAGTAAAACGGTTCTTCAATGGGTGCAAAAAAAAGCGGAATTTTTCCCTATTGTGGAGGAGTTGTTACTGCAACAACCAATTGAAAAGTCGGTTAGGTTGTTAGGGATTTCATTATCAAAATTGGACAATAATGAGGAATTAGACCAGCGTTCAATTTCCGTTCAATTGCGCTTCGATTTTTGAGTCAACAGCATCAATAAAATCAAGTAAGTTGAATAATACTTGTATTCCAGCACATTTATTTAAAAATCACTTGTTAATAAAAAATAGAGTTCCTATCTTTGCACCCCCAAATTGGGTATATTGTCTTATTTAAAATTTAGAAGTAGTGGATACTTTAAGTTACAAAACTGTGTCTGGCAACAAGGAAACCGCAAATAAAAAGTGGTTGTTGGTAGACGCTGAGGGCCAAACTGTTGGTCGCTTAGCAAGCAAGGTAGCGAAGTTAGCTCGTGGAAAACACAAAGCAAACTTCACACCGCATGCAGACTGTGGCGATAACGTAATTGTTATTAATGCAGCAAAAATTTCATTCTCTGGAACCAAAATGGTTGACAAAGAGTATGTGCGTTACACTGGTTACCCGGGTGGACAGCGTTCATTAACAGCTGAAGAGTTGTTGAAACGTAATCCTGCTCGTGTTATTGAGAAAGCAATCAAAGGTATGTTGCCAAAAAACACATTGGGACGCCAATTATACACAAATATCAAAGTGTATGCTGGAGCAGAACATAAACAAGAGGCGCAACAACCAGAGGTCATTAACCTTGATTTATTTAAATAACAGTTATGGAAGTAATTAACGCATTAGGAAGAAGAAAAACTTCAGTTGCTCGTGTATACTTATTAAAAGGTACGGGTAAATTGACGATTAATAAAAGAGATTACAAAGAGTTCTTTCCTGTAGCAATGTTGCAAACGAAAGTTGAACAACCGTTTAACTTAACTGACACATTGGGACAGTATGATATCAAAGTAAACGTAGCAGGAGGTGGCGTAAATGGACAAGCGGAAGCAGTTCGTTTAGGTATTTCTCGCGCTTTAGTTGAAGTTTCTGCAGATTATAAAACTTTATTGAAAGCAGAAGGTTTAATGACACGTGACCCAAGAATGGTGGAACGTAAAAAACCAGGTCAACCGAAAGCACGTAAGAAATTCCAGTTCTCGAAACGTTAATCTCGAAAACTATTTCCGTTTTTTCGGAAGTTGGGATTGTTTAGTATCCAAGCGCGAAGTACCCGACAATGCTTTTGTCCCCCTCGCTAGCTGACTACTAAAAACAGCTTATTGAAGAATAAGCAAAACTGCTGAAAAGCAGGGAATGTAAACAATTTAAAAAAAAGAATTATGTCTAAAGTTAATTTTGATAATTTATTAGCAGCAGGTGTTCACTTCGGACACTTAAAAAGAAAATGGAACCCGGCTATGGCGCCGTATATCTTTGACGAGAAAAAAGGTATCCACATCATAGACCTTAATAAGACAATTGCACATCTTGATCAAGCTTGTGCGGCAATGAAGCAAATTGCTAAGTCGGGTAAAAAAGTACTTTTTGTTGCTACTAAAAAACAAGCAAAAGAAATCATTGCTACTCGTGTAGCTGAATTAAATATGCCATTTGTTACTGAGCGTTGGTCAGGAGGTATGTTAACAAACTTCCAAACAACTCGTAAGTCTATTCGTAAAATGTCAGCTATTGACAAAATGAAAACAGATGGTACATGGGAAACATTGAACAAACGTGAGCGTTTATTCAAAACACGTCAACGTGAGAAATTAGAGAAAAACTTTGGTTCTATCGCTGACATGACACGTCAACCAGCTGCTATTTTCATCGTTGATATCTTGAAAGAGCATATCGCATTGAGTGAAGCAAAACGTTTGAACGTTCCTACTTTCGCTATGGTCGATACAAATTCAGATCCACGTTTAGTAGATTTCCCAATTCCTGCAAATGATGATGCTACAAAATCTATCTCTATCATTTTAGATGCAATTTGTGGAGCAATCAAAGAAGGATTAGAAGAGCGTAAAGCTGGTTCTGGTAAAGACAAAGAAGAAGCTGTAGCTGAAACGCCAGTACAAGCTGAAGAAACAACAAACGAATAATTTAAAGATACAAGTCATGGCAATTACTGCGTCAGATGTAAATAAATTGCGCCAACAAACTGGTGCTGGAATGATGGACTGTAAAAACGCGTTGGTTGAAGCTAACGGTGATTTTGAAGCAGCAGTCGATCTACTTCGTAAAAAAGGTCAAAAAGTTGCAGCGAAAAGAGGTGAAAACGAAGCTTCTGAAGGGTTGGTTTTAGCTCAAACTTCTGCTGATAACAAATTAGGTGTCATTCTTGCTTTGAACTGTGAAACAGATTTCGTTGCTAAAAATGAAACTTACCACAATTTCGTTCAAAGTTTAATGGACATCGCAATGAATAACTTACCAGCTTCTGCTGAAGAGTTGAAAGCATTGAAATACGATGATAAATTAACTGTTGAAGAGAAAATCACGGAGCAAGTTGGTGTAATTGGAGAGAAATTAGATCTTTCTGCTTATGCTTTGTTGAAAGGTGAAGCAGTCGTAGCTTACAATCACCCAGGAAACCAATTAGCTACTATGATCGTATTGAACGTCGCTACTGAAAATGCGCTTGAGGCTGGTCGTCAAGTTGCAATGCAAGTTGCTGCAATGAACCCAATCGCTTTGAACAAAGATGGAGTTGATCCTCGTACAATCGAACGTGAAATTGAAGTTGGTAAAGATTT
>CALJKJ010000031.1 GCA_937973685.1 uncultured Flavobacteriales bacterium | reverse complement strand
TTTTGATTATGAAGCAACAAAAAATATAGTTGAATGAAGCAATATTAATTGATTAGAAGATATTGAACAATGGTGTTTTAATATTCTACCTAAATTATGAGCTGATGAAATACCATTGATTGAACATATATCAAGAATAAAAACTTCTCACAACAGTGGTTTGGCGCATTTGCTAATTTGCTCTTCCTTCATAATTTTATTTACGAAAATGTTTATTTTTAGCAGAAAATAATACGTTCGCATGCATCGCTACTTCAAGCCAAGCCACGGGACGTTATACGCAACCTTAAAAAACGACGGTGGACAAAATTGAATGGACATATATTACCGCAATTTTTAGTATCGCCTTCGGGTGGTTCTTAAACGAACTTGGACAATGGTTTAGAACAAGACAGGACGACAAAAAAATCAAAAGAAAAATTCTTTACAATCTTTTAGAAACGAATTTCATATTTAATCAGCTTGACACTTCAAACATCGTTGAACTTTTGACAGAAAGAATTTTACTTCGGGTTCCAAAAAACGAACAAAAAGAGGAAGTAAAACAATGCTTAAATCAACTATACTCTGAGCTTATTGACAATCTAATTCAAGACAACGTTGCAGACAATCTAGAGAGCATTGAAGAAAAATACACAAATGCTGTCGACAGTTTAGCCACAATAGACCCTGTTACTGCATACAGGCTAAATGGAAAAACGAAAATCATAGAAACATTCGACTTACTCGAAGATTATTACGAAGAAATAAAACAACAATTTCCAAACGAGTTTGACCAAATGCAAGGAGCAATTGATGTTACGACAAACTCTATAAAACCTGAGATTATAAAAGAGGCAATTGAAGACTTAGAGAAAGAAATTAGGGACATTGCATTTTCTATTGACATCCGCACTTGGTTTAAGGTTAAGCAAACATTGAAGTCTTCAAAGGAAAGAATAAGAAAAGATGGCGTTAAGAAGATCGATAAATTACTTGATAAACTAATTCCAACAAATTAAGAGAATGAATGTGTTAAACTACCTAACAGGCTTGAAAGACAAGTTATTCAAAACGGACAACTGGAAGCAGATTGAATTAACTCGTAAATGGACTTCAACAATTCCTTCAAAAGCAGGAGTATATGCTTTAAAGCATAGTGAAGAAATTGTATATGTTGGAGAAACTGGAAATCTAAAGGGAAGAATGAATGACCTTTTGGACAGCAGACATCACACTATACGCAGAACAATTGGGGAAAGCTTGTTTTCACATCATAATGACTTTATTCAAGCAACGACAAAAAACAAATTCCCTGTCAAGTATGAGGAACTATTAAACAAACATATTTGCGAGAACTTAAAGATTGCTTATTTGACAGTAGAGTTAGGAAGAAAAGAACTTGAAGAGTTTATAGAGCAAGACATCAAGACCGAAATAAAACTAAACAAACGAGGAAAACGGAAAAACAAATAACAGATAAGGCAGCGTATAACAGCACCTACAAGAAATTGGTGGTTCAGTGGTTAAATGAAGCTTTGTGCTTCTATCAAAGTTCCTGCTTGGGTGACAATGAAGTGCTTCGAAATCGCCACCTTCGGGTAGCTGAAAAACGAAAGATGCAATTTTATATAATATTCCTTTTTAATGAGAATTTTTGAAACTTTCAAACCAAAAAATGAAATTATTAAACAATTTGTTCAATATTATTATATTGAAATAGATGATGAAAATATTGCGAGAGAATTTACTTGTTTCCCTCATTATAACACTGCCATTTCGCTATACAAATCACATAAAAGATATGAAGATGCATCAGTAGAATTTCAACCTGACTTATTACCATTACAAATATTTACTCCTATAAGAAAAGATGTTTTCAATGTTAAACAAATAGGTGAAATTTATAGAATTGTAATAATTTTCAATCCTCTAGGAATCCAAAATTTTTTTAAAGGTTTAGACTTTACAGATTTTATTACAGACTTTGACTTTTTTTCCAAGAATGAAATAAATCAATTATTTAAAAACCCAGATGTAGAAATATTAACAGAATTACTTGATTCATTTCTTTTCAAGAATTTTCACACGAATGAAAATAAAATAGTTAAAAACGCAATCTTCAAAATTTTTGATGATAGTCAATTTTTAAATGTTTTTGAACTATCAAAAAATATACAAGTTAGCAGAAGACATTTAAATAGATTATTTAATGAAAACTTAGGTGTCTCAGTGAAAAATTTTCAAGAAATAGTTAGATTCAGAAACGCATTGTCACATAAGATTAATCAAAAACCTTTCGATAATTTCACTGAAATATCCTACAAATATAATTATAGCGACCAATCGCATTTAAATAAAGTATTCACCAAATTAACTCATAATTCTCCTGGTAATTTTTTAAAAAAAGGAACCCATTTGGGAAGTGAAGATACTTTCTGGCATTTGAAATAAAAATGTCTCATTTTTACAATTTTCAAAGTTTTTGTTCAATTATTTTTGTAGAAAATTAATGTTATGAAAAATAAAATTCACGTTTTTGTTCTGCTATTTTGTTTATTTCCTTTTACTAAAATAAAAGCTCAGGAAATCGCAAATGTTCAAGAAACTACTATTAAATCAAAAATTTTAAATCAGAAAAGACCAATTTTAATTTATACGCCTCAAGGTTACGATGATAACACATTAACTTCTTATGATGTAATTTATGTGTTTGATTCACAAAACCGAGAGGAATTTGATTTAGTTCATTCAGCAATAGGATTTTTAAATTTCTCTAAAAAATTCATTATTGTTGGGATTTGTTCACCTTATTACCAAGAGACTGATTATTCTAGACCTAATGATTATTTACCTAAACCAGTAAATGTTTCATTTTATCAATTAACAAAAAATCCAAATTCGGATAATTTTTGGAAGTATTTAACTGATGAAGTTTTCCCTTTTATAAATAGTAAATATAGAACAACTAATAACAACTATGCTATTGGACATTCCTTAAGTGCTTCTTTTGTTATAGATAAATTTATAAATTCAACAGATGTTTTTAGAGGTTATATTGCTGTTTCACCAAACTTTGCTTATGATGATTATAGACTAGCGACCGAATTTAGTAAGTTTGATATCAATTCACTGAAAGAAAATAAATTTTTATATACAAGTCAATCTGACGAATATAAAACAATGCCTGAACAATGGAATATTGGCTACGAAAAATTTAAAAATAATATCAGTCTAAAACAAGACTTTGGGAAATTGACGCTAATAAATAAAGAATTTCCTGAAGAAAATCATTGGGGCGTTTATTTGCCTTCATTAACAGTCGGATTAAAAAACTTAAATACATTCATACAAAATAACCCTGAAAAACCAAATGGGGAATTTCATACGATTACTATTAACATAAAAACTTTAAATAAAGATGATGAAGTTTACATTGTTGGGAATCAAGAAAGTTTAGGTAATTGGAATCCTTCAAAAATTAAAATGAATAACATTTCAGACTTTCAAAGAACTATTACTGTAAAAGTCCAATTTCCATTAGAATTTAAAATTACTCGTGGAGATTGGAATACCGAAGGCGCAACAAACGAAAATGATGGAGATAATATTTTAATTTCTAAACCTTTTAAGTCTAACGTTATTAACCTGAAAGTAATACAGTGGTTTGATAAATAAAAAAACTGCACTTATCATCGGTTATGAATTATAAAGGATTAAGTACTTCTATTAAACATTTGTTAAGGATCAACAGTATGATTCTATTGTTTTTTTGAGCTTAAAATCGGCTACATCGCCATGCCCCAAAACGATGTGAACTATTAAACTTAAACGCTAATAAAAAACTTTCAAACGAAGAATTAAAAAATTAATCGCCCTAGTTATCAAACCAGGGCGATTGATTTTTCACATCATCCCACCAATCTCATCCACTTTTCTCAAAAATCCTTCTTCTAACTTTGGGATAAATTTCAATGGTGCCGTTTTTCGATTTGCTAGATCTATGAAAATGCGATACGGATCGTCAATGTGAACATGAAAGACAGATTGCAATGCTGAAAAGATTTCCTTGATTTCATTTTCACCATAATTGATTGCAGTAGTTGCTTGAAGCGCATAAACCAATTCGATAAAGTCCGATTTACTGGCCGTCCATTTTAATTTTGGAACTGGTGGACCATAAGTAGCTTGCAAATCTGGCTTTGGATCAACATGTTTTTTAAACAACTCAAAAGCCAAAATATTAGCAGCAACCATATCATGTGACGCATTGAACTCAGGATCGGCTAATTGGTGTGTACTGTTTTTAGACATCGAAAGGAAATTTGCTTCGCGCACAAAATAGATGTTATCCAAATGACTTAAGCCCGCATTGTAATATTTGACAAAGTCAATATTCTCGCGCATGACGTGGCGAAACTTCCGTTCTTTTTTGTCAATAAATAATTTCAATTCTTCATCATTCAAGGTGATTTTACATGTTTCAATTTCAGCTAAAACAGAATAAAAGATGAGGTATGAACTAATCTTAGGCTTCACATATTTGAAAAAATGAATTTCATCTTCTGCAGAACGGAAACCCTCTTTTCGAATTTTAGTTCTAAAATTCTCAAGTGTATTCTTGATTAATTTCGCTGCCTTATTTGCTCTATTGTTGATATCCGGTTCACTTGAATTCAACTGTTCTAAGACATCACAAAAATTATTAGCTGTTGCAATAAAGTATTCCATAGCGTAATATTGTTTTTAGATTGGTATGATATATTATGTAGTATGAGAGCAAAATACGCATTTAACATCGTAATGTATTTATGTAAAAGGATAAAATAGAGCGCATTAACAAAAAAGGTCCGCCGAAGCAGACCTTTCATTAACCTAATTTTTTATCAGAAACTTCCTGGTTACTTTCTGAATCCTTGGGCTTCTGTTTGGCAGCAAGAATTGATTTCAAAGCTCCCATGTCATGACTCACTTTGGTATCGAGCACTTTCGCGTAGATTTGTGTTGTCGATAGTTTGGTATGTCCAAGCATCTTTGAAACTGTTTCCAAAGGAACGCCATTTGAAAGGGTCACAGTTGTTGCAAAGGTGTGTCTGGCCATGTGTGAAGTCAATGTCTTTTTAATTCCACAGATCTCAGCTATTTCTTTCAAATACGCATTGTACTTTTGATTGCTGTTCACTGGAAGGAGTTTGTTGAACTTCACACATACAGGATGTTCTTTGTATCGGTTAATGATTTCCAACGCTAATGGTAAAAGTGGAACACTTTCCCTGGTTCCTGTCTTTTGACGAATGGTAGAAAGCCAATAATCTCCATCCATTCCAATTGTTATCGCGTCACGCTCAAATTTGTAAATATCTGAGTAAGCGAAACCAGTGTAACAACAAAATAAAAACACATCTCTCACTTCTGCTAAACGAGGCATTAGAATCAACTTGTGTTGCATCGTGTCTAGTTCTGTTTGTGTAAGAATTTCACGTTCCGGATTGGTGTAAGAACATCTGAAGTTATCAAATGGATTCTTCGGCATCCATTCAACACTCACTGCAACATTGATGATTCGTTTTAGATTCACAATGTACTTGTGAGCTGAATTGGTTTGCATGCGCTCGATTACTAAAAGGAAGTGTTCGAACTCAGTTACAAACTTTAAACTCAACTCCGTTAATAGAATGTCCTTTTTCTTGAAACGGTATTGTAAAAAACGCTCAACTTTTCCTTGGCAATAATTGTACTTGGCCAACGTAGTTGTGGCAACTTTGCCCACATGGATCATCGATTCCATTTTTACTTTGTGGTATGCGAATGCATCCATTAGTGATTTGGGTTCTACTTTTTCCTCTTTGCCCAGGAAGAGGTCTTTGAGTTCTTTGGCAGAAATGGTTTTACCAAATGCTGCATACGATAGGAAGTGCTTTTTAATCACATTTGTGGTGTGATCAATGAAACCATTAATCAAGACCGAATGGGGTGCCTTGGGCTTGACTTGGAAATGGGCATTGTCCCAATCACTTCTTTTGATAAAATACGATGTAGCAATTTCGGCTCTTCGACCATCAATTGCGATGCGGATGTAAAGCTTACTTTTTCCGTCTTGCTGTCTGCTTGGATTTAACCAAAACGAGACAAAGAATTTTTGATTCTCCATTTTGTTCGCTGGATTTAATGAATAAATACTGTGAACACGTTAAAATCATTCATAAGCAAATCTCACCAAACGTAATAATGGCGAAGGTTTCCCGACTTCCAGCGAACAAAAATGGTGATTTTAATTTTGTTCGCTGGCTTGTTCGCCAGAACTTTGAATTCAATTGATGTTTTTTGATGTTCTTGGCGATTCGCTGAAACAGCAGAAAGCCTTGAAAACACTGAAAAACCTTGAAAAACGGAACTTTTGGGCATAAAAAAAGCCTCCGATTGGAGGCTTACGCTTTTAACTTGGCGGTCTGGACGGGACTCGAACCCGCGACCCCATGCGTGACAGGCATGTATTCTAACCAACTGAACTACCAAACCAATTTTCTTTTCTTTCGAACTTCAACAACAGTTGAACTAGGAAAATTGTGTACTGCTTTACGTTAAAAGCGTTGCAAAGATAGCTACTATTTTTTATTCTGCAAGAAATTAGTTGAAAAAATATCTTTTTTTTATTTGGCTATCATCTTATTCTCTTTTAGTCAATCACTTAGCAAAAAATAGCGCCAGTGCTCGTGTTAAATTTACTTAAAGAATTTATTTACCATGGTATTTATTTAATGGAATGTGCTACATTTGTTCCGCTTTATTCAGCACTTAAAAAATGAACGTATGAAAACAGTTTTTCATCCAGCAGATCAACGAGGACATGCCAATCATGGTTGGTTAGATGCGCACCATTCGTTTAGTTTTGCTTCTTGGTACGATCCATCAAAAATCCATTTTGGTGCTTTGCGTGTTTTGAATGACGACAAAATAGCAGGCGGAATGGGATTTGGCACCCACCCACACGACAACATGGAAATCATTACGATTCCGTTGGTAGGTGCGTTAAGACACCGCGATTCCATGGGGAATGAAGCTACCATCACTACTGGTGAAATTCAAGTCATGAGCGCAGGAACTGGTATTCAACATTCGGAATTCAACGCGACAAATGGTGAATTGAACTTGTTCCAGATTTGGGTGTTCCCGAATAAAAAGAATGTTACTCCGCGCTACGACCAACAATTGTTGGATACCGCTAAAATGAAAAACAACTTCGCACAAATCTTATCTCCCAATCCGGACGATGATGGTGTGTGGATTCATCAAAACGCTTGGTTTCACCTAGGCGAATTTGAACAAGGTAAAACAGCAAATTACGCATTAAAAGCAAACAATAACGGCGTTTACGTGTTTGTTGTGGAGGGACAAATTACGTTGAACGGACAACAACTTAAAAAACGCGATGCACTTGGCGTTTGGGATACAACAGATTGCGACATCATTTTCAACGAAAACAGCAAAGTGCTCTTACTCGATGTCCCAATGGAATTTGATTATTAATAATAACCCATAAAAACAAAAAAGATGATTGATCATTTAAACTGGCGTTATGCCACAAAACAATTCGATGCAACGAAAAAAATTGCTGCTTCTGAATTAAATTTATTAAAAGAAGCTGTTCGCTTAGCTCCTACTTCATACGGAATTCAACCATTCAAAGTAATTATTGTTGAAAACCCTGAATTGCGTGCTCAATTGCGTGAGAAATCTTACGGTCAAGGACAAATTACAGATGCTTCTCACCTATTCGTTTTTGCAGCGCAAAACACTACAACGAATGCAGATATTGACGCATTAATTAATTTGACAGCTGAAACAAGAGGAATGAATGCTGCTGATTTAGCTGGTTACGGTGATTACATGAAAGGAGCAATTAGCTACTTATCTGACGAGCAAAAAGCAATCTGGAATGCAAAACAAGCATACATCGGTTTGGGAATCTTGTTAACGCAAGCTGCTAGCTTGAAAATTGATGCGACACCAATGGAAGGTTTCGAACCTAAAGCATACGATGAATTATTGGGCTTGGATGGTTACCACTCAGTTGTTGTTGCTGCATTGGGTTACCGTCACGCAGATGATGGTTTGCAACACGCTGCTAAAGTAAGAAAATCAGAAGAAAACATGTTTGAAGTACGTTAATAAACGACTGAAACAATAACTTTAAAGAGGCTTTTCATTTTGAGAAGCCTCTTTTTTTTTGTAGGCTTCGAGAACCTCAGTCTACAAAAAAACCTCAATCTACATTTTTGCTGACAACAAAGAAAAGCGCTGACTGATATCGAATTGTCGGGACTTGAAGTCTACTTTTTAAACGCTTGCCTTCGAGTGCCTCAGTCAGCGCGTAGCTATTTGTTAGAATATAGTAGACTGATCTCGAATTGTCGGGACTTGAAGGCAAGCGTACCTAAACATTTTTTAACATACGGTAGCACGCGAAGCTTTTCCAGGTTTTAATTTTTTGGTACATTTATTGCAATAATCGTGACAACTATAAATTGAAACCCATGAAATTACACAAGTACCTACTCACAACTATTGGTGCTATCGCTTGTTCGGTGGTCACTTACGCACAAATGGATTCCTTGTTCGTGCAACAATTTGAACCTTTGAAAACGCAACTTGTCGGTTGGGACAAAACGCGTGGTACGTGGTTAGCCGAGAGCATGCAAGCAATGGTGAGCAACCAACCCATCCCCGATCGTTATTTTCCCGAGGATTTTACACCGAAAGAAATGTTTGCTGTTTTGCCACAAGCAACACAAAACAACATCAAATCAAGTATCGAAAACAACAAGCGAACAACATCTGGTGCGACACAACGCAATTGGAACCGTTTGTCGCAATTTACAACAGTTGCTGGTTGTCCGCCTGTAATCGGTCGTTCGTATGGCGATCCTCATTTTTCTTCGTTCGATAAAACCAATTACTCCATTCAAACTGTTGGTGAATTTACTTTGGTGAAATCAGCTTCTGGTCATTTGAATGTACAAGTGCGCCAAAAAGCAGAAGGAACAGATATTTCATTGAACAATGCTGTTGCCATGTCAGTTGCTGGTGACCGCATTGCTTTTTACACAGAGGACAAACCAGACGGGAATTCTTCTACGCCACTTCGTGTGGATGGTGAAGCCGTTTATTTGGAAAACAGACCATACTTTTTGGAACACGGTGGTGTTATTCGTCAAGAAGGAAAAGATTACTTGGTCACTTGGCCAACAGGTGAAACTGTTCGTGTCGATATGCACGGAGGAAACCAAGGATTCATGAACATAGCTGTCTCTATTTTTCCTTGTAGTGATAATTACGATGGGCTTTTGGGAAATGCCAATAACAACCGTTTTGACGATTTCAACACCAATACTTCCAACTTGAACTTTGCAAATTATGGCAACAACATGACCGATGCGATGCACCGTGAATACTTGAATTTTTTAGCGCGTGATTACTCCGAACGCTACCGCATCACACAAGAAGAGTCATTGTTTGACTACGGATTTGGTCGCAGCACACTTTCTTTCACCGATCGCTCGTTTCCGCTCGCTTTCCGCACGACTGCTGATTTACCACAAAACCAACGTGACCGTTCCCGCAAGGAATGCGAACGCATGGGCTTTACCGGAATGGAACTTGACGCATGTATTTACGACAATGGGTTTTTGCGCATTCCTCCTACTCCTGCACCTGTTATTCCAGTTAGAAATCCGAATACAACCGTATTAAAGCCAATAGCACAACCTGTTCCGAATGTGAATCCAGGTGGACGCAAACCACAACGCCCAATGGTACAAGAACCAAAAGTTCCAGGGACTACGCAACCGATCGCACAACCAATTGGCACACGACCGATAGATGAACCAATTGAAAAAAAACCAGCTATTCCGAAAGAACCAGCTACAGAACCTGCACGTCCTGTAAGAAAACCAGTTGCGCCGAGAGAGGAACCGCGTGAGCCACAACCTGTTCGCACACCGCAACCGAGTGAACCGCGACCAAGCAGACCAGCTCCAGCGCCTACTCCTCGTCCGAGTGTGCCTGCTCCAGCTCCCGCTCCGCGTCCAGTTCCAACTCCAGCGCCAGCACCTACAAGAACGGCTCCACCGCCAGCACCAGCGCCAGCTCCAAAAGTAACACCACGAAAAGTTGGTTAACTACATATAAAAAATCCCCGTTTATAACCAAACGGGGATTTTTTTTGACTATCATTTATTGCTGCTTACAAAGCTATCCAATATTCAAATACCGATTCAAAACTCCACGAGATTGAGCTAGGTTTTTCCTGAAAAATCCCATACATCGTAGATCCTGATCCTGACATGCTCGCATAAATAGCTCCTTTTTCATAGAATTCTGATTTAATTGCTGCCAATTCTGGATAGGTTGCGAAAACACTCACTTCAAAATCGTTTTGCAAAGCAGTTTTCCATTCCGCGATTGGCAGAGAAATGTGAGCTAAAACACTTGGTCTGTCTGCAAGGGGAATCACTTTTTCAAACGCCGTTTTGGTGGACACGTGTGTTCCATTATTGATCAAAACAATCCAGTAACCGGACAATGACAGCGACATCGGAGTCAGTATTTCACCACGTCCTGTGCATAGTTGCGTGCCGCCTTTGATAAAAAACGCACAATCGGAACCCAATTGTGCTGCATAGTTCTCAAGCACCTCATCGGAGCAATTTAATTGACACAAATCGTTCAATAAGGTCAAAACAGCAGCTGCATCTGAAGAACCGCCACCCAATCCACCACCCATTGGAATATTTTTGTGCAGGTGAATGCGAACAGGAGGAATCGCAAAATCGTTGCGCAGCAGTTGCAAGGCATCTGTACATAAATTACCCGTTCCAGGTATCGCTAAACCAGTCGTAACTAACTCATCTTCATCACTCAAGGTAATTTCAAGCACATCGTTCAAGGGGACTGAAAGCATGGGTGTTTCCACTTCGTGATAACCATCTTGACGCTTGGATAAGATGTGTAAACCGAGATTAATTTTACAAGAAGGGAAATTTACCATGCTATAAAATTAATAAATGCAAACTATTTTCGTAAATTTCGGGACTCAAAATAACAATTATGTCGACATATTTAGATTTTGAAGAGCCAATTAAGGCACTGGAAGAACAAATCGAGCAAACACGTGAAATCGGCGCTACTACTGGTGTAGCTATGGCTGACACGATCAGCGTTTTAGAAGAAAAATTAACGACTGTTACGAAGGAAATCTTTAGTGGATTGACTCCATGGCAGCGTGTTCAATTGTCCCGTCACCCAGACAGACCATATACATTGGCTTATATTAATGCCATCAGTGACAATACGTTCCAAGAATTACACGGTGACCGCAGCGTAAAAGACGACAAAGCGATGATTGGTGGGTTTGGTTTATTGGACGGTCGTTCTGTGATGTTCATTGGACAGCAAAAAGGAATCAACACGAAGATGCGTCAATACCGTAATTTCGGTATGGCAAATCCAGAGGGATACCGCAAAGCATTGCGCTTGATGCGTTTAGCAGAGAAATTCAACAAGCCAATTGTTACGTTTATTGACACGCCAGGAGCATTTCCAGGTTTGGAAGCAGAAGAGCGTGGACAAGGCGAAGCAATTGCACGCAACATTTATGAAATGATGCGTTTGAAAGTTCCAGTTATTTGTATCGTCATCGGAGAAGGTGCATCAGGTGGTGCATTGGGAATTGGTGTTGGTGACAAAGTTGTCATGTTGGAAAATACGTGGTATTCGGTCATTTCACCTGAATCGTGTTCGTCAATTTTATGGCGTTCATGGGATTTCAAAGAACGTGCAGCAGATGCGTTAAAATTGACAAGTGTTGACATGAAACGTTTGAAATTAGTTGATGACGTTATCGAAGAACCTTTGGCAGGTGCGCACAGACATCAAGAAGAAATGTTTGAACGCGTGAAAGGTAAAATCAAAGAGTATTTAAACGAATTGGATCCGAAAGATCCGAAACAACGCATTGACGAACGCATTGAAAAATTCAACTCCATGGGAGTTTGGAATGGATAAAATAAAAAAAGCGGTTAAATACCGCTTTTTTTGTGCGTCATTAAACAAAAAGTCCAGTCATTTAATTTCCTATTTTTTTGTTAATTTTTTAAAAGTAATAACCGTGGTAACTATTTTTTTTAACTTTAACCTATAAAGTAAAGAAATGAAGAATAATAAATTGCTTTTTATTGGAAGTTGTCTACTATCAATTTTATCAATATCAACAGCAAGCGCACAAGATTCAACACAAGTCATAACTGAAAGCACTGAAATAGCCGAAGAAACATATTCAGAACCTATTCGTACATTCGAATCTACACGCATCATAAATGGACATTCTGTGGAGAATTTACGCAAGGGCGTTTTGGAGTTCCGTATCGAGCACCGTTTTGGTGATTTAGCGGGATCAAATGGTGGTGCACAAAACTGGTTTGGTTTTGATAACGCTTCGGACATTCGCATGGCCTTTGAATATGGTGTTACTGATAAATTCATGGTCGGTTTAGGACGTAGCAAGGGAAATGGAAATCCATACCGTTCATTATTAGATGCCTTTGGGAAATACCGTATTTTACACCAATCGGCTACGATTCCTTTTTCATTGTCCGCAAATGGAACGGTTACGTATACCTATCAAAAAGCTTCCGATGATATTTCATCAGTTAATTATTACCCGAAACAAGTGCATCGTTTGGCTTATGCTGCACAATTGAACGTTGCTCGCAAGTTTGGTGAATCATTTAGTATAGCTGTTATGCCAACAGTAGTGCACCGCAATTATGTCGCTTCTGATGATCAAAACACAGTGTTTTCATTGGGAGGTGCAATGCGTTGGAGCATCACTTCGAAAGTTGGCCTTTTAGCAGAATACTATCACTGTTTCAATCAAACCAATTTACGTACCAACTACCAAAACAGTTTGGGTTTTGCTATCGAATGGATCACATTCGGTCATAACTTCACCGTTTATTTAACGAATTCTAGTGGTTTTACCGAAACACAATTCATTACAAATACACAAGAAAAATGGTCCAAAGGACAATTTAGACTTGGTTTCTGTATTGGTCGAAAATTCGAAAAAGGTTAATAACGAACAAACAATAATCATGAGAAAATTAATTTTACCAGTTGTCGCGTTGACATTATTTGTCACTGCTTCATTTATTTCAACGTCTACATTAGCGGATGATTTTAAAATCAAAGACGGTTTTAAAATCGCTTTCAAAAGCAAAGACCCTTCTGGTTCGTTTACCGATTTGAAAGGTGTTGTAAAGTTTGATGAAGCGGATTTAGCAGGTTCTAAATTCGACTTAACGATTACAGTTGGATCTATCAGCACAGGAAATGGCTTGATGAATAAAAAAGCACAGACGGAAGAATGGTTTCAAGCAAGTAAATACCCGACGATCAAATTTGTTTCTTCTGCCATTACAAAAGCTGGAAGTGACTATGTAATTTCAGGTATTTTAACCATGAAAGGGGTAGCAAAAGAAAAGAAAATTCCTGCTAAATTGTCCAAAAACGGAAGTGAACTAGTTTTCACGGGTGCTTTTCCTGTTAACAGAATGGATTATAAAATCGGGAAGAAAAGTGATGCTGTTCCAGATATTATGAATATTACGTATTCCATTCCAGTAACTAAAAAATAAAGACCATGTTTGCACGCATTTTTAGTCTTGGAATCATTTCCAGTTTATTTGCAACCGTCGTAAGTGTAGTTTATACTAGTTTTTACACGAATGTCATTGTTGATTTTTCAGAAGTTGCAAGTGTTGTTAAAATTTTAGCATACAACGTGATGATAGGTACTTTTGCAAGTATCCTTTTCTTCGGAATCAGTAAAATCATAACGAATAAATCCATTGCAACTTTTTTATTCAATTTGTTACTTTCAGGAGTTTCAATCGCGTTGGTTTTTTACGTGTTAAAATCAAACGATCCAACATTTAAAAACGAAGATGCAGAATTGATGAAAGATTTCTTCAAAGGCTTTTTAATGCCAATGTTATTCTTTCCAGCATTGTCATGGTTTACATTCAAACCATTAATTATCAAATAAGATGAAATTTCTAACATTCACGGTCTCGTTATTATTGTTAACGAGTTGTACAAAAGACAAAGCAGAAACGGTATTGGTTTGTCCTGACACTATTTCATTCAGCACACAGATCATGCCCATGATAACGGACAACTGTATTGGTTGTCATGGACCTGGAAACACATCTCCAGCACTAACGAATCATTCTGAAATTGCAAATAATGCGACAAAAATTTCAAAATCAATACATGGATCTACAACATTAATGCCCATTGGCGGTCCGCAATTAGCCGACACACTGTTACAATATTTCGACTGTTGGGTAAAACAAGGGAAGTTGGATAATTAGATTGAAGATTGGAAGATTAAAGATTAAAGATTGGAAGATTAAAGATTGGAAGATTAAAGATTGGAAGATTAAAGATTGGAAGATTGAAGATTGAAGATTGAAGATTGAAGATTGGAAGATTGAATCCCGAAGCGTCGGGATGGAAGATTGAAAGATTAAAGATTAAAGATTAAAGATTAAATAATGGAAGATTAAATCCCGAAGTTTCGGGTAAACGATTATAACAAACAAAAACTACGAAAATGAAAAAAAATCACGTATTCCTAGCACTATTAGCTGGATCTATTGGATTGTTGAGTTTTAACTCAATCAACGTAACAAAAATGAACAAAACTGTTCACCTGAGCACAAGTGGTTCTCCAGGTGGAAAAACAGGTGCGCCTGGCGATGGAAGTTGTACTTCTTGTCACAGTGGAACTGTTCAAAGTGGAACTGGCTTCCAAACAGTTGTATTGACAAATGCTGCTGGCACAATGGTGACATCGTATAATCCAGGTGAAACATATACTGTTTCTGTTGGCATGTTAACAACAAATGCAAAAAACGGATTTGAAATCGTTGCATTAACTCCTAGCAACACTGCTGCTGGTTCTGTTGCTGTAATCAATGCAACAACAACTAAAACAGTTACTTTTGGTGGAAAAACTAGAATTACACAAAAATCTGGTGGCACAAGTTTGAATAACTGGTCGTTCCATTGGACAGCGCCTGCAACGAATGTTGGAAACGTAACTTTCTATTTAGGAACTAATGTTACTAATTCAAATGGAAGTGATAGCGGTGATATCATTCGCAACTCTCAACACGTTTTTGGTTCCACTGCCGGAATTGAGGAAAACACTGCAAAGGTGGCGATTAATTTAGGTTATGCTCAAGCAACTAACTCGTTAACAATCGATTTAACTTCTCAATTAAACGGAGAGGCAGCTATCAACTTAGTAGACTTGTCTGGTAAATCTGTTCAATTTGAACAATTAGGAAATGTTGCAACTGGAAATAATTTATTGCAAGTGAAATTAAACAAGCAATTACCAAAAGGAATTTATGTTGCGCATATCAATGTCAACAACAATTTCGTTTCTAAGAAAATCTATATTGATTAATCAATAATTTTAACAATAAGAAGAGGTTAACATAGCGTTAGCCTCTTTTTTTTTGCGAAAAATCGGAGTAACGGCTGAATTGAATATGATACCTTTGGTTGAAGCGGTAAAAGGGTAATATTACCCTTTTGTAACATTGCTCTATTGTGAAATTGCTAAATCACTATAAACCAACACGCTGTAATTTAGCAAAAAAGAAATATTACGTTTTTCACTTTTTCCAAATTTAGAAAATCACCTGTTAATATTTACCCGATTCTTCGTTGCACCAAACCATCTACACGTTCAAAGAATTGTGCAGGCGTATATGTTCGCCATTCGATATCTTCCAAATCACCTCCCATGACAAAATAATGATCGATACGCGCTTTTTCAAATTCAACTAATACATGGTCGTGAAAATTCACCAGTGCAATCCACCCCTCTTCTACTTCGTCAAACCATTCTTCGTAATAACAATCATCGGAATAATGGAAATTGAGTACATTTTCGCCAACAAGAATAAACTTATTGATTCCATTTTCTTGAATAGGTTCGATGATATTTCGTTTCAAGGTCATGATATCATTTTCAATGGCATCATTCCATTCGCCAATAAATTCAAGAATTGCATATTGTTCTTCGTAATCGACAAACAGTATTTTGGTAAACAATGTTTTTGAACCAATATTGTCCCATTGCGGGTGAATCAAATAATTGTAAACTTTATCGGTAAATTCAAACTCACTATAAATTCGGTTGTAAAATGGTGAATTCGGATCTTCCGAAGCAATGTACGAATGGCGCCAATTAAAATGAGGTTCAATGAAATGCACAACTAATAGAAAAAAATGGAACGAATTTTGAAATACCAGCTTCGAAATTAAAAAGAAACAATACATTTACTTTGTATTTGATCATAAAAATGAAAAAACTCATGAAATTGCATTTGAAATCACTGTTCTTGCTTCCACTTTTATTGCTTTTTGTTGCATGTGGTAAAAAAAACGACTTATCAGCTGAAAGCGCAATCTCCGCAATCATTGCTAAAAACGAAAAAATCATCAGTTTTGGACATGTTTCTCCCTTAGAGATACTCAACAAAGCTGGCATTCAAAAAATACCTCAAATCAATTTACTAGTTGGAGCTCAACTTGCGCTTTGGCAAAAAGGAATAGATTTAGAACGTCCTATTTACTATGCAATTGAAGGACTAGATGCCTCACAACAATTAACGACTTATGGCGTGATCAACGTTAAAAACAAAGACAGTTTGAATGATGTCATTAGTCAAATGGGATACACACTCGAAAAGAGCAACGATCTATTGTATTACCAAGAAAACGACGTTACATTTGGTTTTGACGACAAGATATTAATTGTTATCACCAAGTCCGGAGAATACGATGGAAAAAGCCTCTTAACAAAAACATTCGAAACAGCTAAAGGCGATTTGAGTGAAGGAAAAGTTGCTGATATCCTAGCGCAGGAAGGTGATTTTGTTTCTGGAATGTCGATCGAACGTGTTTTTAATCTATCAAATCCAATAATTGGAAACCTTACTGAAAAACAAAAAAACGAGTTAGCGGATTTAACGTCAGATGGATATGTTCAATCAGCGCTTACCTTTGATAATGGCGAAATGCGTTTGACGTCAAAAAACTTGTATTCAGAAGAATTAAAGAATCGATTTTACACCGATAAAGCACCAATGAAAAGCTTTACTAATAAACTAAAAGGCGGTCCTGCTTGGATGGGCTTTGCACTAAATATCGATATGAAGAAAACGAATGATTTCATCAACGAATTTGCTCCGAATTTCTTCAAAGAAATTGCTAAAAACTTGAGCTCTGAGGCGAAATTATTGATGCTCTCCTTGGGAGATAAAGCGTTGAGTAAATTACTTTCTGGCGAATTTGCAGTCGTAAAAACAGGCAATGCAACAAGAACATTAGACATGACCCAAAATTTCAGTGGTTTTATTGGAAATGGTTCGGATAAATCGTTGTTACCTATGATCATGGACATTGCTGCAAAAAAAAATAATGAATTCAATGACCTCACTGAGAAGGTGCAATATACCAATCGACCAGGTTATGTTGCATTCAGTGCAAAAGAAGATACAGACAACCGACCTGTAAAACTTCCTGCATGTGCAACAAATTTTGGCAAAAGCAGTATGTATTTCTTTGTCGACTTTAAAGAAATGACGAAGCAATTTGAGCTTCCAAAAGAGCTTCAAATCATGCGTGAGTTCGACCATTTTATTATTGATGGTACCCGCGATGAAACAACAATCGTGCTCAAGTCCAAAAATCCAAATAAAAATATTCTTCAACAAATCACCGATTTTTACATGAAAATGTATCTTTCTGGACAAAATGATTTGGCATATTAATCAACCAAATCGCTCGTTGTTTGTTTATACGCTATGGAAACACAAAAATGGCGTGAACTAACTCCCGAAGAAGAACGGGTAATTGTTCGAAAAGGAACAGAATATCCGTATACTGGAGCGTACAACGATTTCAAAGAAGACGGAATATTTGTGTGCAAACGTTGTGATCACCCACTTTATGAATCGACTGCGAAATTCGATTCTGGATGTGGATGGCCAAGTTTTGACGACATGATTGAAAAAAATGTCAAACGCGTGTTGGATGCTGATGGAAGACGTGTTGAAATTGTATGCGCTAACTGCGACGGTCATTTGGGACACGTGTTTGAAGGCGAAGGTTTTACAGCAAAAAACACGCGCCATTGTGTCAATTCCGTTAGTATTCTTTTTCAACCCAAATAAACAAACATGCTCAACCAAAAAATAATCTTGCTCATTGGCGTCTCATTGTTTTCGTTACTTGCATCTTGTCAAACAAATACGCCTGAAACAACTGCTCCTGAAGCACAAATAAAGCAGGAAAACTGGCGCAAACTTACTCCTGAAGAAGAACGCGTTATAGTAAACAAAGGAACAGAATACCCCTACTCTGGTGCCTATTACAAGCACGATGAAGCGGGAATTTATGTGTGTAAACGTTGTGCTACTCCGCTTTACGAATCGACAGCGAAATTTGACGCGGGCTGCGGATGGCCAAGTTTTGATGATATCATCGAAAAAAACGTGAAACGCTTACCTGACGCTGATGGAAGTCGAACCGAAATTGTGTGTGCTCATTGCAACGCGCATTTGGGACACGTTTTTGAAGGCGAAGGATTTACACCAAAAGACACCCGCCATTGCGTCAATTCAATCAGTATCCTATTTCAACCAAAATAACTATTATGGCACATTACCGCTTGCTATTAACGCTTTTCTTATCCGTAGTAACCTCCATTTCATTTGCTCAAACAACTGGAAAAGTTGAAGGCGTTGTCATGGATAAAAACACCCAAGAACTAATTCAAGGAGCTCAAATTTCTGTGAGCAATTCCACTAACAAATTTTTAAGCGACTTGGATGGTAAATTCCGCATTGAACTACCAACAGGAACGTACAACATCACGGTGAAAGCGCCTGCTTACTTTGAATTAACGAAGTACAACATAGTGCTAACATCTGGAAATGCACAAGTATTGTCGTTTGAACTTTCTCCACAAGAAAACAGCATCGATGAAGTAATCATTACCGATGATAGATCCAAAAAAGCAAGCGCAACCGATATGGTAACGCCTTTGTCAGTTCAACGCTTAACAAGCGAAGAGATCAAAAGTAATCCCGGAGGAAATTACGACGTTTCCAAAGTGGTTCAAGCCCTTCCTGGGGTTGGTGGTTCTATTGGTGGTGGTCGTAACGACATCATCATTCGTGGTGGTGCACCAAACGAAAACGTTTATTATCTGGACGGAATCGAAATTCCAGTACTGAATCACTTTCAAACACAAGGAAGTTCGGGTGGTGCGCAAGGTATCGTCAATGTTTCATTTATTGAGGAATTGAAACTAAGTTCGTCAGCATTTGATGCACGTTACGACAATGCACTCGCGTCAACTTTTGTGATCAAACAACGCCAAGGCAACAGCAACCGCTTCATGGGAAATGTGCGTGCAAGTTTCACCGAATCTGCAGTGACATTAGAAGGACCTTTGTCAAAAAAGACTGACTTTTTAGCTGCAGGTCGTTTTTCGTATTTGGATTTATTATTCAAGTTAATCGATTTACCGATTCGTCCACGTTACCAAGATTATCAATTGAATGTAACGACACGCTTGAACGAAAAAACAACGTTAAAGTTCATTGGTTTAGGTGCTATTGACAAATTTAACTTTGGTGCAACGCGGGAATCGTCCCCAGAAAACGAATACTTCAGACGTTCCTTGCCATTTATCGAACAATGGAATTACACAACTGGGGCTACCTTGAAACGCTTGGTGAACAAAGGATATGTGAATATTGCCTTGAGTCGCAACATGTTCAATAATCAATTGGACCGATTCAAAGACGCGCAATACAACAACGAAGCATTCCGTAATTATGGTTTGACTTCTCAAGAAATTGAAAACAAATTGCGCATTGATGTCAACAAATACTTGAAAGGCTGGAAATATGCCTTTGGAATTTCCGCTCAATATGTGAAATACAACACTGATTTGTTCAACAAATTAACCGAAGCTGTTGTTGATTCCAACAACGTCGTCATTGTTCCTGCAACACAGATTACTTTTATCAGCAAATTGGATTTCTTTAAATTTGGCGCATTTGCGCAAGTATCGAAAAACTTTTTCAACGACAAACTATTGGTTTCATCGGGGGTGCGTTCAGACATGAATTCCTTGACAACAACAGGAATGAATCCACTTAAAACCATTTCTCCGCGTTTTTCGGTAGCATATACTGTTCGTCCAAAAGTAGAAGTTTCAGCAAGTATTGGTTCGTATTACAAATTACCTGCATACACGGTTTTAGGTTACCGAAACAATGCCAACGAATTAGCAAATGTGTCTGCGCAATACATCCAATCGACGCATTATGTTGTTGGAGCGCAGTTCCTACCCAATTCTGCATTGCGCATTACAGTTGAAGGATTTTACAAGAAATATGCAAATTATCCCGTTTCCTTGTTAACAGGAATATCATTGGCCAATCAAGGTCAAGAATTTGGTGCGGTTGGTAACGAAGCTGTTCAAAGCACGGGCGTTGGTGAAACGTATGGATTCGAAATTTTTGTGCAACAAAAGCTGATCAAGAAAGTGTTTTACTTTGTTAGTTACACTTATGTACGTAGCAAGTTTTCGGGATTGAACGGCGTATTATTGCCTTCTGCTTGGGACAATCAACATTTGCTTTCGGGAACATTGGGATATAAATTGAAAAACAATTGGCAATTGGGCGCAAAATACCGATTAGCTGGTGGTGTTCCTTACACACCATTTGACTTAACTGCGTCGCAACAAAACTTTGCCTTATTGGGTACTGGAACGCTTGATTATAACAAAATCAATAGCGAACGTTTAACCGCTTTCAGTCAACTTGATTTGCGTGTGGATAAAACATGGAATTACAAGAAAACGAGTATGGTGTTCTTTATTGACATTCAAAACATACTTGGTACCAAACAATTGGGAACTCCTTATTATACTTTCAAACGAACGGCTGACAATACTGCCTTTGAAACGACTGATGGACTAGCATTGAAAACAGATGGATCGAACGGAATTCCTGTATTATTGAAAAACGAATCGGCAACTGTTACTCCAACTATCGGACTTATTGTCGAGTTTTAATCCACAATAACATCGTGTTTTCTTACTTCATTATCAGCGGAATAGGAAGTTATTAAAAGTCAATTGTGCGCTTTTACTCGTAACCAAGTTCAAACAAAGCGTTATAGTTGGTATATTTATAATATCCTATAAGTCCGGTAAAATGAAGTATTTATTCTTGGTTATTGTTACAAGTGTCGTCAATGTTCTAATTGGCCAAACCTATAATTGGGAAAAAGAATACGTTTCCGTTTACAAGGAAAATTCGGAACACATTATTTTAGGAACGAATGCCATTACTGCAAAAGCTTGGGATCAGTTAGAACAACCTTTGTTTTGGCAGAAAATCATGCAATTGTCACCTGATTCAGTCTTGATCAACGTGGCGACAACGCGTAAAATCATTGCTAAAATGTCGTTTGCCGATTGGAGCAGACAAACAGAAGCTGAAAAGCAAGTATTCAAAGATAGCGTGAAACAAGCGCATGGATTGCCTTTTGAAGAGCGCATCAACGTGACTAATGGAAAAAACAACTTCTACCGTTTTGACTTAGTTTTTGAAAGTTTGGCAAAAGGAGTTTCGACATTTGAAGCGTGCGGCGTTGATCCGTGGTTTGCACAATCTATCTTATTAATTGAAAGTCCAGGGAAACTAGCAAAATCAACTGTTGGAGCTTACGGTGCATTTCAATTGATGCCGAGTGTGGCTCGTAGTTATGGTCTTACAGTTAACGGTTCGGTTGATGAACGAAAAGATTTTTACCGTTCTGCATATGCTGCTGCGCAATTGTTGAAAAAATCGTGTATTCCTTCTGCGCGAGCTATTGCTAGAGGAGCTGGCTTACCGTTGGACGAGCAAGCAATCTGGTTCCGTTTGTTGGTGATGCACGTGTATCATGCTGGAGCTGGAAATGTACATGCCGTTGTGAATCGCATTGGAACTGTTGCAAATGGCGAAGAATTGATTCAAAAGATGTGGGTGACTTCTGCTGCAAGTTTCGGGAATTCGTCGCAGAATTATTCGCAATTGGCATTGGCTGCACACTTACAGTTAGCACAAGTGATCCAAGCATCTGCTGAAGGTGTTTATCCTTGTTTCGACAACGCAAATTAATCAACTGAAGATGCGTTACATTGGATTGTTTTTCAGTTACATCCTCATCCTTCCTGTAAAATTGTACCAATGGGTAATTAGCCCGATTTTACCAAATGCTTGCCGCTTCGATCCTACTTGTTCTGCCTACATGGTACAAGCATTGAAAATTCACGGACCAATCAAAGGATTGTTTTTGGGAACAAAGCGCATCAGCCGCTGCCATCCTTGGGGTGGACATGGTCACGATCCTGTTCCAGAAAAAAAGAAAAAAAACACTGATTTTTAGATACATTTCTTCAAATAGCAACTTTTAATTCAATTGTTTGTCTTACTTTTAATACCTACAATTGAACGCTATGAAAAAACTATTTGCTTGGTTCTTCATCGGACTATTTTCGATGAGTCTCGTTACCCCAACTATTCAAACAACAACAAATGCTGCACCGCTTTGGTTGCGTTATCCTGTTATTTCCCCTGATGGAAAAACAATTGTCTTTGCTTACAAAGGTGATTTGTTTAAGATCTCATCTGAAGGAGGAATTGCTGTGCCATTAACGAAAAGTGAGGAATACGAGTGTATGCCTATTTTCACTGCTGATAGCAAATCATTGATTTATGCTTCGGACCGCAATGGCAACTTTGATATTTATAAAATCGCGTTGACTGGTGGACAACCCGAGCGCTTAACGTTCCATTCGAGCAACGATTACCCACAATCCATTTCTGGAGATGGGAAAACGGTCTATTTCAACGCCTCACGTCAGGACAATGCACAATATACACAATTCCCTTACAATGCCTTGGGTGAATTGTATGCCGTATCGATTGATGGTGGTAGAGAACGTCAGGAATTATCGATTGTTGCTGAAGATGCAAAATGGAATAAAAACGGAACAAAATTATTGTTCCACGACAAAAAAGGATACGAAGATCCATTGCGCAAGCACCACACGTCATCTGTTGCACGTGATTGTTGGGTTTTTGATAAAACTGCCAACTCATTTCAACAATTAACCGCTTTTAACGGTGAAGACCGCACACCTATTTGGAGTAACGACGAACAAGCTGTTTTTTACTTAAGCGAACGCAGTGGTTCGTTCAATGTGTGGGAAATGCCTATTGGCAACGAAGTTGCAACGAAACAACTCACTAATTTCACAACAAATCCTGTTCGTTTTTTATCTGTTTCAGCAAACAATGAATTGTGTTTTGCATACGATGGTGAAATTTACACGATGACTCCTGGTTCACAGCCTAAAAAATTAGCAGTTGAATTACAAGTTGTCGATAACAACAACACCCAAAAAACTGAAATTTATACCGATGGCGCCAACGAAATGGCGGTTTCTCCCAACGGAAAAGAAATTGCGTTCATCGTTCACGGTGAAGTATTTGTTGTCAATGCCGAAGGTGGAACAACAAAACGTGTTACCAATACACCAGAAGAAGAACGCAACATTAGTTTTTCTCCTGATGGAAATGCCATCCTTTATGCTTCTGAGCGTGACGGTATTTGGGGGATTTATGAAACAAGAAAAGTGCGCAAAGAAGATGCGTATTTTTATTCCTCTACCCTATTAAAAGAAGAAACACTTGTCAAAACAAGCAACGAATCGTTTTTACCGAAGTATTCACCTGATGGAAAAGAAATTGCTTTCCTTGAAAACAGAACAGCAGTAAGTATATACACAGTTGCAACGAAAACCATTCGAAATGTATTAGCTGCTAACCGCAATTATTCCTACAGTGACGGCGATCAAGGTTTCAACTGGTCACCAGACAGTAAATACCTATTGGTTAACTTCTTACAAGAAGGAAATTGGCACGAACAAATCGGATTAATCGATGTGACGGGGAAACAACCGATGGTAGCCTTAACGCAAAATGGTTTCTCAAACAGTGGTGCAAAATTCCAAATGAATGGAAAAATGATGCTCTGGTTTTCGGATAGAAACGGAATGAAAAACGTTGCTAGTCATGGTGCGCAATCGGATGCGTATGGGTTGTTTTTCACCCAAGAGTCGTACGATTTGTTCAAAATGAAGAAAGAAGATTATGCCCTTTGGAAAGAACAAAAAGAAACCGCAGAGAAAGAGAAAGAAAAATCAAAAGAAACTGCAAAAGAAACAAGTGGCAACAAAAAAGAGAAAAAAGATACCACTGCAAAAGTAAGTCCGCTTGCTATTGAGTTCAATGGAATCGAAAACCGTCGCGCTCGTTTAACCGAACATTCGTCATTCTTACAAGATGCCTTTCTATCAAATGACGGTGAGAAAGTATATTACTTTACTAGTTTTGAAGACGGTGCAAATCTTTGGGTGCGTAACTTCAAAGAAAACGAAACCAAAATGCTGATCAAGTTAAACGCTGGAGGTATTTGGAGCATGTCTCAAGATAAAGATGCTAAGAACTTATTCGGTATTGCAGATGGACGATTGGTGAAGTTGGACTTGGAAAAAGGCGAACGCAAAGATATTTCTTTCAACGCGGAAATGACGATTGATAGTTATGCTGAACGTGCTTATTTATTTGAGCATATCTGGCGTCAAACGAAAGAGAAATTTTACCGCACCGACATGCAACAAGTGGATTGGGCGAAGTACAAAACGATTTATGCGAAATTCTTGCCGCACATCAACAACAACAGAGATTTCGCTGAAATGGCAAGTGAATTGTTGGGCGAATTGAATGCTTCGCACACGGGATGTTTTTACCGACCACAATTTAAAAATGCTGATGCGACAGCCAACTTGGGCGCATTTTTTGACGAAAGTTTCACTGGAAACGGTTTGAAAATTAGCGAAGTCATCGAAAAAGGTCCGTTAGTTGCAGCGTCTTCTCAAATTAAAAAGGGTGTCATCATCGAGAAAATTGACGGTGTAACTATTACAGCTACTACAAATTATTATCCCTTATTGAACCGCAAAGCAGGTAAAGTTGTCTTGTTGTCCTTATTCGATCCGGCAACCAACAAGCGTTGGGAAGAAACAGTGAAGCCATTTGCAAATTACCAAATGGGCGATTTGTTGTACGAGCGTTGGGTGAAACGCATGCAAAAAATGACCGATGAATTATCCAATGGCCAATTGGCATACATGCACGTTGAAGGAATGGACGATGCAAGTTTTAGAGAATTCTTCGATCAAGTCATGGGGAAATATTATTCTAAAAAAGCATTGATTGTGGATACGCGCTTTAATGGCGGTGGATGGTTACACGATGATTTGGCAACATTCTTATCGGGTAAACAATACATAAACTTCGTTCCACGCGAACAAAAAATTGGAATTGAACCTGGCAACAAATGGACGAAACCTTCGTGTGTATTGATGGGCGAAGGAAACTATTCGGATGCGCACATGTTCCCTGTTGTTTACAAAACATTGGGGATAGGTAAACTTGTCGGCATGCCTGTACCAGGAACTGGAACAGCGGTTTGGTGGGAGAACTTACAAGATCCAAGCTTGGTCTTTGGAATTCCTCAAGTGGGTGTCATGACCATGGATGGAAAATACTACGAGAACAACCAGTGCGAGCCAGACTATCCAATTGCCAACGATTATCAAACGCTTTTAAAAGGTGAAGATGCACAATTGAAAAAAGCAGTTGAAATCTTACTAGCACAATAAGAACGAACTATAACAACATTAAGTAACCAAAGTAACAATTACTTTGGTTATTTTTTTGGAAATTTGTCTGTAAAATTGCCTCAAATGACAACAATTAATCGATTTTTAAAAGCACAACTCCCAACGATTATTGGTGGTGTAGTAGGAATAATTGCTGGTTATGTGTATTACTTGCAAGTTGGCTGTAGTACTGGTGCATGTGCTATTTCGGCAAGTCCAACAAAATCGATGTTGTTATTTGCGCTCATGGGTGGTATTTTAGGAAGTATGTTTCAACCAAAGAAAAAATGAAAAAAAACTCGTTTAATGACTTGATCAATAGTGACACACCTGTATTAGTTGACTTTTTCGCAACATGGTGTGGACCTTGCAAAGCGCAAGCCCCTATTTTGGATCAATTAAAAACAAAAATGGGAAACAGGGCACATATTGTAAAAGTGGATGTCGATAAAAATCAAGCAGCTGCAGCAAAGTACGGTATCAGAAGTGTTCCAACTTTGATGATTTTCAAAAAAGGAAAAATAACGTGGCGCCAATCAGGTGTTTTCCAAGCAAAGGAATTAGAGAAATTGTTAGGATAACACCTCGATAACAAGAATTGAAAAAGTCGGGATTTCTCCCGACTTAAAAAAATCATGGTAAACAAACCACTTTCACGGTTTTTGTTGCTTGTTTTCCTGCATCATCTAGATTAGCTGAAATCGTAACTGCTATAGTTGAAATTTGAGTTACATTGTTCATCCTGTGTTCGTGAAATGCATAAGACGAAGCATGAGAATCACTTGTTATATTCATTAATACTTCGTTCGTTGTTTCATTCACCATCTTTAAAGTATAACCATGCATTTCATTGTTACCAATTATTGTTCCCTCTACATGTAATGAATCACCAGCAATAATTGTATCATTTGCTAACGGTTCTATAAATTCAATAGTTGCTGTTGTCGCATTTTCTTTTTTACAAGCAGCAAAAAAAATTGTTACAGCGAATAATGATACTATAATTTTCATCTTTTTGTTTTTTTTAATAAGTAAAATAAACTGATACCTCCTGAAAAGTTTCGTTTTATAAATAATTCTTGATTTTGTTGCCACAAGGGATGTTGTAAGAATATTGAACACACCCATTTTTTTGTGAACCAATTTAAATTTAATTTAGCCGCTAAAACGGAAGCGCTATTTGTTGCATTTTGAACTATCTTTCCTGCTTGGGAACTTGCTTGAAAATGTTCCCCCATGAAACCAAAAGCAGTTATTAACCGTTTTGATTGAACTGAAGTTGAATGAACCAAAACTGCACCTATTTGAAGCGAATTTCCATACGAATAACTCCATTGGTCTTTACCCTTTAATGCATAGCTACTTTCTGTTTGAAAAGACAACTTCTTGTTCCACTGATGGGTATAATTTGCTTGAAATAACCAATCATATGACCCTGTCCCAGGAAACAAGTTTTTCAAGTTATTTGTAGTTGGAGCATTTTTACCTAAAGGAAATTTAACACCCATACCGACTAATAAATAGTCTTTTAAACGACCAGTAGCATCTTGTCGATTAATAATGGTTCTATTTACATTTATCGATGGATCGGCAAAACCTGAAATCCTAGTACTTCCAAAATCATTTTGTTGGAAAGCATTTTGATATGGTAAATTCACCAATACTTGCCACCTTTTATTCCATTGGTAACGCAAGAAAAGCTCTTGGATAACTATTCTATCCGTTGCGTGTTTAATCCCGTTGATATATGAAGAATAAGAGCGGTAATTGTTTCTAATTCCAATTAAGTGATAATTTGTGTTTGCTAAAACACCAATTGAAACATTACTTGTAACTCCTCCGCAAATATCACACGGAAACGCATTGATACTCAATAAAAGCACCAACACAAAATAATATTTTTTCATGTTATTTTTATTTGTAAGACAATAATAAATTACTTACAAACAAGGTGGATGAAATACAGAAAAAGTGGGTTGAAAATGATAGTTATCTTTTTGAAAAACAGCCAAATCTTTATTCAGTGGTCCCAAAATTAACGTTGAAAAATTAAAAGAAAAAAATGATTTGTAGCAGTATAAAACGGACTCAATGGATTTCAACTGAAGAACAGATCGTTCGTTGGATGATTTTTTTTGTGCTAGTTCTTCGTCTGCTTTTTTAAGTTGTTTGGCCAAATAACATTGTCCATTACAATGCATTTCTGGTCGGTTTTTATTCTCACACTCCAAAGCTGTAATTTCTTGTTGATTGACATAGTAATTAATTTGCCAAAACAATCCATAAAGTGTTTTACTCAGTAAAACAGTAACAAAAGCTATGGATAAAAAAATGCGCATTTCAGAGCGCAAAGCTAATGAAAATGAGAAAAAAAGGTACTGGAAACGTTTGAAGATTTGTTAAAAATAAAAAAAGGAGTTCAAAATGAACTCCTTTTTTTGGGGAGGGAGACGGGTCTCGAACCCGCGACCTCCGGAACCACAATCCGGCGCTCTAACCAACTGAGCTACAACCTCCGTTTACTTGCTGCTTTCGCGTAAGCAGGTGCAAAAATACGTATTTTTCTAATAAAAGCACGAAAATCAAGTATTTTTTTTTGAAAAATGTCGTTCTATCTTTCAGTACACAGGTTTTCAATTCATTGGATTATCTCAAAATGTAAAACTGCGGGAAAATCTTTGAAAACAGAACACATAGCACAATAAAAAGTGTACTTTTGCGTTTTAATTGCAGAAAAAAAACAATGCGTTATCTATTACTCGTTATTCCTGTCTTTTTGATCCTTTCGGGTTGTGTGAAAAATAATCCTGACCCTGTTTGGTTAGAAATAAACGAATGGACGCTTCAAAGCAATCCAAGTGCAACAGATGATCAAGGTGAAATGACGCATAACTTCAGTGAAGTTTGGGTATATGTTGATAATAAAGTCATCGGTGTTTTTGAATTGCCCTGCAAAATTCCAGTTTTGGTCTCAGGTGATGCAAAAGTACAATTGTATCCTGCTATAAAAAATAATGGGATCGCATCAACAAAAAAAATATACCCCTTTGTTGAACCGTATGTGATCAATTCGATGAACTTTGTTCCTGGTCATACATACACGTTTTTTCCAACAACAAAATACGCTGCAAACTGTAATTTTTGGATTGAAGATTTTGATGCTGGATCCGTAAAAATTCAGACAGATAATAACTTTTCAAACGCAAGTCTTCAAATCGAAAGTCTTTCTTCAATTTCACTTACTGGTGATTATGGACACATCGCTTTGTCACCAACAGATTCGTTGTGGGTTGGTGTTACTACGGATGCATTGACGCTTCCTAAAGGAAAAGAAATTTACCTCGAAATAGATTACCGCAATACCAATGCACTTTTGACCGGTGTTCGTGCATTTAATGTTTCTGGTGGTTCAACCGACAATGATAATATTTCCATCAATGCACAAAAAGTAGCTGACCTGAAATGGAAAAAAATATACATTGATTTGAAAGAAATTGTCAGTTATTCGCAATCTGCAGCATCTTTCAAACAATACTTCAAATCGTTATTACCTCCAAATGTTGCTTTAGCTGACGTTTATCTCGATAACATCAAAATCATTCATTATTAGGTGTAATGCAACGTTTGTTTCGAATAGTATTTATCGGATTTGACTGGATTGCAGCTGCATTATCATGGGCACTTTTCTACTATTACAGAAAAACCATCATAGAAAATGTTCCTTTTCAATACAACGACACATTTTTTTACGGCATTTTAATCATCCCATTTCTTTGGTTAGCGTTGTACGCAATCCAAGGAACATACATTGATATCAGAAGATTATTCCGTTTAAAAATTCTTTCGCATACAACTTTTGCGACAATCTTCGGATCGATTATCTTATTTTTCACCTTGTTATTGGATGATGATGTTACCAATTATTTGAGCTACTACCGCTTGCTCTTATTGTTGACGATACTTCACTTTGTGCTAACTTTTACAAGTCGTATTATTCTTACAAGTATTCAAGTAAAGCGCATTCACTCGAAAAAAGAAGGATTTCGCACCTTGTTGATTGGTGGTTCAGAAAAAGCCGTTCAAATTTACAACGAAGTAGAATCCTTGTCCAAAAGTGGTGGTAATAATTTTGTTGGATTTGTTAACCTCAACGGGATTGACAAATTATTAGAAAACCGCATTCCTTATTTGGGGCATGTGAACGAACTCGAAAAAGTATTGCAATCACACCAAATTGAAGAAGTGATTATTGCTTTGGAAAGTGTGGAACACGAGCGTTTACAGACGATCATTGCACGAATAAACAATACGGATATTGTTATCAAAGTATTGCCCGATATGTACGACATCCTTTCTGGATCTGTTAAATTGGACAATATTTTTGGAGCCTTGTTAATGGTTGTCAATGCTGAAGTAATGCCACCTTGGCAGCAAGCATTAAAACGCTTCATTGATGTTACTGTTTCTCTCGTTGCATTGCTGTTGTTGATTCCTCTTTACATCATACTAGCAATTGCAGTCGCTTTTTCATCAAAAGGTCCAGTATTCTTTTTGCAAGATCGTATTGGTTTGAATGGACGCGTTTTTAAAATCGTGAAATTTCGCACCATGTTTGCGGATGCCGAAAAATTGGGCCCGCAGTTATCAAGTACACACGACCCGCGCATTACCAATGTTGGGCGTTTTATGCGCAAAACACGTTTGGATGAATTACCTCAATTTTATAACGTCATTATCGGTGACATGTCTTTGGTTGGTCCACGTCCTGAACGTCAATTTTACATCGATCAAATAGCACAAGTGGAACCACAATTCCTTGAATTAACGAAGGTTCGACCAGGTATTACCTCTTGGGGGCAAGTGAAATATGGTTACGCAGAAAACGTTGACCAAATGATTCAACGCATGAAATACGATTTGCTGTATTTGCGCAATCGTTCCATTGCATTGGATATAAAAATCATGCTGTACACCATTCTCATTGTACTGAAAGCAAAAGGGAAATAAAGCTGCGGCTAATTAACCTATTCGTCTACTTTTTCAAAAACAGCAATCGCTTCGATATGGCTTGTGTGAGGAAATTGATCGACCAATGATAATTTCACCATGTTGTAGCCATTCTTCTGCATTGTTTCTGCATCACGTGCTTGCGTAGCAGGATTACACGAAATGTACACGATGTGTTTTGCTCCCAAAGCCATCACTTTTAATAATGTTTTTGGTGCAATTCCAGCACGTGGTGGATCCAAAACAATGGAATCAATTCGGCCTAAATATTCAGGGTGCAAGGACAAAAATTTTCCAACATCGGCAGCAAAGAATTTGAGGTGTGCAAGTCCATTATTTTTAGCGTTTCTTTTGGCATCAGTTATAGCTTCTTCAACTATATCAACACCAATAATTTCTTTTGCTTGAATGCGTTGGGCAATTAATTGACCGATAGTTCCAGTTCCACAAAACAAATCCATGATGACACCGCCTTCTTTTGCTGTCTCACATACGTAGTCAATTGCTTTGGTGTACAAGCGCTCGGCACTTTTGGGGTTTGTTTGAAAGAAACTTTCCATGCTTATTTCAAACGACAAGCCCAGCATTTTCTCGATAACAACTGCGTCACCGATTAATAATTCGCTTGTTCCGTTTTCAATTTTTGCACGATCGGCAATATTATCATTGACCGTATGCCAAACACCTGCAAGACGATTGCCCAGTTTTCCTTTTAGGAAAGCAACAACTGCTTTTTTATCGAACTGTTTGATACCATTGGAGCTGGTAACAATGTGTATTAATAATTTATCTTGATCAAATGATTTGCGCACAACAATGTGGCGGTAAAAACCTTCTTTTTTAGGTGGATGCCACGCTGGAAGGTTGAATGATTTCAATAAATCGCGGAATTCAGTAAGGATTGTCTCCCATTGTTCGTCAAACAAACCACTGGGCTTGTTCAAATTTTCAACTTTCCACCACGTTCCTCTGCGTTTAAAGCCAAGTGCAAAAGCATCGTCTAATTCTTCACCGGTTTCAGGCACATGTTCAATGCACGAGAAACTGTATTCCATTTTATTTCGGTAGAAAAAATGTTCGGGTGAAGCGATAAACGTATCGAACAAATCGTCTACATTTTTGATGTTTCCAATGCGGCGATAGACGTCTAACGTCGTTTTTTGTTTGAATTCTTTTTGCGTTTCAATCGGAACGAAGATGTATGGTGCTCCAGAAATTTCTTGAAAATCAGACACCACTTCAATTGGCGAGCGTTTGATAACATCAATTAACTTGCATTCGCCATGTCGTTTGCGTTTCTTCTCTACGCGAGCCCGAACAAGTTGTCCGGGAAACGTATTTTCAACAAACAATACGAAATCACCTGTTTCAGATTTTAAACGTGTAATACCTTGTCCGCCAAAAGCCAAATCTTCGATTTCGACTTCAATAATTTCTCCTCTATTTACCACCGAATTGCTGATTAAACCATTCCTTTGATTACTCCTTTATCAGAAGATTCAATGAAATTGATTATTTGTTCTTGAAGCGGTGAATTTGGCATTGTTTCACGCACTTGTTCGATGCCTTTTGACATGTTGTTATTTTGCACGTATAAAACGCGGTAGATATCTTCGATTTCACGCACTTGTTCATCTGAGAAACCTCTTCTGCGCAAGCCAATTGAATTGACACCTGCAAACGTTAATGGTTCGCGGGCACATTTGATAAATGGCGGAATGTTTTTACGAATCAACGAAGCACCACCAACAAAAGCGTGTGCACCAACAGTCACAAATTGTTGTGCTGCAACCATTCCTTCTAAAATAGCATGATCTTGCACGGTAACGTGTCCAGACAAACCTACATAACTTGCTAGAATTACGTTATTACCAATGTGGCAATCGTGTGCAATGTGCACGTAAGTCATTAACAAACAATCGTTTCCAATCAATGTTTTCCAACGATCTTTCGTCGCACGGTGAATTGTCACACATTCACGAATAACGGTTCTATCACCAATTTCAACGGTAGTCGCTTCGCCTTCAAACTTTAAATCTTGTGGAATAACACCAATCACAGCACCTGGGAAAATTTCGCAATCCTCTCCGATTATTGTTCCTGGATAAATAGTCACATTTGGGTGAATCTTTGTTCCTTTTCCAATAGTCACATCTTCGTAGATCGTTGAAAACGATGCTACTTCAACTCCTTCACCTAATTTAGCTAGTGGAGACACATTTGCTTGGGGACTAATCATGCTGTTTTATCTTTAATAACTTGAGCAAGCATTTCAGCTTCCATCACTACTTTTCCATTCACGTATGCTTGAGAAGACATGTGAACCAATCCTCTTCTAATCGGTGTGATTAGTTTTAATTCAAAAACCAAGGTATCACCTGGAACCACTTTTTGTTTGAATTTGACATTGTCAATTTTCATAAAGTAGGTTGAATACAAATGTGGTTCGTCAACTTTACTCAAGGCAAAAATACCACCTACTTGAGCAGATGCTTCAATTTGAAAAACACCCGGGAACACAGGATTCCCTGGGAAATGCCCTTGGAACATCGGTTCGTTCATCGTTACATTTTTCACACCAATGATTGAATCTTCAGTAATTTCCATTACTTTATCCACTAACAAAAATGGGTAACGGTGTGGCAACATCTTTTCGATGGCGTTGATATCGTACAACGGTTCTTTCTCCAAATCGAAGAATTTCCCTTGATTCGCTTGTTTTTTGATGTGATCTTTCAACACTTTTGCAAAACGCGTATTTCCAGAATGACCTGGGCGTGCAGCTAAAATATGGCCCTTGATTGGTTTTCCCACCAAGGCTAAATCACCTATAATATCTAATAATTTATGGCGAGCAGGTTCGTTTTCAAATTGTAATTTCAAACTGTTCAATACGCCGATACCATCGTAATTTACTTGTAAACTGTCTTTGCCAAGTAAAGCAGCTAATTTATCCAGTTCTTCTTGACTGACGTCGTTGCGTTCTACTAATACGATAGCATTATCTAAGTTTCCGCCTTTTATCAGGTTGTTTTGCGCTAAGTATTCTAATTCACGTAAAAAACAAAACGTACGACATGGCGAAATTTCTTTTTCAAATTCACCCAAGTGGAACATACTCGCGTGTTGCGTTCCAAGTGCAGGCGAATTATAGTCAACCATTACCGTAACACGGTAGTTTGTATCTGGAACTGCTAAAAACTCAATTCCTTTTTCAGCATCTTCCCATTTGATATTGTCTGTCAATTCAAAATAATCACGCTCAACTGTTTGTTCCACCGAACCAACACGAACAATTTCTTTTACAAACAACAATGAACTTCCGTCCATAATTGGAATTTCGGGACCTGTCAAGGTAATCAATGCATTGTCAATCGCCATTCCGTATAAAGCAGCTAAAACGTGTTCCGTTGTATAAACTCGTGCACCATTTGCCTCTAAGGTAGTTCCTCTTTCCGTTGAAATGACCAAATCAGCATCTGCTTTGATTACTGGCTGACCTTCTAAATCGATACGTTGGAATTTGTATCCGTGGTTTTCAGGTGCCGGGTGAATTTCCATCACAACCAGTTCACCCGTATGTAAGCCTACTCCTTCAAAACGAATCTTTTCGCTTAACGTTCTTTGTAAATCAGCCATTTAATTTTCTTCTTTATTTTGTGTTTGTATACTTTTTTCCAATGCTATTAATCGTTTCATCAAATCAGGCAAGCGTCTGAATCCTACAGCTGATCTGCGGTAATCATCTACGTTAAACGATGGTGTTCCCATCAAGCTTGCTTTTTCTTTTACCGTTGAAGAAACGCCAGACTGCGCATAAACAAGTGTTCCATCTGCAATTGAAATGTGCCCTGCGATACCTACTTGTCCTCCTATCATTACGTTTTTACCAATTTTAGCAGAACCGGCAACACCGACCAAAGCAGCCATTGCAGTGTTTTCACCAACTTCCACATTATGAGCGATTTGACAAAGGTTATCAATTTTCACGCCTTTGCGAATAAACGTTGACCCCATTGTAGCTCGGTCAATAGTTGCATTTGCGCCAATTTCAACATCGTCTTCGATTACAACATTTCCAATTTGTGGGATTTTGTTGTATTTCCCGTTCTCATCTGGCGCAAAACCAAAGCCATCACTTCCAATCACTACACCAGCATGCAATAAGCAATTTGCACCAACTTTACAGTCAGCATAAATTTTCACGCCTGCATAAAGCGTTGTATTATCACCAATGACAACACCATCACCAATGTAAACATGGGGATAGATCTTTACATTATTCCCAACGACAGCGCCTTCACCAATGTATGCAAACGCACCTACATACAAATCTTCGCCGATTTTCGCCGATTCAGCAATGAACGATGGTTGTTCGATTTTCGGCGGTTTTTGTTGCATTTCATTATAAACCGCTAATAATTTCGCAAAGCATGCATAAGCATCGTCGACAAGAACTAGCGTAAGCGTTTCAGGCAACTCCTTGATCGCTTTGAATGTTTTATTTACGATGCAAATTGAAGCACCCGTTGTGTAGATAAATTCTTCGTATTTTGGGTTTGACAAAAAAGAAAGTGTTCCCGCTGTTCCCTCCTCTATTTTTGCTAAACCAGCAACAACTCGATCGGGATTTCCTAAGATCTCTCCGTTCAATAATGCCGCTATTTGTTGTGCAGAAAACTCCATATAAACAAAAGTAAGAAAAAGCAGTATGCACTTGATGAAGGAGTGCGTGGATTTATTAACAGCACGATGTTTTAATCAACGATTAACGAAGTGAATCATTCAAAAACGCTACAAATTTAATGTGCTCTTGAAACCAAATTGTTTTGGCGGTACATTTTTTTTCGTTTGTTAATCGAAATTGTATTACTTGTTCCGGAATTGTTGTGGTTAAATTAGACCGTTGAAAATCAATTTCTCCCGATTTCTTCAATAAATTCTGCACAAGTTTGGGATTTGTCAATTTCAATTTTGCCGTTTCTTTTTTGAAAAAATCATTTTCATCCATGTAAACGATATTGCCTACGTTTGGAAAGTGAATCATGCGCCCAAAACCTGATTTGGTGTGTGAAATTGTTTGGATTGACTTTTTTGGCACAAGGACTTCGGATATGTAGGTTTTATCTGGTAAGGTAAACCACAATTCCACTTCTTTTTGGTTGATTTCTTTTACAATGCTATAAACAAGCGGATTTCCATTTTTCTTGCTGTGACCAAATTGCACATCGCCATCATCCAAGAAGTGTATCAAGTCGTTGTCGGTTAATCCCATTGCTTTTAACAAGGGTTTTTCTGAATCACTGACAACAAGCACTCTTCCAAGAATGGTGTTTTTTACACGGTTTTCAGGCGTCCATGTACATCCTCTGTTTTTGAAGAAAAAGAAGACAAAGACTAGACCTAATCCAAATCCGAAACCGTAATATTTTAATCGTTTTAAAAAACTTTCCATGGTGTAAAATTAGTCAAAAAAAAAGCTTCCAAAAAGGAAGCTTCAAAGCAATTTGTATGATTATAAAATCGCGTCTAATTTTGCTGTTAATTGTGGTTTTGGAACTGCTCCAACTGACTTGTCAGCAATTTCACCTCCTTTAACAAAAATAACTGTTGGGATGTTTCTGATACCAAACTTAGCTGATACACCAGGGTTTTCGTCAACATTTACTTTTCCAATAATAGCACGACCTTCATATTCTGTAGCCATTTCTTCTACGATTGGACCTAACATTCTACAAGGACCACACCATTCAGCCCAAAAGTCAACCAAAACTGGTTTTTCTGATTTCAATACAATTTCTTCGAAATTTGCATCTGTGATTTCTACTGCCATATTTTCTATTTGTTTAAAGCGACACAAAGCGCCGGTATAAAATTACTATTACTTTTTTGTTCTTCAAAATTATTGCCAACGAATTTAATCTGACAGCTTGTCATGATTTATCTTCATTTTTTTCAACGTTTTTTGATTGTCTGTTTCCAAACAATAAAAATAAATCCCGTTTGCAAGTTGACTGGAATCAAAACGAATAATGTGACCACCACTTTTCATTTCTGCTTCTTTCAATACCAAAAGTTGCGCTAAGTTTTCATCTAAAATACTGAATGTTATCACTTTGCTTGTTTCAATTGTGAAATAAAACTCCACCTCTCCACTCACCGGACTTTTTTCGAGTTCGTATAATTTGGCATAATCTGCTTGATTGATTTCTCCTTTTTGCAAGCGTTTCAAAATCATTCTGTAAGCTAGTACCAACATCGATACCGCCGTTAATCCAATGATGGAAGCTAACAAGTAACTTTCCCAAGAACGGATGTTTTTGACAAAATTTACGCGGATAAAAATAAACGCGCTCAGCAAGAAACTGAGTACAATAAGGGAGATGATTCTATTTTTTTTCATAGTGATACGATGCCTTTGATGAGCGCTGCTTTGTGATAAACGGCAATGATGGAATCAACATCTAACATCATTTCTTTTGCACTTACACTGATGTATTTTCCCGTTTTTGATTCGTGAAAAGTAATGTCTGCTGTTTCCGTAAAAAGCGCCGAAGCTAACGCCAGTAAATGTGGTTCGTTTGGAACAATGAATTTAAAGAAATAAACGTTTGGCCATTCCAATAAGTCCAACTGCTCGCGCAATTTAATAAACGGATCTTCAATCATGCTGTTAAATATTGACGCAACAAAGATAATCGCTTTAGCGCTACTAGAAAATCAAACGTGAATTTATCCTTGTTTTTTATGATTTCTTGCCAATTCTGAATTGAATGTTGTGCTACTACCGAAAAACCGTGTTGTAAAATCATGGGGTCTGGTTCTTTTCCAAAAACCGGTTGACCGTCCAATTCATTGAAATCGGCAACTTGTAATAACAGTTGTTCCTCTTGCGCAATTCCTTCATTGATACAAGTAATCAAAGCTCCTGCTGAAAAAGCTTGCGCAACATTCGTTTTCCAATTCAATTTAAATTGACTGTACACTTTCCACCAAGCAGTTGGCGTAAGGATTTCATTCGTTGAGAAAATGCTTGGATCGACATCAAACGAAGCAGTTGACTGCGCTGTTTCAAACTGTTGGAATTGCGCTAATCGCTTTAACTTTGGTTGAGCAGTTTTCCAAAGCAAGGGTTTCGTTAGAAAAAACTGTTTGATTTCAAACAATTCAGCTTCCATTGCATCCAAGGCATCTTCTAGCGACTCAAGGCCAAAAAACTGTTGTATTTCTGCGTTCATTAACGTTCTGGTTCACCTTTGTTTTTGCGCATTCGGATATTCAAGAACTCCACCAACAAGGCATAAACCATTGCGAAATAGATGTATCCTTTTGGAATTTCCTCGCCAAATGCTTCTGCAATTAACACGACTCCAATCGTTGTTAAAAACGCAAGGGCAATCATTTTAATCGTTGGGCGTGCATTGATGAAATCGCTGATTGGTTTAGCAAAAATCAACATGATAATCATGGAAATAATCACTGCAGCAAAAATAATCACCAAGGGATTTCCATGCGCTTCGTGCGAAATGTCATTTGTCATACCGATAGCTGAAATAACAGAATCGAAGCTAAACACCAAATCAATCATCACAATTTGGAAAATAACCGCACTCAATCGTGTTTTCTTCTCTTTTTTAGCTATTTCGTGACCTTTGATGCTTTCGTGCATTTCTGCTGCCGATTTGTAAATCAAAAACAATCCACCGATTAATAACACAATACTTTGTCCAGAAAACTCTTTTAAGAATTCAAGCGTTGTATTCGGAAACAACGGTGCAACCATTGCCATGATTTGCGCAACAATAGACAATAAAAACAAGCGAATAATTAAGGCCAATGACAACCCAATTACGCGTGCTTTGCGTTGGTCTTTTTTGATTAATTTATCCGTTATTATCGAAATGAAGATGATGTTATCGATCCCTAAAACGATTTCTAAAAGTGTTAATACAACCAGATAAAAAATCCCAGTTCCTGTTGTTAATATTGCTAAATCCACGTTGTTTTATTTAGTACAAAAATAAGCGTTGTCCTTGCTTGAAGCACAAACGAATCGTTAATTATTAATTAGTTCTTTACTTTGATCGAAAAAATAATCCAACCAAGCGCTGTTTTCAATTCCAGCAGTCATCACTTCAATTACTTTTGGTTTATCACTTGAAGAAAATTCAAAGAAATCCAACCAGCAAGCAGCAAGCTGGTCTTCAGCTGTTACTTTTGTATAAGAAAGTTCAACCATTTTGCACAGGTATTCAGCACTCTGATTGTGTTGTGCTAAGAAAATTCGTTCGTGTTGATTGGTCGTTTTCGGACCTGGAATAATGTTGAAAATATCTCCCCCACCGTTATTGATAATGATGATGCGTAAGTTTGAAGGCAAGTGCGGATTCCACAAGGCATTTGAATCATAGAAAAATGATAAATCACCCGATATCAACACATGGCATTCGTCCGTATTCATCAAGGCTATACCTGCTGCAGTTGAGGTACTACCATCGATTCCACTTGTTCCTCTGTTACACCAATAATGTGTTCCTTTCACTGGATTGAATAACAATGCGTAGCGCACTATTGAACTATTAGCTAAGTGAATGTGCGCATTATCTGGAATAACCTGCAATACTTCTTCCATTACTTTTAAATCGGAAAAAGGAACCGATTGCAAGGTGTTTTCCGCTGCAATTTCACTCTGATAATCCAACGTTTTCCAATGAAAAGCAAAACGCGATTGCGCAGGATTTTCTTGCAAAAAGCGCAAGATAAACTGCACCCCATTCAAGGCAGAAGTTTCACTTGTAAATGCAAGGTGTTGGTACGTGTCCATCGTTGGAAATGCTGCTCCAAAACGAATAACAGGTGCTTGCGCATTTCTCAAAAAGCGTTTGATTCGTTTGGAAATTACAGCGCCACCAATCGTAATAATGACATCTGGCTGGTAAGTGTTTACGTCAGTTTGTTTCATGCAATTCAATGCACGATCAATACAGTGCACTGCATATTCTGATTGTATGTTTGACGTATGTTCTACTAAAACAGCAACGGAGCCATCTTTCAATAATTCGTCAATTAACAATTGAAGTTTTTCATCCTTTTGTTGTTGACCAATGATCAATAACCGCTTTTTACGAGTTGCTAATAGCTCTTTCAGGTATACTTCATCTTGCTGTGATAACACAACTTCGTTTGATGCAAGCTGCATCCAATTGTTTAGTCCTTCAGCTACCTCAACCGTTTCGTACAATGGTTCCGACAAGGGAACATTCAAATGAACGGGACCTTTGACAGTTCCATTCGCGCGTTGCAGCGTCTCTGCAAGTTGGCGTTCAAACATCCAACGTTGGTCGTCAGAGAAAATGGGATTCAATTGTGCAAAAGCAAGTACATGCTGACCAAATACTTCTTTTTGTTGGATTGTTTGTCCATCTCCTTGATTGATCCATTCTTGTGGACGGTCAGCTGTGATAACAACTAATGGAATTTGTTGGTAAAAAGCTTCTGCAATTGCAGGGAAATAATTCAACGGAGCAGAGCCCGAAGTACAAGCGATTGCGACTGGTTGATTCAATTTTTGAGCCATGCCCATTGCATAAAAAGCAGCTGAGCGCTCATCGGTTATAACGAACACTTCAAAATCTGGGTCTTCATCAAAAGCGATTGAAAACGGTGCATTGCGTGAGCCTGGCGAAAGGACAACTTTCGTAATCCCAACTTTTTTGCAGGCTGCAACAATTAATTGCACTTCTAACTTTGCACTTGTTTTCATGGTGTAAATTTAAAGTTTTACCAGCGAAGAACAACACAAAAAGCTGAACTAATTAAAAAAATCAAAGGGATTCCATCACATTGATTAAGGTGCGAGCTTTGTTTTCAGTTTCGTCCCATTCCGAATCAGGAATAGAATCTTTGGTAAAGCCGCCACCAACATATAAAAAGGCTTGTTGATCGATTAATTGTGCGCATCTTAAATTAACAAACAAGCGTGATGCGGACAGATCATTCCAGCCAATAATTCCAGCATACAAATCACGTTGGTGCATTTCTCGAGAAAGTAATAAGTCCAACGCATGCATGCGCGGCGTACCGCAAACGGCTGGCGTAGGATGCAAGTCCATAGCTATCGCCCATGGAGAATTTGTTGTTATTTCAGCACTGAAATCTGTTTTCAAATGAACAACAGGACCAGCATTCACTTCATACGCTTCGCTTTTTTGGATGTTTTCACAGGCATTACGTACCAATGTTTGGTTAATCGCTGTGACAACATATTGGTGTTCTTCGCTTTCTTTCTCCGTCCATATCGATGAAACAGCTGCGGAATGTGTTCCCGCCAAAGCGATTGTTTCCAACTGTTTTCCTTCACTTTTCACCAACACTTCTGGCGTTGCGCCAACCCACGTTCCAAAATGTTCCGAAGCAATTACATAACAAAAAGCTGCTGGGTACTGAATGCACAATTGTTCAAACAGTTCCTCTGCTTTCGTTGCATCAAACGGAACCGATTTCACGCGGGAATAGACTGCTTTTTCGACATGTGCAATTGAAAACGCATTCAACAAAGCTTGTGCTTCTATTTGATAATCTCGTTTTGAGATAACGAAAGGTTTGTTTTTTGAATAATGAACAGATTGTGGAATGGCTTCGTTTTGCTGAAACAAATAAACTTGTTGGTGCAAGAAGTCAGTTACGACAAAACCAGTAGGTTCTTCTCCAGTCAACAATTGATGAAATTCACCTTTTAGTTGATAAACCGTGTCCTCGTTAGGGTATTTGTAAATTAGTGTTGCCATTTAACCAATCGGAACAAGCATGACCGTTAAGCGACCTGTGCAAATCAACTTATTACTTGCATCGTCTTTGATGTCAACTTGCCACACGTGCGTTCGTTTACCTGCATGAATCAATTTACCTTCTCCGCGGACCATGCCTGATTTTACTCCAGCAACATGATTCGCATTTATTTCCAAACCAACAGGAGCAAATTTTGTCAAGTCGACAAATGCAGCTGAGCCCATTGAACCAATTGTTTCGATGAGTGCCGCACTAGCACCACCATGCAACAAACCCATTGGTTGGTGCGTACGGTGGTCGACCGGCATGGTTGCAACTACAAAATCCTTTCCGAGTTCGACACATTCAATACCCAAACTTTCCATTAGGGTGTTTTTGTTGAACTGGTTGATTTTATCGACTGCTTTTGTTGACTCGTTCATTGGTTTGTTTTAATAGCAAAAGTAATGAAAAGTAATAGAAATCCACCTCCTACATAAGTGGAACTTTGAACACAAAAAAAGCCCCAATAATAACAACTATTGGGGCTTCATTGTGTTGTATTCTTCTTATTTTTTTATTGTCAATTTTTTTAATTCCGATTCACCAAATTTCACGAAATAAATTCCTTCAGATAAGTGTTGAATATCCAAACTTGATTTACCACTTGCGATCGTTCCTGTTTGAATTACAAGACCGCTTACAGTTATCAATTCATAAGAAAGCGGTGTGTTTGATCCATTTGTAATAACAACCTCATCGGAAGCAGGATTAGGATACATCTCAATCGAATAATTTGTTTCGACATTAATTCCTAATTCCAAATTATCAATTGCAACAATACCATCCGTTAAAATTGAAAAATCTGCTCCTACAATAATATCATTTCCTACCAATGAAATAGCATGATCGTTCACTTGAGGAATATACGGCACGTCTAATTTAACAGAATAAAACCCTGTTGGAACAGCGGTGAATTGGTAATTTCCATTTGCATCTGAATAGGTAAATGCAACTACTTGGTTGGATTGATCAAGCAACTTCACCAATGCATTTTCAAAGGGAACTGACATTGATTTTAAATAAGTCGTGTCGATAACAATGTTACCCATGATAACACCAGATCCACTTGCAGCAGTCAAGGTATTTGAATTAATATTTCCATTATTCAAAAAACATGGCAAACCAATCGCCGTTGCAGTAGACCAAGTTGTTCCATTCGTAAAATACAAGGGAGCTACACCCGGATAAAGTACTGGGTCTGGTGTAAAACGAACGTGATACATTCCTGTTTGCAAACTGTCTGCTAAATACGTTCCATTGGTAACTGTAATTGTTTGAACAGGTTGCGCTAATAAGGTGTCATTCACAAAGTTGAACACTTCCAATGTTCCTTCTGCAGGAGAATTATTTACGGTCAACAATCCGTTGATATCGTTGAACGATTCTTGTTCGTCTAAGAAAATAGATGAATCAAATGCACCATCAGAAACATCGGCAATGACTAATTTAATGTGGTATGATACTCCTGATTGCGCATAAAACTGAGCAACGAAAGGCGTTGTGTAGGCATCATAAACAAATGAACTTGCGTTTGGACCACTCATGTTATCTACGTAATACTGCGGATTCATTGTCGCATTTACGGAATTAATTTCCACAGGAATGGTTGTGCCAGGTAAAAATGCGATATTTGAGTACGGACCATTATTAGCAGCAACTAAGAAAAGAAAACGATCTGTAAACGACGAATTGGCATATTCCGGATATTCTTCGGATGCCAATACATAAGTAAAACTGATGGTATCAGATAAAGTGGGTGAAAAATCAAATTCAACAACGCAAGCATCATAATTTGTCGGTACTTGACCTGCAAGCATTCCGAAATTAGCGATATCAAGATCGGCCGCACCACCAAAATTTGTATTATTAAAAACAATACTTGGTTGTTGTGCACCTGAAACAATTCCTGTTGACAACACCAAACCGCTGTTTAATCCTATTGCTCCTCCATTTTCAAAGCGACCAATTTGTTGCGGTACAGCAACCATTTGCACATTGGAAACGCCATCACATTGAACACCAAAAATATTGGCAATCATCATGTCAAGATTTACAATTGGTGAAAATTGAATGGTTTGAGCAAAAATTGAACTACTTAAAAAAGTAAACAATAATAAGCTAACAGTATTTTTTAATTTCATAGTAAGTATCGTTTAAAAAAAAAAGACGCAAACAAGCAGAACTTGGTTGCGTCTGAAAATTAGTTATATGAGTTAAAAATACATTTTTTATTTTTCAAGAGCTAAGGCCAACACTTCTTTCATTTGTCGCACATAGTGGAATTTCAATCCTTTGATGTAATCCGCAGTGATTTCTTCCACGTCTTTGCGGTTGCGCTCGCACAAAATAATTTCTTTGATGTTTGCGCGTTTAGCTGCCAGAATTTTTTCTTTGATTCCACCAACAGGTAATACTTCACCACGTAATGTGATTTCACCTGTCATGGCCAATTGTTTTTTCACTTTTCTTCCCGTAAACGAACTCGCCAAAGCCGTCAACATCGTGATACCAGCACTTGGTCCATCTTTCGGCGTTGCTCCTTCAGGCACGTGAATGTGCACATTTGTTTCGTCGAATTTTTCTTGGGGCAAGTGCAATAATTCGCTGTGTGATTTCAAGAATTCAAGCGCAATGACAGCGGATTCTTTCATGACATCTCCTAAATTACCTGTCAAGGTCAATTTGCCTTTTCCTTTTGTCAAAGACGATTCAATAAATAAGATATCTCCACCGACGCTTGTCCAAGCTAAACCTGTCACCACACCTGGTACATCGTTGTTATCGTATTTGGTACGTTCACGTCCCGCACCTAATATATCATGCAAGTGATCGATTGTAACTTTTGTATCGTATTTTTCTTCTATAGCAACTTGACGCGCTCTGTGGCGTGCAACTTTTGCCAATTGCTTGTCCAAGCCACGAACACCTGATTCATTGGTATAATTCTCAACGATTTTTTCAATCGTTTTCTTGTCAATACTCAATTCTTTTTTGGTAATTCCGTGCGCTTCGAGTTGTTTTGGCAACAAGTGTTTCTTCGCAATTTCGATTTTCTCTTCGATTGTATATCCGTTGACTTCGATGATTTCCATACGATCCAATAAGGGACCTTGAATGGTCGACAAACTATTCGCAGTAGCAATAAACATTACTTTGGAAAGATCGAATTCGGTTTCGATGTAATTATCGTAAAACGCACTGTTTTGTTCTGGATCTAATACTTCTAACAAAGCTGAAGATGGATCACCGTGATTGCTTCGTCCCAATTTATCAATTTCATCCAATACAAAAACTGGATTTGCGGATCCCGCTTTTTTCAAGTGTTGCACAACGCGACCCGGCATTGCACCAATGTAAGTTTTGCGGTGTCCACGAATTTCTGATTCATCGTGTAAGCCACCAAGTGACATGCGGACATATTTTCTACCAAGCGCTTCTGCAACAGATTTACCCAACGATGTTTTCCCAACTCCTGGAGGTCCGTAGAAACACAAGATAGGTGATTTCATATCTCCTTTGAGTTTCAACACCGCCAAGTATTCTAAAATACGTTGTTTGACTTTTTCTAATCCAAAATGATCGCGTTCCAAAACAGCTTCTGCGTGTTTCAAGTCCAAATTATCAAGAGAAAAATCGTTCCAAGGCAAGTCCAACAGGGTGTCTAAAAAGTTCAACTGAACGGTGTATTCTGCACCTTGTGGGTTCATGCGTTGCAGCTTTGCCAACTCTTTTCGGAACATTTTTTCTGTTTCGGGCAACCATTTTTTCAAAGCAGCGCGCTCTTCCATTTCGCGGACATCTTGTTCTTGGGGATTGTCTCCTAATTCGTCTTGAATGGTTCTAATTTGCTGATTCAAAAAATACTCGCGTTGTTGGCGATCCATATCCATTCGTACTTTGGTATGGATTTCATTTTTCATTTCGAGTAACTGCGCTTCTAAGGTCAAATGTTCGACAACCAAGCGTGCGCGTTTCTGAAAATCCAATTCCTGCAACAACTCTTGTTTTTTGTTGACATCTGCATTCATGTTCGAAGAAATAAAATTCACCATGAACACAGGTGATTCAATATTTCCGATTGCAAATGCCGCTTCCGAAGGAATGTTCGGGCTATCTTTGATGATTTGTAAAGCTAAATCTTTGATTGTTCGGTACAACAAATCCATTTCTTTTTTATCGCCATCCATTGGTGATTCTTCTAAGAAACGAACTTTTGCACGCATGTACGGTTCGGTTTGATACGGTTCTGTTATTTCAAACCTGCGTTTTCCTTGAATAATAACCGTAGAACTTCCATCAGGCATTTTTAACATGCGCACAATTTGTGCTACTGTTCCTACTTTGTGTAGGTCATTGAACGCAGGATTTTCTTCTTCTTGGTTAATTTGAGAAACAACCCCGATGATTTTTTTTCCTTTGTTTGCATCATTTAATAAACGCAGTGATTTATCTCTTCCTACAGTAATAGGAATCATTACTCCTGGGAATAACACGTTATTTCTGAGTGGTAAAATGGGTAAATCTTCTGGAAATACTTCCTTGTTCATGTTGTCTTCATCGTCTTGCGACATCAAAGGCAAGAACTCAGATTCTTCATCAATTCCGGTTGAAACAATTATCGTGTTTTCGAATGAATCGTTCATATATTTTTATTTGTAAAACGTCAATTTGTCAGTCAGTCATTACTGCTCAGCAAGCAAGCATCAAAATACTGAATGGAATCGGTATTGTTCAAGTAATATGCCAAAGCAATAAAAATGACGAAATGACAGCATTTCGCCAAACTAACTCGACAAATAATTTATGCGTTGAATAAGGTCTCGAAAATTTGATGGTCCCCAGGAGTTAAATCAATTCCTCTTCTATTCATCATAGCTTGAGCAGCTTGTTTTGCTTTCTCTAAATCGAAGACAGAAGTTTCGTCAACTCCTCCCCATGTAAACGAAGGGATGAATTTCTTCGGGAAACCTCCACCAAAAATATTACACGAAACACCAATTACAGTTGCCGTATTGAACATCGTATTGATGGCGCATTTACTGTGGTCACCCATGGTTACTCCCATAAACTGCAAGCCTGTTTCAATTTCAGCGCCTTTTTCAAAAGACCACGAACGAATCAACGAATAATTATTTTTCAGGTTAGATGTGTTCGAATCAGCGCCAAAATTGCACCATTCACCCACCAATGAATTTCCTAAAAAACCATCGTGCCCTTTGTTCGAATACGCTTGAAAAATACAATTGGAAATTTCACCGCCAACTTTGCAATAAGGTCCAATGGTTGTGGCTCCATATATTTTAGCACCCATTTTAACTCCAGCGTGGTCGCATAATGCAAAAGGTCCGCGAATAAGGGAGCCTTCCATTATTTCAGCTTCGTGTCCAACGTAAATTGGTCCAGCTGTCGTGTTGAGCATGGCACCTTCAACAGACGCGCCTGCTTCGATAAAGATGAGTGAACGGTCACCAATTACGGTATTTGTTGCAGAAATATGTTCAGAAGTTCTGCCACCCGTTAACAGAAAAAAGTCAGCAACTAGCACTTCATCATTCAGTTGAAATAAGTCCCAACGTTCTTTCAGTTCAATAGGAAATTGTTCTGTCCATTTTATCACTTCGCTAGCATTGCCGCGTTTTGCAAGCCAAGTATCCCCCGCAACTAAGAGTTGATTGTCTTCCAATAAAACTACCGCTGCTGCGATTGCCTCGGTTGGGATAATGGATGCATTGACAACAACTGAATGTTCCCCAACTATTTTAGGGAATTTGGTTGCTAAGTATGCTTCTGTTTCAAAAGAAACAACTGCTTCTGGAATCCATTTTTCCCAACGTTCTTTGTTGGTTAAGATTCCACAACGCAAATCGCCAACAGGTCGTGTGAACGTTAATGGTGCAAAACGCAAATGAAGTCCGTTATCGTCTAGAATGATGTTCATGTTGTTACTTTTTTACGAAATTACAAATTTTCAAGGCTTGTCTCTGCTTGTTTTTTACTAAAAGCGAATAACAACAAAAAGGTGATTGTTCCATTGATAATTAATATTTCATTTCCGAATTTATAAGTTCCAAATAAACTTTCAGCGTTGACATCGAGTAAATAACAAATCAATGGAGAAAGGATACATACAATTGGCACAATCGGGATTTTCACTGCAATGATCGAACGTTTTGTTAAAATTCCAAATGAAAACAAACCTAACAAGGGTCCGTAGGTATAACTTGCTATGGTGAAAATTAAATCGACAATGCTTTTGTCATCTTTCCATTTGAAGAAAAACACCAGTAAGGTAAATACAATAGCAAAGCCTATATGTACCATTTTACGCAAGCGCGTTTGTTGTTGTTCATTGCGTTTTTGCTTGCGTTCAAAACCAAGGATATCAATGCAAAAGGAAGATGTCAACGCTGTAATCGCTCCATCAACGGAAGGAAATAAGGCGGAAATTAACCCAATGATAAAAATCAAAAAGATACCTTGTGGTAAATGATCGCGCACGATACCAGGAAACACGCTATCTGGAGTATATTCCCAGCCATTTTGCTGCGCGTAAATGTACAAGACACCACCCAACAACAAGAACAACGCATTCACCAACAACAGAATGAAACTAAAGGAAACAATGTTTTTTTGTGCATCTTTCAATGTCTTCACACTGATGTTTTTTTGCATCATTTCCTGATCCATTCCCGTCATTGTAATGGTAATGAATGCGCCACCGATGATGTGTTTGAGGAAATAATCTTTCTTCATTGGATCCCAGCTCCACATACCCGTCAACTCTTTTTCTTCCATTTTCGACCAGATGGTTGACCAATCCCAACCCAATGCTTGTTGTATAGCGACAATACATACGACGAGCGCCAACAGCATGAAAACTGTTTGCAAAGTATCCGTCCAAACGATGGTTTTAACGCCTCCTTTCAAGGTGTAAATAACAATCATGAGCATAATGATCAAGGTCGTAAGCCAAAAAGGGAAATTCAATTCTTTCAACACAAAAAGCTGCAACACATTGATCACAAGGTACAAGCGAACAGTTGCCCCCAAGGTTCGTGACAGTAAAAAATAACCTGCTCCCCATTGGTAAGCATTGAATCCCAATCGAATTTCTAAATATCGATAAATCGACGTTAAATTGTATTTGTAATACAACGGCAACAACACATAAGCGACAACGAAATAACCGATAAAAAACCCAAGTACTAATTGGTAATAATGCCACGCTCCAGCTCCTACACCACCAGGAACAGAAACAAAAGTCACACCTGACAGTGAGGTGCCAATCATTCCAAAAGCGACCAAATACCAAGAACTTTTCTTGTTACCAGAAAAAAATGATGCATCATTAGCATTTTTGGACGTGATAATTGAGATAGCAAATAAAAGTGCGAAGTAACCAACTAGTATGGCGGCAATTAAATAGGGACTCATCTTATTTTTTATTAATTGAAATGTTCGATTCTAGGTGTGAAAATAGTTTTTTTCGTGCTTTAGTTCGGTGTAAATAAAAATACAATGTAGACTTATTCGTTAATTGATGCATGAATCTAGGGTCAAATTGAACCGTGAAAACAATTTCATTTTGTTGGTTAGGTTTGAATTTCCCTGTAAATATGGGACGTAACGCTGTGTATAAGACCGCTGACTTTTTTGGCCATGTTATTTCCGAATTAGCAATCACGAAATCTACATAATTATTCAAATCGGATGGTTTTTTGAGAAATACGGAACTCTTTACCTCTATTTTTAATTCATGCTTAATCAAATTTTTCAAGGGAACTTTTGAAAACAAGGTCATTTTCTTTTGTGAGTTTTCTCTTGTAATCGATGCTACTGCAGTCAGCTCCTTTTTCCAAACTTTTTGTTCGACAAATCGTTTGAAATTGAACGGAGGAATTAATTTGTTTTGATTAATCGTGTACCGACTAAATCGTTGATAATAGGTTAACTGACGCTTGAAATAACGTTTTAATTTATGGGAGTTGATTTTCGTTGGTTTCAGCTCATGATTGGTCGAATAACAGTTGTTTCCGACAAAAAAAATGCCATTTTGATACAAATCACTCGTTTTCAATTGACTTGTCGTAAAGACAAACGAACGTTGATTGTGAAATCCAGATCGCATGTCTAATTCTTTCCCGACAAATGGGACTGCTACAGGAACTTCCGAATTGTATTCGTGGTGCAACAACGATAAAATAGTCGGTGGAATATCAAGGTGAGAAACTATGTTATTCATTCTTTTAGGCGATTTCAACAGCGAAGAAACAATTAACAGTGGTACTTTGTAATTAGAAACAGGATCGAGTGCACATAATTCTGAACCATGGTCACCAGTTAAGATATAGATGGTGTTTTCATAATTCGGCAGCTTTTTTTCGCGTTCAAAAAATGTTTTCAGCGCTTCATCTGTATAACAAAAGGAACCTAATTCACTTGCTTTTTGCAACAAACTTTTCCGCGTTTTTGAATCGTTGATTTGACTAATGCGTTGCGAAGCCACTTGAGTGTAAGCTACTTTATTTGGGTATACGTAAGGATCATGCGTACTAATCGTCAGAAAAACATCAAAGCGATTTTTCGTTGTATAATTGCTTTTGTTGAAATCTAACTGAGCTTGATGGAACAAATCATTGTCTGGAATTCCCCATGGACTGTTGACCAAATCGCTGTGTGCTTTAATTTTTGGATGCCATTTATCAGAAAGTTGCGCGACATGATGGTAATTCATAAATCCACGCATGTTGATGTATTCGAGCAAGACGCCACAATAAAAACGTGTGTAGTAGCTTTTGCGCAATAAATTAAATAAGGAGAAATGATCGGGGTAATCGATTTGTTGAAAAACAGCACCATCGACAGTGTTCGGAACAGAAGCCAAGAAAGCAGGTAGCACATTGTGGGTTCGTTGAGCGGTAGATAGCGTGTTGGGAAAATAGATTGCTTTTTGGGAAAGTGAGTCTAAAAAAGGCATCAAATGTCCCGTTTTGTAAGCATATTTCCCGACTAATTCTGTAGACAGGCTCTCCACGATAACAATAACAATATCGGGTTGTTTCTTGTTTTTTGTTTTCGTTAAAAAAGGAGCTAGTGTACTGGAAGCTTCCGTTGCATGCATCAATGGATATTGATCATGATTAACCGACTTTCTTCCGTAAAAAGCTGGAGATAAGCGCTTAAAATCAGCGGTTTTCACTTTTGACTGCGCTTGATCATCTGCAGTAAAATAAGTCAGCGAATGCCCGATAAAATAAGCTGATTTATTTGCAACCAAACTTTCTGCTAACTTGTCGTTTTCATTCGTGTAATTTATTATCGAACTGAAAACTAAAGCACAAACAAACATTACAAAATAGGCGACGATACCTTTGCTATCTGGCACAAGAGGTGTTTTCTTTTTTAGGTATCTTATTCCCCAACTAAAAGCTAGCAAAAGTACAATAAACAAGAGGATTATCGGTAAATTAATGCGGTTTGTTAAACCAATAATTAGCGTCAATTCTTGAACACTGAAGAAGAAAAGTGACTCATCAACAGGTTTGTTCATCAACAAGAAATAATAGGAAAAACCAATGTGAAACAAAGTGATTATTGCAACAACTGCAACTGAAAAACGATAGGCAACACGTGGATTGATTAAGTGTATAGGGTATGAAACTAGTGCGATAAAAAACCAAAGTAATACGCTGAACCAACTATCTTGGATGATGCCAATAAAAAAAGAATTGATTGGATTTACCGTAACGAGCGAAAAATCAAATTGTGCGACTTCGTAACACCGAACGCCGAACAAAATGATAAAAAACACCAGTATTAATGGACGAAAAGAAAGAAGAAAAAGACCAAAACCTTTCATAGTATGCAAAGGAAAGCATTCAAATTGAAAAAGAAAATAAAACGTCTAAAAAAACAATTGGACGGAAATGAATCAGAATAGCTTTGAATTAAATGCCCAATAAACAGGGGACGCTAATCCATTGATTGGCTGATAAATGAAATTGGAAAAAGAAAAAAAAGAAAAAAAAGTCGGGATTTTTTGCAATTTGATAAAAAGGTTTATTAAATTTGCACCCGCTTACCGATTGAGGTAAGTCGCTTTTCAAATGAGAAAAGTAAGCATGAAATAACGCGAGAGTAGCTCAGTTGGTAGAGCACAACCTTGCCAAGGTTGGGGTCGCGAGTTCGAATCTCG
>CALJKJ010000030.1 GCA_937973685.1 uncultured Flavobacteriales bacterium | reverse complement strand
TAAACCCAAAATATTGTGGGTTGTTACCAATACGCAAAACTGAAAAAAAGGTTGCAATAAAAAAGCCCGAATCAAACGATTCGAGCTTTTATTCCTTAATTATTTGGCGTATTAATTAACTAATAACTTGTGCGATGGCGCAAATTTTGTCAATGGAATTCCAGCTACTGCTTTTTTGTATTCTTCAATTGTAGGAGTGCGCCCTAAAATAGTTGACAAGACAACCACAGGTGTAGATGACAATAACGATTCACCTTTTTTACCTTCTGTATCTTCTACTACTCTACCTTGGAACAAACGCGTTGATGTTGCCATTACCGTGTCTCCTTTTTCAGCTTTTTCTTGGTTCCCCATACACAAGTTACATCCTGGACGTTCTAGGTACAACATGTTCTCGTATTTGGTGCGCGATTCTGTTTTCGGCGCATTGTCATTGAATTCAAAACCGGCATATTTTTGTAAAATTTCCCAATCGCCTTCTGATTTTAATTCGTCAACAATGTTGTAGGTTGGTGGTGCAACAACCAAAGGCGCTCTGAATTCAACTTTACCGTATTCTGCTTCGATGTTCTTTAACATTTGTGCCAATATTTTCATGTCGCCTTTGTGCACCATACACGAACCGATAAATCCTAAGTCCACTTTTTTGGTTCCACCATAGAACGATAATGGGCGAATGGTATCGTGTGTGTATCGCTTAGAAACATCTTTGTTCATAACGTCTGGATCTGCAATCATTGGTTCTGCAATTTGATCCAAATCAACCACAACCTCAGCGTAGTATTTTGCATTCGCATCTGGAGTCAATGCAGGTTTTTCTCCCGTTTGAATTTCAGCAATGCGTTTGTTTGCTTTGTTTATTAAACCTTGTAAGACGTGATTGTGGTTGTCCATACCTTTGTCAATCATTATTTTGATACGACTTTTTGCAATTTCCAACGATTCAATCAAGGTTTCATTTTCTGAAATACAGATAGATGCTTTCGCTTTCATTTCAGCTGTCCAATCGGTAAAGGTAAATGACTGATCTGCAGTCAAGGTACCAATGTGTACTTCAATTACACGTCCTTGGAATACATTTTCACCACCAAATTGGTGTAACATTTGTGCTTGAGTTGCGTGTACTACATCACGGAAATCCATGTAGCTTTTCATTTCACCTTTGAACGTTACTTTCACCGATTCTGGGATTGGCATTGAAGCTTCTCCAGTTGCCAAAGCAAGTGCAACAGTCCCTGAATCGGCACCAAAAGCAACACCTTTAGACATACGTGTGTGTGAGTCACCTCCAATAATAATCGCCCAATCATCAATTGTGATGTCGTTCAAGACTTTGTGAATAACATCGGTCATTGCATGATAAACTCCTTTTGGATCGCGTGCAGTAATCAAACCGAACTCGTTCATGAACTTCATCAATTTAGGGATATTTGCTTGCGCTTTTTTATCCCAAACAGAAGCCGTATGACAACCCGACTGATATGCTCCGTCAACAATTGGTGAAATAACTGTAGCAGCCATTGATTCCAATTCTTGCGCTGTCATCAATCCCGTTGTGTCTTGAGAACCAACAATGTTTACGGTTACACGTACATCTGATCCAGCGTGTAATACTTTTCCTGGTGTTGTACCAACTGCATTTCTGTTAAATATTTTTTCAACAGCCGTCAAGCCTTGGTTATCGTTTGAAATTTCTTTCGATGGAGCAAATACAACAGGAGCAGTAATACCTAATGTTTTAGCTGCAAATGTTTGAATTTTTTTACCAAATACAATAGCGTAAGAACCGCCTGCTTTGATAAATTCCATTTTTTGTGGTGTTAATGCTTTGGAAATATCAATTAATTCCTTGTCACCATTGTATAATTTTTTCGATTTTGTATTAATTGTCAAAACAGTTCCTGTAGCAACTGAATAAACGTGTTCCAAAATTGCGTCTCCATTTTCATCACGAACAAGGTTGCCAGCTGCGTCAACTTTTTTGACCCAGTTTTTCAAATCGATACCGATTCCACCTGTCACATCTACAGTAGTTAAGAAAATAGGTGAAATACCATTTGTACCACCAACAATTGGCGCAATGTTTACAAATGGAATGTATGGACTCAATTGTTTTCCTGTCCAAAGCGCAACATTGTTTACACCTGACATGCGTGAAGATCCAACACCCATTGTCCCTTTTTCAGCGATGAGCATGACGCTTTTATCAGGATGCTGTTGGTTTAATGCTTTTATTTCCTCTTGTGCAGCAGGAGAAATCATGCATTTTCCGTGCAATTCACGATCTGAGCGCGAGTGCGCTTGATTTCCTGGGGATAATAAATCGGTTGAGATATCACCTTCGCCAGCTATAAATGTAACGACTTTAATTTCTTCTGGAACCTCTGGTAATTTGGTGAAAAATTCCGCATTCGCGTAGCTTTCCAAAATTCCTTTAGCGATTTTATTACCTGCTTCGTAAGCTACTTTCAATCGGTCAGCATCAGCATCGTACAAGAAAACTTGCGTTTTCAACACTTCAGCAGCAGCAATCGCAATCGCTTCATCATTACCAAGAGCCAAATCAATCAAAGCAACAATAGAAGGTCCGCCTTTCATGTGCGATAACAATTCCAAGGCGAAAGTTGGTGTGATTTCTGCTACTTTTTCATTACCAAGAATTACTTCTTTTAAAAAGCGTGCTTTTGCTCCACCTGCAGGAGTTGTACCAGGCAAGGTATTGTAGATAAAGAATTTTAGGGAATCTTCACGGTATGCACTTGTCGTATCTTTGATTTGTGCGATCAATTCGTTCACTAATTCAGCACTATCAATTGGTTTTGGATGTAACCCTTGTGCTTTTCTTTCTTCAATTTCCTGGAGGTAATCTTGATAATGATTCATATTACTGCTTGTTTTTACTATGCTATGTGTTCTAAAAGTGTTTTTTTGCGCTGTTTGATAAGTAAATTATATAAATTCGGTAAGCCTATCAAAAGTCGGCAATTAACAAGAACACTTTCTTATTTATAAATGTAGCGCGAATTTAGTGAAAAGTGCTGAAAAACAAAGATAAAATTTGCTAAATAACTATATTTAAATGAGCGATATTGTGACTTTTTTAAGTGAAACCTTTTGATTTCAGAATTAATCCTTATCTTTGCACCCCTGTATCCTATTTTAGGACAGGTAAATAGTATAAACATCAAATTAGTTTAATTATGAATTCTTACGAAACTGTTTTCATTCTTACTCCCGTTTTGTCTGAAGATCAGGCAAAGGAAGCAGTGCAAAAGTACGAAAGCGAATTAGCTGCCATGGGTGGTAAATTAACGCATTCAGAGAGTTGGGGCCTAAAAAAATTGGCTTACCCAATCCAAAAGAAATCAACTGGTTTCTATTTCTTATTTCAATTCGATGCTGAAGGTTCAGTGATCGCTGATTTAGAATTAGCATTCAAACGTGACGAGCGTATTATGCGATTCTTAACAGTGAAAATGGAGAAAGAGCACGTTGCTTACGCCGAAAAACGTCGTAAAAAAATGAGTGGAGCTCCTGTTGAAGCTTAATTAATTTACTTTTAAAACAAACAATCATGGCACAAAATGATATTCGTTATTTGACTCCGATTAACATCGACATCAGAAAAGACAAATACTGTCGCTTCAAAAAAAGCGGAATTAAATTCATCGATTTCAAGGACGCAACGTTTTTATTGCGTTTGGTAAACGAACAAGGTAAAATCTTACCTCGTCGTATTACTGGTACTTCTGCAAAATATCAGAAGAAAGTAAATAAAGCTATTAAGCGTGCACGTCATTTGGCTATCTTGCCATATGTAGGTGATATGTTGAAATAGTCAGTAATTACATTTAAAAGACAAGCAATCATGGAAGTAATTCTTAAGAAAAATATCGATAAATTAGGTTACAAAGATGAAGTTGTAACTGTTAAGCCAGGTTACGGTCGTAACTTCTTGATTCCTCAAGGTTACGCTACATTGGCAACTCCTTCAGCTAAAAAAGCACACGAAGAAGTATTAAAACAACGTTCTCACAAAGAATCTAAAGTAGCTGCAGAAGCGGAAGCAATTGCTGCGAAATTAGTAGACTTAACTGTTTCTATCGTAACGAAAGTTGGTGAAAACGGAAAAATCTTTGGATCAGTGAACACTGTTCAATTGTCTGAGGCATTGAAAAAAGCTGGATTTGATATCGATCGTAAATCATTGAAAATCAAAGACGAGCCAATCAAAGAAGTTGGAACTTACGAGGCTGAAGCTAACCTTCACAAAGGTGTTAAGCCAACATTCAAATTTGAAGTAGTAGGAGAATAATTTCCTTACATTCATACAATAAAAAATCCGATGTTAACGCATCGGATTTTTTTTATGCACTATTTTTTACTATTTATTTAAACAACTCGTCAACTTTCTGAAAACGATAGGTGAAAATACTTTCCAATTGTTTGCGAACAAATAACCAATGTGCAAAACGGCCTAGTATTCCTAACGGCAATTCGTAACTAACAATGTCTGTCATTTCTACACCACCTTCAACAGCCTTAAAATGATGTTCGTGGTGCCAAATTTTATAAGGTCCTGTTCGTTGTTCATCGACAAAAAACTCTCCATCGTGTACGTATTTTATTTCGGTTACCCAATTCATCGGGATTTTTGCAACTGGTGAAACTTTGTATGCAATCATCAACCCTTCGTACATTTTATCCGGCACGTCTGTCAGGACTTTGAATCCCATGTAATCAGGAGTTATGACTTGTAAGTTTTTGGGCGATGAGAAAAAATCCCAACAAGTAGCTAAATCAGCTTTTACAAATTGTGTTCTTTTGAGTTGGTACATGTGTTTGCTATTTATTAATGAAACAACTCACCATGCAAAATGTTTCAAAAAATAACCAATCAAATGTACCTTGTATCCGTCAAGTAATTTGTCACGTAATCAGCAACACCTTCTTCAAGGGTATGAAAAGGGATATCATAACCTTGGTCGCGCATTTTTTGCATGTTCGCTTCGGTAAAATATTGATATTTATCGCGGATATCAGCTGGTGTATCGATGAAAGAAATGTCGGGTGTTTTTCCCAAAGCGTGAAAGGTGTTACTCGCTAAATCAAGGAAAGTACGCGCTTTTCCAGAGCCTAAATTATAAATTCCCGAATGTGCTTTTCCCGTCATTAAAAACTCAATCACCGAAACGACATCTTTCACGTAAACGAAATCACGCATTTGTCCACCATCGGTATAATTCGGGTTGTGCGAACGGAATAATTTCATGCTTCCGTGGGTTTTAATCTGGTGAAACGTGTGCATAATCACCGAAGCCATTCTTCCTTTGTGATATTCATTTGGTCCGTACACGTTGAAAAATTTCAATCCGACCCAATTTGGTGGCGTGCTTGTTTGTTCCAACGCCCAGATATCAAATAATTGTTTTGACCAACCATACGGGTTAAGCGGTTGTAATTTGGGCATATCCGCTTCGTTGTCATCGTATCCAAATTCGCCCAAACCATACGTTGCCGCAGAACTAGCATAAACAAGTGGAATATTGTAATGCACACAATGCTTCCAGATCATTTTTGAATAGGAAATGTTTAATTCTTCGAAAATTGCTTCGTCAAACTCCGTAGTATCCGTTCGAGCGCCAATATGAAGTACATGCGATACTTCGTTACCGAAATCCGTCATCCATTTATCAAAATGTGCACGATCAACTTTTGCAACGAATTGTTTGTCAGCTAGATTTGCTGCTTTTTCCGTTTTAGAAAAATCATCAACAAGGATTAAATTATTGATTCCCTTTGCATTTAAGGTTCCCGCTATGCAACTTCCAATGAATCCAGCTGCTCCAGTAATTACGATCATGAACTTATAATTTAGACAAAAGTACAAAAAAAAGGTTCGACTACCGTTGAAAATCGACGGGATAAAATCGGGTATTTAATGAAAATAAGTTCGTAAATTTGTAGTCAATTTTTACACCATTGGAAACAGTTTACATAACACGAAGAGAACACTTTAATGCAGCACACAAATTGTGGCGTGAAGAGTGGTCTGATGAAAAAAACGCCGAAGTTTTTGGTAAATGCAGTAACAAGAATTGGCACGGTCATAATTTTGAATTGTTTGTCACTGTAAAAGGTCATCCCAACCCTGACACAGGATTTGTTATCAATTTAAAAGAATTAAGTAAAATCGTCAAGGAATTGGTGATTGAGGAGCTCGACCATAAAAACTTGAACTTAGATGTCCCTTTTTTAGCTGGAAAACTAGCATCGACTGAAAATATCATTATCGAAATATGGAAGCTAATTGAAGGTCCAATTCGTATGGCCGGTGGTGAATTATGCTATTTGAAACTGGTAGAAACAGAAAATAATTTTGTAGAATATTACGGAGGAAGAGAACCATATTAAGGTTTATTTGTTCTATTGAAAAACAAACACGTGAAAGACGATTTATACAACGACAATGTAACCGAAAAACTAGCTGTAGTTTACAAGGAAGTACTAACTGAACTAGGCGAAAATGCAGATAGAGAAGGTTTATTAAAAACACCCGAACGTGTTGCGAAATCACTCCAGTTTTTAACATCTGGTTACGCCAAAGATCCTTCAGAGATTCTGAAAAGTGCACTATTTAATGAATCTTATTCAGAAATGGTCATCGTGAAAGATATCGAAGTGTACTCCATGTGCGAACACCACATGTTACCCTTTTTTGGAAAAGCACACATTGCCTATATTCCCAATGGAACAATTGTTGGATTAAGCAAATTACCGCGTGTTGTTGATGCTTTTGCACGACGCTTACAAGTACAAGAGCGTTTGACGATTGAAATCCGTGATTGTATCCAAGAAACGATGAATCCTAAAGGAGTTGCTGTTGTTATTGAATGCCAACACATGTGCATGCAAATGCGTGGGGTTCAAAAACAAAATTCGGTGACTACATCATCCGCATTTACAGGATTATTTTTAACAAACGACGCAACAAGAAAAGAATTTATTAATTTAGTTCAAGCAAAATTACATTAAAATGAATTCATCAATTGATAACTACTCTTTCGAAAGCAGTGAATCAAAATTAGCTGCAAAACAATTCTTCACAAAAGTATATGCGTTTATGTTTGGCGCATTAATTGTTTCTGGACTTATTGCTTATCAATACGGAAACGAAGCATTTATCATGAAATACTTCATCAACATTACGCCAACTGGCGCGAGTTTAAGCCCGTTGTTTTATGTTGTGATTTTCTCTCCCCTTGGTGTTGCGTTTATCATGCAACGTTATTTGGAGCGTTTATCGTTTGCAGCCTTGTTTGGCTTGTTTATGTTGTACAGTGTGTTGATTGGTTTTTCGCTTTCAACGATTTTTATCACATATACTGATACATCGATTTTCGCAATCTTTGGTATTTCAGCTGCAACTTTCGGTGTGATGGCAATCATGGGGTATGTTACTTCAGCTGATTTAACGAAATTTGGAAGTATATTGATGATGGCTTTTTGGGGAATAATGATTGCTTCATTGATCAATTTCTTTTTGGAGAGTGAAGGTTTACAATACTTGATTTCAATCATTGGTGTATTGGTGTTTACTGGACTTACTGCATACCACATGCAACAATTGAAACAGTTGGCTCACAATTCAACGATTGACGAAGAACACAAAAATAAGTTAGCTTTAATCGGAGGATTTACACTTTACATCCTATTTGTGAATTTATTTGTTTCCTTGTTACGTTTATTTGGGAGCCGCGATTAATTTCTGTTGAAAAAAAAGAAAATTGGTTGGCGCATATCAAACAAAATAGTACTTTTGAAAAAAAAACAACGCAATGTCAGATCATAACGATAAACACGACACCTTCTTTGAAGGAACAACAGTTGGAATCGGATTCGTTTACACTGTTATCTTATTAGCAATTGTCGGCTGCATTTTTGCATTCGGATAATAAAAGGAGGAGTTAATTTCCTCCTTTTTTCTTTTACCTATTTTTTCTAAACAATGCCATTTAATTCAATATTTGCATGGGTAATGAAAAAGCGATTGCATCAAATCGACTTGTTTCGTAAATATCCCCATGAAGTTCAAACTGAATTATTGGAAAAAATAATCCAACAAGGTACTTCAACCGAATTCGGTAAAGCACATCATTTCGAACAAATTACCGACTATCAATCATTCAAAACACAGGTTCCATTAAGTGATTACGAATCCTTAAAGCCTTGGGTAGATCGATTGATGACGGGCGAACAACAATTGATTTGGCCGACAGAAACGAAATGGTTTGCCAAAAGTTCTGGGACAACAAGTGATCGGAGTAAATTCATCCCTGTCACAAAAGAATCGTTACTCGATTGTCATTACAAAGGTGGAAAAGACTTGCTTGCGTTGTATTATGAGAACTTTCCAAATCGTAAATTGTACAAAGGAAAACACCTTATTATTGGAGGTAGCGCACAAATTTTACCTGTTTCAGAGGATGCTTATCAAGGTGATTTATCAGCTATTATTGTGAAAAACCTTCCGTGGTGGGCCGAAATACGACGCACTCCTTCCAAAGAAATTGCTTTGATGAGCGAATGGGAAGAGAAGATTCAACGAATGGCTGAAAGTACAATCAACGAAGATGTGTACATCATTGCAGGTGTTCCAAGTTGGACCTTAGTCCTTGCAAACAAAGTATTAGAAATATCAGGCAAAAAAAACTTGCGTGAAGTGTGGCCAAATTTGGAGTTATTCATGCACGGCGGAGTTAGTTTTGCGCCATATCGGGATGCATTCAACAAACTCATTCCTTTTGACGACATGCATTATGTGGAGACGTATAACGCATCCGAAGGATTTTTTGGCATTCAAGATGTTGATGGTTCAACAGAATTACTGTTGATGCTTGATTATGGTATTTTCTACGAATTTATTCCAATGGATTCGTTTAATGGATGTGCCTCAACCAATGTGTTGCGCTTAAATGATGTTGAAATAGGAAAAGAGTATGCACTTGTTATTACAACGAATGCAGGTCTTTGGCGCTACATCATTGGAGATACAATTAAATTCACCAACACACTCCCCTACCGTTTTCAAATTAGTGGACGAACAAAACAATTTATCAATGCCTTTGGTGAGGAATTAATTGTTGAAAATGCAGAAAAAGCTATTGAAATTGCAAGTTTAAAAACAAACGCACAAATCAAAGAATATACTGTTGCTCCTGTTTTCATGAATGGAAAAGAAAAAGGAAAACACGAATGGTTGATTGAATTTGCCCGAAACCCTGATGACAGCAACCGTTTTATTCATATCTTAGATGAAACATTGCGCGCAATCAATTCGGACTACGATGCAAAACGCATGAAAAACATGGCGCTTGAATTACCCATTGTTCAGCAATTGTCAACAGGAACGTTCAACAGTTGGTTGGCGAATAAAGGGAAATTAGGCGGTCAGCACAAAATCCCTCGTTTGAGTAATGACCGTGTTATCGTAGATGAATTATTGTTGTTATCGACAAACAGGATATGAAAAACAGAATTACATGCATCTTAATAATCGTTCATCAGCTCGTATTGGCTCAAAGTCAATGGGAAGAAAAGTGGAGTATTCCTTGTGATTCTACTACCGTTTGGGACATTGATCAAGCGAATAACAGTTTCGTCTACAGTCAAAACAACTTGATAAAACGTGATGGGAACGGAAAAAAAATAAGCGAACAAAGTATCAAATCAATAGGTGAAATCACAAAAATAGATGCTTCTAACACCTTCAAAATCGCTGTTTTTTCAGAAAACCAACAACAGATTTGTTTTTTGGACAATGCGTTAGCAATTCAAAACGAATGCATTGAGTTAACATCTTTCGACATTCAATATGCTGAAACATTTAGTTACACTGCTCAAAATGATCGTTTATGGGTTTATGACCAACTCAATTCAACGTTGAAACTCATAACCCTTGAATCGATGAAGCAACAAAAGATTCAAAACCTTCGGTCATTGATTCAATTCACAGCTATCGACCAATTATTTGAAAGGAACAACGAACTTTATTTGGTGACTGACAACGAAAAAATTCATCATTTCGATGTGTTTGGTTCATACTTAGGAACTGTTATAGTCCCGAATTCGCATTGGATTCAAGCCTGGAAAGATGGTTTTTTATCTGCCACAGCTAATGAAATCAACTATGTTGAATCAAGTCTTACTTCATCCATTCCTTTTTTCCTGATGCTGCCAGATGAAACAACTATTCTATCATTTAAATGGCAAGCAGCTTCGCAACTACTTTTTGTTCAAACAAGTACAAAATTGACTTGTTTTCAGTTCAAAAAGTAAGTTTTTTTCAAAATATTAAGCAAAAACACGCAAAAACGAATTTTATTTTTCCACAAGTTCTTTTCATGCACCTAGATTTTGTAATTTAGTCAATCGCAAAATAAAAGAACTATGCATATCGCAATCGCAGGAAATATTGGATCGGGTAAAACAACATTAACAGGCTTGTTAGCAAAGCATTACGGATGGGAAACACATTACGAAGATGTTGAGCAAAATCCGTATTTAAATGATTTCTACGAAGACATGCAACGTTGGTCTTTTAACTTGCAAATTTACTACTTGAATTCGCGTTTTAACCAAATTCAAGATATTCAAAAATCGAACAACGCTGTCATTCAAGACCGTACGATTTACGAAGATGCATTTATTTTTGCACCCAATCTACATTCGATGGGTTTGATGACGACACGTGATTTTGAAAATTATTTCTCGTTATTCAACTTGATGGATTCGTTTGTTTCAGCGCCGGATTTATTGATTTACTTGCGTGCATCAGTTCCTACTTTGGTGAATCAAATTCAACAACGCGGTAGAGATTACGAAGAAAGTATTCGATTGGATTATTTAAAACGCTTGAATGAGCGTTACGAAGCTTGGATTTCGACGTATGATAACGGAAAATTGCTCATTATTGATATCGATAACAATCGTTTTCCAGAAAGTCAAGAGGATCTTGGTAAAATCATCCAAGCAATTGACGCAGAAATCAACGGATTATTTTAAATAAATTATTCGAAGTACAGGTCTTCTGTTCCCGATTCTTCATCGTATTCCTTCAAAATAAGCGCAATATCCGAAAGTAATTGATCTTTTTGTTCGTTACGATTTTCGTTGCTTCCGAAATATTCTTTCAATAATAATTGAGATTCCATCACAGCGTGTTCTGGAGATGTGTTTTCGAATTGTTCTATCAGTGTAATCGCTTCGAATGCATCCAAGAAATCGCCTTCAATTGCAAACAAAACGAAGTCCGCTAAATACGGACTGAAATCCAACTTAGTATTCCAAAAAACAGCGGTTAATTCTCGTTTGATGGCATGAAACTCCGAATTTCGATAACATTCAATTAGCACATCGGTACAACTCGTATCTTTCAAACCAATCAATAATTCTTTCACTAATGCTTCGTTCTCTTTTGACAAGCCAGCTTTCCAAACATTCAGTATTGGAACTATAACGGAGGCATCACCATGCACATGAAAAGCTTTGATTGCAGTAGCAATCTTTGATTCATTACCACTTGTTAAATCAGTCAACAATTGATTTACTTTTAATTGGTGTTGTTTACTAGCCATTGTTCGGAACTCTTATTTGAAAATTTATGCAAAGGTACGAAATTGAGCTATCTTTGTTCCATGAAAAAGTCTGTGATTTTATTTCTTTTACTAATATCGCTTTTCAGCGTTTCATCGTGTTGGTTAGAAACAGCAAAAGAAATTCCAAACAAGCAATTAATAATTGTTAGTGATGAATTTACCAAGTTAGATACATTAATCGCTAAGAAATTTGCTAAAAAGTCAAAGCTTCGCGTGCAATTATTGGAATTATCCGAAAATGAAATCATGCAACGTGTTAAACAAGCGCCTTTTGCTGCAAATATGGATGTGATTTTGATTCATTCCGATCAATTACGTGCTTTTTTATCGAAGAAAAAATGTTTGCAACCGATAATAAATACGCAATTATTCGCTCAATTACGCAATGAATTACAACCAAATCACACCAATTGGTTGCCTGTTTACTTCAACCCACTTGTATTTGTGCAACCAAAAGACAGTGTTGGCGCATGTTCTCCTGTAAATTTTGAAAACTGGCACAAAACCTCGGTTCGTAAATTAGTTGAAATCAACTTATCAGCTATCAATTCAGACAAAACGTTATTAAAGCAACTCAAACAAATCAGACAATTTAGTTGGATGATAAAAGCGGATAGGGACTATGCTAGTCGATCGGTGATGCCTTTGTCAGAATTGGTTCATACTGCGCAACAGGCTGATTCAACTTACGATATCGTGTTGTCAAATTGTTTTTACTACCTCCAAACAAAACGCGCAATACCACTAAAATCAACAAGCATCAGTTCTTATCGCTATGGACGTAATTTCGAGAAAAGTCAAGCATTTATCGGATATTATTTTGGATGGTCAGCTTCGCTTGCAGCGGAAAAAAATCAATTGTCAGCACAGAAGAAAAGCGTGCAAAATAAAGCGATTAATCGCTTGTCTATTCAATAAAAAAGCAAGCCATAAGCCGGGTTCTGTACATTCCGATTGCTCGAAACTGACTGTCATTTATCTAGACCTAAAATCACTCTTAGGTTCTATCGATCTACCCTCCAAGCATTCCCGAAGGAAAGAGAACGAGCAGCCCTACTCGCTTGGTTTACATGATCTTTCAGCCCGTGAGGTTTACCTTGCACTCAAACATCACTGCTGAGCCGGTGAGCTCTTACCTCACCATTTCACCCTTACCAATAAATTGGCGGTTTCTTTTCTGCTGCACTTTCTGTACCCATCCGCAAAACGGATGAATCCTTCCTGTTAGGAAGCACGGTTACTCTTTGCTGCCCGGACTTTCCTCTCTCCATCAAAGATGGACAGCGACAGTCGGCTTGCGGTACAAAGATACTATTGTTTTACGAACTTTTGGTACGAAATCCCATTAGCAGTTACCAAAACCAAATGATATTGGCCTGTAGCTAACGGAGAAAGATCAATTGCAAGAGAATTGTACGCATGAGTAGCAGAACGAACAACTTGACCATCTGAATTCATTAATGACCATTGTTCAATTGTTGCTGCAGCTAACACATTCAATTGTTCGTTTGCAGGGTTGGGACCAATTGAGACTTCGACATTGTTTTCAGCAATTCCAAGACCTAAAAATTGATCCCGGTATTCAATTGCTGTAACTGTTTCTGCACCTAAAGTACTTGATGTTTTGATAACCAAAATAGGTTCTTTCTCTTCGATAGCTCTCCATTCGTACTCGAATGCAAGTGGAATTGGCAATGGTAACCAAAAACCAGTTGTCCCTCCAAGTGCTAAATAAATGGAATCGTTTTCCGTGATTTCATGTTTGATACGCAGCGCCGAGAACGAACCAAAAGGCGTCGTAATAGTTCCATATCCATCTACAACACTTGAGCGCGAACGATGTTGACGCCATTGAGCATTGTAAATTGGATTCATATCCAAAGCAGTGTAACCTCTTGAATTGTAGGTGTCTCCAAAATTCAATGGCAGTGCATATCTTTTCTCAATTGTGTCTGACTTCACAGCAATTCCTTGACCATTTATTAATAATTCATATCCAACAGATGTTATAGCTGCAGTTGTTTTTTTAGTGAATAATGAAATATCTTGAATAGAAACTGGCAGTGCTGATGTTAACTGTGCCAAAGGCAAATCGGTAGTCGAAGCAAAATAAGTTGCTTTGTATGCATTTGGTGCAAAAGAACCAAATAACAATTGTGAATACAATGCAGCACTAGACATCGGATTTGTGATATACCCTTTTTGTCCTGTTGCAACTAAGTTGGAGAAATCCCAAGTAACATTAGCACCTGTTGTGCTGTAATCTATCGAAGGATCAGTTGTCGTTGAGATAACAAAGGATTCATTTGCTCCAGAAAAATGTTGATCAGTTAATGTAATTTGACCGAAAGCAACTCCAGACAGTCCCAAAAAAGAAAATAAAAGTAATTTCATTGTAAAAGTTTAACACTCAAATATACTACTTTAAGTAATAGGTTGTTTTAAAACAATTTACGAATATACAATTGACCGTTTATTGGGAAAGCTACTTGTTTTCCGGCATAATAATTCAAATTAAACGGCCGAATAACATCTACATTTACCTGTCCTCCCAATAAAAGCGAACGTCTTATTGCATACGAATAACATAAACCCATTTCCATGGTAAGACTTTTCGTATGTTGCAAGGTCTCCACTTTTTGTTCGCGAGCAGTTACTTCGTTATTGGTGATAATCGATGAACTACCAACATAAAACGACTGAATTCCTGGTGTAATTGTAAATGCTAATTGCTGGTTTCTTGGTAAAACTGCACCAATTGAAAGTGGAAAATCGAACGAATAAATTTGTTTTGCTTGCCCCAGTTTGTATGAATTCGTTGTCAAAGGCTCTGTCCATTGGATGTTCGAAAGAAATTCCGAACGTAATTGTATACCAGCAGTAAGTTGCATCCCATTCATTTGTTTTAACAAACCAGCTCCAATAGCCAGTTGTCTCAAGTTGTTTGATTTATTGAAAACGTCCGTTTGGTATGACTTCCCAATACCTGCTCCCACTTGCACATAGCATCGAGGGGAATAGGAATATTTTTTGCTGGCAATCAATTGAGCAGTATTCATTACAGGTTCAATAACTTTCAATCGCATGAACGTATCATTGTAGATTGGTAAAGTAACGTTTGTAAGGTTGTTTTTAATGTCAACAGGATCAATCGTGATTTGTTTTGGCTCAACATTAGGCACATCAACGTTTTCAAGTACTTGCATGTCAACTTGTATTGTTTGCATTTGGTGATTCACCATTCGTTTTTGCACAAGTTGACCGATGCTAGCTTGCTTTTGTTGTTTGGTTGTAGGTATTTCTTTGTTATTGTTCGTTTGTTTATCTTGAGTTAAAACCTTGTTTTTTAGGTTAGTTTTTAGAGCGATTTGCTTGTTCTGAGATGAAGTATTAGGTTGCTCAGCAGTTCTAATAAAGTATCCAACCGCTACTACAAGAATTGCTGCACTAGTCCACCAAAACATACCTGCTCTTCTCTTTTGTTTCTTTTCAGGCAAGAGCATTTCCATCTCATCCCAAAATTCAGGTTGAAAGTCCGATGACAGTTCCGTTGCATCGTGTGCTTCACGAAATAATTCATCCAATTCTTTATCCGAATAATTGCGAATCTCTTTCATAAATTGAATTGTTTTTCCGTTTGTTGTTCCATCATTTGTAAGCGATCACGCAATAATTTACGAGCAGTTGACAAATGCCATTTTGACGTTCCCTCTGTAATTTCGAGCAATTCGCCAATTTCGCGGTGGTTGTAACCATCTATCACATAAAGCGTGAACACGTGAGCACTAATAGGTGGGATTGTTTTTAATAAGCTCATAATTTCGTTGTAACTCAAACGCGCATCGGCTTCATTGACAGCAGGCGTTGCATGGAATTCAATAGCGCTTTCCGTATCTTTCGTAACGATGAGCTCCGCATGATTTTTATTACGTCTGTAGTCGTCAATGAGTGAATTAACGATGATGCGTTTCGCCCACGAATAAAAATTCAAATTATTGTGATCAACCGATTCCAAGCCTTTGATGATTTTCAGAAATCCATTATTCAAGGCAAAGCGAGCATCTTCGTGATTCGAATTATAGGTCATACACAAGCGAATGAATTGTTTGTAACAGATTTCATACAACGCTTTTTGCGCTTTTCTGTCCTGTTTCAAACATTGATTTAATATTCCGCTTAAGTGAATTTGATCCATTTTCTTTAAATGCTTGTAAAAATTACTAAAAGTTTATCACTCACAGCATTCAATAACGAACTATCTTTGAAAAAGGTTGGGAAAAATAAAACAGATGTTACAATTAAATTTAATTCGGCATGCGAAAACGGAAACGCAATCAAAAAGTGGTCGTGATTTTGACCGAGAGCTTATGCCGAAAGGTCGCGAACAAGCTGAAATATTAGCTGCTTTTCTGCAAGAAAATGGTATTCAATTGGGTAATGTATTTTGTTCGACAGCTGCTCGAACAAAAGAAACTGCTGCATTTATTACCGATACAACTGCTTGTCACATTGATTTTTTTGACGAACTATATTTGGCATCTTGTTCGGAATTAAAGCAATTTATTGCACAACAGAACGGTAAAACGATTACGATCATTGGTCACAACGAAGGTATTTCTGAATTGGCAAGCATACTAAGTGGCGAATTATGCGTACTTCAAACTGCTGGTTTTATTCAATTGCAAATTGAATTAGAAGATTGGGCACTTTTAAGTCAAGAAACAGCACTAATTACGACTCGTTTTCGTCCGGAGGTGTTACTCTAGGCATTGTATCAGCTTGCCCTTTGTAATGATAAACAATGTGTAACGCCTGTTGTTGTTTTTGTGCTAATTCTGCTAACTGTTTTTCCAACGCAAGCGCTTGTTGTTCGTTCCACATCCCTTCAAAATCGGGTGGTTCAATTCCCAATTCTTTTTCAATTTCATAGGTATATTTCGGTCGAACAGGTCCTAACTTTCTGTAAATAACCGCTAAGACGCAACCTGTTAAAAATCCGGCAAAATGGCCTTCCCAAGACACCTTTGTTTCTTGCGGGAAAATCCCCCAAATCATACTGCCATAAAACAAGGCTACACCCAACGAAATAACTTGAAGAGGTCGGTAATTTCGGAAAAAACCGGAAATAAATAAAAAGCCAAACAAACCATAAATTACTCCGCTCATGCCGATGTGATTTCCACCAGTTGGTGCGGCAAATAACCAAATGGTTAATCCCGACATAAGCCAAACCAATGTGAAAACTTGAAGTGCAACTTCTCGGTAATAATAAATCAATGCTGCAAGCAACACAAATACAGGGAATGAATTATTTACAATGTGCCCGAAATCAGTATTATCATGAATCAATGGCATGAAAATAAGTCCATACCAATGCGACCAAGCATGCGGCTTAACACCAAGTGAAATGATTGGTAAATCTGTTGTAAGTTCTGCTAAAAACACCACCCACATAACCATGAGTAACAGTATCGGATAAACGATTGCCTCCGCTGCTATTCCAAATGGGTATTTTTTTTCAATCATATTTCTATTCAATCAAAAAACAAACCGAAAAAAAAACGTGACAAAATGACTGAATAGGATTTACATGATCGTATTATTGACTAACTCCTCCATTCATCACCCAATAAAAGCCAAAAGGACTTTTTTCGTCGTAATAACAACCAACTCCAATAATATCAGATGTGGCGTTAAACATGTTTTCTTTGTGTCCTGAACTATTGAACCATTGATTATAAACACCTATATAATCGTTACTTCCTGCTGCAATGTTTTCACAATTTGTAAAACCAGGATAAAATTTTGCCACCCGATCAAATGTGCTCATTGTTTTAATAGTTTTTCCCTTGATTATATTATGGGTATCGTGATTAAAATAACCTTCAGTTGCCATATCTGCTGCATGATAACGAGCAGCTTTCATTAGTTGACTATTCATACGCAAAGGTTTTAACTTACGTTTTACGCGTTGTGAATTCAAATAGCTGATAAATTTTGTCTCTTGTTCTGCAAATGAAGGAACAACGTCTTCGTTTCCTGTTGGATTTACATGAAATGAAATCACTTCGTTTTCTTTTAACAACTGAAAAGAAAATAAAAATGACACACAAATTGTCAGTAGTATTCGCATTGATTTTTTCATGATTAACTCTTTTGAATGTTACTTTTATAACTTCATAGCATTAAAAGGTAACAAAAAATAATTTGTAAATTGCAAAAAAAATAGCTGATGAAATACCTGTTTTTAATTCTTAGTTTACTTGTGCTTATTGGTTGTACCGTGACCAAAAGATTACATCAACCAGGATATTATATAGATTGGAAATCGAATTCATTGCGATCTATTCAAGTCACAAAAACCACTCCAATTAAAGAAGATATAACAATAATTGCTGAATCAACAAATGAATTAACAACAGATCAACCCAAATTTGAAACGCATTTTTCTGAATCCGATTCAGGTGTCTTAACAACTCAATATAACAATTCAGTTGAAAAAACAGCATTCATTACAAAAAAACCAGTGAATGTTAGTCTTGTAAAAAAGATAGTGAAACCAATAAAAAAAATGACAGGACAACTTCGTACAACTGATAATCAATTCGTTGGTGGAACAAGAACATTAGAGTTATTAAGAACCGGATTGATTTTACTACTTGTTGGCGCATTCGTTTTGGGAATAGGTATACTGTTGATTTTTTTAGTTTCAGATGATCTGTTAGCTTTATTTGCACTATTATTCGTAATAATTGGAGCAGGAGCATTAATTGCTAGTCTTCTGATTTTATTATTTACACTTTTAGTTTTTTTACTTTTCGGTTAACTTCATTATGAAATTTCAAACACTTTGCATTTTATTTTTCTTGTTGTTCAGCACAAGAAGTCACTCACAAATTGATAGTAGTCAATTTAACATCTATGACATCATTCACTTAAAAACGGGAGTTATCATGAAAGGAGAAATTCTATCATTGGATTCGAATAGTGGTGTTATCGTTTTCAAGGATTTATTTGGTCGAAAATATACGTTTGGTCGCGAGGAATACCAATTTTTTGAAGAAAATGTAGTGATTCCAATTAAAAAGAAAAAAACACAAAAAATCTACGAAAGAAAAGACAATGCAATTGGCTTTAATGCAGGGCTATCACTTGACATGATCAACCTTAATAGTCAATCTTTTCAAGCTGATAATTATTTTTTAAATCAACGCGCTTTTTTGGGATTGACAAGTAACTTTATGATTTCAGTTGGAAAGTACTTTAATCAGCAGCATTATTTGGGAGGTTCAGCTTCAATGAATATCAATACAAACGAATTCAAAACAATCCAATTCGGCGCGCGTTATTTGTATCATTACAAAGCAGAAAATAAAAACAATGCATTTTATTTGCCAGTTGGACTTCAATACCAACACATATCGACTTCCATTCCATTTGATGTCAATGATACAATGCAAGTAAATGGAGGTTGGATCTATCCGAAAGAAGTTTCAATTCCTACTAATTTATCAAGTGTGCAATTATCTTTTGGACAAGGAGTCACTTGGTACTTAGACAATTTGAAAGCAATCTCTTTGGAAATAAACCTTGCAAAAAGTTTGTATTTATCTCACAAAATTGATCCAGTATTAAACCACGGAACACCAACCATCTCATTTTCTACTTTGACATTTGGTTTAGGTTTGTGGTATAATTTCTAATTGTAACATGAATAAAATAACTTGTATCCTTCTTTTAATGCTCGTTGGTTGTACAATAACCAAAAGAGTTCATACAAGAGGCTACTACATTGATTGGCATTTCAATAAACAACAAAATATAAAACAATTCAATGTCAATCCTGAAGAATTAGCAGCTGATACAACTCCTATCAACACACCTAGAAATTCTGCTGCAATCGCAATGAATGAACAAGATTCCGCTATATTCGCCATAAATAAACCTGTTCATTACATACAACCTGATGCCAAAACAAACTCGTTGAATTTTCCTGAACTCAAACAGCATCAACCAATAAAAATTGCAGATTCAAAACACCTATTAAAAGAAAGTCGTTATAGAGGAAGTGGAAGAGGTAGCTATTGGGACAATTGGTTTTTAAGTGCTTTGTATATTTTTTTAATTGGAATTTTTTGTTTGTTAATTGGGTTGATATTAATCAATTTGTACTATTTCAAAGGATATTTGTGGTTACTCGCTAGTATTGTTGCAATCATAACAGCTTTTGCTTGTTTGATAATTGCAATCATTGATACGATTTTTATATTATAAAAAAGAGCGATTCAAATGAACCGCTCTTTTTACTTTTTCAAGTGCTTTATTATTTCGATGCCATTTCAACAAACGTGTCGTAAGCAACTTCTTTGTTCGTCAATTTAACCGTGCTTTTAAAGAACTGTGTCAATTTATTTTCAGCTAACATATCATAAATACGAGTTGACTCTTCTTTATTTGACAATGCTTTGATTGCTTGTTCAATCAATTCTTTGTCCTCTGGAGCCGGAATTCCATATTGTGCATATTGATTCGCAATCAATCCTTTTGTAAACTCAATCGCTTCTTGTTGATCTAATTTCAAATCGTTTGCTTTGAAAATATGACCTTGAATCAATTGCCATTTCAAATCTTTCGAGTAGTTTTCATAGTCAGCCTCAACTTGTTCTTTCGTAACAGGTTTCTCATTTGACAATTGAATCCATCTTTTCAAAAATTCATTTGGCAATGCAACTGGCGTTTTTTCAACTAAATCACGGTAAATAGATCTTGTCAATAAACGGTCTGAATCAGTTGCAAACATTTGATCCAAATCAGCTGCAATGCGCTCACGCAATGCTTTCTCTGAATCGATTGCTCCTTCTCCAAATAACTTATCAAACAACTCTTGGTTTAATTCAGCCAACTCCATGCGTTTGATATCGTTAATCGTCATTTGGTAACTATCCGAATGGTTTGCCAACTCTTCTTCTTTGATACCTAACATTGCTGCTTTATCGCGGTCACCTCTTGTAATTGATGAAGCTGAAATAGTGATTTTATCACCAACAACTTTTCCTACAAGCGATTTTTTCACTTTTTTGTCTTCTACAAATTCCATTGAAGTTGTTGAAGAATGCATGATTCCGCCTTCTTTGATTGTTCCATCCTCGTTCAATTCAACAAATTGAGCAAGCACCATGTCCGTATCATTTACTGCATCAGCAGAAATAAGTTTTCCATAGCGACGACGTAAATCATCAATTTGTTTGTCAATTAAAGTGTCATCAATTTTCACTTTCACATAATCGTATTTTGATTTCGCTCCTAATTCCAATTGAATAGCTGGAGAATAACCAATCTCATACGTAAATTCAAAATCAGCAGGATTATCAAAATCGCCTTTTACTTCAGAACCTTCTTGTGGAATTGGATTTCCTAAAATGTCCAATTTGTTTTCACTCACATGTTGGTACAAAGCATCCGAAACCAATTTATTGATTTCTTCGGCTAAAACACCTTTTCCATATTGTTTTTGGATCAATCCCATTGGAACTTTACCAGGACGAAATCCAGGTACTTTAGCTTGTTTACGGTATTTCTCCAAAGATGCATTTACTTTACCTTGGTAATCTGCAGGAGAAACTTTCACTGTTAAAATGGCTGTTTCAGCATTAACTTCTTGACGAGTTACGTTCATTCCTTTTATTTTGATAAGTTGTGTACAAACAAAAAATGGTCTTCATTGAAAAACAACGAGACCATCTGAAGTGCGGATGGAGGGACTCGAACCCGCACACCTCTCGGCACTAGATCCTAAGTCTAGCGTGTCTACCAATTTCACCACATCCGCATATTAAGAAGCACGCTAGGTACTTAATAATGTTATTTCAATTTCTCAAATCGTCTCGTTCGACCAATCTTTTGAGGGTCACAAAATTACTCTTTTTTTCTATTAGTGCAACTTTAGAGGGAACAAAATTTCAAAAAAGCGTGTTTTTAGTTAAACTTTAGCTCAACGTTTTAAAAATAATTCCACCATTGGCTTACCGACCATTGCATTTGGACGCTGAACATCTAATAAATGAACCAATGTAGCAGCAATATCCGTTATGGAATAAGGCGTAAACACCTCTTGCTGTGGAATATCTTTTCCATAAAACAAAACTGGAATATGGGTATCGTAGTTGAATGCCGAACCATGACTTGTCCCTTTTCGCACTCCTGGTGTGTCTGTTGATTTGGGTAAAAATCCAGGTTGCAAAATGAAAATTAAATCCCCACTTCGTTCTGGATCATATCCCGCTTGCATCATTTCTGCCCAATTATTGACCGGAGCTTGCAGTAATTCATCTTTTGTTAAAACTAATTTCGATTCACTCCATTGACTAATAGCTGCTTTAAACGTATTCAAGTAATTAACCGTCATCGGCGTATTCAGAAATGCTTTTTTGAGATAAATATTTGCGTTTTCAATGCGATCTATCACATCAACTTGAAAAGTTTGTATTGATAATTCACGCAATCCCTTTTCTTTGTCTGCTAAAAACAAATATCCTCCAGGCAATTGATGGTCTGTCAATAATTCTGGAACAGGAACAACAGCGTGATCAGCTGTTAAAAACACTATGTAATTACCTTTCCCTACTTGTTTGTCTAACTTTGTTAAAAGTCGTGCAATTTCATTATCCAAGCGGAAATACATGTCTTCCATTTCCAGCGAATACGGGCCAAATGCATGTCCAGCGATATCTGGTGTCGAATAACTGATTGTTAAAAAATCGGTTGTGGCATGTTTCCCAAGTGATTCTGCTGTAAGTGCAGCAAAAGCAAAGTCAGTTAAGTACGTATTCGCTTCAGGAAAAGCTGTGAAATTGGTCAATTGCTGGTCAAAAGGCAACTCAGATAACGCATATGGGAAAATAGGTTTCTTTTTACCCGCAATCAACACTTCGTACGGTGAATCATCCATCTTGCTGTAATAATAACACGACGAATCCTTCAATAAATTCCAGGGTTTAGCTAAGTAAGAAGCAATTGGGTGTTGTGTTGAAAAATCGTTCACCCAAGTTGGTAGGGATTTGAAATAAAAAGAACTTGAAATAAATTTCCCAGAACTGTAATCGTACCAATAAGCACCGTTTGCTAAATGTCCAGCAGGCAAAATTGCACCGCGATCTTTGATGGAAACCCCAATGACTTTCGACGATGGATACGTCAACCGCAATTGATCGGTTATCGTGTTGGCGCGTAAAAAGTGAGGAGAACAAAGTCCATCAACCGATTGGGTTCCCAAGGCAGTAACACTTGTATCGTCTACACAATTAACGCCGCGATTATAAGGTCGGTGAAACCAATCGTTTCCAATAATTCCATGATTTGACGGAGTTGTACCTGTGTAAATAGATGCATGTCCTGGTCCAGTAAATGTTGGGACATAGTTGTACGTGACATTTCGAAAATGAGAACCTTTGTCCATTAATCGTTTGAAACCACCATTGCCAAAATTGGGATAAAAGCGGTACAAATAATCGTAACACATTTGATCGACAACAATACCAACAACTAATTTTGGTGCGTCTTTTTGTGAAAAAACGGATTGAGTTGTCCAACAAAGGGAAAGCAGTACAAGTAATTTCAATTTCATGCTTTAAAATTTAGGAACAAAGCTACGACCGAAAACTAAAAAATAACGAACTTTGTATGGAAAATTACTAAAATGCTCGGATTAAAATTGCCAACTGACCCTCGCTGGGTAAATATCGTCGAAAAAAATATTTCAGAAATATTGACTGATCATGCTTTCTGCGAACAAAAAGCAGCAAGTAATGCGATTTCTATTATCGTTCAATATCCTCAATATCCCGACATGGTGAAAGCAATGACTGAAATCTGTCAAGAAGAAATGGAGCATTTTGGGATGGTGCATGATAAAATTTTAGAACGCGGTTATACGCTTGGTTTTGAGCGTAAAGACCCTTATGTTCATGACCTGTTAGGATTTATAAAATCTAATCACTCTGGTAATCCAAAAATATCCTACATGGTTAATCAGTTATTATTTGCTGCGATGATTGAAGCGCGAAGTTGCGAACGATTCAAATTGTTATCGGAAGAAATTAACGATAAGGATTTGCAAGTATTTTACCGCAATTTAATGGAAAGTGAAGCGCGCCATTATGTCACATTTTTGAATTTTGCACGCAAATATGGAACTGGAATCGATGTCGATAAACGCTGGCAAGCATTTCTTGATTTTGAAGCGTCGTTAATGGAAAAATACGGGAAAGAAGAAACCATTCACGGTTAAAGCTTATCTACTTTCGTAAACGTGACTAATCTCGATTTGTTGTGAGTAGTAATTTGAAGCAAATACATTCCAGCTGCTAACTGTGCAATTTCCAATTCATTGTTTTCCATTCGTTGAGCAAACACCTTATCACCTTGAATGTTGCGGACTATTACATCGAATTCGCTTTCAATTCCAGTAATGGCAATGCGCTCAGCAGCAGGATTTGGTGAAATTACAAGTTTACTCAATAAATCATCGGACACTCCTAAATCCATCGGACATGGATCGTTACCTTGCATCGGGTAATACAATGCATTATCGATACTCATACAGCTTAATTCAACTAAGTATTGTGAAATATTGAAATACGGTTCTAATAAAAACCCTTGTAAGTTGCCAATTCCTTCTACCCAATTATTATTGATGCGTTTGTGTGGATTTCCATTAATCATGATCGTATCGATGTAATCGATTACATAATCCGTTAGAAACATACTTCCTCCATAAAAATATTCAAAATAAACTTGCGGAATGGTATCCCCTACTTCGACTGAAAAATCATACAATAAATACTGATTGGTTGAATCTTTTGGAACAAAATAAACTTTTCTGTTTTCTGAGCGATATGCCCCGTGATATACCTGCTCGGGACATTTGATCACTTTTTTGAACGTATCATTCGCTATTAAAGTATCACTACCAGCTACACAAAAATTTGTTACATCCATTAATTGGTAGGGCCAGCCAATTTGACCAAAAGGCAATTCTTGATAAAACGAATTGACAAAAACCACATTACTATCTGGAAATGAAGGTTGCTGTGCAACTAACGCCACCGGTAAAATTGATAAAACAAAAAGGAATAATTTCATGTGATGAATTTGAATTAAAAGTACAGCTTTTCATCGAAAATAAGCCTTTAAATGAACCAAATTTGTTGAAAATTGTACTTTAGTACTATGAAAGGAATATTCGTTTTTATTTCGTGTATGTTGCTACATGCGAGTTTTTCTCAAGTAACCATAGTTCGCGATCCACTTGCCTGTGCTTATGGATTGAAAAACAAGAATAACCAATGGGTTGTTCCTGCTCAATACCAGCAATTATTATTACTGGACAATAACAATTACGCATGTCAACTTGCTGAAAAATGGGGAATAGTGACGCGTAATGGCAAAACATTACTTGATCCAGTTCACGACAATGTAAGTGTTTTCTTTCCCGGTAAATACTTGGTAACCAAAACAGATTTTTCCTCCAACAATCAACTACGGAAAGTGGGGTTGCTAGATACCGCTGGCACTTGGGTTTTTCCTCAAGAATATGCCAGTATTCAACGCATGCAAAACTTATCCTATTGTTTGGTTAAATCGAAAGAAATTTCACACAACCAGACTGCTTATCAAAGTAGTTTTGCAGATGAAAACGGAACAATTCTTTTCCCCTTTGTTGATGGTTGTATTTTATCAGCTTTCTATCAAAAGCCTACTTATTTAGTTGGAAGTAGCACAATCGGCACATACACTGTTTCAGGAAATGTGCGCATAATCAACGACCAAGGAGCATTCCTTTCTGATAGTACCTATGACATGGGAATGCCTTGTGGTAATAAATTTATCGTAACGCGAAAAGGAAAATATGGTTTGTTAGATTCGGTCGGAAACACCTTGATTGCGCCATCTTTCCATCTCGATGTACAAACGTATAATTATGAAAATCCCTTGATTTGTTTGCACGGACATCATCAAGTACAATTTTTTGTAAACAGCTTACGTGGTGTAATCAATGGTGATTGGAAAGTAATTATTCCACCTACTTATTTTTCATTAAACACCATAAATAGTAATTTCAACGCTTATACCAAAGGCAGATACATTGGTAAAGATGCAACATCCATGAAATACAACTTGTTGTCGGAAAAAGGAGAACTGTTGTTTCAAGCGGATAGTATTTATACAAAAGCAATTCCCATTCCAAAAAGCAATTATTACGAACAGGATCAATACAACGTTTACTATGTCTATCGCGATGACAAATTCGGACAAGATAAATGGGGAGTTATTGATGGTGGAGGAATTGTGTTATTAGACGGTTTCGATAAAATCATGATCAACAATCAATCGAAAGCCTTTTGTATTACAGCCAAAGGAACGCAAGTTCCTGCTATTACACTGATTGATTTGACGAAAATGACTTCTTTCAGAACTGAATACTTTCATTTTTATCGGAAAATAGACAGTTTGTATTTATTCAAACACGATGGTAAGATTTACCCGCTTGTTTATTCCGTAGCTAATAACGAGTGGGAATTGGATCTCTATTCCGAGCGCTTACCTATCGAAATTGGAGATTTTACCATTATTAATGGAAATTACAATGCTTATATCATCAATAACAAATCACAGGGAATAGAAAAAGTTAGCCGAATTGATCAACATAACGGCATGTTTCCAATTGTTTATACTGCCTTTGGAATGAATTTATTACATCCAAAAAAAGGCAAGTTGTTTCAACCAGATTTACTGCAAGTAAACCAACAATTTGCAAGTAAAAACAGAATTTGGGGACAACAACAAAACGGTACTTGGAAAATTTACGACACAGTCGGAAAAGAGAGTTCACCAATAGAATTCAATGCGATATCCTATTATTGGGACACGATGATTGTGGAAAGCAATTACAAAAAAGGATTGTTGGACGAACAATTGAATTGGTTGGCTCCCCCAATTTATTCTGATTTATTTTTGGTGACAAAAAACAATTTTGTCGGCATTACCCCAGGGAATCATGTAACGGTTATCAATACCTTATCAAAACGCACATTAGACACAACCTACAATAGCTTTACACCGCTCGTGTTTATGCCCAGTACCAATACCTTTTATTTTTCCTTGAAAAAAAATGGTGTGTCAACGATTTATGATCAGCAGTTGAATCCTGTTAAAACGACCGAAAAAGAACTTTTAACTGGCTTTTGGACAAATCCCTTGTCGTACAACATGTATCATCTTTTCGTGACACTACCTAATGAAAAAACGTTTTTATCGAGCAGTCAGTCCGATTTGATTTATTCGGAAGTATATCCGTTTTACCAAAAAAACAGGATGCAAAACAATCAGTTTGTAACCAATGGAATAAGAGGTGCTGGAAATAATGGGATGTATTTCTTCAAAGCTACACCTGTTGGGAGCAATCGATTAAGTTTAATTATTGATCAACCAAGAAGTTCACGCATTGACACGGACGATATTAAGTTCCATCACGAAACACCTATTACAGAATTCTTTTTCGAAACGACCAATTGGTTATTGGTAAAAGATGAATGGCGAAAAGTCAACTTTCAAGACTTGTTTCAACCGAAAAATCAAGATTATCAAACAGCAATATTATCAGCCATAGAACAACAACCCTCGTTAAAAATCAATTGCAACGAACCAACTTATTTATTTGAAGGAGCTCGTCATTTCTCTTGGGCGGTTGATGGAGTTATTCTTCACTTTTTCGCAGGCGAAAATCAAGCCTTTGAATTAAAACTAACGAAAGATCAGCTAGCAAAGATTTCGAGTGCAAAATGGATAATTCAATATTTATAAAAAAAAAGAGTGGTGATAAATCACCACTCTTTCTTCCATCTATAGTTATATTAATTATTTTCGTTCTACCAATCGAATTTCAACACGTCGGTTTAATCTTCTACCCTCTTTTGTTTTGTTTGTAGCGACAGGATGTTTCGGTCCATGATATGTGAGTACAAAATCAGATTCTTTCACACCAATAGATTTCAAATAAGTTTTCGCTGATTTCGCACGTTTTGAAGACAACTTCACGTTATAAGATACAGAACCAATAATATCGGTATATCCATCAACATAAACTTGAAATTGCGGATAGTTTTTCAAGAAATCTGCTATGTCATTCAATTGTGAATAATAAATCGATTTTAACACTGCTGAATCAAAATCAAATAAGATTGGATCAGGAATATGCGCATTTAAAAACTCTGCCAATGTTTGCGGATCTAATTTATTACCATTCACGTCAAATAGACTAGCAAGCGGGATATTGAACTGATTTTCAAACTGTTTGAAACGCACCATCAATTCCTCTGTAGACAAGTTATCCTTGTTCAATGAAAGTTCGATAAAAGCTTTTTTAGCTGCATCATTATAGAGCAACTTATTTTTAGCATTTGCTGCCACAAGCTCATTTACAATTTCATTATTCGCTTCAATTGAAGATAATATATCTTTAACTAGCACTTGTTGAGTTGGAGAAAGTGATGCGATTTTTTGTTTCAATTCTTGTATTAATTGAGCTCTTTTAATCGGATCGTTTTCTTGTTGAATTGCATCGGTTAAAGCAGTTATATCAGCAAGTAATATTTTTGCAGTCAACGGATTGATCGATGAATCTTTTGCGAATGCAGTAGCAAGTGTTTGATTTAGCTGTTTGAATAATGCTTTATTTTGTTTGTCAATTGCCAACATTTGACGTTGCATTTCAAATTCTTGATCGCGTTTGATATTATCAAATAATACGCGCGCCATTTCTGCTTTAATTAAGTCGTTTTCAGGAGTGGAAGGAACTTTCAGTAACTCAAAGTAAGTGACTTTAGATGCTTGAGTTAATTGATCTAAAACAACTCCCTGTCTTGCCACTAATTGATTTCTAGCCGTTAATTTTTCAGCTAATTGATTCAATAAAACTTGGTTATTTGATACTAAATTAGGTTGATAATCAGATAAAAGCTTCGTTAAAGATTGAAATAAACTGTCTTGTTTTTTACTATCAAACTCATTTATTAGCAATTCTGAAAGTTCTGAAACTTGATCTATCAATTTACTAGCAGAAGTGTAATTTATATCCTTATTAGCTAAAACTTGAGATTGTATAGTTTCATTAAATTGAGAAACAATTGTATTTAAATCACTATTTGATTGGTTAACATCCTTTGCAATTGAAGCAGATTCTATTGAAAGATTTTTGAGTGTTTTTACAGACAAGTTTAACATCATTGTTGCACCTGACATGCCTTCAATTTTTGTGATGAGTTCAGTTAATCCATTTACTTTTTCTTTACTAAATGATGCCGCTAAATCAACAATTGATGCATCGATCGATTGATCTTTTGATTGAATGAAGAAAAAACTATCATCCGTTGCACCTGAATCATTTCGATTAGAAGAGAAAAATCCTGATACATCGTCAATAAAATGCATATCTAAATCATCATACACTGTATTAATTGGTGCAGCTAATAAAGTTAAAACATTTTCAGCATAGGCATAAATATCCATCCCACCAATTCCTCCAACTCTATTTGAAGTAACGTATATTATATTTCCATTAACACATGGAAAATGTTCATTTGCTTCAGAGTTAATTGTACGTTCGTTCTTTAAATCAGAAAATGTTTTCCCATCAAAATTCATTGAATAAATATCGAATCCTCCCAATCCTCCAGGCATATCTGAAGAAAAATAAAAGCGTTTTGTTACTGCATCAAAAAAAGGATGCATAACACTATATTGATTTGAATTTAATGGGAAAGGCAATGCATCTGACCAACCATTATCAGTCATAACCAAATAAAATACGCCCATCATTGTTCCATTAGCTTCGCTACTATTGTTAGAAAAGAAAATAGAAGTCCCAGATAAATCTGGTGCAATAGGTCCATCATAATACAAAGAGCTAATCAAGTTTTGACTTTGATTTTCTTTACTGAAAAGTTTTGCATCTACTAACTGACAAGATCGTACTTCGTAAATATCTGTGTAAGGTTTATTAGCTAGTTCATCAAAACGAATTGTACTATCTAATTCACGTGATGCAGAAATAACAAACAACTGTTCTCCAACTTTACGAACGCCGAAATCATCATATTTTGTATTAAAACAAGCGGGGGAAATAGTGTGTTTCAACTCTTGTGAAAAAGCTGAAAAAGCAATTAAACAAACAATTCCGAAAGTGAAAATATTCTTAATCATATTTTGTCTCTCAGATTAATTAAAGAAACGAGGACCTTGGAATTTACTCGCGTTTTTTTGATTGAATTTCAATCGTAAAACTAATTCATGACCTTGTGTTGAAATACGGTTTAGTGTTGTTGTAGGGTAAGAATATGAATACCCAACATACATTTTTTTACTCAATTCTAACCCAAACACAACTCCAATATTGCTATTGTGTTGGTACATAATACCAAAGTCAATCGTTTTGTTATATGTAAACATTGCATTTACATCGATATAAAGTGGGTTAGATTTTAGGTAACGAACTACTAAACTTGGACGGAAATTCATGTTGTTATTCATCACTAAATCGGCACCTACATATGATAAAACTGATCGGTTTTGAACATAATTAGTTACCGTATACTGTTTGTATCTTGTAATTCCAACACGAGGTTGTGCAACTCCAAAATACAATTTTTTAGAATAAAACAACGCTCCCCATCCTGCATCAAATAATGTTCCTGATGCAAGGCCAGCAGACATGTGTGGATCATTTTGTTGTGTTGTACTTAATGAAGGCAAATCTACGTTAACCGATGAAGCAATTCCTCTCAAACCAATTGACATTTTCCAAGTTTTTGACAATTTCAAATGATATGACAAATCAACTGATCCTCTTGTTGTTTTTGTAGGTCCTATTTGGTCTACTAATGCAGTCGTTGCAAAACCAATATTTTGAAACAAACGAAAGTTTCCAGAAGCAGTTATAGTTCTAGGTGCTCCAGTAAAACCAACTAATGAGCGAGAAGCTAAAACAGAAACGTCATCAAAGCTGTTAGCCCCTGCTTGAGCAGGGTTTAACAACAAAGAATTAAATTGATTTTGACGAAAACTTGGATCAGCTTGACCAATTAATAAAGTTGAACTACAACTTGTAAGTGCAACTAAAAGGATATATTTAAACATTTTCATGATTTTAAATTTTAATTTTATTATGATCGATTAATGAACACGGTTGATATATACAAATCCTTGTTTCGTCAAAGCCCCATCTAATATTAACACGTAGAAATAGGTGTCATCTTGTAATGGTAATCCATCTACTGATGAAGTCCCATTCCAGTCATTTTGATAAGATTCATTCTTATAAACGCTATTTCCATATCGATTAAATATTTCAATTTCAATTTTTGAATAATTATCCATTCCAGGAATTACAAATAAATCGTTAATATTATCTCCATCTGGAGTAAATCCGTCTGGAACTTCTACTGTTGTTGTATTAACACTTTCATCACATGCATCATCGATTCCATCAAAGTCATCATCAATTCCACTTAATAATGAAGTAACAATTACTGATGATTCTGTTTTATTTCCGTGTATATCTGTTATTGTTACAAACACTTCTGTTTGACCTAAATTAGAACAATCAAACGCATATTGTGATAAAACGATTGAAGCAATTCCACAATTGTCAAATGATCCATTATCAACATCTGCAACAGTAATTGCAACTGGTCCATTTGGAGATAAAGTAATTGTATAGTCATTTAAAACAGCAGTTGGTTTAATGGAATCATAAACTGAAACTAATTGAGTTGCTGTCGAAACATTTCCACTACCATCAACAATTGTCCATGTTACTGTTGTCGTACCGTAATTGAAAATAGCTGGTGCATTGTTAGTTATACTAGCAATTGAACAGTTATCTGAAGTTACAGGTGTTCCTAATACAAGATTATCAACTTGGCAATTCGCATTTGAATACGTAATAATATCAGTTGGAGAAAATATCACAGGTGCAATGTTATCAACTACAGTTACTATTTGAGTTGCACTAGCATTGTTCCCCGCAGCATCAGTTATTATCCATGTCACAGTTGTATTTCCAAGAGGGAAAATGTTCGGAGCATCATTTGAAATTGAGGCAATTGAACAGTTATCAAATGTAACAGGTAATCCTAAAGCAACATTATATGCTGAACAACCATTATTGGTATTCACAGTCAATGCGATCGGTGCTGTAATTGTTGGATTCGTATTATCAATTACAGTAACTGTTTGTGTTGCTGTTTTCACATTTCCACTTCCGTCTGTAACTGTCCATGTTATTGTTGTTGTTCCCAATGCAAATGTTGCAGGAGCATTATTTGTTACCGAAGCAACAGAACAGTTGTCTGCAGTAACTGGTGTACCTAATGCAACTCCAGTAGCAGCACAAGAAGCATTTGCATTTACTGTAATGTTTGCTGGTGCTGTAATTGTTGGCAAGGTAACGTCTGTTACAGTAACTAATTGAGTAGCCGTTTTCACATTTCCACTTCCATCCGTTACTGTCCATGTTACTGTTGTTGTTCCAAGTGGGAATGTTGCAGGTGCATTATTTGTAACTGAAGCTACAGAACAATTGTCTAATGTAACTGGAGTGCCTAAAACAACTCCAGAAGCAACACAAGAAGCATTTGCATTTAAGGTAATACTTGCAGGAGCTACAATTGTAGGTAATGTAACATCAGAAACTGTAACAGTTTGAGTTGCTGTTGCTGTATTTCCACTTCCATCTTTTACAGTCCATGTAACGGTTGTTGTTCCTAGAGGGAAAACAGTAGGTGCATTATTGGTAATTTGAGCAACTGAGCAGTTATCTGCAGTTACAGGAGTGCCTAAAACAACATTGAATGCCGCACACGCATTGTTTGCATTAACTGTTACGTTAGCAGGAGCTGTAATTGTTGGAGTTGTTACATCAGTAACAGTTACTAATTGAGTTGCAGTTGACGTATTTCCACTTCCATCTATCACAGTCCAAATAACTGTTGTAGTTCCAAGTGTAAATGATGCAGGTGCATTATTTGTAACTGAAACAACAGAACAGTTATCTGCCGTTACTGGCGTGCCAAGCACTACTCCAGTTGCAACACAAGCTGCATTTGCAGTTACCGTTTTATTAGCTGGAGCTATGATTGATGGATTAATTAAATCAACAACTGTAACATTTTGAGTAGCAGTTGCGCTATTTCCACTATTATCAATCACAGTCCAAGTTACAACTGTAGTTCCTAATGGATAAGTCGCTGGAGCATTATTGGTAACTGTGTCAATTGAACAATTATCAAATGCAACAGGAGTTCCTAAATTTACAGCTGATATAGAACAACCATTTGTGATACTAACAGTTACATCTGTTGGTGGTACTATAGTAGGATTAACAATTTCATGAACAATTACATTTGTAGAACATGAAACTGAATTATTAGATGCATCAGTTATTGTATAGGTTAATACATTTGTTCCAGCATAGAAACTAAATCCACTTACATCGTTAATTCCTGTAGTAATACCTCCAGATGAATTGGTTACAGACCAAGTAATATTATAAGGACAATTACCTGCAGCCATTACTGGACTTAGACTATTTGCAGAAGAAATCCAATCACATCCAGACGGAATTGTTGTGTTGTTAGTAATATTTGCTGGACAAACAATTACTGGATTACTTGAATTAACAACAGTAATTACAAAAGAGCAAGAAGCTGAATTATTTGAAGCATCTAATGCTTGATAAGTTACTGTATATGTTCCAGGAGATAAGTTAGTCCCTGGAGCTGGTCCAGCCGTTTGTGTAACTGTTGGAGTAGAACAATTATCATTTGCTGTTGGAACAGTCCATGTTGGACCATTTCCACAATTAGAATAAACACCTACACTAATATTTGATGGACAACTATTAAAAGTTGGTGCTTGATTATCCACAACATGAATTGCAACAGTACAACTTGAAACATTACCAGAAGCATCTGTTGCTGTCCAAACAACATTTGTTGTGCCTACTGGGAAAACACATCCTGCAAGGCTTGTATTTGAAGCGCTTGCTTGATAATTATGTGTTAAAGAAACAAGTGTACAATTATCAGTTGCTGAAATGTTAAATTCGTTTCCAATTGCTGTATATTGACAAGTTCCAACTGTATTATTTCTATTAATTGGATTTGCAGGGCAATTGATCACTGGACCTTGGTTATCAAAAACTGTTACAGTTTGTGTAGCTGTCTTAATATTTCCACTTCCATCAGTTACTGTCCAAGTTACTGTTGTTGTTCCGATTGGGAAAGTTGCTGGAGCATTATTAGTAACAGATGCTACAGAACAATTATCAGAAGTAATTGGGGTTCCAAGCGAAATTCCTGTTGCTTGACATGTACTATTTGAAGGGGTTGAAATGTTTGCTGGTGCTGTAATTGTTGGCAAGGTATTATCAACAACAGTAACTTGAGAAGCACAAGTTGCTGTCACATTGATATTATCAGTTACAGTGTAGTGAATTGTACTCGTTCCTTTTTGGAAATTATATCCAGCAATGTTATTTGAACCAGTATTAATTGATCCTCCTGGATTAGTAATTGACCACGTTAATGATATACAATTACCCATTGCTTGAATTGGATTTACTTGAGTTCCAGAAGTCCAAACACAGTTATTTGCATTAGTCGATTGATTTGTAATGTTATTTGGACAAACTACAACAGGAGCAGTTGAATTAATCACATTAATAATAAACGAACACGTTGAAGAATTTCCTGCAGCATCTAAAGCAGTATAAACAACTGTATATGATCCGACAGCCAAAATAGCAGTTGGAGAAGGTCCACTTGTTTGAGTCAATGAAACAACACCACAATTATCTGTTGCTTGAGGAGCAGTCCAATTTGGATTTGATCCACAAGAATATTGACCAATTGTTAATGTTAAACCAGAAGCACAATTCTGCATTGTGGGCGGCTGATTATCAACTACATGAATTGTCTCTGTACAAGTAGAAGTATTTCCAGCCAAATCAGTAGCAGTCCACGTGATAACCGTTGTTCCGACTGGCAATGTTGCTCCAGCTAAACTATGACTATTACCCCATGAGGTATAATTATGAGTTAATGAAGATTGATTACAATTATCTGATGTAGTAGGGTTGAATTCTGTCCCTTGAACAACATATCCACAAACACCAGGTGTGTTGTTTTTATTTATAACAGCAGCAGGACAAGAAATCGTAGGTGCAGTCACATCATTTACAACAACATTTTGAATTGCTGTCGTTACATTTCCAGCTGCATCAATTACAGTCCAAGTTACAGGTGTTGTACCAACAGAATAACTAGAAGGAGCATTATTTACAACAGAAACTACTTGACAGTTATCTGAGGTAATTGGTATTCCTAAATTTACATTTGTTGCAGTACAAGATGCATTAGCATTTACTGTAACTGTAGGAGGAGTTGTGATTGTTGGCGCTGTATTGTCAACAACTCGAACAGATTGATTTGCTGTAATAGTGTTACCACTATTGTCTGTTATAGTCCATATAATAGAAGAATAACCTAATGGAAAAGTAGCAGGCCCATTATTTACAACAGATGCAATAGTACAATTATCAGTTGCTATTAAACCAAAATTAATACTTGAATTTAATGCTCCACAGTTTGCATTAGCATTTACAGTTACTAATGGAGGCAAAGAAACAGTTGGATTAGTATTATCAACAACTGTAACTGATTGAGTTGCAGTTCTAGTATTACCATTTACATCTGTTACAGTCCAAGTTACAACTGTAGTTCCTAAAGGGAATGAAGAAGGGGCATTATTTGTAACAGTAGCTACAGAACAATTATCTGCAGTTATAGGTGTGCCCAACTGAACGCCTGTAGCTACACATGAACCATTTGCATTTACTGTTTTGTTAGCTGGGGCAGTTATTGTAGGTTTAATTGTGTCAATAACTGTGACTACACAAGAGTTGAAAACGACATTGTTTCCTGGGTCAACTGCAAAAACTAATACAGTATTTTGACCAACGTTGGCACAATTAAATGTACTAGGAATTGTAAATAACGTGTAACTACAGTTATCACTTGACCCACCATCAATCATTGGTGGAGTAATACTAGCAACTCCATTTGCATTTAAATGAACAGAAATATCCTGAGTAACTACTACTGGATTAATTAAATCTTGAACTAAAACTGTTGCTGTTGCTGTGCTAACATTACCATTTACATCAATTACAGTTAAAGTAACAGTGTTACTTCCAACATGTGAACAATCAAAATTGTATTGATCCAAATACATAGTATCGATACCACAAGCATCTGTAGTTCCATTATTAATCATTGAAGGAGTTATCGATCCTACCCCATTTGTATTCAATGCTAAGAAAATGTTCTGAACGGAAATATTTGGAGGGGTTACATCTTTTACCGTTACAACAGCATTTCCAGTTGACACATTTCCAGCATTATCTGTAACAGTCAAGACAACATTATTTGGACCTACATTTGTACAATTAAACAAACTAGGTGAAACTGTCATTGAAGAAATCGTACAATTATCTGTTGTTCCGTTATCAACAACCGAAGGTAATAAAGTGTAAGTTCCTGCTGCATTTAAATTGACAATGACATTGTGTGTAACCACAGTTGGTGGCGTAATATCTACATGCCACATTGCAATTGTATTCCATGAAGTTGTATTACAACCACTTGTTGTACAACTATTTCGTCTTGCTTGGATTTGAATCCTATTATTTCCTGAAACAGATGAACTCAAACCTGAAGGCACTGTTGTATAAGGAGCGGACCATGTGTTTCCACCATCAATTGTATGTCGGTATTCAATTGTACAACCTTGGTTCACACCCCCTGTTGCTGCACTAATACTAACTTGTTGATTAATACATACTTGATTAGTATTTGGAGACTTCACGGTAGTTGTTGGAGCTGTTGGTTGTTCTACTACACTAACGTATAGATATGTCCATCCACTACTACATGGCCCATTTTGAGATTTCACGCGAATGTAACCATTAGCATTTCCAACATTAGGCCAAGTAAAGTTTATAGTATTTGACCCAGTGTATGTAATTGGTGCATATGAAGCACCATTATCTGTTGAATATTCCCATGCATAATCTTTTGCATATGTCGCTTGTGACACAGAATAACTTACAGTTGATCCGCTACATACAACTGTCTGTCCTGAAATTGCACTTGTTGCCGCAGGCTGAACTGGTCGGTAAGTTAATGTAGCTGATTGATAATTAAAATAATACCTCCAATCATTATTAGTAATACGATTGGTTCCAATATTGTAGGTTCCTGTGTAAGGCGCAGTCATCAAAACTGAATTCCCATTGGATGAACCGTTGATACAAACACCACCTCCCCAATATACAGCTGCAGCTGACCAATTTGAATTTGGTAGATAAGCTGATGATAAGTTAAAAGAATAAGTTACACCTTGAGTTAAACTCATTTGTTCGTATTGACCACAACCTAAATCTCGGTAATAGTCTCCACATCCATTTGGAGTTGCAAAAGCTGAATTAGTAGTCCCAACATTACATTGAGAATAGGAATTTTGTGTAAACGAAAAAAGGATTAGAAGCGAAGTTACTATTGAAGCAACACTAACTTTTATTTTGCCTAATTTGTTCAAATCACTTTTGGTGAATGAATTGTCGTACATGTGTTAGTTTATTTGTTATTTGGTTCTACAAAATTAAGTTATAATTTTTGACCAAATAACATGTAAAACCATTTTTTTAAACATTTAGGGGCGTAATTTATTTAAAATATAAAGTTTTATCACTTTTCAATAGCACAATCAATTAACATTTGTTTGAAATTTTTGTTTTCTGGAAATAACCTACTTGCTTTTGTTGCGAAATATCGTGTCAATTCCATATCCTTGTTTAACAGGCATATATAAGCTACTAATTCATGAATCTGAACATTATTCGGGGCTATCTCTAAATATTTTTCACCATAATAAACAGTTTCATTTTTCATTTTTAAATCAAATGCCGTCTTAACGAGTTCTTCAAGAGCTAAAATGTTTTTAGGGACAATTTGATGCGCTTTTTTAAAAGAAATGTATGCTTTTTTAAAATTTTGAGCTAAAACATAGCAGCGCCCAAGATCAAAATAATAGTTGTATGAATATGGATAAATTTTACATGCTCGTTCTAAATGATTAATCGCACTCCAATTGTATTCTTTTTTTTCCTCAAAACTTAACAGCTGATTTTCGGTAACTTCCTTCATCATTGCAAGAGCATACATATTATTTAATTGTGCTGAATTAGGTTCATTTTTTACATCATGAGCGAATAAGGTTACGGCATCTTTCCAATTACTATTTCTTTTTATAGTAATCACAGATAATGAAATTAATACTAGGTAAACAAGAATTTCCTTTTTTTTAGGTTGAAATAAATCAAGTCTAGGATAAAAATAAAATAAACTAGCTGAAATTGCCAAAACAAAACCTACTGAAGCTGTAAATGCAAGTCGCTCTGCAACCATTCCAGCAACAAGTTCAGCCCAGTTACTAAATAAAAAGATACTTAACGTAAACCAAAAAAGACCAAAAGTGACTATTTGATCTTTTTTTAAAAAATAGATCCCTGCAATAATTAAGCAGGTATAAAATAAGATTGACAACCATACCCAAATCGAATGAAAATCCATTGTTTGAACACTAGCAAAACCATAATAACTCGATTGTTTAAATGGAAATAATAATAACTGCCCATATTTACCCAAAGTATAGAAACCAGTTGCAATTGTTTGTGATTGATTGTGGGGTGCAGTTAAGGTGTTTTCTACGTAACCTAACTGGCGTCCCTCTTTCATATTAAGTTGACGTTTCTCATCCAATTGATTGCGATCACTATTTTTCATAGAAAGTGTCACTTTTGAGGTTTCCAATTGAACAAAAAAACTATAAAAATAAGTTGTATCTATACGAATTAAGCTAAAAACAATTAAAACAGTTGTAGTAATTAAGCTATTTTTTAAACGTGCTAATTTTGCATGATTAACTACAAAATAAATCAATGTAAATCCAATTAATAAATAATGGATTAATCCTAACTTGTAAACAAAAAAGGCAATGCTTGTCGAAAACACAACATAGAACATTCCAATGAGCCATTTTTTGAAAATTAATATGAAAAACAAAATAGATGTAATGAATACAAGTACTATATTCCAATTAAAATCGAGAAACGTTGAGGAATTTGCACAAATAATTATTGGTGAAAACCACATAGCGTATTTCCAGTTTTTTTGACTATTCAAATAGACAAAATATCCAATTGATAGGAAAATAGTAACTTCTTTTAAATCAGGAATATCGTAAACAAACGAAGTGATCACAAGTTGAATAATATTTTGTGTTATAACTAGGAATAGCGATTTTTTAACTGATAGTAATGTGATGATAATTGAAATCATCAACAAAACATATTGGTGGAAATATAGAAATAAAGTAAAAAAAATAATGGACAGAGACGCTGAAAAAACAACAATAAAACGAGTACTATTCAGTAGCTTTTCCTTATTTTTTATTAGATAATTAATAAGCAATAATATTCCACTAAAAACAAAAACCAATAAATATAGCTTAGTCGATTTTAACACATCAAAATCAGATGCAAAAACGACCAATGGTAACGCAACTAATAATTGAAAAATTAAGATTAGTTTTATTTTCTGATGCTGAATGAAAAAGAGAATAAAAGGAATAATAAAAATCAATGGGAAAATACTTTTCTTTGATAAAATAGCCATTGAAAAAAAGATGACACTGAATACTAATTGAACAAAACTCGATCTTTTAATAAATTTCAATCCAGCTAATGCTCCTAATAATGAGAACAATAAAGCCAATAATTCATCTCTGTTTTTTATACTTGCTACAACCTCAGTATGAATTGGATGAATTGCAAACAATACCGCAGTAAAAAAGAAAAGTTGCAGGCGATCTGTTCCAAAATAACTCAATAGAAATCGAAATAATAATACTACTACACCAACATAAATTAACATATTTATAAAGTGACTAACTTTTGCAGATTCATCAAACAATTGATTTTCTATCGCGAATGACAAAGTTACAAATGGTCGATATCCATAGGAATATCCCATGTCGTCCTTATAATAAGGTTCCGTGAAAATTGATAATAATGAACTATCACTTTCTCTTGATGTTAATCGGTGATTTTGAGTCACCAAATTATCATCCATATTGTACCCATTTGAAAGTGTATTTGCAAAAACAAGGAAAACAATTATCCCTAATGCTATGTAATATTTTTTTAAAGAACTTGGCATAATACTATTTTTTAAAAATGCTCACAAAAGATTTAAGGCGTGATTTAAAATCGGTTTTTTGGGACAAATACTTCGTCATTTTATCTTTTGTAATAATCATGTTTTCTTCAAAAGGAATTTTATTTACAATATTTAAATCATCCGGGATTTCACCAGAAAACAACATTTTTGCTTTTTCATTATAAAAATCCTTATCTGTCTGACAAATAAACACTTGATCCTCATGTTTAATGTAATGAATTGGAATTGCTCCCGATGAAATTAAACTAAAGCTTGCCGCGGGTCTGTAATTTGAACTATAATTAGGTTTAGATCCATGAAAAACACTGTGATTAAAAACTACAGCATCTCCTCTTCTTAATGGAACAGCAGTTAATCGATCAGCTACTAGATTAAAATCAAGAAAAAAAGAAGGCATATTAAATGATCGCACAGAATTGAACCACTTGTGGCTTCCCGCAACAATTTGAATACATCCATTACTTTCATCTACATCTATTAAAGGAACCCAAATTGTTAGAGAAGTAAACCTTCTTTCATCTACAACATTAAAATCTTGATGCAATGATGAAACACTTTCTTCCCCACTACCTTTCATTATAAAAACCCCTCCTCCTAATTGATATTCTTCAAAAAATTCGGGGATTTTAGATTCAAATTTTGATTTTAAAAAATCACTAATCAAGTAATTTTGCTCATTAGAACATGACTTAATATTGGTGTTTAATTCCGGACTTTTTTTGAATTGAAAAGACGCATAAAAATCAGCAATTTCAAGTACTGTTTGATTATCAAAAAAATTATTGATTACAAAAAAACCGTTTTCTTCAAAACCTATTGCTGATTGACTATTTTTAATTTTCATTTGAATTTTCTTTTAAATAACATTACAATTGTCCATTTAATGAAATACCAATAATTTAATACTTTATGAGCATTTATTTTATTTGGTTTAAAGACAAAATTCGGAGAATACGTTGATAAGCTTTTCAGATACAATAAGTTTAAACTATTTAATGGGTGTAATTTATTACCAAATTTTTTCATGGTCAGTTCAGCAAAATGAATAAAAACAATTTGCTCCTTATTATTTATTACCGTTTCATTATTAGTAGTCTCAAAAATTAATCCACTATCATTCCATCCAGCAAGGTTACAGCCTCTATGTTGTAATATTTTTAAATCTGGAACTTTAACTGGTGCCAAATCTAAGTACTTTTGATCATCAAATAATCCCCGCCAATACGATTTTTTAACTGTATACAAACAACAATTCGCCCACCAAGTTAAAAAATCAATTGCACGATGGTTAACTCCAATGAAACCTGCATTAAATAATCCAACTCTAAAGTTAGCCTCTAACCAATTTTGTTTTTCGAAAGGGGAATCAGGATAAAAATGGGGGGTTAAGACAATCGAATGTTGTTCCAAATAATTTACTATAAATTGAGGGTTGGAATAAAAGAAAATATCATTGTCTACATAAATAACACGTTCAAACTTTGTTAATAAATTGATTAAAAAAACCGGTTTTAACGACCAACGTAAACGATCACCTTTGTATTTTTCTTCCATTTGATTCGTAAATGGATTGGTAAAATCATTCAACTTATAAAACTTAATATTAGATGGGTATTCCTGTGGGAAAGTATCCTTATCAACTACCAAAACATGAAGCGTAATATCATAGCTTTTTAGACTTTCTGCTAAAGCAAAAGTTTTAAAAAAATGAGACTTTGTTGTAATAGTAGCAAACTGATTCATCTTTTCAATTGATTAAATGACCATTTAAGAAAGCTAACTAAAAAATAAATTGGATTAAGAAAAAGCAAAATCATTGGAATAAAAACGTGAGGTATTATAATGTCCATTACAACAAAAATACCAATATGCATTGATAATAATAAAAGACCATAAAGAGTACGCGTTTTTTTATTAAACAAAGCTATAAAAACAGTAAACTCTATTATTAAAGCACTTAAAAATAAAAAACGAAAGAATGTGCCGTGTTGATCAATATATTGAACAAATTGATTACCATCCAAAATGAAATTTAAATTAGTTGAATCGTAAAAATTATAATAAATTGATTTCTGAATCTGAAGTACAGCATATTGACTATCACTTACCCAATTAATTCCTGATGTAACAAGTTTCGAAATAGCAGAAAGCATATAAGTAGCAACCACCAATTGAATGCTAAACTGTATCCTATTAGCAATTAATTTATTTGACTGCTTGTGATACAAAAGATATGCTATCCATTGTGCAATAAATACCATGGAAATTAAACTTGCCCTGTTCATAATTCCATTTGATTCTTCTAGTGAAAAAACGATTACACTTATTATGGAAAGAAACCCCAACGTCGCTTTCATTCTGTATTCAAAAATATAAGTCACTGAAAACAACATAAGAATAATTAGAACAAAAATCTTTATGGGGTATATTAATATCCAATCACAGCAACCAAAAGTACACAATGCAACTGGAAATGTTATCGTAGAATAGCCTAATAATATTCTTGAAGATAACAACAAGAAAAATAATATTAAAGGGACCTTTATACAAAGCCACTCCAAATTATTATAGCTAATCGACTTACTATTATTGAATATTTCCCTCATAAATTAACACATCCTTTTTTATGATTTTATTGTTTTCTTTGTGTAAGAAAACACGATGTAATTTCACCTTTTTTGGTGTTGATAATTTAACTTGTAATGCAACTTGTTTTGCAATAGTTTCTCCTAAAATATATAATGACTCTTTTGATTCTATTCCATTGCCATAATCTATTCCAATTGATTCACATGCAGTGTAGAAGATATGTGATAAATGTCCCGTATTTGTATGCAATTGCTTAGTGGGAATTATTTTGTCATTTTCATCTGAAAAATAAAACACATATGACCAATTTGGGAAAGAATTATACATCGGAAATTGAGAAAAGGGATGAAACTCGCCAATGATTAAACTAAAAAAAAGGTATACAAGCCCCAAAGTAAAAAACCTTTTTTTAGCTTTTAACAATTTATACACTTTAGCTACTTTATTTGTCATTTGCTGCTGTTAAATATGCTGTTGACACATGTCTCCACAAATCCCAGGTTTCATCTCCAAAACGATGATAAATATGAATCAATGCAACATCAAATGAACGAATTGATGAACCATCATTAAACTTTCCTTTTCCTTCAAATGACATGTGTTCATTATTAGCATCAGCAAGAAAATTCCATTTCTTAGATAACAATGGCTGATTTTCTAAACCCATCTGCCAAACAGTTGCGATTAATGTTCCTTGATCTCTCGTTTTCCAATTAGGTAAATTGAATGCTTGAAGTGTTAGCGAATGCCAAGTTGATAAGAACATTTCACTAGCATCGTTAAAAAGAAACAATCCGCCATTCCAATGTTGCCAATTTGTATTTTTCACTTGAATTTGAAAGTCCAATTCAATTGCTTTCGCAAGATGATTGCACGATGATTTCCACAAATCTTCCCCAGTTGATTTGCGCCACCTTTGTCTCAACCAACTGTATTTCAAACCAGTTTCCGATGATATTTGCTTATACGGAGTTTCATATAATATAACTTCTCCTGTTTTGAGTTGCCAAGTTCGGTCTTTTTTATTGAAAAAAAAATCTTCACTGTATTTAAAAATCGGCCAACTCAGGATATAGCGAAGTGCTTTTAAAATATGGGTTCTCTTGTTTGTTTTTACTTGTTCAAAACTCGTTTTTAAACGTCTGCTATGATTCAATAAATCTTGATCTGTAATCAATTTGTTTTTATCGTGTTTCGAAAATGATGATTGGTATGCATCCCAATCTTTTTTCCAATCCGTCAAACAATCACAATTAACAGCATATGCACTAAATTTATCCATTGTACAATGGTCAGCAGCAAAACGAATTGGTGCAATGAATTCTTCAAATACAGCGTCGCAATCAGCGGATAAAGCTAAAACATCTGTATCTAAATAACAGTAATTGGTTCCTTTTGGTAAGAATTGGTTAATTCCTGTTTTTAAAAAAATACTTGCTTGGTGATTATTATACTTTTCGGGAGTTTTGATATCAATAATGGAATCGTGAATTACAGGCGTTTCATTGCGTGATGAATCAGTTAAAACAATTATTTTGTTCGAAGAGAAATGTTTCAAAAAACGCAGGGAATAATGAAGCGTGTCAATGTGCTCTTTGTCTCCACAAACAACATACACAAAACAATTATTTTTCATAAGCACCCGTTTTGAACCAATCTACCATTTCTTTCACTCCAACTTCTATTGAAACCGAAGGTTTATAGCCCGTATAAAGTTCCAAACTTGTTGAATCACTATATGTTGCTTGTAATTCATTTTTCGGTAATGGAAAATCATTGATCACAGGTTCCTTATTCAGTTCTTGTGCAATTAGTTGTATGTATTTTTTTACTGTTACTGGTGAACTATTACCAATATTAAATATACGATGAAAACCAAGTGGTTCAGAAGCGATTTTCGTAAGTAATAATTCAATAGAATGAACAACATCACTTACATGCGTAAAATCACGTAAAACTTCTCCTTGATTGTATTGTTTTATCGGAGTTCCGTATTGAATTCCTTTCATAAATTTATATCCCGCCATATCTGGTCGTGTATACGATCCATATACGGTAAAAAAACGAAGACCAATAGCAGTCATTCCAAACTGTTTGCAATAGTTTGAAACCATTTGCTCCATCATTTTTTTTGTTGTGCCATAAAATGATAATTGAAACTCAGTTGGAGAAGTTTCTGTCATTATTTGTTGATTTGGCTCATAAACAGAGGAACTACTAGCATATATAAAATACTTCACCCCCATTTTACGCGCTTGCTCCAATACATTGAATGTTGCGTCTATATTCGTTTTTATATATTTATAGGGATAGATTTCTGAATCAGAAACTCCAGTTTCAGCTGCTAAATGAATGATGATGTCTGGTTGAAAAACTAAAGTGGATGAAAAATCATCTGAACAATCTAATCGATAAACTGAGTGCATAAAAGATGCGCGATGAATAGATGCTGTTTTTTCACTACACAGACTGTCTATGCATTTCACTTCGTGTTTGCTTTTCAATTGTTGTTGCAAATGAAAACCTATAAATCCAGCTCCCCCAGTAATTAAAATCTTACTCATTCAGTTTACAAAGTTACATAATTATCAAAGAAATACACCAATCAATGTGTATTCACCACCCAATTTGTGAACCAATTTTCCATTACTAATAGCTTCCATAATTTCCAAGAATACTGCTCTTTTAACAAATCATCAATGTATTCTCGATTAACAATATTGTGTGCCACCAAATTGCTTTTCGCAAATTGTTTTCGGTAAAACTCAAGCTTCATGTAATAAGCATCTGGCCCAACAAAACCTTGTTTTTTGCGTTGTAAGATGAGCGCTGGTAATTTATGTTTTATATGTTCATACAAGAGCTTTTTCGTTTGTTTTCGCGAAAAATATGCCTGTTCGTTCAATGCAAAAACGGACTCAAATAGCGTATGATCTAAAAAAGGAACACGCACTTCTAATGAATTAGCCATACTTGCTCTATCAACTTTTGTGAGTACCAATTCCCCCATAAAACATTTCATGTCTAAATATTGAATTGCTTTTAATGGGGATAAATCCTTTTTGAAATGTTTCCTGTAGAACCAATTCTCATCTGCAGGAATAAATTGATGCAAAGACGGGTGTAACATTTTTCGAAGTTCAACTTGATCAAAACGTCCCATTGCCATTGCTTTCGCATAAAACGAAACCGTGTCCATTGGTGGCCGAGCAATTTTTTTTAACCTGCCCAAAAACGTAGTTGGGTAGGACAATTCATAAAATTCTTTTTGCCAAGTATATCCAGCAAAAATTTCGTCAGCTCCTTCCCCACTCAGTACCGCTTTCACCTTCGTTCGCGCAAGTTGGCTTACCATAAAAGTGGGAATGATGGAGATGTCTGCAATGGGCTCGTCGTAAACTGTAGGCATGAGAGAAAGCAAAGAAAGATCAGATTCGTCTGCAATGATTGCTGTATTTTGTACCGATAAATGTTCTGAAACGATTGTTGCAAATTGATCTTCACTATTTGACCAATTTTTGAATCCGATAGAAAATGTTTTTGGTGATTCTCCGTTTTCTTTTAACTGCGCGACAAGTGCACTACTGTCATAACCACCACTAAGAAAAGCTCCAATTGCGACATCTGAACGCGTGTGCTCTTTAACTGATTCAATTAACAAATGGTTTGTTTGTTTGATGATATCTGTTGTTTTCAATGTTAAATCACTTGACTTTAGCGTCCAATATTCTATTCGTTCAGTTTGAAATGTCGCTAGACAAAAAGAAACATAATGTGCGGGTGGAACCTTTTTTATATCGCTCCAAATTGTTTTAGGAGAAGGAATATATCGGTAAACAAAATAGTCGATGAATGATGTAACATCCATTTCTTTTTTTGAAATCCCCGACTGAATAATCGCTTTTAGTTCCGACGCAAAAACAATATCAGTTTCTGTGTTTAAATAATACAAAGGTTTGATGCCAAATCGATCACGAATAAGAAAAAGTTTGTTCAATTTTCGATCATGAAGACCTATCGCAAACATGCCTTTTAAATGGTCAATAAATGAAATTCCCCAGAACAGATAAGCTGCGGCAATTACTTCTGTATCGGTATTCGTTTGAAAAGGATATTGTTCGTTGAGTTGTTCCTTTAATTCTAAGTAATTATATATTTCGCCATTAAATGTAATCGTTATTGAACCATCACTTGAATGAAACGGCTGACGACCAGCTTCTGATAAATCTAAAAATGAAAGTCGCCGATGACCAAAAGCAATTTTGTTCTCATTCGAATAAAACACGTCTCCATCATCTGGCCCTCTATGATTTAATGTTGAAAGCATTTCACTAAAGACAACTTTATCGACCTGTTTATTATTTGTTACCCATCCTACAATTCCACACATAGTTCTGCTAGACTTAAAAATTCAATGAATTATTTAACTAATTAGTTGTTTCACACTTGTAAATATTCTTTTTCTATCTAAACTTATTCATAAAAAACAACTGTTATTTTTTCTTTTCATACAACGGTTTTTTCTTTAAATCACGACCAAAAACTAAAAACAGATAATACAATCCTACATTGACATACAATTTGAAAAAATCAAAATAGATGATTTTTATTAATCGACTAGTTAACTCAATAAAATAAGGATGGAATATTAGTAGTAAGAAAACGAATTGTTCACTTTTAACAAAATAGCCTATTAGTAACCACGTGCTTAAAAAAACACATACGCGTTCTAGCTGTTTGTGCTTTTTGTATTGTTGAATGAAAATTGCAGTTAACAGACTGGTGAATATGAGGGAATATACATTAAATTGGATATACAAAACGTAATAAACTAAAAATAGCAAGAGATAATTTGTAACTAAAACAACTTGTTTTATTAGTTTTTGCGCCTTCTCGCCTTGTTCAGTTGCAAATGTTTTAACTCCTGCTTTTAAGTCATTTTGTTTGTCTTCTAATTGATGAATTAATATATCTCTAATTCCAATAAACAAATTCAAAATAAGGAAACAAAATTTAAAGAATAGTGGTAGTTGACCAAAATCTGAAAGTACGACTAATAACATTAAAACAGGTACAACGTGACCGTAAAGTGAATCAACCAATAAGCCTACGATTCCCTTTTCTTTCAAACGAATCGTTGGGTGCGAATAAGCAATTATCAATAAAAATTGAAGGATTAACACATAAGAAGCAACTAAACTTATTTGAAAAATGAAAAAAAGTCCAAAACCCCAAAATAGCAGTAACAGTAAATAAAATTGATTGGCAGATAAGGTAGTTGTTATATTTAATTTGCCTGCTTTTTCATCGCTTGATTGATCATACCAATCATTGAATAAATAACCGCCAACACCTATTAATAAATAAGCACTAAATAATATGACAATTGTCAAAAAAGGAAGTGACAACTTAAAAAGTGCACAAATGACCAAACAAAAATGTGCATACAACAGTAAGTTGTAGCGCGAAAAAGAATGTAAGCGTTTCATCCAAATCTGAAATTCCATCTTTACCAATCTTTGGTTGCTTCTAAAAACCAAGCGGATGAAAGCACCGATGACCCAGCATAAAAATTACGGTCTTTTGAAGTGAAATAAGGATAATTTTTTGTTATTTTCTCTTCTATATTTTCACTTTCCAAAATCAATCGTTTGATTTTTAATTGCAATTCAATAGAAACATTTAAATGAACCAACGTTAGATATGCCAAAATTAACGACATTGGTTCATATATTAAGTAATTCATTGCAATCAATTCGTTTATTTGAGGTTTCAATTGTTCAAACGCTACGACACCATTTGCATATGCTCGCGCAACATGAAACGCGTCAATTAATTGGTTATCATAAAACTGACCCGTTGATTGTTTAAATTGCCAAGAATCAATACAAAATCGCGCTATTTTTTGGGCGTTATTTGTATTACCTAAATAAAGGCACACATTTGCCATCACGGATATTTCAGTATCATTTTTAGCTATCATTCCTGCTTTTAATGTTGGTTTAATCAAATGTAAGGTTACTAAAGATCGAAGAAAAACACGAAAATTGGTTCGTGCTAAACGGACTGAGGGAAAAAGCCAGGTTAACATGCGCCCATCTTTTTTTATTAGCATTGTTAAAATGGATTTGTTATGTATGGTCTCACCTAACTTTTCCAAAACATGTGAACAAATGGCAGTATCATCCATATCAATCGGAACGTTGTTCTGTGCTTGTTTCAATTCCCAAAAACGCCATAAATCACCAACTTCTTTCATTGATAATAAATATGATTTTGCTTTTTCCATTAGTGTCGCATCCAACTCTGCTGCATTTAATAGAGATAGACAAACGTTTGCATGAATAAAAGGAGAAGGAATGGTGTAAATCCAGCGATTAGGATCTATAGCAGGATATAATTCAAATGTAGGAAAATGTCCAAATTCATTAAATTTAGAAGCAATTTCATTACGTGCAATTGTTCGATAATGTTCTAATTTTCCTGTGGGAAATTGCTTTAGCACTAATGGCATTGATATAATTCCTCGAATATGACTTGAATGTCTATAAACAGGTTGAAAATTAGTTGGTAAAGTAACTTTCGGATAACGTGAAATTAATTCCGTCAACACAATTTCAGCTTCTTGTTTAGATAAATGTGCTCCCAAACAATAATGTGGACCAAAACCAAAAGAAACAATTTTACCTGATGAGCGATAAATATTAAATTCATTTGGATTCTCGAAAATTTCCGGGTCGCGATTTGCTGCACCAATTGCAAGAGTTACGGTTGCATTTTTAGGAATTTTGACACCTGCAATTACTATTTCTTCTGTGGTAATTCTTTTGATTAATTGAGTTGGTGACTCCAAACGAAGTGTTTCATTAATAACTGAAGAAATCAATGAATTATCGCACTTAACTGCATCAAAAACATCTGGATGTTCTACCAACTTGAGGAAAGCTGAAGCAATTAAATTCGGTGTCGTTTCATTTCCACCTAATAAAAGTACTCGAGTAAAATTAATGATTTCATCGTATTCAAAAGTTCTCCCTCCTTCAAAAAAAACAATTTCGGCTAAACCTGATCTGTGTGGAGATGCTAACGTTTCGTTAATCCATTGCGCTACTTTAGGAAGTATCAATTCCCAAATTTCTGTAGCATAATCATTGTTTTCAATTGCTTTTGTAAGAACCGCATCAGTTGACCAATTTCGTAGTGCTACCAAATCATCTGTTTGAATCCCTAATATTTTTAAAATAACCAATGAAGAAAAAGGCAATGATATATCACGCAATAAATCAATACTTTCAACATCACCAAAATTATTGAATAACTCATCACAAATAGCCTTGTTTTCAAGCTCCAATTGATTGACCCTACTTAGTGAAAAAGGAGCGTTTTTTCCATTAAAAACTTTGCGATTAAATGAATGTTCTGGAGGGTCACAATTCAATAATATAGGATCAAAAACATTGTTCCCGCCTGAAGAAAAAACTGATGTATCTGTCAAAATAGCAACAATTTCTTGATAACCTGTTACAAAATAAGTATTGTTCTTCGGAATAAAATGAACAGAACCAAAAGCACGTAAAGTGTCATAAAACCGATACGGATTTTGAGAAAATTCCCAAGAGGTAAAATCGAAATCATTGATGCTCATAAGGCATGTAATATTTGTAAAAATAGTGTGAAAACAATAAGCATAAATCTCAGTAAATGCTATATGTAATCTGCTATTTTGTTTTCAGTTTTATTAAAGAAATACAATCCAAAAATAAAAAACACAATCATCCCAATAAGTGAATACAACCAATTCAATTGAAAAATTATCGAATCGAAAAATGTCCATCTCCAACAATTAATGATTGAATTCATGGGGTTGAAATCTAAAATAAATCGCCATTTAAAAGGCAAAATTGTAGGACTAAAGAATACAGGTGTTAACCAAATTCCGTAATTTATTATGAATGGAATGACATGTAAAACATCTCTTTTTTTATGTGAAAATATGGTTAACCAAAAAACCATTGATAAACCACAAATTGCAGTTAACAATATTATAAAAGGAACAAAAATCATTTTCCACGAAATGGAAAGGTCATAATAAATAAAAAGTGATATTAGTAAAATTAATCCAATGAATAAATCGACTAATCCAATGATGACTTTTGAGAATGGTAAAATGATTTTTGGGAAATAAATTTTCTTCATCAAATTACCTGAATTAAAAATGCTTACAGTTCCTGTATTTACAATGTAAGCAAAGAAATTCCATCCCAAAAGACCTGTTAATACATATATTGGAAATGGTATGTTGTCCGATTTCCAATTTAATAACAACCCAAAAAAAATGGTGTATATGACCAATGCAACTAGTGGTTGCAACAACGCCCATAAATATCCTAAACTAGTTTGTGAATATTTTACACTGATGTCTCTTTTAGCAAAAACCAATATCAAATGGAAATTCTGCAATATTTTATTTAAAAAAATCACAAAACTATCCGATTCAGGATGGTATTTATTTTGAACTAATGACTTATTTTTCATTGAAAAACGATTGAATGAAAGTCGCAATAAGTTTGATTTCTTTTTCTGTTATTAAATCGTGAAAAGGTAAACGCAAAAGTGTTCCAGCTATTTTTTCTGTCATTGGTAAATGAATCGCGCCTGTTAGTTCCTTTACTTTTTTAGATAAATGCAATGGAATATAATGAAAAAAAGCTTCTATTCCATTAGAAAACAAATATTCCCTTAAAGCTTCTTGTTGTGCTTGCGTTGTCAAAACGATATAAAAACCGTGAATATTGTTGGACACAAATCGATTGTCCATTAGTTGTAAATAACCTGCCTCTTGAAGTGGTAACAATGCTTCATAATAATGTTGCGAACATTTTTTTCTTTGTGCAAAAAGTTTGTCTTGCACTTGTAGTTGACTCCATAAAAAAGCCGCATTTAACTCGTTCATTTGATATTTTGAGCCTATATCTACCCATTCATAATAAGATACGTTTCCATCCTCAAAATCATCTCTGTTTGTTCCATTATGATACAAATATGATGCTCTTTTGCTGAAATGTTTGTTGTTAACTAACAACAAACCACCTTGTATTGCTGAAATGTGTTTTGTTACATCAAAACTTACAACAGCAAAGTCGCCCACCGAACCCAAAGGCCACTCATCTTCAAAACATCCATATCCCATTGCAGCGTCTTCAATGAAAAAAATATTATTTTCTGAACAAAATGTTTTTATGGCAACCGTGTTCATTGAATGACCAAAATAATGAACCAAAACTACTGCTTTTGTCTTTGGTGTAACTGCTACTTGGATTGTTTGCAAATTTATTGTCAATGTTACTGGATCTATATCAACAAAAACAGGTATTGCACCTCTGGAAACAAATGCATTTGCTGTTGCAACAAATGTGAAGGACGGGAGTATTATTTCATCTCCAGGTTTTATTTCAATTAAATCCGCAATCATTTCCAAAGCACCTGTTGCTGAGTGTGTTAAAAATAAATTGCTTGATGAATATGTTGAAGATAACGCTTTTAAACAATGATTGGAAAAATGTTTTTGACGCAATAAATCATAATCAGACTGCAACAATTCAATGTAGTCAGTAAAATGAGTAGATTTACAGCTGTTATTGAATTTAATTTTTTCCATTTGTGAAAATTGCGCATATCATAAACCCTGTAAAAGTAGCTAAAAATAATGAGTTGGCATTGGTGCAACCCATCACTTTTAAGAGCATTCAACAGGCAAAAGCAAATTTTAAAAAAGGTGAAATAACGATTTTTACCACGCAATATCCAGAAGATCACGAAATCATTCCGAATGACTTTGTGAAATTACCCGATTTAGAACGTTCAATTCAAGATATTCATCCTGAATTAGGCAACCGAAAACTTCCATTAATTGGCGATATAATTGATAAATTAAAGGAAAATGAAACTGCTGACTACTTTATTTATACCAATATTGACATTGCGCTTATGCCTTTTTTTTATGACTATGTAGTGAGTTATTTACAAAAAGGACACGACGCATTAATTATCAATCGCCGAAGAATTTCAAAAAAACATTTTAACAGCAATGACTTAACGCTCATGTACGCTGATATTGGGAAATCTCATCCCGGTTTCGATTGCTTTGTTTTTCACAAAGATATTTTACCCTTGTTGCGTTTTGATGAAATTTGTGTTGGAATTCCTTTTATTGAAACAAGTTTCATTCATAACCTTGTTGCACACGCTAAAAAACCTTGTTTTATTACGAAAGAACATCTAACGTTTCATATTGGGCTAGATGTATTGAACTTTAAAAGTAATAAACTTTATCAGCACAATAAATCAATCTTTTTCAAGAAAATTCAACCAAAATTGAAAAGTAGATACACATTGAAACAATTTCCCTATAGTGAACTTTCATTTCCAAAAAAATCGCTAAAATGGATCTTAAACCCGTCACTATTTACTAAAAACTTAATAGAATTAGAAAGCAAGTCAGTTGCACATAAATTAAAAGTAATAATTGATGAATTGCGTTGGCGTATTTTGGAAAAATAGCCCTAAATAAGTTGCTTTAATTTTTTTGATGCTTTCTCAAAACCTTTTCTTGTCAACTCCCACACTGAAAAAACAGGTCCTTCTTCTGTACATTCGAAACCCAAGAATTGATTGTATGAAACTGCTGATTTATGGTCGTTTTTAATTTTTGCAAACACTTTTTCTAATTTCAATTCTTCAAAAGAAAATTGAAAAATTAACATGGAAACTTTAAATGAAATTCCAGTTCCAATAAATGATTTTTCTCCAATAAAGACACCAACATGGGCTGAGTTATTGTGATAATTTATTTTATTTAAATGAACCAATCCAATTGCTTGTTTTTGAATTTTTATCATAAAATAAAAGTCGCCTGATTGAGAAATTGTATTATACCAAGAAATTTGTTGTTCAGTTGTAATTATTTCTTGAAACTCCATATTGTTTCGAATAAAGTCTTGATTGCGCCAATTGCGAACAAGTTCGATATCTGAATAATCTAGCTGTTTTAATTCAATTCCATAATTGCTTCTTATCCTCACTCTTCAATCTGTATTATTTTATCAAGATTATTTTGTGCAATCCAAATTTTACGGATATACTCCCCGATAATTCCAAGGGACATGAGCATCATTCCTGTAGAAAAGAAAATAGCTACAATTAACGAAGTGTATCCTAATTGCACATCATTCACCACTTTGTTATAAATGAAAAAGCAACCACTAATAAAAAAGAAAACTGCCATTATTAATCCAAATCGAATAATAAATTTTAATGGTAATGACGTGTGGAAAATGATAATATTCAAAGCAAACTTGAATAATTTCCAATTGGAATAATTCGATTTTCCATCAAAACGTTGGTGATGGCTTACTTCACATGAAGCTCTATTTGTTGCACCTTTTAATAAAAATTCCTCTATGAATAAAATAGGAGTAGATACATTTTTAAAAACTTGAGCAACAGATTTTTTCATAAGGCGGAAAGAAGTGACGTTTGCATAGTCAAAACCTTCCATCATAAATATTTTTTTTAGAAAAAAACTCCCTAAATTACGTATGTACGAGTGCTTTTTTATATCAAATGTTCCAACTACTAAATCTGCATCAACATCATTCATTTTAACAAAAAGCTTGCTGATTTCTGAAGGGTCATGTTGCAAATCGTCATCTATCGTAGCTATATAAGGTGCAGTAGCATGACTTAATCCGACTGCTGTAGCTGTATGCTGCCCATAATTTTTAGCAAGACGAATACATATTGATGGGAAATTCTTTTGAGCTGACTTTATTACTCGAATAGATTCGTCAATGCTACCGTCATCAACAAAAAGCACACGAAATTTTATGTCAACTCGTTCTTGCCATTGATTCAATCTTTGGATCAATTCACCAATGATTTTACTTGAATTATAAACTGGGATTACAATATCTAATTCATTCATAACTTATCTATTTTGAAGGATAAATTATTGGTTTATGACAAACTTCTGGATTAAAATAAATCAAACATGAAGCTACAGAAAAACCAACACCAAAACCTGATAATACAACCCAATTTGATTTTTTAGTTCCATTCTCCCATGATTCATTTATTGTAACAGGTATACTTGCAGATGCTGTATTACCAAAATTATAAAGTGTGCTTGGTGCTTTATCTGCTGGGACACTTATTTTTTTAACTATTGAATCATTGATCAATTTGTTAGCTTGATGTAAAAAATAAAAGTCAGGAAAATCAATTGGCTTTTTCGCAAAATCTAGTAGTGTTTTAATATTTTTTGGAACCATCGAAACAGAATAATTAAACACATCAATACCATTGAGCGTCATATAAAACTTTCCATCATTATGTAACTTCATAGCTATGGCATTTTGACCAGCACCTGCTGTTTGAAGGTGAAAATAGCCGGTTGTTTCTGTTGAATTATTATCTACTTCTAAAGCAATAGCCGAAACAGCATCAGAAAAAATAGGTAAAACAGTTAAATCATCTGATCGTGTAATAATAGATGAAAGATCGCCACAACATAAAATCGCACGTTTAATTGGTTTGTCAATTGTCGATAATAAACTATTTACAGTATGCATACCGTATACAAAACCCGAACACCCTGAATTAATATCGTAGCAGAGAGTATCTGTTGACATTGCTAATTCACCATGTAATTGACATGAAATTGAAGGTATTGATACTTGAGGTGTTTGTGTAACACAAATAAAAACATCAATAGTTGAAAGGTCCCAATTAAGTTTTTCCAGTAAAACACTAACTGCATGAGAAAAGTATTTTTTCGTTAGCTCATTTTCCCCACTATTTCTCCGAAAACGAATTCCAGTATGTTGCACTAAAGCTTCTCGTGAATTCTCAGGAATTAACTCGGTTTTTAAATTATCCGAAATGATAGGAGCTACAACTGAAACAATCCCTGCAATTTTTGAACCGACAACTTTAGCTAATGCCATTTTTTTGTATTAAAAGAAATGAATATAATTCAGCTATTGTATTGATTCTTGATAAATCAACGGAAGAGATTATCACATCAAGTTCTTCGTTAATTCTTGAAATTAAAACCAAGGCATTTAATGAACTCCATGTGCGGATTTGACGCAGTTCTGTCCTCATGCTAATTTCATCTAACGTGACCAGTAGTTCAGTAGAAATAAACGTTAAAAAAGATCTTTCGTTTCCTATCAATGGTGTGATTTTATATTTTAAACAAAATTAAAAAAATAGTTGGTAATTCGTGTGATGGAGTTCTGTTAAGTTTGAAGAAAATACGCAAAATTTATTTTGTAGAAACTTCATTGAATTAGATTGATTAATTTTAAATACAAATCACATTTATATGAATATTTTCAACAACGAGGAAGCAAAATTCTTAAAAGGCCCACAATCGCGTTTACAAGAATTAAAATACACATTGGGAATTGTTGCACAATTTATCCGAGGATTTCGAACATTGCATTTTGTTGGTCCATGTGTTACTGTTTTCGGATCTGCACGATTCAACGAAGACCATCCGTATTACCAATTGGCAAGAGAAGTTTCCAAAAACATTGCTGAATTAGGTTTTACAATCATGACAGGTGGAGGACCAGGAATCATGGAAGCTGCAAACAGAGGGGCAAAAGATGTTGGAGGTAAGTCGATCGGATGTAACATTGTATTGCCACATGAACAACATTCCAATCCTTATTTAGACAACTACGTAAACATCGAATATTTCTTTGTGCGCAAAGAGTTATTACGCAAATACTCCAATGCCTTTGTGGTTTTGCCTGGTGGTTTTGGAACATTAGATGAATTTTTTGAAACAATCACCTTGATTCAAACTAAAAAAACGGAGCCATTCCCCGTAATAATAATGGGCAAAGAATACCACCAAAACTTAATGAAGCATATCGATGAAATGGCTCGTATTGGCACAATTAGCCCTGAAGACCTATCATTATTGTTAGTGACTGATGATGTTATTGAAGCTACTAATCACATAAAAAAATATGTTGATGAAAAGGTTCAAGAAGCAACATTAAACCAGCGAAAACCGCGTTGGATATTTGGTGAGAAAAAGACAAGCAACTAAACACTTGTCATTTATTTTTTTCTTTGGGTTGCACTAATAAACTGCGTCTCTTTCGTTGTTAACCCATATTCCACTTATTTTAATGTGAGTTTTCGTTTGAATAAATAAACTCATTATATCTTGAATTCAAAACCAAATACGAACACAATTATGATAATTGAGATTCATCAACAAATTTGTAAAAGCTCTGTCAACTGTCAATACTTAAAAAAGGAGTAATAAAAAAGCCGTAACAGAACTGCTACGGCTTTTCAAAATATAACTATTTTATTATTTGATAACTCTTCTTGTTGTCAAATTATTACCTGAAGAAAGCGTTACAAAATAGATTCCTTTCGTCCATGAAGTAGCATCAAGTGCTAACGATGAATTGCTTGTAAACTCTTTTTCAGCAACCACTTTACCTGAAGCATCTGTAACAACAACAACAACTCCAGTTTGAGGTGTTTTGAAATCAATCGTTAATTCATTAGCAATTGGATTTACTATTGAAACCATTAAATCGTTGTTTTCTGCAATTGCCAATGAAGATAAGTTCATGTATTGATTCACAATGATCGTTTTTACGTTTGTTGATTTTTGTGAGCAGTACAAAACAAACATGAAATTATAAACACCTAACGTTGAATTTGACGTGACATACATCACTGGATAAGTCGCAATTACTGTTCCTGTTGTATCCCAAACTGTCCAAGTAACGATAACAGAGTCAATTGTAGAAGGATTGCTTGAAAACGAAGTAATCCCTGTCATAGCAACCGAATCAACAGCGTTGAAATTCAACAAACAATCTTCCAAAGTTGATGTCAACGTACCTAATACAGGCGTGTTAGGAAATGGATTAACATTTGTTATTATTAACGAATCAGAAATAGTTGGAACAATGCCAACACCAACAACAGCAACAGAACTATCTGCACAACCATTTGCATCCATGACCATTACGCCGTATGATCCAGCGCATAAATTTGTTGGATTTCCACCTGAAACAGTACTATTAGTCCAATAATAAGTATACGGAGCAGAACCACCTGTTACACTAATTGCTATTGCTCCATTACATGCAAGAGCAGCTGTAGTATTTGTAACGGTACTTGATACTTGATAATTTGCACACGGATTTGTTGTTCCGGTTCCAATTACAAATGAAACAAAATTAGAATCCAATCCTGTTGAACTTTGGTAAGCGTAATAACACAAATATGTTCCAGGACATAAATTAGAAATTGACATAACTCCAGTAGTAACCGCGCCATTACCTTGCCAATAAATAGTACTGAGGATTGCAGAAGAATCAATTAAATAAGCTGATCCATTACACATGTTTGGTCCAGACGCATTTTGAACAATAACAGGACTTTGTGCAGCAACTTTGTTATTTGATAAAATCAAGAAAACCAACGATAATAAAAGCATTGGTTGAATAAGTAGTTTTTTAATCATAATTGTTTTTGTTTGTAGACGTACAAAAATAACAAATGGTTGGCTCACAGCTAAATAAAATGCAAAAAAAAAGCTCAGTGAAAACTGAGCTTAAAATATCTGGCGGAGAGTGAGGGATTACGCTGCGCGTGAACCCTTTCGGGTGTAGCTTCAAAACATTGAAAATCTTCCATTACACGGATTGTCTTTTTTTTACTACAATCCTTCAAAAGCAAGCTTTTAACGCTTTTAAAACAAAAAAGCCAGTCTTTCGACTAGCTTTTCAATGTTTTGGCGGAGAGTGAGGATAATGAACAACAATCCTACACCCCTTATATTTACTAGATTTCTCTCAATTTTTTATCTAATGGGTAACTAGTTAGACATATAGTGCTAAAGACGGGAGCTTTAACTCTAGACTACTACAGTAACCAATTAGCGTTTCAAATATATATAAATAATGCGGAGATTTTAAGAGCGAACAGTATTTTTTTTGACTCATTTTCAAGTAACTATACCACAAAATATCCGGTTGATTTTCCTTGCCCTTCTTTTGTAATCATTCCCTTTATGACTAAATCTGCTAGTGACTTTTTCACAGTTGGTAAAGCTATGTCCAATTTTTTAGAGATCTCTCCAGATCCACAACCAGCATGATTTTGAATGAAAAACAAAATGCGTTTTTCGCGTTGTGAAATTGGCTTCTCTGTTTTATTTTCATCCAACTTAACCATTAGTTGCTCTTGAATGTTGATCAAACAGCTAATGAAAAATGTTAGCCATTCAGTCACGTTCTCTCCAGGTCTATTGCGTTGTGTATGCATTAGAACTTTGTAATACTCAGATTTTCTACTTTCAATTTCATGCTCAAAACTGACATATTGAATCCAGGAATATCCATTTTTTAACAGCAACAAACTGCCAAGTAACCTGCTTAATCTACCATTTCCATCCTGAAATGGATGGATGCTCAGGAATTCATAAACAAACAAGGCTGCCTTTACCAATGGAATCGTTTCCTTATCGGATTCATACCATTCGAACAATTGTATCATGGCATCTTGTGTTTCTAATCCAGGCTCCGCTGTTCTAAAAACAATCTGCTTGGTTCCATCTACCAAATTGGCCTCAACTGCATTACTTACTTGCTTGTAGTTTCCTCGATGCCAGGCATCCTTTTCACCGTACTGCATGAGTATTTTATGCAGGTTCTTTATTTGACTTTCGGAAATGCCTATTGAATCAAAATGTTCTGCAATGGTATCCAATGCTTCAAAATATCCAATCACTTCTTGTTGATCTCTTTCTTCTAATTTTGAAATGGACAATTTCTCAATCAGTACTGCCACTTCATCATCTGTCATTTTAGAGCCTTCAATCCTTGTAGAAGCACCAACACTCCTTACCGTTGCAATGGATTTTAATTGCTTTAACGAAGCTCCTTCTCGCTTCTCTATGGAAGCCCATGAAGCATCAAAACGATCTATTTTGCTAAGCTCAGTCATGAGTTTCATGTCCAAGTCGAGCATCAAAGTATGTATTTTTAAACTCATAAAATATCCGTATTTATACGCAAATATACGAAAACATATTTGATTCAAGAAAAACAGATATCCGTATATATCCGCATTTATACGAATCGGTATTCGAAACTGGATAAAATGAATCCGAGTTTACTTTCAGAAGCCGATTTTTTTGTGCAATTGCTGCACTGATCTAAAATCATATCTATTTAGGCAATTGGCAATGGGTATATATATACCATTGCCATATTGCCATGAATGATTTTACCGAAAACACTGCCCTACTGACGAAAGATTTTAACGAGTTTTTTCGTTTATTAATTAAAATTATTTTCTAACTAAATCGGAATTTGATGATGATTAAACTATTAACTGAAACGCTTACACAACTAAAGGTTGTAAAAGTGCAAGTGCACTCTTTTTCGATAAGAAAGCAAGTCAATCTTTTTGACAGCGAAACAACGGTAGATCTTAGCTTTAATGGCTATAAACACACCGCTGACTATCATAAATACCTTGATAAATTGTATGATAGGTGCAAAAGCAATTTAGAAGAACAGTTAAAAGAAATTCCAAGTGATTCTGTTGAATTAAAAAGAGCGCTTGATCTTTTTAGGTTTGAGGTGCGTGAATTTAAAAACAGAAATTTCCCTAAAGACAATGAGCAAGTACTTTTCAACCGTGTTGAATTTATAAAAACCAGTCAAAGGGGAAATTTTGAGGATCTTGGATTGAAAAAAAAATTCTAAGCTTTTTCAGGATTCAATTTCAGTTTATTGAGATGTTGGATCAGCTTTTTTTGCATCGAATTCAACATTTAGATAAGTACTTCTACCCACAAAAATTAGTACATATACCTAATAACGTAGAGTATTCCCACCCTACTCCTAAGGAACTATCAGCCTATCACAGCGGTCAATTAAGTTTATTTCCAAAAGAAAGCGGCTCGACAAATCTTAAATGGAATCGAGACAAAGTAGCATTTGTGGAACTTTTTATTTCCGTTCATGAGAGCAAGGCAATTTTAGGGCATAATAATCTACCTGTTTCAAAAAAGGATTTCTTGGAACTCTTAATGTGGTTTTTTAACATCAGAATATCCCAATGGTCAAGATTACTCAATTCGGCCATGGAAAGGAAAATCAAACGTGAAAGCGAGTATTTATTGGAGCTTAGTAAGATTTACAATGAAATGGCTAGTAAGCGATTCTCATAAAATCTTATGTAAGTTACATGTAAGTTACACAAGGAAGAATTCAAACCTTTCTAGCATTGCATCCAAAATCAAAAGGATGTACTATGAGTGTTTTTACCGTTGACAAAGAAAGAATAAGTTTTGAAAATTTGATTGAGCGGATCAATCAGCTCGAAACTGACATTACCAGACTGAAGGCCAAAATTCTAACTGAATCTCAGGCTGACAAGTATTTAGATCTCAATTGCGCAAGTACCTTTTTAGGTATGAGTCAACGCTCTTTTTATCGCATACTTGAACGCGGTGAAATTGGATTTACCAGAATTGGTAAAAACAGAAAAGTACTCATAAGCGATCTTAAAGCATATCTCGATAAGCGAGCTATTGCTGCTCAGGAAAGTATTCTTTAATCTGAAAAATCATTCAATTATGTCTTTAAACAAAGATTCAATTCTTAATGCCACAAACCGAGGTCTCAATGTATTTAAGCACTTTATGGGGAGTCGATTCAGTAAAGTAGGCAAATCATTTAAAAGCCCTTTTTATCAAGATAATAAGGCCGCATGTTATGTCTACCTCGATAAAAAATCCAATATCTATAAATTCAAAGATTTTGGAGATTCAGAGTACAGTGGTGACTGTTTTTTCTTTGTAGGTAAAATCTTTAGCATCTCATGCGAAGACCGATCAGACTTTATTCGAATCTTGGAAATAATTGATATTGAACTTGGCCTATGCCTGGAAGATAAACGCCAAAAAATTGACCATGTCATCCGAGACAATAAAGGTGAAGTTACAATCGCGAGTAAAATACCTTCCATTCATGATGGATTTGAAACCGCTAAAAACAAACTACCTATTCAATACAAGGATTTCAATGATCACGAATTGACATTTTGGCGGCAATATGGCATCAGTCTCGAGGTTTTAAAACGCTATAATGTTTGTTCGATTGAATCTTATTTTGGTGTATCAAAAGAGAATAAGGAATTCAATTTAATTAGCACTATTGAGCAACCAATTTTTGGTTATCAAGGAAGGAGATACACTAAGCTTTATAGACCGAATTCAACGTTTCGATTTCTCTATTCTGGAGAAATGACTGAGAACTACATTTTTGGATTGGAGCAACTACCAGTTCGAGGCGATATTGTATTCATCACAGGTGGAGAAAAGGATGTATTGAGTTTAGCAGCACATGGATTTCACGCAATATGTCTGAATAGTGAAACCGCGCATATTCCAAAGAATTTATTGAGAGGATTGAGTTATCGTTTCAAGCACATCACCATTTTGTATGATGCTGATGAAACCGGTAAGAATTCAATGGAGAAAATAACCAAAGAGTATAAGAACTTTCAATTGAAATCATTGCTACTTCCCCTACCCGGAACCAAAAAGTCAAAGGATATTTCAGACTTTTTCAAGTTGGGTCATTCAAATGATGATCTTATGATGCTTTTTCTGGAAATGTTAGATAACCTCTATGAAGAGACCCTTTCTGTCATGAAAAGCTGTGAGATAGATTTTGATAACCCACCAAAAGCTCCTGAACCAGTTGTTACCATTAATGATGTTACTATTGGCACGCCAGGAAACCTTGTTTGCGTAGCTGGTGCTGAAGGTAGTGGTAAAACAAATTACCTGGGAGGTTTGCTTTCCGGCGCCATAAAACCGGAAGGAACAGAAATTGACACCCTGGGAACATACGTCAAACAAAACGAGTCTAACAAAGCTGTCCTGCTTTATGATACCGAGCAATCAGAATATCAACTTTACAAGAACTTTTCATACATCATCAAACGTTCCACTCGAAACAGTCCTCCATCATGGTTTAAAACCTTCGGATTAGTTGGTATATCACGAAATGAACGCATGAATTTGATCCTAGAATCCATGGATCGCTTGTATTACGAACACGGTGGTATTCACATGGTGGTCATTGATGGTATTGCGGATCTACTTAACGGCGTAAATGATGAGGAAAGCTCGGTGAAATTAATAGAAGAACTATTCAGAATGGCTGCCATCTACAATACCTGTATTATTTGCGTGGTTCACATGGCGCCATCAGGAATGAAACTTCGTGGACACCTAGGATCAGAGGTTCAACGCAAGGCTGCTGGGATATTACTCATTGAAAAAGAAACCAATGTTAATTGCAGCGTGGTCAAAGCACTGAAAGTTCGCGATGGATCACCGCTAGATGTTCCATTAGTACAATTTGGCTGGAGTAAAACAGAAGGACGACATGTATTTCTTGGAGAAAAAAGCAAAGAAGCATCAGAAACACGCAAGCATTCCGAACTTACCGAGGTTGCAAAGCTTATATTCTCTAAGAAACCATCTGTTTCACCTGGAGAATTAGTGAAATTGGTCATGGAAGAACTAGATGTCAAAGAAAGAATGGCAAGAAACTACATCAAATTCATGAAGGATAAACAAATCATTGAGAAAAACCACTTGAATTCCTTGGAATACAGTCAAGTTTCCATGGATTTCTGATAAAATTCCCACAGAATCACATAGGATTCCTGTAGAATTACCAGTTTAAACCCCCATTTCTGGTAAAAGTCCCACGGTTTTCCTGTGGGACTTTATTTATTCATTCAAATTAAATTATTTTATTACATTTATAGTTAAATGATGATTTTAAAGTCTTACATATTAATTTGTTTAACAGTAATTTATTCGATTGCCTCAAGCGGGTTTTCAATAACTTCACATTACTGTGGCGGTAAGCTTATAAAAGTTTCATTAATACCTCCAAAAAGTTGTTGTAAAGATGGTTCGTCATCTAAAGGTTGTTGTCATAATGAAACCAAAGTTTGTAAGTTAAATGATACACATCTTCAAAATCATGAATTACATTATTTTCAACCTATTATTGCGATAGTTGAACCAATAGAATATTCTTTTTTTCAAAAAACTGATATATTATTTAGTAGAGTTACACCCAAAGAATATCACCCACCACCTTTACACTTAAAAACACCAATCTTCATAAAAAACAGAGTTTTAATAATTTGATTAAATGATAGTTAGGGTAATTCCCTGTCGAATATAAGTACACCTTCTAGTGCCTAATTATCATTTATTAAAGTCAATTAAAACGTTTTATTATGAAAAAATCTATATTATCAGCAATCGTTTTTGCTACAATTACTTGTTCTGTAAATGCTCAAATTCCAAATTCTGGTTTCGAAACTTGGATGAACATAGGGACCTACGAAAATCCTGATGGATGGTCTACACTTAATGATTTTACTACCGCTGCAGGTGTATACACAGCGGAAAAAGGAACTCCTGGTAGTCCAGGTACATCTTATTTGAAATTAACTTCAAAGACGGTAGGATCAGCTGTGGTTAATGGAATTGCCGTTAGTGGAGTATTGGATCCAGCAACACAACAACCTATTTCTGGTTTTGCATTTAATCAACAACCTTCGGCTTTGACCGGGAAATGGCAACATATGATTTATGGTTCAAGTCAGGGTTCAATAACAGTTACACTCACACGTTGGGATGCTACAATGAATTCACGTATGGTTGTTGCTACGGCAAATAAAGTGCTTACAGGAATGGCTATGAGCTGGGCTAACTTTTCTATACCTTTAGTTTATACAGATTCGCAGGCACCTGATTCTTGCATTATCGTTCTAAAAGCAAGTGGTAATAATCCTACAGATCAAGACTACTTATGGGTTGACAACTTTGCTTTTACAGGAAATGTAGCAGGTTTAGCAGAGCAAAATATATTTGCAAATCTTTCGATTTATCCAAATCCAACAACTGAAAATTTCACACTAAATCTGCAATCAAAAGAAGCAAAAACTATTTCTTGCGAGTTAATTAGTGTAACAGGAGAAGTACTTTATTCCAAAAATGAAGACATTAAGGAAGGTGCAAACACAATTACTCTTCCTTCAATTGGAATCGCGAAAGGTAATTACCTTGTTCGTATTACTTCTGGAGGTGTCTACTCGACGTTCTCAGTTGTTCTCAATTAAGGCGGATTCAAAAATATTTTTATGAAGACGATTTTATCGATCAGTCTGGTGCTTTTGTGTTTAAACACAAAAGCCCAGACTCAATTAGTAGTTCCCGATACATTGGTTGGTCCCAATATTTCGTTAACCATGCACAAGGATAGTGTTCAATTTTTCCCAACTGGAAGTAAAACCTATACTTACGCGTACAACCAATACAAGTATTCGGGTCCTACGCTAATTTTTGAGCAAGGTCAAAATATGAATATTACTGTGACCAACGATATCAACGATACAACAACAGTTCACTGGCATGGAATTCACTTGCCTTCCAAATGGGATGGCGGGCCTCATACTGAAATCATGGCTGGTGATACTTGGAATCCCCAATTTACGGTGATGGACAAGGCTGCAACTTATTGGTATCACCCACACATGCACATGAAAACGGCTTTGCAAGCAATAAAAGGAGCAGCAGGTTTTATCATTGTACGTGATCCGAATGAAGCAACACTTTCATTGCCAAGAGAATATGGTGTCGATGATTTTCCTATAGTAGTACAATGCCAACAATATGATGCCAACAATCAAGCTATGCCTCTTGGGATGCAGGACAGCACTATTATGGTGAATGGAGCACGCGCAAATTATGGATATTCCGTTTATGGTAATTTCCCTGCTCAGATGGTACGTTTACGGATTTTGAATGGTTCGGGAGAAAGAGCATTTAATTTTGGTCTTTCCGGTGATTTACCATTTAAACAAATTGCATCTGATGGTGGATTACTTAACCAACCATTTGATACAACAAGGGTTCGTTTAGCTCCTGGAGAGAGGGCTGAAATCGTGGTAAATCTTACAGGAATGCAGGGCCAAACTCTCTATCTGATGAGTTATGCTTCAGAATTGCCGATGGGAGTTCAAGGAGGACCTACCATGCCTATGCCACCTGGAAGTCCACCGATGGATAGTCCTTTGAATGGAATTGATTTTAATATTATGCAAATTAATGTCGTTGCACAAACTGCGAATGCCATTACGTCAATTCCAACTGTATTAGAAAACAATTTGCCATATGACCCTGCTACAGCAGATGTCACACGAACAATTCGCTTCACTGCGGATAGTATTATGGTAATGGATGGGCCGTTCTATTTTAATGATAGTTCATTTAACATGGATCGAATTGATTTTGTAATTCCAATCAACAATACTGAAGTATGGAAATTGGTGAATGAAACAATGGTTGGACATCCTTTTCATATCCATGACGTACAATTTTATTTGTTTGACCGAAATGGCAGTTTACCACATGAAGGAGAACGAGGAAGAAAAGATGTTGTTTTCATTCCAACAGGTGATTCAGTTTTATTCGTGACCAAATTCGAAGACTTCGCTGATACTGTAATTCCATACATGTACCATTGCCATATTTTAATGCATGAAGATGCAGGTATGATGGGACAATTTTTTGTTGTGCCTCCAGAATACGTTGGATTGAATGATAATCTTGTTCTTGCAAAAAGTGTCACTGTATACCCAAATCCAACCACTGATATGCTCCGATACAAATTACCAACAGAAGGAGAATTAGTTGATATTCGAATTATCAACAACATCGGACAAGTAGTTTATAAACAAGACGATAGTGAAATTAATCAAATCGATATTTCATTCTTAGTGAATGGAAGCTATCATATATTGATCAAATCAAATGACCACTATTTTAACGCAAATTTTATTAAAAAATGAGAACGATAATAACATCGGTGATCTTGATCGGATTACTAGTACTACCATTATTTGGGTGTGAAGAAAAAATTGAACGTGCAAAAACAAAAACTGTCAAGATTTACGGCAATTGCGGCATGTGTAAGGAAACAATAGAAGAAGCAGCCTTTAAAAAGAAGGAAGCCAAGGCAGAATGGAATATCGATTCAAAAATGGCAATAATTACTTTTGATAGTACAAAAACAAATTTGGAAGCCATTTTAAAAAGAATTGCACGAGCAGGTTACGACAGTGATGAAAATACCGCACCGAATTCATCGTATGAAAAATTACATGAATGTTGCAAATACGAACGTAAGTCAAAGTAATTATGGAAAGAAGGAAATTCATCAGATTAACAGGGTTAGGAAGTCTTTCCTTTGGAATCCTAAGCAGCAATACGTTTTTACTTTCTTCATGTCATAAAATGGGAATGAGTGACTCAATGAGCGGGAGTTACGTCAATATCATTGAAGGAGATTTCACCAATTCATTTTATATACCGACTACTATAACGAACAATGGAACACTCGAAGTTCAAAAAACGCATTGGCAAATTTTCTCTGGAAAGACTTCTAAAGTCTTGTCCTATCAAGCAAACAGTATTCTTGGTCCAACGGTATTGATAAATTCAGGGGAACAAGTAGCATTAACTGTTCAGAATAGTTTAGATGAATCGACCAATATTCATTGGCATGGATTATCCATTCCAGCAAATATGGACGGCCACCCGATGGATGTAATTACAAATGGATTATCGTTAACCTATTCTTATCAAGTAAATCAACGAGCTTCATTTTATTGGTATCATCCCCATCCAGACGGAGCTACCGCAAGCCAAGTTTTCAAGGGTTTGGCTGGGGGCTTTATTGTTCGTGATACAGAAGAGAATGCTTTAAATCTTCCTGCAGGAAGCCTTGAAATTCCTTTGATCCTTCAGGATAAACGAATTTTTCCAGATTATTCGATAGATTATTCACCTCAAATGGGTGAAATCATGACCGGTTATTTAGGGCAATATGCCTTAGTAAATGGAAAATATTCTCCAAACCTAAGTGTTGACGCAACTACTTATAGATTTAGAGTTTTAAATGGTTCAAATGCGCGCATTTACAACGTCGCACTAAGTACGAACGATAATTTCACCATCATTGGTTCAGATGGAGGTTTATTAGCCATACCTGAGTCAACGAATTCCATTCTATTAGGACCAGGGGAGAGAATTGATCTATTGATTGATTTTTCCTCCTATGCACTTGGTACAGAGTTATTCTTGATGAGTAAATCTTTTTCAAATGCTGGAATTCAAGGTGTACAAGAATTCAAACTTATGAAGTTCACAGTTAGTCAACCAAATTCTACGGTATTTTCTATTCCCGGAAGCTTAAGCGTGATTAACTCAATTCCTGAATCAGGTGCTGTGAAAATTAGAACATTTGACATTGGAAACATGAGCATGGGTATGGGTTCGAGTAGTATGGGTAGCCATACGATCAATGGGGTAAGTTTCGATTCTTCTGTCATCAATGAAACCGTACAATCTGGAACGACTGAAATTTGGGAATTTGACAATTCAATGGGGCAAGAACCTCATCCGATGCATATTCATGGTGTACAATTTCAAGTATTAAATCGAATTGGTGGAAGAAATAGCTTGATTGCAAGTGAAAAGGGCTGGAAAGATACTGTGTTGGTTTTACCGAACGAAAAGGTGAAAGTGATCCTGTCATTTGGTTCAAACTTAGGGGTATTCATGCTTCATTGTCACAACTTGGAACATGAAGATGATGGTATGATGTTGCAATATGAAATCGTCTAATTTTTTCGATATGAAATATTTAATACTCTTGTTATTTTCATCTATTGTTCTCAATGCTAATTCGCAACGAAACTATCGATTTGGAATTGGTTATTCTGCTGGAATATCAACTTTTTATTCAACAAAAACTAATGGGTACAATCAATTGCTCAATGGTAATTACGCCTTAAAAATGAATCAAGGAGTTGCGGTTAAGTTTGAATTTGATTTAAGTAATAGATGGGAATTGTTTTGTCAAACAGGCTTTCAACAAGGTGGGGTTCGATTTAATGGTTATTTAGATGCATATGCACCAAGATACCGTATGAATTATTGGGACGTGCAATTTGGTACTCAATTTTTAATATACAAAAGTCCATCTAACAATGCAGTTTATACTTCTCTAGGATTAACCCAACATACCTTACTTTCTAGCAAACGAGTTTATGACACAGGTGAAGATGATATTCATGATGAATTTTCAAAATATGATGTTGGAGCACTGTTTGCATTACTATATCAAATACCTGTTTTTCAAAACCATTTGATTCAACTTCAAGCCTCTGCAAATTTCGGTTTAAAGCAGGTTTATAATGATCTATTTAAACAGAATGGATTAATCGGTAAAAACACGCTTTTTAATATTCAGATTAGTTTTTTATTTTAATTAAGAATAAATTGTCAGTACTTGTAAAAGTGGATATTATTGAATGATGATTTCAATAAATTACAAGGATGGTATGCGAAAACAGAATTTTAGGTGGTCAGTATGAGCGTTTTTTTTCAATTGTAAACCGTGCTCTTCCTGAACAGATAGAGCAGGCATTTCCACGCAAGAATCCTTCAACTGTTTTTTTTATTATGTGTCCCTTATTGCAAATGAAATCATGTTTGACGGAGCCTCCTAAATATTGCCTTGATAATAATTGCCTCCCTCTATCAGATGCAATTTGTTTTAATTTTTCGATTGAATATTTTCTCTCTTTAAAAGGCATTTTTATTGGGTATAAAAATCAATAGTAAAATACTTAGCGAAAAAAAATAATTTTTTAATTTTTTGATGTGGAGAATAATAAAAGTAGATTGCACATTTTTCTCGAAAATTTCCTCGAATAATTTTATACTTTTGACAACATTGTCAAATTAATTTTTCAGATGGAAGGCAAGACGATAGATTTTGGAAATTATTTCCATGAATTACGAAAAGCTAACAATCTTACTTTGAAAGTTGTAGCTGATCAATTACAAATTGATATTTCGACTTTGAGTAAAATTGAAAATGGAGATCGTCAAATTAATTTTGAGTTACTTAAAGGAATTTCGAAGGTCTTTGAATTGGATTACAAAGAACTTCAAATGAACTTTTTGAAACAAAAGATTTATAATGAATATGGAAATCAACCATTTTTTAAAGAATCTCTGGAATTATACTTAAAAACAATTTAGAACAATATTTATGTCAGAAGATCAGAAAAAACAGTTAGAACAACAACTTTGGAATATAGCAAACACACTCCGTGGTAAAATGAACGCAGATGAATTCCGCGATTATATTCTTGGATTTATCTTCTACAAATATCTGAGCGAAAAAATGGAAATTTTCGCAAATGAAATCTTAAAACAAGACAATGTTAAGTTTCGTGAAATTACGCCATCCTTTAAAAATTCAACTGAGTTTATTGATGCAATTAAAGAAGAAG
>CALJKJ010000029.1 GCA_937973685.1 uncultured Flavobacteriales bacterium | reverse complement strand
AAATACATAGATAAAGGCGAAATCAAAGAAAGATATAAGGATTGGACTACATGGCAAATTGGAACTCCAATATATTGGAAAGCATCGGATGAAGTAGTCTCAATTATTAAACAAGAATGGGAAAAGGCGAAAGAAATTGTAAAACAAGGTGTTTACGTTGAAAATGTCAAGTTTGGCTCTGGTTATAGACAAGAAAATAATTTATTAAAATCTAGCAATACTAAAGTAATTCATATCCGACCTCATGCAAATGATTCAAAAGATATTGATGTGCCTTATTATGAATACACAAAAAATAAAGTAGGTATTTCATGGCAAAGTTTTTGGTTGAATAAGAGTTTTATTGAAAGTATTATTAATCTCAAAAAATAAAAAATTTATTCATTCTTATTGAGAAAGTCATATCTCTTCATAAATATTGATGTCAATCTTTATTTTATTGGTATAGTTTGATTTCCATTGAGTTCTGTCTATCAATTTATTTGAAATTATATATGTAAGAAATCGAACCCAATCTTCTTGGTAAACATAATCATCGTGAACTTCGTCATAATGGCAATATTTAGTATTTGTTTCAAATGGGTCAATTTGACTTTCTTCTTTTGTTGGTCTTACAGAAAAAATATAAAACAAGCATTTGTGGTCGAAATGATTAATCTTTATATCAATATTTGAATTAACTGAATTTAAAACATCTCCAGGTTTCAATTTACCAGGATTAATTACTTCTTTAGAGATTACTTTGTCTTTTATTATCGCAGTAATTTTACTATAGTTCTCTTTATCTTCTTCAGAAATAGAATTCCAATTTACAAATTCAACTGCTAAATCATTTCTGTTAGTATTTGCTATTTTTGGGACTTGAATTAACTTAACACTATATTCTTGAGAATGAAAAGTATCATCAGTCAGACTATCCCTATATTTATCAATGAATTCTTTAAGTTCCTTTACTTCTTTTGAAAGTAAGGTTTTGCTGGCTAAATTTTGTTTTATATTTCTAATCCTTGAAAATTGTAGTGAAAAAGCAAGACTTTCATTTAATGCATAATCCTCGCCAAAAAATTCAATTAATTTATTTTCATAGTTAAATAGAATTGATTGACACTCACCAAAAATAACAATTCCTATTTCATCCTTTTCGATATGACGATGTTCTATTTTATTTCTTAATCTTATAAAAAAAAACAAATTAGCTTTTTGTGCATCAGATAATTTTCCGAATTTTTGGATACAAGTCTTTAATTCCCAAGCTTTCTTTTCTCCATCAATAATTTCATATCTACCATTTTTATTTTTGTGATAAAATTTGTCTCCAATAGTATGATGAAAATAGGCTTGAAATAATTTTGTCCAAGCCATAATCATATGAGTAATAAAGCTTTCTACTCTAAAAGGAGCTCTTGGTTTATTATAAATTTCAACAGCTAATAATGCACATTCTATTGAGTTTTCTAGAATTGTTTTCGTTTTGCCCTTTCTTAATTGCATATATTAAAAATTATGAATCAAAAGTTATTTTTATGCAACAATCAACATGATTATTGCTGTTTTTATAAAACACACGACCTCCGTTTTCATAAACTTTTATTACGAATCCATTCCATCGGTTACTTTCTCCATCAGAAATTATTAAAGCAGCCTTTATTAAGTTCATTTCTTTTGGAGTATTTATCATTGGATTCAACTCTACAAAATTATCATAGTCGTTATTTACTGTTCCAACAGATATCTGATTGTAATTGAGAATAAACTCTTCTCTTTTAGATATTATTTCATTCAAATTTTGTTCTGTAAGGTCTTGAAATTTTTTCATAAGAAATTTAGGATTTATTTTAACATATCAAAATTAGATTAAAATAAATTAAGTACACTTATTAAGTGCAAAAATGTATTAAAATGCAATGTTTTGTTTACTTTTTAAAAATTAACTATCTGATTATCAATGCGTAAATTTTCAATTTCCACACTCATAATCAGGTGGTCCCTGGTTCGAGCCCAGGTGGGACCACAAGTAAAAAAGCCTTCAAAAGAAGGCTTTTTTACTTGTTTTAACTTTTCTATCTAAATAACGTACTATCTAGCTCTTCTTTTTCTTCTCAAAAACGCTGTCCGCCAAACCTGTATTGACCTTGTAATTACTCAAGGTAATTGTCACTGTTCCTGTTTTGCGTTGTTTGTCTTTTGCCTTCTTTTTGTCGCTCGCTGTTTTGTTGATGTCCGCTGCGACGCTTTTTGGTATTTTGAATTTCTTCACATCGATTTCGAACTTCATGATACTTGGCAAGCCTTTGCTCAATTGATCGCCGTACGTGTAATCAACTTTCACCGTTCCATTGCTTTGCGTTGTGATTTGCGAACGCATGATGACCATGTTTACTTCGTCCACCCAAATTTTTGCTAAAATGATGTCTCCAGATCCTTCGTTTGGAATAATGTTGATCAAACGCGTTTTAACGGAATTTACAACCAAGTTTTCGCCAAAAACAGCCGTGTATTTGGCTTTGTTTGCAATAAATTCATTCAATTCAGTAAAACCTTGTTTTGGCACAATGACAATACCTTTCGATTCAATTTTGAATTTGTCCTTTTGTTTGAAGTAAATCTTCACGTTCGAAGGCATGATATTGATCATTGGAATGTCTGCCGAAATGTGCGCATTAACCGTGTAATCTTTGACTGTGTTAAACTTTGCTGTTAATTTCGAAAGTACGTCGGAGGCTGTTTGCCCGAAAACGATTGTTGAGCTGAGTAAAAACGCAGCAATGATTGAATTTTTCATTAGGATGTGATGTCTTTTTTGTTGAATTTATAAAGTGTAATGCCAATTAAAACGATAATGTGAACCAGCAACACAACAATGGATTGGATGATGGAATCGTAGGGAACAGGTTGTTCGAAGAAACTGCGCCAAGATGCCATGTGGGTGGTGAATAAATAGGGTTTGATGTTATCAAATACTGTCACGTCCAAACTTCCGATAATGGTAAACAATATAATGATAGCCATCGTTGCAACAATTGGTCCGATGGAGTTTTCAGAGAAAGCAGAAAGGCAAAGTGATAGTGTAGCAACGGTCAGTAAGGCCAAAAACGCGACACAAAATCCCAAACCAAAACGCCACAATATATCGGCTTCCGGAAGAATGACCAAGCCATCGCTGTTCAAAACAATCAAATCTCCTGCTCCAAATACCAAGTGCGAGACCACTAACGATAAAAATCCGAGCCACAAGGTCAATAACAAGGTGTACATTGCACCAGCAATGAATTTCGAAAGGACAATTTGTGTGCGGGAAATGGGTTTCGTTGCCAACATCCGAATGGTTCCCATAGCTGCTTCGCCTGAAATCAAATCGCCTGTAACCAATGCAACTAATAATGGAATATGCACCACCAACATTTGTAAAATGATGAAGGCGATTAAATTTCCGTTTACCAATTTTCCGTTGAACGAAAGCGTTTGTTCGAAACTAGCAGTTACAAAAGAAACGATCGATTCACCATCTGCTTTCATGGCAAAAATAATGATGCATATTAATAATGTTAATGCACCAAATCCCAAGTAACTTCTTGGTTTTGAAACGATTTTTATAAATTCGTTGTACGTGTTTTTGAGCAACATTATGCTTGAATGGTTTTGATGAAATAATCTTCTAATTTTCGTTTCGGTTCGATCGCGTGAATAGCACATCCGCTTGCAACTAATGCTCGGGTCAATTCGGGAACACGTTGTTTTGAAAGCGTCACTTCCAGTTCGTTCGGCCCCGATTGAGTAACATGTACATCATTCATGGATTCAGCAACCAATTTAAGCGCTGTTTCCGCTTCATCGATTTCAATGCGCACAACCGTTTCGTCGCTATTCAACAAAGCCGCAACTTCTCCTTCAACAATCGATCGTCCTTGATTGATGATAACCATTCTATTTGCGATTAACTCGATCTCCGATAATTGGTGCGACGACAACAAAATGGTTTTGTTTTGTTCGTTTTTCAACCGCAAAATCAAGTTGCGTATTTCGATGATTCCTTGCGGATCGAGACCTGTAGTTGGTTCGTCCAAAATGATTAATTCTGGCTTGTGTAACAAGGTTTGCGCAATGCCTAGTCGTTGTTTCATTCCGTGTGAAAAGCCTTTAACCTTGTGTTTTGCTCGGTTACCCAATCCAACAAAGTCGAGCATTTCAGCGATTTCTTTAGAACTTACCTGTGCACCCGAAACTCGTGCAAAAATTTCCAAGTTTTTTTGTGCCGACAAGTACTTGTAAAAATCTGGTTTTTCGATAATACTACCGATGTTGCGCAATATTGCGGATCGATCGTTATTTAACGATTTTCCAAACAATTCAATTGTTCCTTTGTCGGGTTGAATTAACGAGAGCAAACAACGGATAGTTGTACTTTTTCCAGCGCCATTAGGGCCTAAAAATCCGAAGACATCACCTTTGTTGACGGTGAAAGAAACGTCTTTGACTGCTTCAAACGTCCCGAATTTTTTGGCTAAATGTTCAACCTTGATAATGGTTTGATTTTCCATGTAATTAAAACAGATGAAAGGGTGTTTTGTTTACTAATTTAGCAATAAATAGCAAAGAAGAAATAATGAGTTAAAAACGTAATATTACTTTTTTCCAATCTTCCAATCTTCAATCTTCCAATCTTTATCTTCCAATCTTCCAACACTTTTCTCTTTGATAACACCTTGATTTTTAGTAAACTTGTAGGTAAAACAAGCTAAAAAATGAGGTTTCTACGTAGTTTTCCCGTTTTGGGATTTTTTAGTGTTTATCTTGCTCTCGTTGCATGTAATCCGGTGAATAAAATTGACTTCCAAGAAATAGATCAGTTAATTCTTGAATACGATCCCTATCAACCACTTAATTATGCAGTTCCAATTTCAGGTACAGTTTTGATAAAAATGAAGTCGGGAGAATTGATAGATGCTCAAAAAAATAATATTTATGTTGCAACGGAAAACATACAATTCACTGGACGGAAAGGTAAGTTCGAAACAACACAACTTCCATCTAAATTTTTTCAAAATAAGGTACCTGTTAAATTAACAATTGCCAATAAGCACGAGGAGACTTTCTCAAATTGGGATACTTTGCGACTAAATTACAATGCGCCGATTGAATTGACATTTTCACAAAAAAAAGCTGGAGATGGAGCTGATGGATCAAATGGCAGTCAAGCCTTGTTGTTCCGTTTTGGAAAATCGGGACTAGATGGAACGAGTGGACAAAATGGATTAAACGGTGTTGACTTGTCCATCCATTGTTGGAAGGATAGTAACATGTATTTTTTTCATGTACAAAACCTTACAACGAATGAAACGTATTTTATGCAATCAACCGCTGCTCAATTATCCATCTATGCGCCTGGTGGAACCGGAGGTGATGGTGGGAATGGTGGAAATGGAGGTGATGGAAAAGCAGCTGAAAACTCCAATAATAAAATAAAATACGCTGGCGATGGAGGCGATGGAGGTCATGGAGGAAATGCTGGTTTTGGAGGAAATGGTGGCAATGTTATCTGCTATATTCACCCTTCAGCTTCCGAATTGCAAAGAAATATATCGATATCAGTACCAGCAGGAGTACCAGGTCAACCTGGTAGAGGTGGTGTTGGAGGAAAACCAGGAAGAAATTTAGAAGGCCTTTCTCCCGGTAGAGCGGGAAGGAATGGGCAAAATGGCGTGACTAGTGCTTTTGGACAAAGAGGCACGAGTTCGATAACGCTTTTAACTTTTGACTACTTACAATTATATAGATAAATTATGTTACAATTTCATTCAGCTAGTACACGTGTAGTGAACACTAAAAGAGGTGTGTTGGAATGCCTTGAATCCGCTTTAGGAGATAATTACAACCAAGCAAACTTGTTGATTTTTCATGCAAGTATCGGTCATGACTTTCAAGAATTAGTCGATCAAGCAAAAGAACTTGTTCCTTCAGCTACCGTTTTAGCTGCATCCTGTTGTGGTGTTGTTGGGCGAGAGGGAGTGAGTGAATCAATGAAAGATATCGCATTAATGGCTGTTACAGGGAAAGAATTTGCTGTAGCTCATGTGCCTGAAATTTCGGGTAAAACAGCGTTCGAAAAAGCACAACAATTAGCAACAAGCCTCAAAAGTCAATCGGCTAATATCAACATGGTCTACTTTTTAGGATCTGGAATTGATACAGATAACCAACATGTAATTGATGCGTTTGAATTGGTTTTTGGACCTGATGTAACACTTTTTGGTGCAACGTCTTCTGACAATATGAAAGGATTTATCAATTATCAAGCTGTAAATCACGAGGTCTTTGAGCATGCTGCGTTTGCGGTTGGATTTTATGATGAAACCTTAATTATTGATACACAAGCGACACATGGTTTCAATGCTATTGGTGAACCATTGATAGTTACTAAATCGACAGGTCATATCATTGAAGAAATCAATAATAAACCAGCTTGGGAAGAATACCTGCATCATTTAGGATTGCCAGAAAACGCAACCTGTGGCGAATCTATTCCAATTGGTGCAATAGCAGAAGAATTATCACCTTCGCAAGCTAAGGAATATGGCAATAAACATATTTTACGCGTGGTGACAAAACACGAGGGATCAGCAATCTATTATCCTGTGTCCTGTGAAGAAGGAACTAAAATATGGTTGTGTAAACGCGACGAAGAATTGATATTTTCCGAAATGGAAAAAATGGTAAATAAAATGATGGTTCGCGCTCAAGGCAAAAAACCAATTGCTGTCTTCCATGCCGATTGTTTGGCACGCGGTAGGTATCTATTTAACCGCGTAATAAAAGAAGAATTGGTGAGTAAAATGCAGTTCCCTTTTTATGAAAATGGTACTTGTCCACCTTGGTTAGGTATGTATGGTTTCGGAGAATTTGCACGCATAAATGGAAAAAACACCTATCACAATTATACCACAGCATTGTATGCTATTTACAGAAAATAAGCATGAATGAATTTGATACACAACAGTTATTGAAAGCCAATCGGGAATTGCAACTTCGCGTGACCAGATTCTCAGTCGTCGAGCAAGAATTGATCAATGCGAAAAATCAACTCGATCACGAATTAGAATTGTACAAACGCTTGAGTAAATTCAATTACTTGTCTCTTAATGAAATAGATAACACTTCGTTTTTACATTTGATTTCGGAAACGATTATTGATATTCTTGAAATTGAAACATCTGTTGTTCTCACTCGCAAAAAAGGTGCAAAAAGTCAATTGTTTGTTGAAGGTAAAAATGCAGCTCAAATTGATGAAGATGAGGTTGTTAAGTGTATTGATAATTTTATTTTTCAAACAAATGAATTAGCTCCTTTTGTTTTTTCAAATGAACAAATGGCTGGGTCAAAAGTATTTAGTCAGTTTAATCAAGCCTTGTTTTTTTATTTCGAGGACAAAGAGACCAATTTTTCGTGTGTATTAATGGGCTTGATTTCTATTGAAAACGCTCCATTATATCGTACCTTAGATGCAAGTCATAGTACAATTTTCAATCTCTTTTGCCAACAGGTGCGTTCTTTATTTTTTAACCGATACAAGAGTCAACAAATTGAAGAACAGCTCGCTAAAATTCACGATGCCGAAATTGAATTGAGAAAACTATCCATGATTGCAACCAAATCAAAAAATGGTGTCGTTATTACCGATGCTTTTGGCTATGTGGAATGGATCAATGATTCATTTATTGCGATGACTGGTTATCAATTGAGCGATGTGAAAGGGAAAAAGCCCAAAGATTTTTTACAAGGTGAATTAACGGATAAAGAAACAGTAAAAATGATTGCTTTAGCCCTTCGAAAACACGAAGGAATTGCAACAACGTTGCTCAATTATCGAAAAAATGGAACACCTTATTTTGTTAATCTCGAAATAACACCCGTTTTTGACGAAGAACATCAACTCATCAATTTCATCGCTTTGCAACGTGATATTTCTGAGGAAAGAAAAAATCAACAAGACTTATTGCGCATCAATTCGCGCTTTGAATTAATTACAACAAAATCACTAATTGGAATTTGGGAATACGATTTAACATCTGATTTCGTTATGTGGAATCACGTGTTAATTGAACAGTACGGCATCAAAAACAAGGATATTGAAAACTTTAATTCCCTTTGGGAGCAGCGCTTACATCCAAGTGATTACAACAAAGCAGTCCATGAAATTGATCAATTGATCAATGGTGAAAGAGATTTTATTGAACAAGAATTTCGAATTTACCGCGAAAATGACAATGAACTACGCATTGTCAAAGGTGTTTCAATTTCTGAAAAAGATGACAATGGTCGCGTCATTCGCTTGATTGGGACCTCTATTGACATAACTGAAGCAAAACAATCAGAAAACCAACTCAAGAAAAGTGAAGAAAAATATAGAGGAATCATCGATCATGTTAATATTGGACTGATTGAATTGGACAAAGCCGGTGAAATTGTTTTTATGAATCGTAAAATCAACGAACTACTTCCGCTTATTTCGCCTCAAAACCTGATTGTGATGAATTGCCCAGAATCGGAACTGAAAGTTAAAAAGGAGTTGGGTTACATTGAATCGTATTTAAAAGTTGCAGATAACTTGTACGAAATCGCAATCGATTTAACAGATAAATCCAAACGTTTTTTCTTGGTGAGCAATGCTCCAAATTTTAACGGTTCAAATCAATTAGCGGGTTATACAAATGCGTTTATTGATATTACCGATTTAAAAAATATTGAATTGGTGCTCTTAAATAAAAATAACGAGCTTAAAAAAATCAATTCGGAATTGGATAATTTCGTCTACAGCGTTTCACATGATTTGCGTTCTCCTTTGTTGTCAATAAAAGGATTGATCATGTTAACAAAAATGCATCCAACATTAGATACAGAGATAATGGAATATTTGAACATGGCCGAATCAAGTGTCAATCGTTTGGATGGAACCATTCAAGAAATATTAGAATATTCCCGAAATGCACGTTTGGAAATCACCATGGAACCAGTTCAATTGTGTGAAATGGCTTCACAAATTTTCGAAGATTTGAAATATGCAGCTGAAGACCACATTGATTTTAAGCTTGATTGTGAAGGTGATTCACTCATTTTTTCTGATAAAACAAGAGTAAACACCTTATTGAAAAATATCATTGGAAATGCTGTGAAATACCGCTCGAAACATCGTGAAACAGTCATTGAGTTTTCGATGAAACGAATCAACAATAAAGTTGCGATCAGTATAAAAGACAACGGAGAGGGCATTCCTACAGAAAGCCTTGAAAAAATCTTCAACATGTTCTACAGAGCATCAAAAACGAGCGAAGGAACAGGTTTAGGTTTGTACATCTGCAAAGAGATTGTCACAAAATTAAATGGTTCTATCTCTGTTGATTCACAATTGGGAATAGGCACAACAGTTAACATTTTAATTTAATCAGCTCATGAATATAGCTCGTATCGTTTTAGTCGATGATGACCAGATTTTTAATTTCATTCATCAAAAAGTTATCGAACAATTAGCAACCTCCATTCCAGTTTGTATATTTCAATCCAGTCAAGATGCATTGACGTTTTTTGAGGAAATGAAAACTACAAATGACCGGAATAAAACAGTAGTTTTTTTAGACATCAACATGCCATTTTTTAATGGATTCGATGTCTTGAATAAATTAATTAATGACGGGTTTTTATCCGAAAACCTATTTTTTTATGTTGTTTCATCTACCTTGAACGAAAAAGAAATAGAACGTGCGCTTTCGTTTGAAATGGTCAAAGGATTTTATCCCAAACCATTAACAAAAGAAATTATTTCTGAAATAATAATGGAAAAATAATTAGTTCAACCATTTTATTTGGTGAGATTAATGTTTGTGAAATAAATAACCGAAGTAAAAAAGTAATATTACGTTTTTCACTTTTTAGAAATTTTATAATCTTCCAATCTTCCAATCTTCCAATCTTCAATTTTAAATTTTCCAATCTTCAATTAAACTTTTCGTAACTTTGATCATCTTAAAAAAAATACTTTTTATGAAAAAAATCATTCTTTTTTTATTTGCGACCTTCATTTTTGCAGATAAGATGTCGGCGCAAAACTTTTATGACCGTTCAACAGTTCAAACTATCGAAATATTTTTCAGTGCAAGCAATTGGGATGCTCAACTGGATAATTTAGCAGCAACAACAGAGGGTTATTTATTGGCCGACTCGGTACGAATCAATGGAACCATGTTTGATAGTGTTGGTGTGAAGTACAAAGGAAATAGTTCGTATAACGCAAATAACAACAAAAATCCTTTGCATATCAACTTAGATTATATTCATGCAAAAGCAGATTACCAAGGTTATACGAGTATAAAACTTCAAAACGGATATCAAGATCCTTCCATGATTCGCGAAGTACTTTCCTATGCTGTTTTGGAACAGTTCATGGATTGTCCGAAAGCAAATTTTGCAAACGTTTACATTAACGGAACACTTCGTGGTTTGTATTCAAGTGCTGAGAGTATTGATGATAAATTCAATGCAGATCATTATTACACTGAAACTGGTGCGTTTTTTAAATGCAATCCTGTAGGAGGAGCTGGACCAGGAAGTTCTGTAAGTCCCGATTTAAAATACTTGGGTCAAGATAGTTCATTGTATGCGACAGGATATGAATTACAATCGAATTACGGTTGGAATAAATTGCGAAATCTAACCGATACGTTGAATAATTCATTTACTGAAATCGAAAAAGTTTTGGATGTCGATCGTGCTTTGTGGATGCTTGCTTTTAATAACGTTTTGGTTAATTTAGATTCATATAGCGGAGCGTTTCGCCAAAATTATTATTTGTATTACGATTTGAATAATCGTTTTGTGCCAACAGTTTGGGATTTAAACATGAGTTTTGGCGGTTTTCCAGGTGGAACAGGTTCAGGTACGATAACACCTTCAACCTTAGATCCAATGTCGAATAGTACATCGGTGAATCATCCGTTAATCGTTAAAATGTTGGCGAATCCATTATACAAACGCATGTACATGGCTCACGTGCGCACAATCGTTAAAGATATTTTTGAATCGGGACAATACCTCACAACAGCTAATGCGTTGCGAACGACGATTGATGCTGCTGTTCAAGCAGATCCGTACAAATTTTATACGTACACACAATACCAAAATAGTTTGACAACTGCTGTTTCAGGCGGTGGTGGAGGACCAGGTGGAGGAAGTTCTACTCCTGGAATTCAACAATTGATGACTGCACGTGTTACTTATTTCAATACGAATGCTAATTACACTTTGGTTGCTCCAGTTATTTCTGCTCATGCAGTAAGCAATACAGCTCCTAATTATGGAACGACAGTAACGTTTACAGCAACGTGTTCCAATGAAACAACTGTTTATTTTGGTTATCGTTTTGAGAAGCAATTGAAATTTAATCGTGTTGCAATGTTTGACGATGGATTGCATGGTGATGGCGCTGCAGGTGACCATGTTTATGGTGCTACGCTTACTTTAAACTGCACGCAAGTTCAGTATTATGTTTACGCTGAAAATGCAAATGCAGGTTTGTTCAGTCCACAACGCGCAGAACATGAATACCATACCTTGTTGATCAATGCTCCTTTGGCAACAAGTGGTCAAGTGCTCATAAACGAAATATTATCGGATAATACTTTGTTTAATGATGCATATGGCGAAAGTGATGACTGGATCGAATTGTATAACACAACGAATAGTGCCTTAACAGTTGGAGGATTATACCTTTCGGACGATGGCGCTAACTTAACGAAGTTTCAAATTCCAGCTGGAACTATCCTTGCTCCACATGCTGTACTTCCTATTTGGACAGATGATGATGCCGATCAATTAACTGGAATTCACACGAATTTTAAATTAAGTATTGCTGGTGAATCGGTTATTTTATCGAATGGAACAACACCATACGACCAAGTTGATTATACCGCACAAACAACTGATGTTGCCTATGCACGTTGCAACGATGGAGGTACTTTTACTTTTGCGCAGCCAACATTTAACACATTAAATAATTGTCATTTATCTGTTAATGAATTACTTGATTTTGATTTGACAATCTATCCCGTTCCATCAGCAACGAATTTCACTATTATGTCAAATGAAATGGAAAGTTTTGAGTTGACCGTGTTTGATTTACAAGGAAGATTCATTCAACATGCGACTATTCAAAATGGAACGAATGAATTACATGCTCAAAACTGGGAATCAGGAGTTTATCAATTAGTAATTGCCGCTAAAAGTGGAAGTTCGAAAGTGATTACAGTTGTGAAAGAATAACTTTTATACGCTTCAATTTCAGGAAATTGATTTGGATACCTTGTCTGTAAATTAATTGTATATTTGCAACACTGTAATCCAAATCAATTTTCTTTTTACAAAGAGTTTTTTTTTATCACAGTTCAATTGTTAAAAGCTTCTGAATAAAATTCACCTGAAGCATTCTAAAAAAACTTATTTTTGAACTTCGTTACACAACATGGAATATAACACAACACGTCCGAAATTATTATTACCCGAATATGGAAGAAATGTTCAGGAAATGATTGCACACGCAATGACGATTGAGGACAGAGATGAACGCAACAAAGCAACACGCGCCATCATTGAAGTAATGGGACAATTGAACCCACACTTGAGAGATGTCGATGATTTCAGACACAAATTATGGACGCACTTGTTTGTGATGTCTGATTTTAAATTAGATGTTGATTCACCTTATGAAATTCCCAAGCCTGAAACATTGATGAGTAAGCCAGATATCATGGAATACCCAAAAAGCAGAATCAGATTTGGTCACTATGGTAAATATACCCAAGAAATATTAAGTAATTCGAAACAAGTTACGGACAAAGATGAACGTGATTTCTTGAAAATTACCATGGCGAATTTCATGAAAAAGCAATTCTTGGCGTACAACAATGATGCAGTTGAAAATCAAGTTATTGCCGAGCAATTGAAAGAATTGTCCAAAGGCGACTTGATTTTGGAAAATCCAGACGAATTGATGAATACCAATTTGATTTTGAAATCTTTTGGCATTCAACCAAACAAACGTCCGAACAAAAAGAATCCAAAAAACAACAATAATAACAAGAATAAAAACCAGAACTACAATCAAAATCAAAACCGAAAAAAGAATTAACGCATGTCTTCATTTGAAATCCACGGTGGAAAAAAATTAAAGGGTGAATTAACTCCTCAAGGTGCAAAAAACGAAGCGCTTCAAGTACTTTGTGCACCATTATTGACACCAGAAAAAGTTACCATTTCAAACGTTCCTGATATTGTTGATGTCAACAAATTGATTGACTTGTTGCAAACAATGGGCGTGAAAATCGAGAAAATTGAGCGTGGAACGTATAGTTTCCAAGCAAAAGATATCGATATGTCGTACTTGGAAACGGAAGATTTCAAAAAACGTGCTGGATCATTACGTGGTTCTATCATGATTGTTGGTCCCTTGTTAGCGCGTTTCGGTAAAGGATTTATTCCGAAACCAGGAGGTGATAAAATAGGACGAAGAAGATTGGATACGCACTTCGAGGGGTTTACTTTGTTGGGCGCGAAATTCAATTACGATGCAGGTGAGCATTTTTATTCAATAGAAGGTAAAAACCTAAAAGGAACATACATTCACTTGGATGAAGCTTCGGTAACTGGAACGGCAAACATCGTGATGGCTGCTGTAATGGCAGAAGGAACAACGACTTTTTACAACGCAGCATGCGAGCCTTATTTGCAACAGCTATGTAAAATGTTGAACGCAATGGGCGCTAAAATTTCTGGTATTGGTTCCAATTTATTGACCATTGAAGGAGTAAAAGAATTGGGTGGATGTTATCACCGAATTTTGCCTGATATGATCGAGATTGGTAGTTTCATTGGATTGGCTGCTATGACACAATCTGAAATTACAATCAAAGACGTTTCGTGGGAAAACTTAGGAGTTATTCCGAATACATTCAAACGTCTAGGGATCAAATTAGAAAGAAGAGGGGACGATATTTTTGTTCCTGCTCAAGATTTATACGAAATTGACACCTTTATTGATGGTTCAATTTTGACCATTTACGATGCGCCTTGGCCTGGATTTACACCCGATTTATTATCCATTATTTTGGTTGTCGCAACACAAGCGAAAGGAAGCGTTTTGATTCACCAAAAAATGTTTGAATCGCGCTTGTTTTTCACCGATAAATTAATCGATATGGGTGCGCAGATCATCTTGTGTGATCCACACAGAGCGACGGTAATCGGTTTAGCAAGACAACATCAGTTGCGCGGTATCAATATGACTTCACCGGATATCCGTGCGGGAGTTTCGTTATTGATTGCTGCACTTTCTGCCGAAGGAAAAAGCGTTATTCATAACATCGAACAAATTGACCGTGGGTACCAAGATATTGATATCCGTTTGAGAAATATCGGAGCAGATATCCGTAGAATAAACTAATTTAAACAAACGATTATGTTGAAATTTGGATTTGCAGCCGCAATTGGCTTTTTTTTACTGACAATTACTTCATTCAGTACGACAACTGTTTTGCCAGGAGTAGGAGCAAAAGCTCCAGAAATTACCTTGACAAATCCTGCAGGAAAAACAATCAAATTATCTGCCTTAAAAGGGAAAATGGTACTCATCGATTTTTGGGCTTCTTGGTGCGGTCCTTGTCGCAAAGAAAATCCAAACGTAGTTGAAGCATACAACAAATACAACAAGAAAACATTCAAAACAGCGAAAGGATTCGAAGTATTTTCCGTTTCACTTGATCGTGATGAAGCTAAATGGAAAGAAGCAATTAAAAAAGATGGTTTGATCTGGTCAAATCATGTTTGGGACAAAGAAAATGTTGCAGGTACTGCATACCAAGTTCAGTTTATTCCAAGTGCTTTTTTAGTTGACGGTAATGGAATGATTGTTGCTTCAGGCGAATCGTTACGCGGTTTAGGCTTACATGTTCAATTAGACAAACAATTGAAATAATTTCGTTTCAGCGCCTGAATGAATGCTTTTTTTTCGAAACTCTTAGCGACTTGGCAGACTGATTTAAGTCCAGTTTTCGATGAAAGAGAAGCCAAAAATACTTTTCTTTTTGCATTAGAGGATTGTTTTAATCTTTCCAAAACACAACTAATCAGCGAAAACAATCTCCAATTATCAGAAGAAGCTCTAGCACAATTACAGGCAATCAAAACCCGCTTATTAGCTGGAGAACCCTACCAATACATCATTGGCTTCACTTATTTTGATGGCTTGAAAATTCAAGTAAATGCTGACGTTTTGATTCCTCGTCCAGAGACGGAAGAATTAGTTGATTGGATAACTACTGATTTTAAAAATGAAACTGCTATCCAATTGGTTGATTGGTGTACTGGTTCTGGATGCATCGCCTTGGCAGTAAAAGCACGTCATCCAAATTGGACGATTACAGGAATCGATGTTTCTGCTGCTGCTTTAGCCATAGCGCAACAAAATGCCTCAGCCAACAATGTAGTTGTTTCATGGATCAAGGATGATTTGCAGCAGCCAACTTTTCAACAATCGTGCACCATCATTGTCTCAAATCCGCCATACATTCCAATCGCTGACAAGCAATTCATGGCAAAAAACGTACTTGAATTTGAACCTCATTTGGCGTTGTTTGTTCCTGACGAAGATCCGTTGCTGTTTTATCGCCTATTGGCTGAAAATGCAAAAAAACAACTTGTTCAAAATGGCTGTATTTACCTCGAGATTCACGAAGATTATGCAGTAGAAATGAAAGCGCTTTTAAGTGATTTTGGCTTTACTGATATCGAAATTAGAAACGATTTACAAGGCAAATCACGTATGCTAAAAGCTGTTAATAAAACGGTTTAAACAAGCTCAAAAAGTCCGAAAGCGTTCCTTATCTTTGCTACAATTCACAACATTATGGATAGTCAAGCAGCAAAAGAACGTATCGCTTTTTTAACGAATGAATTACACCAACACAATCATTTGTATTATGTAGCAAGTAATCCTGTTATTTCGGATTATGATTTTGATATGTTGCTGAATGAATTGAGTGAATTAGAAAAAGCATATCCCGAATTTGCCAGTGAAGCAAGTCCCGTAAAGCGCGTAGGAGGAGATATTACAAAGAAGTTCAAATCTGTCGTTCACGATTATCCCATGTTGTCCCTGTCAAATTCGTATTCGGAGGCTGAAATCATGGAATGGGAACAACGCTTGAAAAAACTCATCGACGGTCCAATTGAATACGTGTGCGAATTGAAATACGATGGCGTAGCAATTGGAATTCGCTATATCAATGGAAAATTTGATAGAGCAGTAACGAGAGGCGATGGCACACAAGGAGAGGATGTTTCTGCTAATGTGAAAACCATCAAAACAATACCATTAAAGTTAACGGGTGATTATGTGGATGAATTTGAAATTCGAGGAGAAATATTCTTTCCACGAGCAAATTTTGATGCACTCAATCAACAACGAGAGGAAATCGGAGAACCTGTTTTTGCAAACCCTAGAAATACAGCCTCAGGAACGTTAAAACTGCACGATTCAAAAGTTGTTGCTGAACGTGGGTTGGATTGCTTTTTATACGGTGTTTATGGAGCTGATTTACCTTTTCAATCTCATTTGGAAAGTGTGAATGGCGTTCGGACTTGGGGATTCAAATCCCCATTGGAAACCGAAAAATATATTCTAAAAACAACTTCCATTGAGGGGATAATGGAATTCATTCATTATTGGGAAAAAGAACGCTTTTCATTGCCTTTTGATATCGATGGAATTGTTTTGAAAGTCAATAGTTATTCCCAACAACAGCAACTTGGTTTTACTGCAAAATCACCGCGCTGGGCAATTGCATACAAGTTCAAAACAGAACGAGTTGCAACAACTTTAGAATCCGTTACATATCAAGTTGGGCGAACAGGTGCAATAACACCTGTTGCGAACTTAACACCCGTTTTATTAGGCGGAACAGTGGTAAAACGCGCTTCCTTACACAATGCAGATCAAATAGAAAAACTTGATTTGTATGAAGGAGATGCCGTTTTTGTTGAAAAAGGTGGAGAAATTATACCTAAAATAGTTGGCGTAGATGTATCCAAACGCGATCCTTCTTCCAGCCGAATTGTGTTCATTGAAACCTGTCCAGAATGTGCTGCTGAATTGACAAGAAGAGAAGGGGAAGTACAGCATTATTGTACCAATGACTTGGCTTGCCCACCTCAGGTGAAAGGCCGCATGGAACATTTCATTTCGAGAAAAGCAATGAATATCGATGGAATTGGTGCAGAAACGATCGATTCGTTTTATCAAAAAGGTTTGGTCAACAATGTTGCAGATTTATACGATTTATCGTTTGATGATATTGTTTCACTTGACCGCATGGCTGATAAGTCAGCAAACAATGTATTGATTGGTTTAAATGCCTCAAAAAACATTCCCTTCGAACGCGTTTTGTTTGCTTTAGGAATTCGTTTTGTTGGCGAAACAGTAGCTAAAAAATTGGCGCAAGCCTTTAAAAATTGTGATGCTTTAGCAAAAGCTACATTTGACGAATTAATTGAAGTAGAAGAAATTGGTGATAAAATTGCCGTTGCAGTACAACAATTCTTTCAAGATGAACGCGCGTTGAGTATTGTTGCACGTTTGAAAGCACATGGTTTGCAATTTCAAGTGGAGGAAATAACACTCGATTCCGAAAAATTAGCAGGTAAAACTTTTGTGGTTTCTGGAGTTTTTACGCACTTTAGTCGTGATGAAATAAAAGCCTTGATTGAGAAAAATGGCGGGAAAAACAGCGGTTCAATTTCAGCTAAAACATCTTATGTGTTAGCAGGTGAGAACATGGGGCCGGCTAAATTAGAAAAGGCGACAAAATTAGGTGTAACGATTATTTCGGAAGCTGATTTTATTCAATTGATTGGCGCATAATTCCCGCAATTATTTTCGTAAATTTGTTGTGGATTTTTACACCATAAAAAAGAAAACACAATGAATCAATTCAAAGGTGCTGGCGTTGCATTAGTTACGCCTTTTTCAGCAGACATGTCAATTGACTTTCCTGCATTACGTCAATTAGTTCGTGAACAAATTGCGGGCGGAACAAATTTTCTAGTCGTTCAAGGTACAACAGGAGAATCGCCAACATTGACAAGCGATGAAAAATTAAAAGTACTGGAAACAGTTCAAGAAGAAAATAATGGGCAATTACCCATCGTTTATGGTGTAGGAGGAAACAATACAATGGCTGTTGCGGAAGCATTTTCCAAAATTCCAGCAGGTGTCGATGGTATTTTATCAGTTGCTCCTTATTACAACAAACCCATTCAACGTGGTTTTGTAGCGCATTATAAAGCAATTGCACAAGCAACAGATTTACCAATTATCATGTACAATGTTCCTGGAAGAACAGGTTCAAATATGTTGGCCGAAACTACCCTAGAATTAGCGGAAGTGAAAAACATTGTTGCAATGAAAGAAGCTTCTGGAAACATGGAGCAAATCATGGAAATCATTCGTTGCAGACCAGCTGATTTCTTGGTGCTTTCTGGTGATGATGCCTTAACAATGCCATTGATTGCTGCGGGAGCAGATGGTGTAATTTCTGTCGTTGCAAATTCTTTCCCGAAACAATTTAGTCAAATGGTTGCTGCTTCATTGAATGGCGACTTAGCAACAGCACGTAAATTGCATTACGATTTATTACCAATCACCAAATTATTCTTCACAGAAGGAAATCCTGGTGGAGTAAAAATCGCGTTGGAAGAATTAGGTTGGATGGCACCTCACATGCGCTTGCCGTTGGTGCAAGTTTCTGATAATCTTAGAGCTGCAATTCAACAAGAAACAAAAAAACTAACAAAATAAACTGCATGAGTACTGCTTCAGGTATATTTCAAGCGATAACAAACGCTCATTCAATTGTTATAACTGCACATCGATCGCCAGATGGTGATTCCATTGGTAGTTCAATGGCGTTGTATCATTTGTTGAGAAAATGGCAGAAAAATGTAACGGTTGTTCATCCGGATCCTGCTCCTGAATTTTTACATTGGGTGCCAAGTCAAGAAGTAATAATCGATTTTGAAAATCAAGCAGAAAAAGCAAGTGAATTGTTATTGGCTGCTGATTTGATTTTTTGCTTGGATTACAACGAGCCCAGTCGAGTAGGGAAGGACATGCAAGAAGTTTTGGTTCAATCAAAGGCTGTGAAAGTGATGATTGACCACCATTTACATCCTGCTGATTTTTGTGACTTCACCTTGTCTGAAACAAGTGCTTGTTCGACGTGTGAATTGTTGTTCCAATGGTTGAAAGCCATTCAAAAAGAAAACGAAATTGATGCAGTTATTGGACAGTGCCTTTATTTAGGAATTATGACCGATACAGGTTCGTTTCGTTTCCCTTCAGTTTCCAGTGGAACACATGAAATAGCAGCTTTTTTAATCGAAAAAGGAGTCAAACATTTTGAAATCCACGAAGCAGTTTTTGACACAAATACAATCGATAGAATCCGTTTGAAAGGTTATGCAATGTCTGAAAAGTTGGTATTGATTCCTGGAATTCCAGTAGCTTATGCTTCGTTGTCTGAAGAGGAGTTGAACCGATTTAATTATCAAAAAGGAGATACAGAAGGTTTGGTCAATCAGATTCTAGGTATTCAAGGAATAAAAATGGCTGTTTTTTTCGCTGAAAAAGATGGTAAAGTCAAAATATCATTCCGATCAAAAGGAGAATACGTAGTCAATCAATTGGCAAACGATCACTTTGAAGGAGGCGGCCATGCCTATGCTTCAGGAGGAATTTCTTTTGTCTCATTGGATGAAACGATTGCAAAATTTGTAACGAATGTCAAAAATTACATTCCAGTAGCATGATACGTTTAGCGCTAATTTGTGGGTGTTTTTGTGGTTTGATTGCTTGCTCGTCTCAAAAAACAGAAAAACCAATTCCAGAGTGGAATCAAGAAAAATCAACAGATTTGAATAAATCGTTGATGCAAGAACAAGAAATAGACATAGATTTGTTTTTAGCACAACACGAAGCTTGGAAAGTTGAAAAAACAGGAACAGGTTTGCGCTATGTAATTGGCAAACAAGCTACTGGGCCTCTTCCACAAAAAGGGCAATCTGCAAAAGTTCATTACAAAATTTCGTTGCTTGATGGCAAAGTGTGTTACGAAACGGCTCCAGATGAATTAGATGTTTTTGTTGTAGATAACAGCGAAATGGAGTCTGGAATTCACGAAGGAATTAAAAAAATGCATGTTGGAGAAAAAGCAAAATTGATTTTCCCAAGTCATTTAGCGCATGGATTGGTGGGAGATATGAAAGAAATTCCCCCGCTTTCTCCATTAGTTGTAGATATTGAATTGATTGGATTAGAATGAAAAAATCACTAATAATTGTAAGTACATGTGCTCTGTTGTTTTCTTGTGAAACTTCAGGTGTGAAAACTGTTGAAAAGCAGGAAACGACAATAACAGCAAAAGCTGATAATCGTACTTCATCGGAACGATTATTAGATCCTTTGAAAACAATCGTTGAAAAAAAACAATTCCCTAGTGGTTTGAAAATCCAATGGTTTAAGAAAGGAAATGGTCCAGCAATTAAACCGGGTGAAGTTGTAGAAATCAATTTCAAATTGCAATTGCCATCAGGCGATGTAGTTGATGGAAACCATCTGTTAAAACGCGCAATGATTCCATATTTAGTTGGCTACAACATGCAAACAATTGGTTGGGACATGGCTTTTAACGAGTTGCATGTTGGTGATTTTGTTGAAATATACTTACCACCTAATTTAGCACGTGGAGAAAAAGGTATTCCAAATTTAATTCCTCCGAATTCGCCAAACATTGTACTATTGCGTGTTGGAAAAAAAGTAAAACCAACTAAAACTGTTAACGGCGTAAAAGTTTGGTTATTAGAAGAAAACAAAGAAATGCAAGCACATACGATTGATGAAAATGCGCAAGTGGCCATACATTATTTTGTAGGAACGAAATCAAATCCACGTTACGATAATTCGTACCAGCGTAATGTTCCTTTCCAATTTGGAATGAAAGATGTGAGTTTGATTCCTGGTTTGAAAAAAGCATTGCTTGGGACAAAATTATTTGATAAATTATGGATTTTGGTTCCGCCTTCTCAAGCTTACGGTTCAAAAGGTATGGTTGATTTGGTGAAACCCAATGAAGATTTGTTTTATGATTTGATTATCATGGATGTAAACGGAATGGCTGAAAAAGTGTTAGCAAATTAACGCATAAACTATCGTAATTAACTTTTTTTTGACCTTTCCTTGCACTTTTTTAGGCTATATTTGCACCCAAAATAGTTCAGATAATATTATTTCATGAAAAAATTACTCATCGTATTTGCTCTTTTTAGTTTCACATCGTTGTTTGGACAAGTCGTTATCGACACCATAAAAACGTCAAAGGGTACGATGTTGATTTATGCAAATCGCACATGGAAGTATTTGGAAGACAAACAATTCAATGGTGTTTTAAATCCTTGGTTGCATTCAATTTTTGAAAAAGACACGGCTTTTCGTTTCACCCAAAAATGGGACAATAACCAATGTTTCACCTCTGAAAGAGGAAACGACATGTCAAAACTAAAAGACACGTTTTGGTTGTGTGTAATGGATGAAAAGCACAAAGATTTCAAGATGCCAGTCCCTGGAATTGTAACGTCACGTTACGGTTTTAGAAGCGGACGATACCACAACGGAATTGATTTAGATTTGAATGTTGGTGATACAGTACGCTCCGTTTGGGCAGGGAAGATTCGCTATGCAAAATGGAATGATGGTGGTTTTGGCAACTTGGTTATTGTTCGTCATTACAATGGATTAGAAACATTTTACGCGCATTTGAGCAAGCATTTGGTTGTGCCTGATCAATTAGTTGAAGCAGGTGAACCAATAGGATTAGGGGGGAATACAGGCCGTTCTTTTGGTGCGCATTTGCACTTTGAAGTTCGTTTTTACGATGCACCAATGAATCCGGAGGAAGTGATTGATTTTTCACTCAATCAAGTGAAAGACGAAAACTTGTTCATTCACAGTGCGATTTTTCGCCCTGGTGCCAAACCAAGCGATGCTGTTTTAGGCGAACCTGTTGATCCAAATGCGTTAGTGACCAATCCAACTACACCAATACCTCCAGTAAGAAGAGCAGAGCCTGCACGAACAAAAAAATATTACAAAGTACGTCCAGGTGATACCTTATCTGAAATTGCAACAAGAAACAATACTACTGTTTCTAAAATTTGTAGCTTGAATGGTTTACGTGTAACAAGTGTCATTCAACCCGGACAATCATTACGCGTTAAGTAAACGTTTCTTCAAACAGGCTCAATATTAACTGGATAGTCGGTTTTTATCATTTGTTGTCTTTTGTAATTACTGCATTCACTAACTTGTTAGTATGACAGGTAATTATCGCATCGTACTCGTATTGGATGGGGGAGAACATTCCTTGTCAATTCCTGTTTTAGGGCTCAACCACATTGCTGAACAGCACGCATTGTTTATAAACGACTCCAAAGTATTTAATTGGATAGATGTTGCAGTTGGCAGTGGAAATGCTACGTTACTAACGGCATTAATTGCTCAAAACAAATCTGATTTAACAAAAACAGTCGCTTCACTCGAACATCAGATTTTTACTGAAAACAAAACGATTGCTGGACTTTTAGCTAGTTATTTTCAGGATGAAACATTGTTGATGGATTTAAAAAAACATTTTTCGTTTGTTTGCCTTGACAAGCAAATGGATGAGCCCTATTTTTTCTCAAGTACCCGTCCTACAATAACGAATGCTTCATTGAATACTGTTTTGAAAGCTTGTGTTAATGATATTACATTGAACCAAAATGCAAACTGGGGTAATAAACAGTTGGCTTATGCAAGCTTACAAATGAGAAATCCTATTTTCCATGCAGCTAACCTTGCAAATTGTTTGTATCACGATGAATCATTGATCTTTTTGAGTATCGGTTCAGGTTTATCAACTACTCCAACCGAAGAACAATTATTTGTAGAACAACAGCACGAACAATTTCAAAATGATGTCAAACTGCATAAAAACTGGCATTACTTTCGGTTTAATCCGATTATAGAAAATGACTATACAAAAGACCAATTAATTTCGGTTGTGCAGCATTATTTTGAGACTGAAATAAGCGTGATGGAACGCTTGATGCGTTTAATGGAAATGAAATCAGGTAGAATATTGTGATTTTTTAATTTCTTCGCGCAGATTTTTATCCTATTTTTGTCTCCTATGAAATTTGTAGTTACTTTATTAATACTATTATCGCTCGTTTCTTGTAGCTCTTACAATCAAATTGTAAAGTCAGATGATTACGAAGCGAAATACAACGAGGCTAATCGTTTGTTTGCGGACAAAAAATACGAACGTTCAATTACACTTTACGAGCAAGTTTTTCAGCGTTCTCCAAAATCACCGCAAGGAGAAGTTTCTTTTTATCGTTTAGGTAAAGCTGCCTACAACTATGGTGATTGGTATTTGGCAAGTTATTACTTAACATCGTTTCAAACCAAATTTCCGTATTCAAATTTTGTTGAAGAAACGATATTTCTTGCTGCATTGTGTGCTGTGGAAAATAGTCCAGAAGCATCTTTAGATCAAAATGAAACAGAAATGGCCTTGAACGAATTACAAAGTTTTATTACACGGTTTCCAAATTCATCTCATGTGGATACCTGTAATTTGATAATGGATCAATTGCGTTTCAAATTACAAACCAAAGAAGTATTGAATGTGCGTTTGTATGATAAAACAGAAAACTTCCGTGCTGCTGCTGTTTCGGGGGCATCATTTTTAGATAATTACCCAATCTCAACTTACCGAGAGGAAGTTGCATACCTACTAGTTAAAAATTATTATTTCTTAACGGTTAATAGTATCGACACAAAATTGGAAGAACGAATTGAGAAAACAACAGAAAGTTATCTTGATTTTCTTGCTGAATTTCCAAATTCCTCGTATCTTCGCGAATTGGAAGGCTACAAAACAAAAGTAGAAGCGTTAAAGACTTCCGGAAAAACATTAAAATAGACACAAATGAGTTTCAAAAACATGAATGCAGAACGTTCAACGATCACACGTAACACAATTGATTTAGAACAAGATACAAACAATATCTATGAGTCAATCGTGGTGATGGCAAAACGTGCTAATCAAATCAGCTCAACGATGAAAGAAGAATTAACTGCTAAATTGCAAGAGTTCGCTTCATCTACAGACAATTTGGAAGAGATTTTTGAAAACCGTGAGCAAATTGAAATTTCACGTTACTACGAAAAACTTCCGAAATCAGTTGCTGTTGCAATCGAGGAAAAATTGGAAGGTCAAATTTATATTCGTCCGATTCAAGACTAAATAATCATGTCGTTAAAAGGGAAACGCATTCTCGTCGGTATTACCGGTGGCATAGCGGCTTATAAAATAGCATCCTTCATACGACTGTTAAAAAACGAAGCGGCAGAGGTCAGATGTATGATGACTCCTGCCGCTACTCATTTTATAACACCACTAACTGTCGCTACACTCTCTGAAAATCCTGTTGGAATTGAATTTTATGATCCAAAAACAGGTGCTTGGACGAATCATGTTGAATGGGCCTTGTGGGCTGATTGCATGATTTTCGCGCCAGTAACAGCTAGTTCATTAGCTAAAATGGCTAACGGCTTTTCCGATAATTTTTTATTAGCTACTTTTTTAAGTGCCAAATGTCCTATTTTCATTGCACCTGCAATGGATTTAGATATGTACGCTCATCCAACAACAAAACGAAATATTTCTCAACTTGCAGCAGATGGAACGCGTATTATTCCAGCTGAATCAGGGTTTTTAGCATCTGGTTTGCAGGGTGAAGGCCGAATGGCAGAACCAGAAACAATGCTTTCTCATTTAGGTGATTTTTTTGAACGCGATGAACGATTGATAAAGCAACGCATTTTGATAACTGCTGGACCAACTTACGAAGCGATTGATCCTGTTCGTTTTATTGGTAATCATTCTTCTGGTAAAATGGGTTTTGCATTGGCTGAAGCAGCAGCACGAAAAGGTGCTGAAGTTGTGTTGATTACTGGTCCCACAGCTTGCCAATTGGTTCATGAACATGTTACAGTTGTTCCTGTTAAATCTGCTCATGAAATGTTAGCTGCAGTTCAGATTCATTGGGAAACTTGTCATGTTGGTGTTTTTTCAGCTGCAGTTGCCGATTACAGACCAATAGCTGTTGCGGATAATAAATTGAAAAAATCAAACGAGACCTTAACAATTGAGTTAACTAAAAATCCAGATATACTGGCTTGGGCAGCCCAACACAAAACGTCTACACAAAAAGTAGTTGGTTTTGCTTTGGAAACAACAAATGGACTCGATTACGCCAAAGGAAAATTAGAAAGTAAACACTTGGATGCAATTGTTCTCAATGAGATCGGACCTGAAGGTGTAGGTTTTGGAACAACAACAAATGCAGTAACTTTCATAGATAAAAACAATAAAATTCGTAGTTTTGAGTTACAAGCTAAAACAGCATTAGCTACTAAAATAATTGATGCAATTTATGCCGAAAGTTAACATGAAAAAATACCTGCTTTTCCTTTATTTGTTTTTGCTTGCACCAGTTGTTCTAGCGCAAGAATTGAATTGTACTGTCTCTATCATTTCCAATATCAATACAGAAGTAACTTCTGCTGAAAAAGAATTATTGGAGCAAGTACGACAAACGGTGTACGACATGATGAACAACACCAAATGGACAAAAGATAAATTCACTGTTGAAGAACGAATCAATTGTCAATTACAAATTCAAATCAATACGATTAATAACGGTAATTTCACAGGTGCATTACAAATTCAATCGTCGCGCCCTGCTTTTAACGGTTCTTACAATACAAATATTTTTAATTTTCAAGACGATAATTTACAGTTCTCCTATTCTAGAAATACCGTATTGATTTATGCGCCTAATCAATTCAGAGATAATTTAACGTCGATTCTAGCTTTTTATGCGTATTACATCATTGGATTGGATTACGATTCGTTTTCATTAAAAGGAGGAACTCCCTATTTCACGGAAGCACAACAAATTGTTTCCAATGCTCAAACAATGGGAGGTTTGGGTTGGAAGTCAAACGAACCAGGTAAAAGAAATCGTTATTGGTTAGTTGATAATTCCTTACAACAGTTGTTTGATCCACTGAGAGAGTGTTTTTATGACTACCACCGAAAAGGAATAGATCAGTTGTACGATAAAAAAGATGAGGCACGCAAAGCAATTTCAGCTGCTCTTAATAATCTATCTAAAATTTCAGCTGTACGTCCAAATTCAATCAATGTATTGACGTTTGTTCAAGCAAAATTGACCGAATTAAAAAACTTATATGCGGATGCCTCCCAACAGGATAAAATTGAAATTGTTACGATTTTAAAGAAAATCGATCCTGCAAATTCATCCAAATACGAAGAAATTCTCAACTAATGTTAACGCACTTATCCATTCGCAATTTCGCCTTGATTGACCGTGCGGATATTGATTTTCAAAAAGGTTTTTTGGTCATAACTGGTGAAACAGGTTCAGGAAAATCTATTTTACTGGGTGCATTGAACCTGATTTTAGGTGAACGAGCAGATTATTCGGTTATTCGCGATGAAACTACTAAAACAGTTGTGGAAGCCCATTTTATGTTGGACAAACGATTTCAACATTGGTTCGATACGAATGAATTGGATTGGGATGAAAACACCATTATTCGCCGTGAAATTTTAGCTCATGGAAAATCACGATCTTTTATCAACGATAGTCCCGTTCAGTTAACTGTATTAAAAGAATTAACAGAACAACTCATCTATATCCATTCACAACACCAAACCTTAGCCATAAAAAAGAGTGATTTTCAATTTGATTTGATCGATTCATTTGGTGATAATTTGGAAAATGTCGCTCATTACAAAGCTGTTTTTCAACAGCTTACAAAACAAGAGCGTTTGTTGGTAGCTTTGAAGGAGAGAAATAGTGAAGAACAAAAAGAAATCGCTTTTGTCACGTTTCAATTGGAGGAATTAAATCAATTAGCGTTAACGAAACACGATTTTCACGCTTACGAAAAAGAACTTGAAAAAGTAAATAAATTAGACGAGCTTCGTGCAGCTTTCACAACTATTTCAGCGGTAATTAATGACGAAAGTGGAGTTGCAAGTAAGTTGAGTTTATTGAAGCATCAACTCGATAAATGGCGTACACTAGACGATTCATTTTCTGAATTTCACGAACGTATTCAATCGACTTTGATAGAGTTGGTCGATATTGCAGATGAATCGGAAAAGCAATTAAGCGATTTGGAATTAGATCCCAAACGAATAGAATTTTTACAAACACAATTGAATGGTTTTTATTTGTTATTAAAAAAACATCAATTGACCACGCAAGACGAATTGATTGCGTTGGAAAAATCACTCGCTGATAAAGTGCTTTCTAGTTCCAATACTGCTGAAGAAATTGAAAAAGTAAGCACAGAATTAATCCAACTTAGAGATGAAGTGAAGGGACAAGCGCAACGAATGAATGCTGTTCGTTTTGAAACGACTACTAAGCTTTCTACTGCTTTACAATCGATTTTACAGCACTTGAAATTAGCTGATGCTCGCGTTTCGTTTGAGTTGCAACAATTACCTCAGTTGGATAGTAATGGTGGACTTACCATTAGCTGTTTGTTTTCTGCAAACAAAGGAATTGAACAAAAACCAATCGAAAAAGTTGCCAGTGGTGGTGAGTTATCGCGCTTGATGTTAGCAATTCAATCGATTATCAGTCAGAAAAAAGCATTACCAACCTTGATTTTAGATGAAATTGACACGGGTGTTTCTGGTGAAGTAGCCTTGCGTATTGGTCAGTTATTGCGACAAATGGGTTCAAAAATGCAATTATTGGCAATCACGCATTTACCGCAAGTTGCAGCTCTTGGAGCAATGCATTACGAAGTGAAAAAGTCGGTTGAAAACGAAAATACCAATACTGCAATATGCTTGTTGAACGAAACAGAACGCATAGATGCGTTAGCAAAATTGCTATCTGGTGAACATATCACAGCGGTTTCTCGTGAAAATGCACAAACCTTAATGCAAGCAAAAGATTAAAGAGATTTTTTAAATCAAAAAAAAATGTATTTTTACTATCCGATAAGTTTACTCCTTGCTGAGGCAACTTCTTGTTAATAATGACGTTAATTAAATAGTTTAAAATAGAAAAGATGAAACGTATTTTACCTGTATTAATTTTATTGGTTTCCTTATCAAGTTGGAAATTAGAAGATAAAAAGCCTTTAGGAGGAACGGAAATGATTACCATGCGTATTCAACCAAAAAAAGTTGCATGTGATGGTTATGAAGGTCACAAAACTTGTTTTGTCGTGCAAAAAGAATCGTCTATTGGTACAGATTTTTGGGAAACACTTCCAGTTCCAATCGATGGGTTTAATTTTGAAGAAGGATACATGTATGATGTTACTATCAAAATTCAAGTTCGAGATGAATACAACGAAGATCAGTCACGTTTTCAATATATTCTAATTAACGTGATTTCGAAGAAAAAAGCATAATTTCGAATGGAAAAACGCTGGTTGATCATTGGGTTTACATTAATTTTTATTGGCATTATCCTAGGAGCTTTTGGTGCACATGCATTGAAAGACGCGTTGCACGATACTGAAAAATTGCAATCCTTTGAAACAGGTGTTAAATACCAAATTTATCATGGTTTAGCATTGATAGCATTAGTAGCGATTGGCCGTGTTTTTCAACTAAATTTCTCATCAACGTTACGCTTTCTATTAGTTGGCGTAATTTGTTTCTCGGTGAGCATTTATGGCTTAACCATGGGGCATTTGTTTCACAATGTTACATTTAATAAGGTTTTAGGACCAATTACACCAATCGGTGGTTTACTTTTATTAATTGGTTGGTTGCGAGCAATTATTTCTGTTTCTAAAATTAAAATTGATTAAATGAAAATCACTGTGCTTGGGACAGGAACGTCACAGGGTGTTCCAATGATTGCATGTGATTGTTATGTTTGTCAATCCCCCAACGCAAAAGATAAACGCTTGCGTTCCGCTATCATGATTACTGCAAATGGCGAAAATTATGTCATTGATGCAGGTCCCGATTTTCGACAACAAATGTTACGGGCACAAGTTAAATCATTGCGCGGCGTTATTTTTACTCACGAACACAAAGACCACATTGCAGGTTTAGATGATGTTCGCGCATTCAATTACATTGAAAACCGTGATATGGACGTTTATTGCAGTGAACATGTCGATGCTGCTTTGAAGAGAGAATATCACTACGTTTTTTCAGCATTGAAATATCCTGGAGTACCTGAACTCAATCTTATCCGAATTAAAAATAACGAATCGTTTATTTTAAAAAACGACTTAACAGTTATTCCCATACAAGTGATGCATTATAAAATGAAAGTGTTTGGTTTCCGAATTGGAGATTTTGCTTACATCACAGATGCGAAAACAGTTGCAAACGAAGAAATAGAAAAGTTAAGAGGGGTGAAGGTTTTGATTGTGAACGCATTGCGTAAAGAACCACACATTTCTCATTTTAACTTAGATGAAGCGTTAGCGTTCATTAATCGCGTCGCACCAGAAAAAGCATATTTAACACATATTTCACACGTTTTCGGAACGCACGATGAAATAGAAAGAGAATTACCTGAGTCCATCGCAGTTGCATATGACGGCTTGGAGCTGTCAATTTGATACCAATCTATTAGTTATCAACAATTCATTATCAACTTTTTAAAGTTGGTTGCATCAAATAAAATCATAAATTTGTGATACAAACTTATTTAGAATGTCAAAATTACTAGAAGGAAAACGTGGTATCATTACCGGAGCTTTGGATCAAAATTCAATTGCTTGGAAAGTGGCTGAAAAAGCACACGAATACGGAGCAACATTCGTATTGACAAACGCACCTATTGCAATGCGTATGGGAGAAATTAATGAATTAGCTGAAAAGACAAATTCACAAATTATTCCTGCAGATGCAACGAATATAGATGATTTAAAGAATTTATTCACGCAAGCTCAAGAAGTTTTAGGTGGTAAAATTGATTTCGTATTGCATTCAATTGGTATGAGTGTTAATATTCGTAAGAACATTCCTTATCCTGAATTGAATTACGACTATTTCCAAAAAGGAATTGACGTTTCAGCCATGTCTTTGCACAAAATGTTATCAGTTGCAAAAGAAATGGACGCAATCAATGAATGGGGAAGTGTTGTTGCATTGAGTTATGCTGCAGCGCAACGTACATACCCTTTCTACACAGATATGGCGGATATCAAAGCAATGTTGGAATCAATTGCACGTAGTTTTGGGTACCACTATGGTGTTGACAAAAAAGTTCGTATCAATACGGTTTCTCAATCGCCTACAAAAACAACTGCTGGTTCTGGAATCAAAGGGTTTGGTGATTTTTATGACTACGCTGACGCAATTGCTCCACTTGGAAATGCTTCTGCTGAAGATTGTGCAAACTACTGTATTACGTTATTCTCTGATTTAACGCGTATGGTAACAATGCAAAACTTATTCCATGATGGTGGCTATTCTACTACGGGAGTAAGTAATGTAATGATGGCAAAAATGGGAATTGAATAATTTCCTTGATACATATTTCATGAAGGCTGTTCATTTTGAGCAGCCTTTTTTATTGTATCGTGCGAAAGGTTAAATTGATTCTCCCATTCACAACTTTCGTTGATTTTGCTAATTGATGTTTCCAGAAATGTTGTGTTTCACCTGCCATGATGAGCAACGAACCAGCCGAAAGTTGAAACTGCTGTTTTATTCCCAACGTTTTGTGTTTCAAGTCAAATCTGCGGGTTGCACCTAAAGAAAGCGATGCAATTATTGGATTTTCCCCCAATTCTTTTTCGTTGTCTGCATGCCAACCGTTACTGTCGTTTCCATCACGGTAATAATTGACCAAAACAGCATTAAATTCGGTATTTGCAATTTTCTCAACACGTTCTTTGATTGCGAATAATTCCGGTGTAAAAGCATTTGTTATTAATTGATTTCCGGAATACCCGTAAGATTTTCCATCGGTCGCAAAAAACGCTTCCAAACGCGGACAGTTCATTACCTTCCCAAAGATTTTAATTTGTTGTTGTTGCCATGGCAAGAAGTCAACTAGATGCTGGTACAGTTTTTCTGATTCACCAGCCGTCATGAAATCGGATTGAAAAAATAATTCAGCGTTCGGTAAAATAAGCACAAATCACAATTTATCAGTAAGCCAATAGGTCAAATAACCAACTATTTCTTTGTTCAATTTATGCCAATCATTCACAACGGAAACATCGGGCATGAAATAATCGTCAAACGTATAGTAGCGGGTTGGACCAGTATATAAATCTGTTGAAAACGGTTTGCAGCTTAATTTAGCGTGTTCAAAACAAGCCAATGCTCGTTTCATATGTATCCCGCTCGTTATCAATAACAAGTCTTTTGAATGCAATTTGTTTTGCGCTAAAATTTCTTTTGTTTGAACAGCGTTTTCATAGGTGTTTTTGGACTTGCTATCAATAAAAATAACACTGTCTGGAATCCCTAATTCAATCAAATTCAAGCGTAATTGTTTGGCTTCATTGAACTTGTGATCAAATACATATCCATTGTCACCACTGATTAAAAAGCAGTCTATTTTCCCAAGTTTGTATAACGAAAGTGCTTGCCAAACGCGATCGGCTCCTCTGCGCGCACTCAAACGTTTTAAATCGCCATTGTATTCAAACATTCCGCCCAAAAGAATTCCGACTTTGTTTGAAGCAACTTCTTCAATTGGAATTCCGGGAATTTCCCATAACCGACAAACTTCTTTGAAAAGAAAGGTGTTTGAAAAGAAAAGTAGACACACGATTGCTCCAACTTGACATCTTTTTCGCCAGTTATCTGATTTCAATCGAAATGCAGCAATGACTAGGATTAACATCCATGTAAAAGGAGAAAGTAGAAAAAGTAATGCTTTGGATAAGATGAAAAACATGAGTAGTTGCTTATTTCCAGTGCCAATTAGAATGGTCAATGTATGGAATGGATAATTTGGTACATTTTGCTTGTAAGTAGCTCACAACATCTGCAAGGTTGTCAATTTTGCGTTTGGGGAGAATGAAATTGTGTTTGTTGTGCAATTGAATCAAAATGACAGCATGTAATTCAACAATTGCAGCAACATCTTTTTCATTTACGATTGCCTCTTGGTCGTTTTCACGCGCAATAATTTCATTACTTGTCCATTCGATGCTACCAACTTGATTTAAATGTGGTTTTAAATCGCGTTCAATACTTCGACGAAAAGTGTTTTCATAGCGTTTACGCTCGCTGATAGGATAAAAGAAATACCACAAAACAGCCAAAATCAAATTGAAGGCAACAAACGTGAAGTTTTTATCGATGATGAATATGATACCAACGAGTAAGTATATGATTGGAAAAAGTAAACGACCGATTAAACGCTTGCGCATTGCTTTTTCAGATCGAGAGACAGTATATAATTGATAATCTAAGTAATCTTGAACGGCAAGTGGAAACGATAATTTCATTTTTCGAAGTGTTTTGATAAAGTTAAATAGATTATTCCAATGAAATAAGATACGCAACAATTGTTTTCTTAATTTTAGCTTTTAAACAGAATGAACAAGTTGCTTTTCCGCTTGTTAAATGATTGAAATAAAAGACTATGACAAGAGAAACCAAAGCAGCAGAAATTGATTTAATTGTTAACAAAACCCGCTTGTTTTTTCAATCGAATCAAACAAAAGCAATTGATTTTCGCTTAAAACAATTAAAACAGTTAAAACGTTTGTTGATTGAAAACGAACAAGAAATATATGCTGCACTCAAAAAAGATTTAAATAAATCTAGTGATGAAGCCTATTTAACTGAATTTAGTCCTGTTTTACAAGAAGTTGAACACCATATTAAACAGTTGAAAAATTGGTCCGCCAAAAAACGTGTACCAACGCCTATTTATATTTTTCCTTCGACTAGTTACATTCAGCCTGATCCTCTGGGGGTTACGTTGATTGTTGCTCCTTGGAATTACCCTTTTCAATTGATTTTTGTTCCATTAATTGGAGCCATTTCAGCTGGAAATTGTGCGGTTGTAAAACCGTCTCTTGCAACACCAACAGTGGCGGAATTAATTGAAACGCTATTGCAACGTTATTTTGATCCGCAATACATTGCTGTTGTGCTTGGTGAAAGAGCAACCAATCAATATTTGTTTCAAATTCCCTTTGATTTGATTTTTTTCACAGGAAGTCCTTATTTGGGAAGAATTGTGATGGAAGCAGCAGCAAAAAACTTAACACCTGTTGTACTTGAATTGGGCGGTAAAAGTCCATGCATAGTCGACCAAAGTGCTCAAATTGATCTTGCTGCAAAGCGCATTGCATGGGGAAAAACGATAAATGCTGGTCAAACGTGTACTGCTCCCGATTACTTGTTTATTCATGCATCACTGAAAGAGCAATTTGTTACAAGTTTTCAAAAACACATTCGCAGTTTTTTTAGTGAAAATCCTGCAGAAAGTGACTTTTATCCAAAAATTGTACATCAAGCAGCTACAACCCGTTTAGTAAGTTACTTGGAAGAAGGGACAATTGAGTGTGGCGGTAATTATTCAATCGAAGATCAATACATTGAACCGACTATTATTTCCAATATTTCGGAAGAAAGTAATGTAATGCAAGCTGAAATATTTGGTCCAATTTTACCGCTTTTTACTTTTACGGATTTAGGCGAAGTTATTCAGTTTATCAATAAACGACCAAAACCATTAGCATTGTATTATTTTGGTAATCAGAAAAATGGTAATCGCGTATTGGAGGAAACATCATCCGGTGGCGCTTGTATCAACGATGTGTTGATTCAAGTTGCCAATCATCATTTGCCATTTGGAGGAGTGGGGAATAGCGGAATTGGAGCCTATCATGGCCAAAAAAGTTTCGAAACGTTTAGTCACTATAAATCAATTGTTTCTTCATCAAAAAGAATAGATTTTAGCTTTAAATACGTTCCATTCAAACTCTTGAAATGGATAAAAAAAGTGATCTAATTAATCCTCTTTTTGAACGACAGAATAATACGAAGTCGCCATGAAATCTCTCAAATAAGGAATGTGAAGAAAGCCTGTTAATTTGCGGGTTTTCAATTTGAATTTGATTTCGTAACCTGGATTAACTAGGTACAAGTCTTTGCGCACAAACGAAAATCCAGCTGCTTTGATAATGTGGTTGAATCGATTGATACTAATTCGTGTATCGCGAACTTCAATCAACCCTTCAATTGTTTCCGTTGATTCACCAGCAAGTTTCAAAATGCCTTTGTAAAGAAAGGGTGGGAGCAAGTGATAATAAGGCAAAACACTCATGAACTTATTCTTACACAATTGTTGGTGTCCACCAAATGGCATACACCATGGTGGAAATCCAAAAAATATTTTCCCTTGTGGCGTTAAAAAGTCACGAACACGTTTTAAAAAAACTGCTTGATTTGGAATGTGTTCTATGGTATCCCGCATGATGATGATATCAAATTTTGGAATCAATGTAGGGTCTGAATCGTAGATATCTTCAGCAATTAACGTCAAATTATGTTTCATCGGATGTTTAGCATAATAAGATATCCCGTTTTCAATTTTTGATTGCGATAAATCAATGCCAATAACTTTGTGGCCGCGATCCAAGAAAGGACGAAGATTTCCACCTTCTCCACAACCAATTTCACCGATAACCATTTCGGGTGAAATTGGACAAACTGCTTCAATGTATGGAATAATGTATTTCTCAGTAACAATTCCTTGCTCGATAAAATAACGTTCTCTGTTGGTATGTCTTTCTTGCATCTTTTTTTTCTTGTATCAAAACTACATAAAATATAGGAAATGTGTGTTCTTGTCTGGAGTTTTGAACTGGACTGGTGAAGCGACTTTCTATTCTATTGGTTTTTAGTTGATTACAATAGATAAGCGGATTAATTACACAATTCGTAAAAGCGTTGATATAAAAAAATGTATTTTTGAAGACGCCAAAATTTGCGCTACAACAACTACATTATGATAAAAATCGTTCGTTTCATTAAAGACTTTTTAATCTTTTCACCGCTTATCCTCCTGGTGTATCCTTTTAAATACATGTTTTTAATGCTTGTTTATTTGTTCGAATTGAATAAATGGGTGCGAACGAACAGCGCTAAATTCATGCACAAAGACGCTTATTCATTCAAAAGAGATTACAACAGACGATTTTTCTTGTATCAAGGTGTCATTGATGCCTTTCAATTATCAGAAAAACCAGTAACATACTTAGAATTTGGCGTAGCCGCTGGAAGTTCATTTAAATGGTGGTTAAGTAAAAATTCAGCAGCGGATTCACGCTTTTTTGGCTTCGATACGTTTGAGGGCTTACCCGAAGATTGGGGAGGTTTTTACAAAAAAGGTGACATGATTTCAGCGATACCAGAAGTTAACGATGAACGAGCAACTTTCTTAGCAGGATTATTCCAAGATACGTTTCAAGATTTCGTGAAAATCAACCGTTCGTTATTGGAGTCTGATCAGCTGAAAGTCATTCACTTAGATGCCGATATTTATTCGGCTACTTGTTTTGTCTTGGGACAGATTTATCCATTTTTGAAAAAAGGGGATATCATCATGTTCGATGAATTCAATGTTCCATTGCACGAATTCAAAGCGTTCCTTGAATTTACCAAAAACTATTATGTTGATCTCAAACCATTGATCGCTGTAAACAACTATTATCAAGTTTCTTTTACAGTAGAAAAGGTTTAAAGCTTTACAATTTTACGGTAAATTAGTTGGCTGTCTTTGGTAATTGCTAATTGATAACATCCTGATTTCCATTCGCTACAATTGATTATAGTGCTATTTAAGTGATGAAATGTAGCAATCGTTTTGTGCTGCAAGTCTTTAACTTCAATAGAAGCGGGTCCATCAAGAATTAGATTTAAGTTATCCAAAACTGGATTTGGGAAAAATTGAACATCAATTAGGTTTTCTGAAAAACCCAATGTTCCATGAATGATTCCAACAGCGTCTAAATCAAATCCACCAGATGCAAAAGGTGTAGGGAAAGCATCATTAATAAGTGTTCCATTTGCATCCGTTGTTCCATAATTCACATCGATTGAGCCGACAACATCTATCAATTTCACATGAGTAATTGCTTGTTTGTTTAATAGGGGATTATCCGATAAATCAGACAAATCAAAAGGTGTTCCGTAACCTGCTCGGTATTTTCCAGCTAGATTATTGACCATACGGCAATCGGAATAGGTGAAATTGGTTAATTGAATTGCTGTGGGTTGCTCAGAAACAGAAGGAAACCGAAAAAAATGAATACCATCTGAACTTACTTCAACATGTGCTAACTCCATGTAATTATCCGAAAAACTATTTTCAAAAACAGCAAAGTCAGGACCTGCTTCATCGCGAATAACAAGTGGAAAGGATAGTGTAGCAATTCCTCCGTCTCCCAAAGAAACTACCGACGTTCCATCACCCTCTGCTGGACCTGTTGCGAATTGGGGAGTACCAAAATCGACTTTGTTCGAATTGTTACTTGTAAACGTTGTATCTGCAATTGTTAAAAAACCACGCTGAACAACAGCATTGTTTGCCCATGCGACAAAACAACTACTGTCTTTGAAAATAGCATTCGTTCCAATTGTCCCAGGAGCTGAATGAAAGCTTTGACCAAAACAAATCAAAGCATTATAAAACAATGAGATAGTAATTAATAGTTTATTCATAAACGATCAATTTTGAAGGATTTAATCCGACGTGATATTTCTTTTCATAATTACCTGATACGCTAAATTGAACAACATAACCAGTTGAACTATAGTTGACTGCGTCAAAACAATAGACTTTATTTGTAATACTTGAAAAGTACATTCCATAAAGTGTTGTTATTGGCGCATTGGTTATGAAATTAATTAAATTATTACTTTCAGTTAAGGTATTAAAGGTTTTGATTACTATTGAATTAGGTTCGCTAATTAATAATTTATCTTGAAAAATTGCCATCGATTGAATAGCAAAAGTAAAATCATGGGTTTTAGTATCGCTGAATGTCTCAATTCGATGAAGTTGCGCTGGAATAGCAGCATAATTTCCTCTTGAAATCACATAAATGTCTCCTTCAGCATCACAAACAATAGCACCTGGATTTGGTCCAACAGTAATCCGTTTGATTTCTTGTAAGGTATTCAAATTAATAACCGATACCGTACTGTCAACATTAGGGAAATTGAGACCTCCTGAATTGGATACATAGAGTTTGTTGTTACTGACAACTAAGTCTTCTGGATTTTGACCAACGGGAATGCGCATTGTAATTGTCAAATTTGTTGTGTCAAACACATCAACAAATCCATCGTAACATGTTACAAAAGCAGATGATCCATAAAAAGCAATAGACCGTGGCTGTTTGGGAGTGCTGCCATTCATCATACTGATTTGTTTGATGGAATTTCCATTAGTCGCATTGAGTATTTCGATTGTACTTGAAGTACTTACTGCCACGTATATTTTTCCGCCATAGCGCTTCAAATCATTTCCGGTGTCACCCAAACTCCGATTGTTTTTTTGTTCAAAAAAGTCGTTATTAACTGATTGGTCAGCGTTATTCATCCATGATAACTTAGCATTGTTGAATTGAAACATACCTTCGTTGAGCACCAATAATCCAGATTTTAGCCAAGTAGGAATTTCAGCTGTAGGTTTCGTTGTCTCTTTTTTGCAGCCAACAATGAGTAGTAAACAAAGGATAAGGATACTAAATTTCATAATTTAATTTCATATTAATGTTGATTCCAGGCAAGACAAAAAAGTTGATGTAACTATTGAATTTATTGGTCAAATTGTTAACTGTCATGCGTATATTGAATGAACGGTTATTTTTTTCGAAACGATAAGAACCTCCGATATCTATAGTATTGAAAGCAGCAAGTTCATTGGCAGGAATACTCTCATTCAATGCATAACGTTTTCCTTGGTAATTGAATTGGCTAAAAACGCGCCAACTATTCCAATTATAATTGAGTTCGATTCCGCCCGAATGTAAAGGAGAATAGCTGATGAGATTGTTATACGTTGGGCTTGCTGGATCAGTTATGTCAACGCAATATTGAAAGGTATAATTTACAGCCATTCCAATGATTCCTTTCCCCAAGCGACTATTCATCTGTTCGGAAAATTCAGTCCCAAAAGCACGCGTTTTACCAATGTTTTGAATGCTCCAAATGAATAAATTCTTGGAAGGTATCGCGTTGATTTTATTGGTTACATGCGCGAAAAACGGTTGAATAATCGTCTGAAAAATCATTCTTTTTCGCTGATACGTATGCAACATGCGCAGTGAAAATTGACTTCCTTTTTCGGGTAAAAGCTGGTTATTGCCAATTTGTTGGTAGTATAATTCGGAAAAAGTAGGCAAACGCAGCGATTGTCGAAAAGCAACTCCAAAAGCAATTTGTTTGCGTTTGATCAACCAATCAACACTAGGTAAAATGTAAGTTTTTGCAGCTGTTTTGTCCGAAAAATTAGCTGTGTAAGCAAGCAATCCAACTTGTCCGTTTAACACACCAAAGTAATTGGTAGTTATTCCGAGCATTGATTCAGAAACAGTTCGGTTGGGTAACAAACTCAGTGTAGCTGCGACCAATTTTTCGTTGCGAACACTCGAGCCAATCAAACAGCTTGTTTTATTTGTTAACGTCAATTTTAATTGCAGTTCACCGTCTGTTTGTTGAGCGTGAAACTCGTTTTTTAAAAATCCAGCTGCATTCAAATAATTTGAATCGGTATAGGTGAGTTGATTGATTTGATGATTGAGCTGTGATTTCAGTTGTATCTTTTTGCCAGTGTACAAATGACGCAGTTGAAAGTCAAGTTCATTACCGCTTAAGTATTGTTTGGCATGTTCATTATAAAAAATGATTGCTCCAGGGAGTTGTTTGTCGTAACTGTTCCCGCTTATTCCCAATGAAAGCAAGTGGTTTTTTGCTGGAGTATAACTACAAGAAAACATACCATAATGATCAATCACTTGGTTATTTTTTCGTGTTGTATGTACTTGAGTTGCACCATTGTTGTAGGTAAACGGAAATGCACCGTTATAAAACCGAGATTTTCCAGAAATACTTATTTTCAATTTCTCCCAACGTTTCTGACCAAAAGCAAATCCTTCGATTAATCCAAAAGAACCCGTTTGCATTCCAACCAATCCGTTTTTCTTGTAAGTAGCAGCTTGATGTTTGGTTTGAATAGCTAAAATCGTTCCACTCAACTTACTTTTAATAGGAAGCAGGATATCTGTACTTGCTTGTTGAATGACTGCAATTTCGGATATGAAATCCGCTGGAATTAATCCAAGATCTGTTGCGCCACTTTGCGTGGTAGATTGTGCTTGGTAATCAAAAACAACACTCGTCTGACCAGCGCCCAAACTTCTGAAATTAGCCGTTTTTAATCCGCCAATTCCACCATAGCTTGTTACCTGAACTCCAGGGAATAAGCGCATCAAATCGCCAACATCACACGCGTTTTTTGCTAGTATTCGTTTTTCGTCCAAGCGATAAATCCGTGTTGAATCAACAGATTTCCCAATCAAAATCACTTCTTCGATTTCTTTGTATTGCGAAAAAGAAATAAAAGTAAGCGTAAACGCGCCAAGAAACAGGATTGTTTTCAGCATGTTATTTTTTCGAAACGATTGTTTGAGAGGTGCTTTTTTCGTTGGAAACAAGCAACAAATAAGTTCCTACTGCATATTTTTCTAACGATATTACATTGTTTGTCGTTAAATCGATACGAGATACGATATGCCCGTCCATCGTTAACAATGTTGCAGTGCCTTGGTGTTGGTTGATGTGAATGTAATCGCTTGTTGGATTTGGATAGATAACGATAGTTTCCTCCTTTTCCGAGATCCCTAATTCACCATAAACAAGATTATCCAAAGCAAAGTAAGCGGGAGTGTTCATTCCCCATGATCCAATATCAGACGAACTCAATTCAAATTCCAGAAACTGGATTGCACCAAGAGCGGATAAATCGACTGTAAGCCAATCTTTGAGAATGTAATCTTGACTATTGTCTGAAAAGCGGTAGTCTGCCAAGTAAACAATTACAGAATCTGTGATAGTACTGTTTTGGTCCTTTCCAAGTATGCGTAAGCGAAAAAAGTCCTCGCCGTTAGAACCATCATTTTCTCCATTCGCATTGATTGTATCACCGAACTTTTTTGCAAAACCATCGCCATTCAACATCGATAAATAAGCAAAAGTGGTGTTTGTTAATGCGATTGAAGAAACAACTTTGGGAGATGTGAAATCAATATTTCCATAGTAATTGACTGCATAAATGCCACCACCATTTGCTCCAGTGCCAGTAATAGCTGAATAATCATTGGTAAAACCTGCTGTTGTGGTATCATTTGAATTGGAATAGATAAAACCACCGGACCAAAATCCGAAGTTAGCATCGTACGTGTTTTCAAAGAAAACGCCATTAGAAGTGAATCCACCAAGTCCGTCCGAACCTGTATAATGTGAATTGGGGATTAACGTAAGGTCTTCAAACGTTACAACTGATTGGGAATAAACCAATCCTGCTGAGCAAAATGCCAAGCATACTACAATTTTTTTCATTGCTTACTGTTTAAATTACAACTAAATAAAAGCAAATGAAAAAGTCAGAGAATAGCACAAAACTTGGAAAAGGTTTCCAAATCTGAACCGGACTTTAATCTGAAGTCTTCATTCAATAGTTTGAGGCAGGTATTCTGACTTCCTTCCGATAACTTCGCCTTCCCAAGTTTACACCCAGTGACATTTATGAAGCATCGTTTACAAAGGTTACAGCTGCAGATACAGTCTCGGATTTTCACCGAATTCCCTTTTAATCTTGATCAAATCAAGAACCAAAAACCGTCACAAAGATACCTGTTTTAATCGTTGAAATACTGTAAACCTTTATTTTTTTTAATAAAGTTCAGTTATCTCTTTCAAAGATTGAATTGCTGATTGGAAAAAAAGATTATTTTTGCAATGCTTAAATATTATTATACATGTCACAAACAAACGGATTAGAAGCTATTAAAAAACAATTTCAAGAAAACAAACGCTTGAAAACTGCAACAATTGCTGTTGTTGCTTTAGTTGTAATAATTATCGGATACATTGCTTACAAACAATTGATTTTTGCTCCAAAAGAAGAGAAATCTTACAATGCAATTTACCCAGGTTTAAATTTAGCTGCTAAAGATTCTACCGACGCTGCAATTGCTGCATTAGAACCAGTTGTTAAAAAATATGATGGAACGAAAGGTGGTGAGATTGCTCAATTTACCTTAGCGCGTCAATATATGACAAAAGGAAACTTCAAAAAAGCATTGGATTTGTTAGACGGTGTTTCGATTAGCGACACGTATACTTCAGTTCGTGTAATTGGATTACAAGGTGATTGTTATTCAGAATTAGGTAGATTCAAAGATGCATTAGATATGTACGAAGATGCTGCTGCAAAAAATGAAAACGAATTTACTTCTCCAGAATATTTATTCAAAGCAGGATTAGTTGCTGAAATGGAATTGAAAGATTTTGCGAAAGCTACAGAATTGTACGAAAAAATTCGTGATAATTTCGCTATGTATGCTGATCAGAAAAAAATAGAGAAATACATCGCAAGAGCTTCAAATAAAAAATAATTAACGTGGCTACAAGCTTAAAAAACTTATCGGATTACGATAAAAATACAATTCCAAACGGTGCCGATTTTTCAATCGGCATTGTTGTTTCTGAATGGAACGATCACATTACCTCAAAATTATTAGCAGGAGCTGTTACAACCTTGATTGAAAGTGGTGTGAAAGAGGAAAATATTCAGCTAAAAAGAGTTCCAGGTGCTTTTGAATTGCCTTTGGCTGCTCAGTGGTTAGCACAAACTAATGTTGATGGAATTATTGCTATTGGTGTCGTTATTCAAGGAGAAACAAGACATTTTGATTTTGTTTGTTCCGGAACAACAAATGGAATCATGGAAGTGAATCTGAAATATGATAAACCAGTTGCATTTTGTTTGTTAACAGACAATACCGAACAACAGTCAATAGATAGAGCAGGAGGAAAGCATGGAAACAAAGGAGTAGAAGCTGCTGTTACTGTTCTCAAAATGATCGATTTAAAGAAAAATTGTTAATACCATTCAAATGACCTTAATCAAATCAATCTCTGGTATCAGAGGGACAATAGGAGGCGCACCGGGTGATGCACTAACACCAATTGATAGCGTACTTTTCGCTGCAGCTTACGGATCTTGGTTGAAAAAACGTTTTCCAAACAAACAATTAACTGTTGTAGTTGGAAGAGATGCACGTATTTCTGGTGAAATGATTGCGGGATTAGTAATTCAAACCTTGATAGGATCGGGAATAAATGTAATTGACTTAGGTTTGTCAACTACACCAACTGTTGAAATGGCTGTTCCATATCATCATGCTAACGGAGGAATTATATTAACCGCAAGCCACAATCCAAAACAATGGAATGCATTGAAATTGTTGAATGAAAAAGGCGAATTTATTTCTGGTGCTGAAGGTGAAGATTTATTAAATATCGCTGCAACTGCCGACTTTTCGTTTGCAGAAGTTGATGATTTGGGTAAATTAACAACAGATGAAACGGCTATCGAACGACACATATCAGCAATATTAGCATTGAGTGATGTTGATGTTTCAGCAATCAAAGCAGCCAATTTAAAAATTGTTGTAGATGCTGTGAATTCAACTGGTGGAATCGCAGTTCCAGCTTTACTAAAAGCATTAGGTGTAGAAAATATCATTGAATTATACTGTGATCCAACAGGACATTTCCCACACAATCCAGAACCGCTTGCAGAGCATTTAACAGAATTGTCTGCAGTAGTTGTGTCCGAAAAGGCGCACATGGGAATTACTGTTGATCCAGATGTTGATCGATTGGCATTGGTGAACGAAGACGGTTCGATGTTTGGAGAAGAATATACCTTGGTTGCTGTTGCTGATTATTTATTAGCAAAACGACCAGGAGCAACGGTTTCTAATTTGAGTTCAACACGCGCTTTGAGAGATATCACTGAAGTGATTGGTCAATCGTACCATGCAGCTGCAGTAGGTGAAGTAAATGTGGTACAAAAAATGAAAGAGGTAAAAGCTGTTATTGGTGGCGAAGGAAATGGAGGAATCATTTATCCGGACTTGCACTATGGCCGCGATTCGTTGGTTGGTATCGCATTGTTTTTAACGCACTTTGCAAACAAACAATTGTCGATGACGGCATTGCGTGCATCGTATCCTAATTATGAAATGGCGAAGAAAAAGATTGATCTTTCGCCTGGAATTGATGTCGATGCAATTTTGAAGGCGATGGCTCATAAGTATGCTGCTTTTGAAGTCGACACAACTGATGGTGTGAAGATTTATATAGAAAAAGAGTGGGTTCACTTACGAAAAAGTAATACAGAGCCAATCATTCGGATCTATACCGAAAGTAAAGACACGCAAGCAGCTTCTGATTTAGCAGATAAAATTATTCAAGAAATAAAGCAACTAATTGCATAAAACAGAGGTCAACTTAAAGTTGGCCTTTTTTTTGCTTGAACCAAATCAACAGTTAATTGTACAGAACAAAAAACAGTAATTATGAAAAGATCAGTTTCTCTTTTGTTTCTCTTATTCATCGCACAGTCCTTATTGGCTTCCGAAAAAGAAACAATCAAATCAACATTGTCGGAAGTAACCGTTTATACGAATGGTGCTCAAATTCACAGAAAAGCAAACTTTACTGTCAAACCGGGAATTACCGAGTTGATTATTGAAGGTGTGTCACCGAACATCGACCCCAAGTCCTTGCAAGTGAAAGCATTCGGAAATGTAGTGCTTATTGATTCGAAATACGATGCCTATTATCCAAAACCTGTAAAGGTGGAGTTAAATGGTTTGCCATTAAAAATCAGAAACGATATTAGCCAATTGAAAGACTCAATGGATCAGGTTGGTTTTGATGTGAAAGAAATTCAAGATGAAATTGACGTGTTAACGATGACAAAGAACATTTTATCCAATAATGGCGCTGTTCGTGGGCAAGGAAAAGTCAATGATTCCATTCAATTATTGAAACAAACCTTGGATTATTATCAAGTCAAAATGAATGAATTAAATAAAAAGATTCAAGTGTTAAATGCTCGTAAAAAAGGAAAAGAAGCGCGCTTATCTAAAATGAACGTGCGATTGCAAGAGTTAATGAATTACCAATCGTCAAATACACCAATCGAAAACAAAGGCCCAATTCACCGCTTGTTGATTACTTTGCAAGCGAAAGAGACTGTCACTGGAAAATTAGCTATTTCTTATTTGGCATCAGGAGCAAGTTGGGTACCAACGTATGATTTGCGTGCAGATATTGAAACTGGAAAAGTAAACTTGACATACAAAGCAACTATCAGCCAAAGTACAGGTGAAAAGTGGGACGATGTACGTTTGACTTTGTCAACAAATGATCCGTATCAAAACAAAACAAAACCTGAATTACATCCTTGGTATGTGGACTATATGAATTTATATGGAAACATGAATGGTCGTTTGAATTCCGTTAGTATTGCAGAAAAACCAGCAGTTGCATATTTCAAAGACAACAGAGATGATGAGAAAAAAGAAGGAGCAGATACACAAGAGGTGTACATTGCAAATGGACAGCAGTCGTACGAGTTTACTACGATGATTGAGCGTGTGTTATCAGCTGAATATAAAATTGATTTACCATATACTATTGAAGCAGATGGTCAAGAGCATATGGTGTTGGTTCGAAATGTTGATTTGGCGGCTTCGTATAATTACTACACTGTTCCAAAATTAGATCCAGGAGTTTATTTGATGGCTGAAATTGTAAAATTGGATGAATTACAACTGGTTCCTGCTCAAGCGAATATCTTTTTTGATGGAACATATGTTGGAGAAACGTATTTAGATCCGTCAAGCAATAGTGATACTTTGCGTTTGAGCCTCGGAAAAGATCCAAATATTTTAGTGAAGCGTATTTTATTGAAAAAAGATTCCAAAGATCAAATTATTGGAAGTGAACGTGAACGTTCATTTGCCTATGAAATTTCGATGAAAAATTTAAAAGGAACGAAAATTCAATTAATCGTGGAAGATCAAATTCCATTGACAACGAATGGAGCGATTAAAATTGAAAATACAGATACTGGTAAAGCGAATTACGATAAATCGACTGGAAAGTTGACGTGGAAAATAAACCTTGATCCAAAAGAAGCGAAGAAAGTAACCTATGGATTCAAATTAAAGCACCCGAAAGAACAAAACGTTCAAGTTAATTAAAACGAAAAAACTCCCAGTAAATGCTGGGAGTTTTATTATTAAAAATCGATTATTTCTAAAGAATTTCGGTGCATTTTTAATTTACCCTGATTTTCTAATTGTTTGAGTAATCGCGAAATCACAACACGAGAAGAGTTGAGTTCGTATGCAATTTCATTGTGTGTAATGGTTAAATCAGTCGATGAGGTTATCTTTACTTTGTCAATTAAATACGTCCACAAACGCTCGTCTAATTTTTTGAAAGCCAATGAATCAATTGCAGTTAATAACTCATTCAAACGATTGTTATAGGAATTGAGAACGAATGAGCGCCACGAACGAAAATCAACAATCCATTGTTCCATTTTCTCCACAGGAATAATAATCAATTCGGCATCTTCCTCTACAATTGCGCGTACTTGACTTTTCGAGTCGCTCATGCAACAAGTCAGCGTCATCGCACATGTATCGCCGCTTTCCAGGTAATACAATAACAATTCATCGCCTTTTAAATCTTCCCGCATGATTTTCATGGAACCTGTCAATAGCAAAGGCATTCCAGGAATGGGATCACCCACATCAATAAATGATGAGTGTGCTTTTACAGCAGTCCAAATTCCAACTTTGTCAATTTCAGCTAACAAAGCAGGTTCAAACAAATAACCAAAAGAATCAGTTATTCGTGCGATGCTGTTCGATGGCTTTGTCATCATAACTAAAGAAAAGATTTGCCCAAATTATTTTTGATAATGCATACAAATAAGGCGCTGTTACTAAAGTAACGCCAACAATAATTCCAATTTGCCATCCTGTACCAATCCATGGGAAAAACAAATTGAAAGATGTCCAACAGGTTACAAAAAGTGCAACACCAAGTGCATAAGAAACATACATTGCACCATAATAAAAACCAGGTTCTTTTTCATATTTCATACCACAAGAAGGACAATGTTCCAATAAATCGCCTGCGTGTTTGATGTCGTACGGATGGTGACTCAAAAATTGACCTTCCTGACATTTTGGACATTTCATTTTAGCAATGCTATATATTCTGCTACCTTTTCCAAACATATCTTCTGTTTTCAGCAAAGTTAATCATTCAAAACATGGTTTTATGTGATAAAAGTTACAAATTATGTCAATAAGTGAAACCTTTTCAATTGTTCTGCGTTAAGATTACTAACGGATCAATTATTAACATCTACAGGTTAAGAGAAGAAGGCTGGTATTTTTACCGGTCTTTTTCTTTTAGTTCGAGTGAGTATCCGTATTTTTGACGAATGGAAAAAGCAGATGTAATTGTTATTGGTGCTGGCGCAGCTGGTTGTTTCGGTGCTATTCAAGCTGCTATTCATTTTCCGAATGCCAACATTGTGGTACTTGAACGTGGAAAAGAACCGTTGGCGAAAGTCCGGATTTCTGGAGGCGGAAGATGTAATGTCACCAATGTACTTTCTGATCCAAGCGAATTAAGCAAAGCATATCCGCGAGGCGAACGATTTCTAAAAAAAGCATTTTACCAATTTTCAAGTAACAACATGAAAGAATGGTTAGCGGAACGCAATATCCCTTTGACCTTGTATCCAGACGGTTGCTATTTTCCAACCAGCAATTCTTCGGAAACGATTATTGCTTGTTTTTTATCGGAAATGAAACAATTGGGCATCCGCTTGTTAACAGAGAACCGTGTTGAAACAGTTGAGCAATTAGCTGATGGTTGGTGTGTCAAAACACAAAAGGTGGAGTGGCGTGCAAAATCAGTGTTGTACACCATTGGAGGTCAACCAAAAATTTCAGGATTCAATAACTTACAAGGTGTTGATTTAAAACTAATTGAACCCTTGCCGTCGTTGTTTACGTTTAACATGCCTAACGAACCCATTCGTGAATTGATGGGAATTGTCATTGAAAATGCAGCTGTCAAAATTCAAGGTGAAAAGTGGAACGCAACAGGACCATTGTTAATCACGCATTGGGGAATGAGCGGTCCCGCTGTATTAAAATGTTCTGCCTATGGTGCTCGAATTTTAGCTGAAAAAAATTATCAGGCTACTATTTTAGTCAATTGGACAGGTGATTTGAAATTAGATGAAGTTTCAACTGCGTTACTTGAGTGGAAAACCTCCAATAAATTTGTGGCAAACACTCCTTTGTTTGCTATAAAAACGCGTTTATGGGAGTTTATACTCGAAAAATCTGGCGTATCGAAGCAACAACGTTGGTCGGAAATTGGTCCGAAACAAATCAATAAATTGGCCGAAAGTTTGGTGAATGACACGTATTCCATGTCCGGTAAAACAACGTTCAAAGAAGAGTTTGTAACCTCAGGAGGAATTGATTTGAACGAGATTAATGTGCAAACCATGGAAGCAAAACGTTTTCCCGGATTGTTTTTTGCAGGAGAAGCCATGGATATTGATGGAATCACGGGCGGATTTAATTTCCAAGCAGCATGGACAACTGCATTTATCGCAGGCAAATCGATTTTGAGAACTGGTTTATAATTCCTTCATTAGAATTTGATACAATTGAATCATTGAAACGATGTCATTTTTATAAACGATTTCGTCTGGAGTGTGCACATTATCTTCTGGCGCTCCGATAAAACACCAATCAATCAGCAGTTCCGATTTCTGCAAGGTTGAACCGTCACTTCCGCCAGCCGATTCTACTTCTAATTGAAAAGGTATGTTTGCTTTTTCAGCAATAGCTACAATTCTATCGATGTAGGATTTGCGTGGTAACATACTGTCTCGTAACGATATCGCAACACCTTCACCATGAACAACACCATGAGTTACCCATGTTATGTCACAAATCAACGCTTGTTTCACCTTGTATTTATCGTGTAAAAAACGTGCACATGCACTGACTGAATTTCCGCCGTGTTCTTCGTAAGTGGAAAAAACAAGCGCTCCATTTTCAAGAGTCTTCGCAACTTCTAGCGCAACAAAAACACCCAAGCGATTGTCCATGTAGGGCGATTGGATAGCAATTTCAGTTTCCCTGAAATTTGGAGCGAATGAAAGTAATGTTCCACGATCAACACTATTTTCTGCAATTAATTGAATGCTTTTACTCCCGTCTTCATCCGATTCAAACACCATCAATTCACCCGCTACATCTCCTGAACGGTCTTTTCCAACGAGTTTTGTTCCATCAATGATTCTTGGTCCGCCAACTTTGATGAGTTCGTTTTCATAGCCAACCGAGTAACCGATCGTATCGGTATGCGCATAAATTGCAGTTTTAGGTTCCCCAAATACAACAATGAAGGCATCGTGAAGTTCGTCCCCTGAATAAATGACAGGTTTTACTGCAAATTCACTTTCATGCGTTTGGATGTAGTCAATGATAAATGATTTGATGCGTGATTCATCACTTGAAACACCTTGTACTGCTATAAGTTGTTGTAGAAAATTAGTCGATAATTCCATGATTAATAAGTTCAATTTGTAAGTCAGCCGAAGCTAATTCGTTGTGCGCACTAATTTTAAGTGCGAAGTTTTTTTCTGAGATAGGAACAACAAGTTGCATGCTACAAGACAAGTTGAAATCTTGTTGTGCAATAGTTAGTTGAAATTGTTTAATCCATGCCATAACAATTGGAACAGCTGCGTAATTAAAATGTAATTCAATCAATTGATCGTCTTCTTTTTCGATAATCGTTGCAATCGATAATGCTTCTTTTGCTGCTGTTCGATATGCGTTGATGAGTCCACCAACACCCAAATTTGTTCCACCATAATAACGAACCACGGCGATGAGAATATTGGTTAAATCAAACGATTGTATTTGTCCTAATATTGGAGGTCCAGCTGAATTGGACGGTTCGCCGTCGTCACTTGAACGCGCCAGTTTTTTATCGCTACCAAAACGGAAAGCACTACAGACGTGAACAGCTTGATGGTGTTTTTTACGAAGGTCGTTGATAACTGTTTTTGCGTCCAATTCTGTTTTACAAGGAACAGCAAAGGCAAAGAACTTAGAACCTTTTTCTTTGTAAAAACCTTCACTGATGCTTTCGATTGTTCGATATTTGGACGCTTGCTCCACGGGTCAAAATTAACAAAAAAAAAGTCCGCTATTTGCGGACCTTCGTTTTATTGTATCGTTAACTTTTTTTCTAAGTCTTCTAGATAAACACGGAACTGTTTGTCAGTTTCAGATAAGTTCATGACTGTTCGACAAGCGTGAAGTACAGTAGCGTGATCTTTTCCTCCGCAATGCGCTCCAATACTTGCTAACGATGATTTTGTCATCTTTTTAGAGAAGTACATCGAGATTTGACGAGCTTGAACCACTTCGCGTTTACGTGTTTTCGATTTCAACATTTCTATTGGTAAATCGAAGTAATCGCAAACAACTTTTTGGATATAATCGATAGAGACTTCACGAGCAGTGTTTTTGACAAATTTGTCAATCATTTGCTTCGCAAGTTCTAATGTGATTGCTTTTTTGTTCAACGATGCTTGTGCCAATAAGGAAGTCATCGCACCTTCCATTTCACGGATATTTGTATTTATACTGTAAGCTAAATACTCAACTACTTCACGCGGTAACTCGATACCGTTTCCGTACATTTTCTTTTCCATGATAGCAATACGCGTCTCCAAGTCAGGTGAAGATAAATCCGCTGACAATCCCCATTTGAAACGAGAAAGTAAACGTTGCTCCATTCCTTGCATTTCTACTGGCGGTTTGTCAGAAGTCAAAATGATTTGTTTACCATTTTGGTGCAAGTGATTGAAAATATGGAAGAAAACATCTTGTGTTTTTTCTTTTCCTGAGAAAAATTGAACATCATCAATGATTAAAACATCAATCATTTGATAAAAATGAATGAAATCGTTCGTTGTTTGGTTACGAACTGCATCGATGAATTGGTGTGCAAATTTTTCAGAACTTACATACAAAACTGTTTTGTTAGGACTTTGGTTTTTAACACCAATTCCGATAGCATGCGCTAAGTGAGTTTTTCCAAGACCAACACCACCGTAAATTAATAGTGGATTAAATGCTGTTCCTCCAGGCTTGTTTGCTACGGCATAACCAGCTGAACGCGCCAAACGGTTGCAATCACCTTCCACAAAGTTTTCAAAAGAATACGCTGGATTCAAATTTGAATCAACATTTACTTTTTTCAATCCTGGGATAATGAAAGGGTTGCGAATTGGATTTTCACTAATGTTGATTGGCATGTTCACAGGATCGTTTTTCAACGCTTTTCTGTTTGATGCTGGCAACTTAACAGTGTAAGGATTAGAATTGTTTGCAGAATTCTCCATTACAATGCTGTATTCAAGTTGACCCTCAGGTCCAATTTCTTTTTTAATTACTTTCTTCAGTAAAGTTATGTAATGCTCTTCTAACCACTCGTAAAAAAAGTGTGAAGGTACCTGAATCGTTAAGATACTATTCTCAAGTCGAACAGGGACAATGGGTTCAAACCATGTTTTGTAGGCTTGAAGTGGTAAATTGTCTTTGATGACTTTTAGACAAGAATTCCAAATGGAGTCATGGTTTGCACTCATTTAGTAGATGTTTTATTGTTGTGTATGTGTTAATAAATTTTTTCCTTCGTAATACACTCAAAAAGCAGAGGTTAGCACCATTTTTTTTGAGTGATACAAATATTCTCATAAAAAAGTTAAAAAAAAAATCGAATAGGGGTTGATTATTAAAAAAGTTTTACTTCATGTAAAGTTATACTTTAAATGATTTCGTAAAAACACAATGGTTACTTGATTATCGAGTTAAAATATTTTTTAAACCATTTTTCTTTTAAAAATCACGTGTAAAAAATGACAATAACTTTTTTCAAAGATACGTGTTTTGGTTGAAAATAGTTGCCATTTTTGTTTAAAACTTGATGATATGATTTGTAATTATTCTCATGCTACAAAAGTCCGTGTTCGTTACGGCGAAACCGATCAAATGGGGTATTGTTATTATGGTAATTATGCCACTTATTTTGAGGTGGGAAGAGTGGAAGCGCTTCGAGCGCTAAATTTGAGTTACAAACAATTAGAACTTGATGGTGTCATGTTACCAGTGAGTCATTTTGAAATTGATTATTTATCTCCTGCTTTTTACGACGATGAATTAACAATCGAAACAACAATAGTTGGAGTAAAAGGTCCGCGAATTTTCTTTGAATATGTAATTACAAATGAAAAACACGAGAAGGTGTGTGTTGGAAAAACAACCTTGGTTTTTGTTAACAAAGCAACAATGCGCCCAATTCCACCAACAAAAGCTTTTCTTAACCTAATTGAGCAATATGAAAAAAAAGACGGATTACTTTGAATTAACTTTTCCAGATATTTCGGCTGAATTGTATCAATTTGCGCTTCGTGCTGGTGAATTAAAGTTAGGTGAACGCGTTGTTTTTCGATCGGATGCTGATGATTGGAAACAGTGTCGTTATCATGTGTTAGGAGTACAAGAGGATGTTGGTCCGCAATTAAACGGCGGTTTAAGCGGAGCTAAAAATGGTTTTCGCGCTTTCATCAATCGCTTTTTAGGATTACAAGCGAATCGTTTTATTCGAGGAGAGGAAATAGCAATTCACGGAACGATTTCGTTAATTAACGAACAACAAGCAGTTGTTGGGATGATTGAAGACTTGGATGAGTTAATTGCGCGTTGGGCAACAGAAGTGATTGAAAATGGAGGGATTCCAATTGTAATTGGAGGCGGTCACAACAATGCTTTTGGTTTGATTAAAAGTGTTGCTAGTGTTGCAGAACAAGCTGTAAGCGTTGTTAACTTAGATCCGCATGCTGATACACGCGCAGTAACGTTTCGTCATTCTGGTAATCCTTTTTCTGCAGCATTTTCTGCGGGTTTTATAAAAAAATACACAGTTTTAGGATTGCATGAATCGTACAATAACGAAGCAATACTGGATTATTTGACTGAGATGCAGGCAACTGTCTTTTATTTCGAATCATGGTTGGATAGCTTGTCGCAATTTGAAATTGATGTTAATCAAGTAGCATCAGATTCGATGGGAACACTTACTGGAGTGGAGTTAGATTTGGATGCGATTGCTTTCATGCCTGCGAGTGCATTTACACCTTCTGGGGTCACTGTCGATCAAGCTCGGATGTATATTCGTAAAATGGCATGCAATAAGAAAGTAGCATACTTACATTTGCCAGAAGCGGCACCTAAAAACGAATTAGACGAAAAAATTGTCGGCAAAACGTTGGCTTATTTAGTAAGTGATTTTATAAAGGTTCATCAGTCAAAAAACGCTTAAATGAAAACAGTACAACTTTATAGTTATGATGAAAGTTCATACGATGTTATAAAAAATAACGAACGGTTTTTTGTTGCTAATTTTAATCCGAAAGCTCATACTGATAAAACATTGTGGCTCAACTTCCATTCGTTGGTCGATAAATCAGATATTTCCAAAATATGTGAAAATCTTTCGATTGATAAATTAATTGTCGAATCAATTTTCACAGGGACAAAACGTCCACGAATTGAAGAATATGCAGATTATGTTTTTTTCTCCATTCAAAGTGCTTTGATAAAAGATCCCTCAAATTTTGAATTGAAAAAGGATAAAATAAGTTTTGTTATAGGTGATAATTTTTTAATTTCTTTTCAAGAGCGCTCCTCTGATCATTTTCCGGAGGTGAGGGATCGGATAGAAAATGCCCGAGGTAAAATTCGGTTCAAAGGTCCTGACTTTTTATTGTACCGCCTGCTAGAAGCGATTATTGATAATTACATCGAAGTGATTGAAAGTATCAGTGATACAATTACGGTGCTTGATAATGATGTGCTTCGTCATCCTCATTCGGCTATGTTGAAAAAAGTCGAATGGGAAAAACGTAAATTAGTTGATCTGCGAAAAACAGTCTTTCCAATGAAAGAATTATTGATGCAAATCGACCGGATTGAAAACAAATTAATTGTCGATGAGCATAAAAATTATTTTATCGAATTAAAAGACACGTGTGCAAGTTTAATCGATGAGATTGATGCGCAAACTAAAATGTTAGAAGGGGTTGCTAATTTGTATTTTGCAAGTCAAGGTCAACGAATGAATGAAATCATGAAAGTATTGACTGTGACTAGTGCAATATTTATTCCCTTAACTTTTTTAGTTGGTGTTTATGGGATGAATTTTGAATTTATGCCAGAGTTGAAATGGAAATACGGTTACCTCTTCGCCTGGATACTTATGCTGTTCATAAGCATTATTTTGCTCGTTATATTTTGGCGAAAAGGTTGGCTGAAACGCGATGAAAAACTTAAAAAAATGTAAGTCAATCAAAATTAACGGCTAACAGTTCATAACTCTCTGTCGTTGATGTGATTTTGATGCTGCTTACATTATATCTTTGAAGATTACACGGAAAGAAAAGCTATGGCTGAAAATCAATATACGGAAGATAATATTCGCTCCCTCGACTGGAAAGAGCACATTCGTCTGCGACCTGGTATGTACATCGGGAAGTTAGGGGATGGTTCTTCTGCTGACGATGGTATTTACATTCTTGTTAAAGAAATCGTCGATAATTCAATCGATGAATTTGTGATGGGAAACGGTAAGAAGATTGACGTGAAAGTGAAAGACGGTAAAGTCTCAGTTCGCGATTATGGTCGAGGTATTCCTTTAGGAAAAGTAATTGATTGTGTTTCTCAAATTAACACGGGCGGAAAATACGATTCTAAAGCGTTTAAAAAATCTGTTGGATTAAATGGAGTAGGTACAAAGGCAGTAAATGCTTTGAGTGAATATTTCATGGTGTATTCTGTTCGTGATGGTCAGAAAAAAGAAGCGGTTTTTTGCCGTGGTGAAGTTGTTGAGGACAAACCATTGGTGACAACAGACGAACCAAACGGAACCTATTTTGAATTCATAGCTGACGAACAAATCTTTAAAAAATTCAGCTACAGAATGCCTTATTTGATTAAGATGTTCTGGAACTATTGTTACTTGAATAGAGGATTGGCTATTTATTTTAACGGTGAAAAATACCAATCCAAAGATGGGTTAAAAGATTTATTGGAAGACAACATGGATGGTGATCCATTGTACCCAATAATTCACTTAGAAGACGAAGATATCGAAGTTGCTTTCACACATGGTAAAACATACGGAGAAGATTATTATTCGTTTGTAAATGGTCAGCACACGACACAAGGTGGTACGCATCAAAGTGCATTTCGTGAATCGATTGCAAAAGTGATTCGTGATTTTTATAAAAAAGATTACGATGCTTCAGATATTCGTCAGTCGATTGTTGCTGCAATTGCAGTGAAAGTAATTGAACCAGTATTTGAATCGCAAACGAAAACGAAACTTGGTTCGCAAGAAATTGAACCAGGTGGAAAATCGATGCGTGCGTTTATCAATGATTTCCTAAAAGATAAATTAGATAATTATTTGCACCGTCATCCAGATGTGGCTGATACTTTGGAAAAGAAAATCAAGCAATCGGAGCGCGAACGAAAAGAATTATCCGGTATTCGAAAATTAGCTCGTGATCGCGCCAAAAAATCGAGTTTGCACAATAAAAAATTGCGCGATTGCCGGACACATTTAACGGACTTGAAAGATGATAAACGTGAAAATTCAACACTATTTATTACCGAGGGAGATTCAGCGAGTGGTTCCATTACTAAATCACGTGATGTTAACACACAAGCTGTCTTTTCATTACGTGGTAAACCGTTGAATTGTTATGGTTTAACCAAGAAAATCGTTTACGAAAACGAAGAATTCAACTTAATCCAAGCTGCGCTCGACATCGAAGATGACATGGATAACCTGCGCTACAATAAAATTGTTATCGCAACCGATGCCGATGTCGATGGAATGCACATCCGTATGTTGTTGTTGACATTCTTTTTGCAGTTTTTCCCCGATTTAGTGAAGCGTAATCACGTTTATGTGTTGCAAACTCCATTGTTCCGAGTGCGAAATAAAAAGAAAACGATTTATTGCTACTCAGAAGATGAACGCATTAATGCCATTGCCGAATTAGGAAAAAATCCAGAAATAACACGATTCAAAGGTTTGGGTGAGATTTCCCCCGATGAATTCAAACATTTTATTGGAGCAGATATTCGTTTAGAACCTGTTTTCTTAACGAAAGATGCATCAATTGAAACGATTTTATCCTATTTCATGGGGAAAAATACGCCGGAAAGACAAGATTTCATCATTGAAAATTTACGTGTTGTGAAAGATACGGAAGCAATTGCAAAAGCAACAACTGAAGATGAAAGTGAAGAAGAACAGATCGAAAAAGCATCATAAATTATGAGTGAAGAAGAAAACGGACCGTTTGAATCGGACAATGATAATTTTGAATCGAATGGTGAGGAATTAACTCCCTTCGAAAAGAAAGCAGCTGATGAAAACATTATTCCTTTAGGAGGATTGTATGAAAATTGGTTTTTGGATTATGCTTCCTACGTAATTTTAGAACGTGCTGTTCCTTCGTTGTTTGATGGATTTAAACCTGTACAACGTCGTATCCTTCATTCCATGAAAGAATTGGATGATGGACGCTACAACAAAGTTGCGAATATCATTGGGAACACCATGAAATATCACCCGCATGGTGATGCCTCTATTGGTGATGCTTTGGTGCAATTGGGACAAAAAGATTTGCTCATCGATTGTCAAGGAAACTGGGGAAATACATTAACTGGAGATGGCGCTGCTGCTCCGCGTTACATCGAAGCGCGTTTATCAAAATTCGCGAGCCACGTTGTATTTAATCCCAAAACAACAAAATGGTTATTGAGTTACGATGGACGTAACAAAGAACCGGATGACCTGCCAGTAAAGTTCCCAATTCTTTTAGCGCAAGGAGCTGAAGGAATTGCTGTGGGAATGGCATGTAAAATACTACCCCATAATTTCATCGAATTAATCGATCAATCAATCAACCATTTACGTGGTAAGAAAGTGGAAATTTTCCCTGACTTTCCAAATGGTGGAATGGCAGATTTCTCTAATTACAACGATGGTTTAAGAGGAGGGAAAGTGCGTGTTAGAGCAAAAATCAAAAAGGTTGATAACAAAACCTTGATGATCAATGAAATTCCATTTGGTAGTAACACAACAAACTTGATCGAATCCATTATCAAAGCAAATGATAAAGGAAAAATAAAAGTTAAGAAGATAGAGGATAATACAGCAGCTGAGGCTGAAATTATCATTCATTTAGCACCAGGAGTTTCACCAGACAGAACGATTGATGCCTTGTATGCATTTACAGATTGCGAAATTTCAATTTCACCCAATGCTTCTGTAATTGATGGAAACACACCACGTTTCATGGGTGCTTCTGAAATACTGCGTGCGAATACCGATAATACCCTGCAATTATTAAAACGTGAATTAGAAATTCGCTTGGAAGAATTGCACAGCCAATGGCATTTTTCAACCTTGGAGAAATTGTTTATCCGCGAAGAAATGTACATCGAATTCAAACTGTATTCTGACAAGGAAGGCTTGTTTCAATACATGTACGATCGTTTCAAACCGTTTAGAAAATTATTGTTGCGCGATATAGTAGACGAAGATTTACAACGCTTGACGCAAATTCCAATGATTCGTATTACACGCTTCGATTCTGATAAAGCGGATGATGCAATTGCAAAGTTGGAAGCGGAAATGGAAGAGGTGAAAAACCATTTAGCGAACTTGATTGATTATGCTGTTGAGTACTTCAAAGATTTGAAAAAACGTTTTGGAGCTGGTAAAGAGCGTAAAACAGAAATCAAAGTATTTGATAATATCGCAGCTTCGAAAGTTATTATAGCGAACCGTAAGTTATTCGTCGATGTCGAAGAAGGATTTATTGGTTGGGGCTTGAAAAAAACGGAAGCAGTCAACGATTGTTCCGAAATTGATGATGTGATCATTTTCTTCAATACGGGTAAATTTATAGTTACGAAAGTAGCGGAGAAAAAATTCGTTGGTAAAGGCATTGTACATGCTGATGTATGGAAAAAAGGCGACAAACGCACGATTTATCATGTGATGTATCAAGATGGATTGGGTGGACCAACCATGATGAAACGCTTCTTTGTAAACTCCGTCACGCGTGATACCGAATATGATTTATCAAGAGGAGTTAAAGGTTCGAAATTGTTGTATTTCTCGGTTCATCCTAATGGAGAACGCGAAGTTGTTTCCGTAATGTTGCGACCGAGACCACATTTGAAACGTTTGCGTTTTGATATTGATTTAGGAGATTTGCTCATCAAAGGAAGACAATCTGCTGGAAACAGAGTAACGAAGGAAATCGTTCAGAAAATCACGCAAAAAGAGGTGGGTGGATCAACACTTGCTGCGCGTAAAATTTGGTATGATTCCATAGTAGGCCGATTGAACGATGAAAGTAGAGGGAAATTCCTTGGTTCGTTCAAAGGAGAAGACCGCATATTGACATTGTATAAAAATGGTGAATACCGTTTGTCAACGTTCGATTTAGCGAATCACTTTGATGAAGACATGGTGCATATTGAAAAATGGGTGCCAGACAGACCAATTTCAACAGTTTATTACGATGCAGAAAAAGAACTACACTTTGTAAAACGTTTCTGTTGTGAAATCACAAGTGATAAACGTGTCTCATTTATTTCCGAAGCAGAAGGTTCACAAATGGATTGTGTATCGACGGCATTCCAACCTAAAGTGCGTATTGTCTACAATAAGTTATTAAAGGAAACAAAAAACTTACCAGATAATGAAGTTGCTTTAGCTGATTTCATTGATGTGAAAGGAATGAAAGCGCAAGGTAATCAATTGACGAAGTTAAAGGTCAAGGAAATTGTATTGACACATCCAATTGAAGGAGATGAACCTTGGCCAGAAGATGAGACTTTAGAACTAGCTGGCGAATTAGCTGACATGGAAGAGGACGAAGATGGTGCAACAACAATTGAATGGGATCTAACTAAAGGAGATGATGATACAGACGACGTATCGGATCAACCAACATTGTTTTAAATCAATAAATTTAGGATAATAAAAAAGGTGCTTCTAGGAGCACCTTTTGTTGTTTTAATAGGTATCGTTTTTATCCTTGACCCAAACGTTTCATGTGTCTGAAGTGAGAAGCTAAAGCAGCGCGTGTCGTTTTGTACGAACGGTATTTTACGCCAAAATCGGCACATGTTTTTTCTACTATTTTCTGCAAAGCAGGATAATGAACGTGAGAAATATTCGGGAATAAATGATGCTCCACTTGAAAATTCAAACCTCCAAGTAACCAACTAACTACTTTGTTTTTTACAGCAAAATCAGATGTTGTTGCTAATTGATGCACTGCCCATTCGTTTTCGATAAAGTTCTCTTCATTAGGAGCATGTTCAAATTCTACGTTTTCAACAACATGTGCTAATTGAAATACAAGTGCAAGCGTAATACCTAATAAGAAATGCATCACAACAAATCCAATGATTCCGCCAGCAACACCCCAAACAAGCATTGGAATAACAAGGTACAATCCGAAATAGATTGTTTTTGTCGTCCAGAACATCATTTTGTCTTTCGTTGTCATTTTTGCTACTTCCACATTGAAGCGTTTTTTTCCGAAAATATCACCAAAATCTTTGATAACAATCCAGAAAAACGAAGACAAAGCATACAAAAATGGCATGTAAATGTGTTGGAAACGATGTGCTTTGAAACGTGGTTGCGTTTCACTCATTCGTAGCAATGGTGTTTTTGCAATATCATCATCGATACCATCAACATTTGTATAGGTATGGTGCACAACATTGTGTTTCTGACGCCACATAAATGCATCTGTTCCAAGTGCATTCATCGACAAACCAAAAAAGTAATTCAACTCTTTCTTTGCAGAGAATGCATCGTGGCAAGCATCGTGCATCACATTGAATCCAATTAACGATTGAAGGAAACCAATGAAAGCTGCTAAAAGCAAACCAAAGTACCAAGGCATTCCTACCAAGATAACGGTTAGATAAGCTGCGAAATATACGGATATTAAAATTGCTGTTTTCCAGTATAATTGAGCGTTTCCTGATGATTTGATTCCTTTTTCATCAAAATATTGTTTGGCTGATTTCCGCAATGTTGCGAAAAATTCACCTTGGGGACGAGAGAATTGTACTGTTGCCAAAATTTCAAATTTTAATAGACAAATTTAGTCGTTTTTTGCTAGAAAAAACGTTAAATTCAACAAGCTGTTTACATTAAATTGTTGACAAGTTAGAATTTTAGCTGCTTTCGTCGATTTTAGCTATGTTTTCCATTATTTTTTATTTTTCTTGTTTATCTTTGAAACGCAATAGGATGATTTCTCTCCGTTTCAACGAGGAAAGGATGCATACTCTCCGTGATGAGTTGTTGTAAAACAAAAAATTATGAATACAAAAAACAAGTTGACTTCACAGGAATTAATTGAGTTAGAAAATCAACACGGAGCGCACAATTACCACCCACTTCCAGTCGTATTGGCAAAAGGAGAAGGTGTGTATGTGTGGGATGTGGAAGGCAAAAGATACTTCGATTTCTTATCTGCATATTCGGCAGTAAATCAAGGACATTGTCACCCGAAAATCATCAATGCATTAACAGAGCAAGCGCAAATGTTGACTTTAACTTCTCGTGCGTTTTATAACGACACCTTGGGTGTTTACGAAAAATTTGTCACTGAATACTTTGGTTTCGACAAAGTGCTTCCAATGAATACTGGTGCAGAAGCTGTAGAAACAGCCATCAAAATCGCACGTAAATGGGGATATGAAAAGAAACAAGTAGCTGAAAATCAAGCACAAATAATTGTGTGTGAACAAAATTTCCATGGTAGAACAACAACCATTGTTTCATTTTCATCTGATTCAGATGCGTCGACTAACTTCGGACCATTTACGCCAGGTTTTATTCGTGTTCCGTACAATGATGTTGCAGCCTTAGAACAAGCATTACAACAACCAAATGTGATTGGTTTTTTAGTTGAACCAATTCAAGGTGAAGCAGGTGTTTTTGTTCCAGCAGAAGATTACATGCAACAAGCACGGTCACTTTGTACCAAATACAACGCTTTATTCATTGCGGATGAGGTACAAACAGGAATCGCTCGAACAGGAAGTTTATTAGCTGTTTGTGGAAATTGTACATGTGAAAACAAATGCGAACAACAAGCAACATATAGCCGCCCTGATATTTTGATCTTAGGTAAAGCATTGTCAGGTGGTGTTTATCCCGTTTCAGCTGTTTTGGCGGATAATGAAATCATGAACGTGATTCATCCAGGACAACATGGTTCAACATTTGGTGGAAATCCCTTAGCTGCTAAAGTTGCTGTTGCAGCACTTGAAGTAGTGAGTGAAGAAAAGCTAGCTCAAAATGCACGTCGCCTTGGGAAATTATTCCGCGACGAAATGAACCGCATCATAGCTAAATCAGATTTAATCGTTTCTGTAAGAGGAAAAGGATTGTTGAATGCCATTATTGTCAACGACAGTTCTGAAAGTCAAACAGCATGGAACTTATGCGTCGCAATGAAAGACAACGGTTTGTTAGCAAAACCAACACATGGAAATATCATTCGTTTTGCGCCACCGTTGGTGATTACAGAAGAGCAATTGATGGATTGTGTTGCAATTATTGAAAAGACAATCAACGAATTTGTACTTTAATCGGTATAAAAACGTTCACTAATTTATAATCTAAAACAAAAAGACTTGGCAACAAAAATCAAATTTGGAACAGATGGTTGGAGAGCAATTATCGCTGAAGAATTTACGGTAGAGAATGTAGCGCGCGTAGCTTATTCAACTGCTCAATGGTTAAAAGCCTCTAATTGGACGAAGCAAGTTGCACTTGGACACGATTGTCGTTTTGCAGGTGAATTGTTTGCGGAAACAGTTGCGAAAGTATTGCTTCACGAAGGAATCGCTGTGAAAATGTCAAAAGGATTTGTTTCAACTCCGATGATTTCGTTAGCTGCAAATCACCTAGACTGTGGTTTGGGTATTATTTTAACAGCAAGTCATAATCCTCCATCATACAACGGTTTCAAATTGAAAGCTCATTATGGTGGTCCGTTGACTCCTGAAAAAGTACAAGAAATTGAAGATGAAATTCCAAACGCACTTCCTTTTGATTACACAAAAGTTGATTTAGCAGCGTTTGAAAAATCGGGTCAATTAACTATCGTTGATTTTGAAACGATGTATGTGCAACACATTGAAAAGAATTTTGACTTGGAAGCAATTCGTAATTCAGGTTTGAATTTGGTGTATGATGCCATGTACGGAGCGGGCCAAAATGTGATTCGTCGTATTTTGCCAAATGTACATTTATTGCACTGCGCGCATAATCCTTCGTTTTATGGACAAGCTCCCGAACCAATTCAAAAGAATTTACAAGAACTAGAAGCCTATATCAAATCAGTTGGAAACGTACATTGTGCTTTGGCAACAGATGGTGATGCTGACCGAATTGGATTGTACAATGGAAAAGGCGAGTTCGTCGATTCGCACCACATCATTTTATTGTTGATTCACTATTTAGTAAAATACAAACACTTAGATGGAAAAGTCGTAACTGCTTTCAGTACAACACCTCGAGTTGGTAAAATGGCCGAACATTATGGCTTGACAAACGAAATCGTTAAAATTGGTTTCAAATACATCGCAGGCATCATGATCGATGAAGATGTATTGCTTGGTGGTGAAGAGTCTGGAGGAATCGCTGTGAAAGGTCATATTCCAGAACGTGATGGAATTTGGATGGGATTAATCATCTGGGAATTCATGGCGAAATCAGGTAAAACATTGGATGAATTAATTGATGAGGTGTATGCAATTGTTGGTGCTTTCAAATACGAACGCAACGATTTACACATTACCGAAGAAATGAAACAACAGATTGTTGCCAAATGTCAAAATAATGAATTGAAATCGTTTGGTAAGTATCAAGTCAAGTCTGTTGGAACAATTGATGGCTGGAAGTTTTTCTTCGATGACGACCGTTGGATGATGATCAGAGCCTCTGGAACAGAACCTGTTTTGAGAACGTATGCTGAAGCGCCAACGCTTGAGGAAGTAAGAGAAATCTTAAAAGCAACGGAAGAGACAATTTGTCACTAAAACTATATTTTTAAGAAAGAGAGACTTAGGTCTCTTTTTTTATACCTTTAAGAAAAAATAAAATGGCTGGCTCAAGTTTTGGAACAATTTTTCGCTTAACATCGTTTGGTGAATCACACGGAATAGCAATAGGAGGTGTCATCGACGGTGTACCTGGTGGATTTGTTATCGATTCGGATGCTATTCAACAAGAATTGAACCGAAGAAGACCCGGACAATCTGCTATTGTAACGCAACGCAATGAATTGGATCAGCTCGTTATTCTTTCTGGTATTTTTGAAGGAAAAACAACAGGTGCACCAATTGGATTTTATGTATTGAACAAGGATCAACAATCGAAAGATTACGACAACCTTGCTGGTGTTTTTCGTCCTTCTCATGCGGATTTCACTTATGCTCAAAAATATGGTCACAGAGATTACCGCGGTGGGGGACGATCTAGTGCGCGTGAAACGATAGCACGAGTTGTTGCTGGAGCCATTGCAAAACAGATTTTAGCTCAAGAACGCATTACAATTGATGCATTTGTTGATCAAGTTGGTAATTTGAAATGGACGGGAGAATGGTCCAACGAACTAAGAGCAATCAAGGAATCAAATGCGGTACGCGTTCCTTCTACTGAAATGGCGGAACAAATGGAAGCATTGATTCAATCTGTTCGAAAAGATGGCGATACCATTGGTGGCTGTGTTCGTTGTGTGATCAACAATGTTCCTGTTGGATTAGGAGAACCTGTTTTTCACAAATTACATGCAGAGTTGGGTAAATCAATGTTGTCAATCAATGCTGTGAAAGGTTTTTCCATTGGTTCTGGTTTTGAAAGTATGTCGATGCTCGGTTCGGAACACAACGATCAGTTTTTAGCTGATGGAACAACTGCGACGAATCACTCTGGTGGTGTTCAAGGCGGAATTTCTAATGGAATGCCCATTGATTTTCGTGTAGCTTTCAAACCAGTTGCAACCATATTAAAAGAACAAGCTACGATCGATCAAGATTACAACGCAGTTCAATTAACCATGGAAGGTCGTCACGATCCATGTGTTGTGCCAAGAGCGGTTGTTATTGTCGAATCAATGGCTGCGATGGTCATTTTAGACTTTTTAATGTTGGACAAAGCCAAAATGCTTCATTGATTTATCTGCCTAAATTCCCTAATAAATACGTTTGTTTTAATGCTGCTTTGTTTGTTTTTGCAAGCGATTCAATGTATTTAGCTTGAGCACTCAAGTAACTCATTTCACGTGAATTGATCAAGAACAGCGAACTTTCACCGATTTCAAACAACTCTCTTTCAGCAGCGGACAAGGTTTGGTAGTTTGTAGCTATTTCCTGGCTGACATCAGTTTGATTAAAATACGTATACCATTCGTTCAAATTAACAGATAACTTTGTTGCGATTTCTCGTTCTTTATTTGTTCGTTCCAATTCTGTATTTTCAATTTTTAATCCTGAAATTGCTAATCCAGCACGTTCTTTTCTCAAAAATAAAGGCATTGCAAAACTAGCTCCCCATTTATAGTTCAAATACGAGTAATTCATACTGATTAAATTTTCAGGCGTTTGCAGTAAGTTGTAATTCACATAAACCTTTGGTTTTAATTGATCTTTTTTCCAACGTTGTTCAATCGAAAGATCGCTCAATTTGTTGTTATATGAGCGCATTATAGGGTGATTGAACAACGAATCAACTAAGCGAACTTTTGGTTCTATCACATTTAGTTGTTCGGGTGAAATGCTTGCAGCTAACTCGAGTGGAATCAGTCCTTTGTCCCACAAATAAAACGACATGTTTTTCCGAGCATTTTGAGCAGCGAGTTGTCGTTCAAGGTAATCGTTTTTCCGCAATAAATAACTTGCATTTGCCTCAACACTATCCAAGGCTGCACGATCGCCTAGAGCAACATTACTTTTAATTTGTTCCAATCGTTCTTTTGCAAGTTGTAATCCTTCTGAAGCTAATTTAAGTAAAGCTTCTTCTTTTTGCCAGTCTATAAATTGTTGTCCAGCAGAAAACAACAATTCATTCAGGGTCAGTTGTTGTTCTACAGCAGATTGATTGTATGCAACCTCTGCTCGTTTCAATGTTGCTCGATTTTCATCCGTAAAAAGGCCTTGACCAAGAGGCACTTCAATTCCTAAATAAGTAAGTCCATTTTCAGGTACTCGATTTTCTGGATTCAGATATGCACCAGAATTAAAATCGCCCATTGCTTTGAAATTTACACCAAAGCGCGTAGGGATTTTGATGCCAGATGATAAGGTGCTGTAATAGGTCTTACCATCATAATATTTTTGATCAATTCCCGAAAAAACTTTTGGATCAAATGCACCTTTTGCTAATTGAATAACGCGTTGACTCATTTCTACATTATTCTGCGTAACCAGTGCAATGGGGTGATTCTCTTTGACTTGAGTCAAGAAATCAGTCATGGTCAAACGTGAGATTACCAATGAATCTTGTGCAAAAGCATGCGAAAAAACGCAAATTATAACGATCAATTGTCTCATTTCAATTTGGATTTAGCATTCATTTTAGGAGTGTAATAATTTGGCGGGAAACCATTGATTTTTCGCCAAAGTTCATACCAAATTGGCACATCATTCAACAAGGTCATTGATTTAACAGCAACACCCATCTTGAGTAATTTCGGCCATTTGTGATCGTTTTTGTCAGGTGCAACCAACACACGGTATTTTCCTTCCGCATTGATGCTGTTGTCGATCGCAACAACAGTTCCACCATAGGTTCCGTAACTCACATTAGGCCAGCCTGAGAAAACAATTGCAGGCCAACCATCAAATTGAATACGCGTTCTGTTTCCCAAATGAATCAACGGTAAATCAATCGGTTCGACAAATATTTCCACACCAAAATCTTTCATTATCGGAACAATACTAACCAACGGGCTGCCTTCTTTTACTGTTTCTCCTACACCATTTTTTAATGCTTGCGAAATATATCCACTTTGTGGTGCTGTTACATAATAAAATCCGGAACGAATAGTGTAATTCGAAATTTGATTTTGAATCTTGGTTACATTCGCTTCGGTATCGTACAAACTGGATAGCGTAGTCGCTTTTTCTGCTTCACTTTTTGCAATTTTATCTCTGTAATCTGCATCGATAGAACGTAATTCACTAATTGCATTGAGTAATTCATTTTTTGAAGCTAATAATTTGTTTTCAAAACCTATTTCTTTGGCTTCTAATTCTTGAACTTTTATCCGTCTGTTTTCTAATTCAGTTGTTGATTTCAACCCTTTTGTATGCAATTCATCTGTTCTATCGTATTGCTTGATTGCAATTGCTAATTGTTTCGAATTAGCTTTGTAGTCCATTGAATCCGAAATAATCTTAAAACGTAATTGCTTGATTTTATTCTCCGCTTGTTGTAGTTTCACTATGCGTGCGTCAATCAACGCATCAATTTGATTATCCATCGATTTGACTTTTTGCATGTAAGAAGCAACACTATTTTCTTTTGAAACACGTTGACTTTCAGTTCGCTGAATCAAATTGGGGTCAAAGTATTCTGATTTGATTTCTGAAAGAAATAAAATAGTATCGCCCTTTTGTACAAATTGCCCTTCGCTAACAAACCATTTTTCAATCCGTCCGCCAATTGTAGCATGAATTGTTTGAGGGCGATTATTTGGACTAATTGCTGTTACTTTTCCAGGTGAACTGATTGTTTGCGTCCAAGGAAAAAGAAGAATAATAAGTGAAATCAGCGAAAAGGCCACTAAAAACTTCAATAAACGATACGAATTTTTCTTTTTGTTGATCCGTATAACCGATTGGTATGATTCAAATTTTTTCATGGGATTACAATTGTTTTATTAACCAATTTTGTGGAGCCGTAAAATCGCCACAAAGAATTATTGTTGATGTCGGTAATTCATGTGTTATTTTTTCTACGATTGTCGTTATTTCGTTTTCTTTCAAACTTGAACCTAAGAAAGAGAGTACCAAGAAATCAGGTTTTCCAATAACCGCACGTGCAAGTAATAACAATTCTTTTTCTCGGTCATTCAAAAAATAATTACTTTTCGATAACAAGGTGTTGTATCCTTCCACTTGATCTTGGACTAAGTGAGAAATAGTAAGCATTTCTAGTACTTCGTTTAGTTCATCATTACTCAAATTAGTTCGGCCCATCAACAAGTTTTCTTTAATTGTTCCTTCAAACAAATGCGTTTGTTTCGAGAACCACCCAATCTTACAAAATGCTTGTGTCGTTTTTTCGTGTGAAGGAATTTCCATGTTCCATTTTGGAACAAATTGATTCGAAATGCTAGGGTCTACGATGCATTTTAATTGGTGTAAGGTTTGCGCATTATTCGTAGATTGAATAAAAATACGATCACCTTTTTCAATGCGAATTACTGCTTTGTTTAAGGTTGTGTCAATTAATTCGATTGGGAATGCAGTTGAAAAGTCAAAATCATCGGTTAAGTTGACAACATCGTTTAACATTTGAATGTCGCGCACCTGTTCAATTTTTTCAAGCGAAGTAAATACATCGTACAAGGTTTCCAAAAGTTGAATGATTTTTTCAAATGCACCTAAAATCAAGACGATCAAGACCTCAGCCGCAACGAATTGTCCCAAGTTCATTTGTTGGTCAATCACAAGGAAACCTCCAATTCCTAGCAAAGAAGTCACAATGATTACTTTGAATGCAATCATCCACGAAAATTGTTTCCACAAAATTTTAAAGTGCTCTTCGCGACTGGTTAAATAGCCTTGTGTTAACACGTCTAATTTTTTTAGGTGATGATTACCAATTGGATTCAAGCGAAAACTCCAATCAGTTTTTGCAATTTCTTGTAACCAATAAGCTGTTTTGTATTTGTATTTCGATTCCACCAAACTAGTATCAAACCCTTTTTGAATGATTGGTTTAAACATGAAAATTAACGTGATTATCAAGCATATACTGAAGATAATGTAAAACGGATGATAAAACGACAAGACGATGAGAGAAAACAAAATTTGTAGGATTGCTGCTGAAAAATCGAGTAACACTTTTGAAATACCTTTTTGCAGGTTGATGATGTCGAAAAAACGGTTCATCAATTCTGATGGAATCATTTTGTCCAATAATTTACGGTCGAAACGCGGAAAACGAAATGCAAAGTCGAAAGCATAACGCACGTAAATTTTTTGTTGGATATTTTCTGTAATGCGCAATTGTAAGATTTGTAAAATACCAGCCAATAATACACCAATGATAACTAAAACGATGGAAACAACCCAACTGGTGGTGATTTCTCCTGCTTGTATATAGTGTATTACCGATTGTATTCCCAAAGGTAAACTCAAGCTCACCAATCCGCTGAAAATAGCGTAAATGTATAAAAGCGAAACATCTGATTTGTCGATTTTCAATAACGAAATTAGTCGACTCCAAGGTGAAATAATATATTGTTTCATTTGTTTTGTAATAAAGAATGCACTAATTGTTTGTAAAATGTTGCCACGTTGTCGTTAGTAGTGGAATGATTCGTGAGTTTTTGTAAATGATTCCCGAAAAAATGCTGCAAATGGGCTCCTTCAATAATTGTCGTAATGAGCATGTTTGGAAATTGAAAATCGGGTTTGGTAGCAACTACCCACGAACTCATTAAAGCTACTATTTTTTTATAATTATCAAAAGCTCCTAATTGATTTTCATCATCTACCTTCTTCGTTAAAAAAGATTTGAATCCTTCTTTTTCTATTAAGTTACGCAATTTTTCGTACGAAAATGAAAAGGCAAAGGATGTTTTGTTTTCCTGTTGAATAAGCAATTCAAGTGCCGTTAAAAGTTTCTCAAAATCGTTCGAAATAAAATGCGTAGCTCGGTCGATTTCCATCATCTTCCATCCCCAATACCAGGAATACAAATAAAGCAATAATTGATGCTTGCTCTCAAAATAACGGTAAACAGAAGCTTCTGTCGATTCAATTCGAATGCTTAATTTCTTAAATGTGAAATCTTCAATTCCCATTTCCTCAATTAACTCAATACTCGCTTTCAAGATGTTTATCCCCAATTCGCTTCCTTGCGGATCTTTCAGGTACGTTCCTTCAGGCTGTTTTAAAATAATCGAATCAATCATAATAGTAATACTATTTAATTTGTTTGTTTTACTATCAACAAAAGTAAAATTAAATTGTTTTCATAATTCATAAAAAAAATTAAAAAATGAATTTCAGCGTTTTGCATTTTCAATATCTTTACCAAAAAGAATATCATGTTACAACGCATTCAAACGATTTATTACCTTGTTGCAGTAGTTTTACTCGCGCTTCCTTTTGCAAATATTCCACTGTTTTCCATCGGTTCAATCAATCGTACAATTTTTGGTCAGGACAAACAGCCTTCAACGGATTACATCTTATTACTTGTGTTATTGCTTGTATTGTTTGTAATTATCTTTTCGTACAAAAACAGAGCGCGTCAAATTACCTTATCTTGGTTTACCATCGTTTTGACCACTTTGGCATTGGTGTGGTTTTACATTGGTGCAATCACAACGAATACACAAGACGTTTCCATTCACATTGGTTTTGGCTTGATTGCGCTTTCCCTATTTTTCCAACGAATGGGCATGAGAGGTGTCAAAAAAGACAAGAAATTGATCGATTCGATGGATCGTTTGCGTTAATTCGCTACTAGTTGAGCGGTAAAGCACGTTAATTTATTACTTTTGTCGGCGTTTCGACTGTTCGAGCGGATAAATCTTCCAATAAAATGAATTTTCTTTCTGTTGAAAATCTTACCAAATCGTTTGGTGACCGTATCATTTTTTCAGACATTACGTTTGGTATCGATCAAGGAGATAAAGTAGCCATCGTTGCTAAAAACGGAAATGGTAAAACAACCTTGTTGCGCTGTTTGATGAATTTGGAAGATACCGACAGTGGACGTGTTGTTTACCGAAACGATTTGCGTGTTGCTTTCATGCAACAAACAGAAACATTGGACGAAACGCACACGATTTTAGAAGCCGTTTTTTCGCACGATTTACCCGAATTACAGATTGTAAAAAAATACAACCAAGCATTGCGCGAAGGTAACGAAGAAGCCATTCACGCATGTTACGACGAACTAACGGAATTGAACGCATGGGACATGGAAGTCAAAGTCAATGCCATTCTATCCGTGTTGAAATTGGACGACACCAGTTTGTTGGTTGGAAGTCTTTCTGGTGGTCAGAAAAAACGTGTTGCCTTGGCGCAAGTATTGGTCGCAGAAGCTGATTTCTTGATCTTGGATGAACCTACCAATCACCTTGATTTGGACATGATCGAATGGTTGGAGGAATATTTATCGAAATCCAAATCAACGATTTTAATGGTGACACACGACCGTTATTTCTTGGAAGTGGTGTGCGACACGATTTACGAATTAGAAGATCAAACGATCTACAAATACAAAGGAAATTTCTCGTATTACTTGGAGAAAAAAGCCGAACGTCAAGAGCAATTATCTTCTACGATTGACAAGGCGCGCAATACATTCAAAAAAGAATTGGATTGGATTCGCCGTCAACCGAAAGCACGTGGAACGAAGCAAAAAGCGCGTGTTGATAATTTCCAAGAAGTCAAAAAAGTTGCCAGCCAACGCATCGAAGAGGACGAAATCGACATTCCTGTAAAAATGGAACGTTTGGGATCAAAGATTTTGGAATTACACAAAATTGGCAAGTCCTATGGAAGCAAAGTTATTCTCGATAATTTCTCGTACAACTTCCAACGCAAAGAACGTTTGGGAATTGTTGGAAACAACGGAACGGGAAAATCGACCTTTTTGAACATCATTCAAAACAGGGAAGAGGTGGACCGTGGTAAAGTAGTTACTGGCGAAACAGTCGTTTTTGGTTACTATTCTCAGGAATTAATTCAGGTGGACGAGGACAAAAAAGTCATTGATGTCATTCGCGACATTGCGGAGTTTATTCCATTGGAAAAAGGCAAGCAATTGTCAGCGGCTCAGTTTTTGGAAAAATTCTTGTTTCCGCGCCACATGCATTACAACTTCGTTCACAAATTAAGTGGGGGAGAAAAGCGTCGTTTGAAATTGATGACCGTGTTGATGGCCAATCCGAATTTCTTGATTTTGGATGAGCCAACCAACGATTTGGACATCTTTGTAATGAGTGTGTTGGAGGATTACCTCCGTACTTTCGAAGGTTGTTTGATCGTTGTTTCCCACGACCGTTATTTCATGGACAAAATGGTTGACCATTTATTTGTTTTCGAAGGTCAAGGAGCAATCAAAGACATTATCGGAAACTACACCGAATTCAGAAAGCAAACCGCTGTTGATTACAAGAAAGAGAAAGCAGCAGAAAAAGATCCAACGCCTGTAAAAGAGGTCAAAGTAACGCAGTTGAGTGCTTCCTCTTCGCAAGAAAAACGCAAGTTATCGTTCAAGGAAAAGTCTGAATTTGATAGTTTGGAAAAAGAATTGGAGGACTTAGAAGCAGAAAAAGAGGCGCAAACAGCAGTGCTTTCGTCTGGTTCATCCAGCAACGAGCAAATCATGGAAGCTGGTAACAAATTAGCTGCTATTGTCGCTGCAATCGACAGCAAAACAGCTCGTTGGATGGAATTGGCGGAGTTTGTTTAAGAAATGTTCTGATTGAAATTTGTCCTACAAATAGTAGCTTGTTGCAGTTGTTTTTTACTATCAGCTCAAACGCCAACTTTTGTTGGAACGTACCAAAACACATCTTGGTTAGGTGGAGGTTTTGCAGGAGGACCAAACGGCACGTGTTACATGACGCCACCAACTTATTCGGTGACCGATGCAATTGTTATCGAAGCATCTGGACGGATATTTAAACTTACCGATACCATTTTTTACAACGAAAATTTACACAGTATCATTGATTTTTCATGTGATACGCTTTTCATTGGACAGTGGAAAGTTGTCAATAACGCAATCGTTGCAACATATACAGCAAAACCAATTTGTGATCCCCTTACCATTTATTGGATTGATCAACCATCACTTCCCCGCGAAAAATTAAATCCACCAATTGTTGAAACGTATTATTGGATTGCAAATGAATCGTTTACCGGTTTGAAAATCGGTGAAAAGGTCTTTGAGAAAAAAGTTGATTAAGGATGGTTTAAAACCAAACCGTCACATTTCCCATCACGAATTGATACCAATTTGTATTTCCGTTGTTCTGTGAAAATTGTTGCTGTTTCCCGGAGTTGTAATAACGGTATTCCAAACGGAATAGGGCATTGGCGTTGATTTTGTAATTGTAACACAAGCCTGCTCCAAAGAGATTTAATGAGGATAATGCCGTTTGAATTATTGTCAAATCCGAATCGTTGAAGTATTCCAAACGACCAG